>NZ_JCAIOL010000004.1:0-627288 GCF_059587065.1 Neobacillus sp. DZ-9
AGTTTTTTATAACGGAGGAATACCCAAGTCCGGCTGAAGGGATCGGTCTTGAAAACCGACAGGCGGGTTAAACCGCGCGGGGGTTCGAATCCCTCTTCCTCCGCCATAATAATTATATGGTTTATAACTTATTTACAAAATAATGTATTTTTACCGTCGCGGGGTGGAGCAGTCCGGTAGCTCGTCGGGCTCATAACCCGAAGGTCGCAGGTTCAAATCCTGTCCCCGCAATATGGTCTGGTAGTTCAGTTGGTTAGAATGCCTGCCTGTCACGCAGGAGGTCGCGGGTTCGAGTCCCGTCCAGACCGCCATTTTTTTCCTAGCAGGTTTGCTGCTATTGATATATAGATTTTGGCGATTGTGGCGAAGTGGTTAACGCATCGGATTGTGGTTCCGACATTCGTGGGTTCGATTCCCATCAGTCGCCCCATTACATTCATAATATTGGGCTATAGCCAAGCGGTAAGGCATCGCACTTTGACTGCGACATGCGTTGGTTCAAATCCAGCTAGCCCAGCCATTCTTTAATACCACATTGCGGGTGTAGTTTAGTGGTAAAACCTCAGCCTTCCAAGCTGATGTTGTGAGTTCGATTCTCATCACCCGCTCCATATGGGCCTATAGCTCAGCTGGTTAGAGCGCACGCCTGATAAGCGTGAGGTCGATGGTTCGAGTCCATTTAGGCCCACTATATATACATAAAAATAACCTATTAAGTAAGAGCGATTGCTAATAAAGTAATCGCTCTTTTTGTTTTACGAAGTTAAAAGCATGCCCCGTTAGAAAGAACTCTGTGACGGTCGATAAGAGCGGCTCATAAAGCCCGTCGGCTCAGAAATAAAGCTGTGACGGTCGATAAGAGCAGTTCATAAAGCCCGTCAGTTCAGAAAAATTGCCATGACGGTCGATAGAAGCAATTCATAAAGCCTGTCAGCTCGGATAAATTGGCATGATGGTCGATAAGATCCCTTCTTGCTTAGCCATCCCAATGGTATTTTTCAATTTGCCCCGTGTTCTCTAAAAGACGTGTCCGCAACCCGTTCCACTTGAAATTCCCCGTTCAGGTAGCTGACAACAGTTACACTGCAATTATCATGGTGAAGATATTTTTCGCTTTTGGTTAATTGCATTAAATAATTACCGATAGTTACGCCATGTGAGAATACAAGAATATTTCCTCCTTCAAGCTCATGATTTTTAAGAATCTCATCAATCGCTATACAAGTCCGTGAATAGAGTTTTGAATAGGACTCCCCTTCAGGAGCAGCCAAATTAAAATCAGTAAGACTAAATAAAGTCTCAAGTATATTCCCATATCGAGCGGTAATTTCGGATCTCAATAATGATTCAAGGACACCAAAGTTCATTTCTTTAAGGCGCGCATCGGTCGATAGCGGTATTTTTCGGTCTCCTAATGCATGATTGGCTGTATCAATCACCCGCTGACTCTCACTGCAATAGGCTGCTTTGAATTCAACATCCGCTAATCCTCTTCCAACTGCCTGGGCCTGGGCGATTCCTTTTTCAGTAAGCGGGGAATCAGCAAATCCCTGCAATCGACGTTCCACATTAAATTGCGTTTCTCCATGACGGACAAAATATAGGGTTACTTTTTGGGATTTAGTCACACCGGTCACCTGCTTTTCTAGATTTAATAGAATTCTACCACGAAAAATGGTGGTTTCAGAGCTCTTTTTGAAGGATATTCCAGTTTTAAACAGAATTATAGTACCAATCTGAAATATAGAGGTGAAATTGGTGAAGGTAGATGCAGCAACATTATATTTAATTGACCAAGAAGCTGGCTTAGGCCTGGAGTTTAGCAAATTAGTTTCGATGATGAATTATACGAGAGAAACAACGATACATGCCGTAAAGGATTTAACAATAGAGGAACTGGACTTTCTTTATGATGAGGATGCTAATTCTATCGGGATGCTGCTGGCACATATGGCCGCTGTAGAAAAAACTTATCAGATCGTGACATTTGAAAATCGTGATCTAACCGAGGAGGAGTTTAGCAACTTTCAAGCTGGGCTGGATTTAGGGAGCATTTGGCAGGAATGCATTAAAGAGAAAACAATCGATGATTATCTTAAGGAATTGTCTGATGTTAGAAACACAACCATTGAAAAGTTTAAAACACTTCCCGATGAATGGCTATATGAGCAAGCTCCTTTTTGGTATGACCGGCCAGCCAACAATTTTTTCAAATGGTTTCATGTGTTTGAGGACGAATTAAGTCACAGAGGCCAAATTCGCATTATCAGAAAAATGTTCAATAAACGTAAAAATAATATTTAATCAAGGGGGCCATCATCGACAGATGGCCCCCTTTAAAATTTCAGGTCAGGAATGGATTGGTAGTTCAATAACAAATTCTGTGCCCAGATTATCACTGCTGGCCTGCATCGTTCCTTTATGGTTTTCCACAATCTTTTGTGACACGGGTAAGCCCAAACCGGTTCCAAAATCTTTAGTAGAAAAGAACGGTTCGAAAATATGGGTCAAGATGGAAGGAGGAATGCCTTTCCCGTTATCACTAAAAATAAATTGGACATGTTCAGGAACTACTCTGGTGGAGAGTTTAATTTTTAAAGGAGCATCCCTTTTGGCCTGTACGGAGTTTTGAATTAAATTAATGAAAACCTGCAATAATTCCTCGCGATTACATAGGATGGTAAGATTTTTAGCATCCGGAGGAATATCAATATCCAATTCAACACTGTATAATAACGATTCACTTTTGAGAAATTTCAAAAGGTAATCCCCTAAAAAATGCTGAACTTGAATGAGTTCAAACTCTTTAATCGATGGTTTCGTGATACTCAAGAAATCTGTAATAATTTTATTTGCCCGATCAATTTCTGGAATTAGCAAATTAGAAAATAACTTAGAGGTACTTTCGTCAACCTCTTTTTCAAGGAATTGAAGGTAGCCCCTGACGGTGGTTAGCGGATTCCGTATTTCATGGGCGATACCAGCGGCAATTCGTCCAGCAAGTGCTAGCTTTTCAGCTTCCTTCATTTTTTCTTCAAATAAATACCTGTCCGTGATGTCTCGAAATTGACCAAATCCGCCAATTAATCTTTCTTCCTCATAGATTGGCTGCGCGTCAAATAAACAAACGATATCATTACCATTTTCGTTTGTAAATGTAAGGACTTCGTTTTCATATTTTTCACCATACACAATAACCCGTCGAAAATATTCTCCAATCAAAACAGAATCATATATACTTTTTCCAATCACCGCACTACTTCTTTGGTTAAAAATTTGCAGAGCAAAATCATTAAACTCTATTGTAGTTCCTTTTTCATTTGTTATGATGATGCCATTTCTAGTTCTGCTTAACATAATTTGGTTTAAGATATTAAGCTTTCTATTTTGTTTTCTAAGCAGCAATTCTCTTTCAATAGAATCAACTACCTGAGATAGCATCGTTAGTAATAAAGGATTCTGGTAAAACATCGGCACCATGATGCTTACACTGCCTAATAAATGATCTTCATCGGTGTAATGAAACGGTGCACCGTAACAAGCTATTTCATATAGAAACTTATGATAATGGTCTTTACCTATTAAGGAAATAGGGTGCCTTTGTTGTAAGACTAAGCTAATGACATTTGTCCCCGTATCTTCCTGTGTAAAAAGGCTTCCTATCTTAATACCAAATTCTTCGACAGTAGATTTGATGGTTTCGTCGCCAGCCATATGTAACAAGTATCCGTTTGAATCAGACACACTGATTAAAATAGGGGTTCCCTTTAATGAATCTAAAAGTTTAGTTGAAAAATAACTTACAACTTCCAAGATCTCACTATAGGCTTTCGTTTTCATAAAAAGCTCTTCTTTTGTCAAAAATCTTTTTGGACTTGCTATATCGTTAGGGTCCATTCCAAGTTCTTTGCAGAATCTCTTAGATTGAGTTATATAGTACGGTTCTGTTTCGTCCATCTTCTGTCACTCCAAAGTAGTCAAGAATACTATATTCCTATTTTAAAGACTAATCTTATAATGTTCTATAGGTTTTAACAAAAAACTTCCAATAAAAATTAATTGGATACAGGATTCGTGTTCAAAGTAAGGTGCTTTTTTCCTTTTTGCGGATAGATTCCCTCTGTTTGGAACCAACTCCAAACCAATTCCCCGCTTCTTCTGCCTATCATACCACTCATAATAATGCCTGGCTCTATTAAATTGCTTGGCAGGCCTTTTATGTAGTAAGTACGATTAGTATCGAATTCAGTTAAGACAACGGTGTCCTCGATCCTGCTGGTCACTTCAAATAGACTATCAAGTTGATCAGTACAATGGTTAAATTTCTGATACACCTTCTCAATATCTTGATCGCGATTCCAATCACTTTGATGAATTCGAGGGAAGTCGATTAAAAAGAGGGCATTTAGCAGTTTCTCGCAGACTTTAAGTTCAGAGCTGGCCGCTTGGGCAAATTTCTCGACTACTGAACACCAAGAAGTACCTGCGCGCCGGTCAAGCCACCTGACAAATTTCTTTAATTGAAATAGGAAGGTTTCAACTTCTTTTTCGTTTGGGGTAATTTTCATGGAATGTGGAAAAAAGGTGAAGATCAATTCTTCCCAAAACGCGGACTGACATTGCTGCCATGAGGGAGGGCAGTTATCTTCTAGGTAATTGGCCATAAATTTCGAAATGACACGGAGGAATTCGTTGCGGTTTTGGTCGGAGGGTTTTTCACGTTTGTAGGCAATGAAATCCTTTCCGTAATATAGCAGAAGACCTCGGTGCCGCATGTCAAATTCAGAACTTATTGCTAAATTCATTAAAAATTCCTGTCGTTCCTTTGGATTTGCAAATTCATGTTTAAATGCTTTTACCTGCAAATTGTTTCCACTAAAAAAATCTTTGGTTGTGCCGCTTTTTTTCATAAAACTAATCAACCTGCTTTCTATATTTTTTAAAAATACATGAGAGGCATAGATGGGGAACTTTTGAGGTGACAATCGTATTATATCGTTAATTAGAAATAGTAAGTGTCGGATTAATTGAATTTTTTGTGAATTAAATAACTATCATTTTGGAAGCCATCCTGCTATTTCAAAAATAGTTAGGAGTATCTCAATAACAATGAGAATTACGACGATCCACTCAACAAAAAGGCCGCGGATGGAATGGGAGATGGTAGAAAAACCATCCATGATGTTATACAGAATTTCTGTTTTGCTTTTTAGGATTTTATAGCGGTCGTTCAATTCAAAGAAATCACCCATTTTGTCATAAAATTCGCTGGCGCTGTTGCTGGTCCAGGTAATGTCGGGTTTATCGAGAATCATGATATAGGCAAGGGTATTATACTCATGACGGACGATTTTTGCTGTGGTTCTTGCCAGTTCCTTGTTCCCGATTCGCAGCCTGCCTTTTTCCAATCTGTCAATCATTGTCTCAAGCTTATCATGAATTTGTCCGAGCTGTTCTTCCGTCTTCTCAAGAGCCACCGATTTTGCGAGCACAGTGGATATCACTTCAGGATAAAACTCTTCATATTCAGGTACCACCACATATTCATCGGTTAATTCGATGTTTTCAGTTTCTTGGATGTGAAGACTGTAATCGTCTGTATATTTATCAGCATGTTCGATTTCAAAATCTGGCTCGAAGGAATGGATGTAGGTAAATAAATCTTTCATCTCACGTGCGTCTGAGTGATTTATTAAGACAATGCTGCCAAAAGAAAAAACGAGCACCATTTGAGATTCGTCCACATTTTTTGTAAGTATGGATTTTAGAATATCGCCTTTTAAGATTAGAGGCTCTTCCCAGGTGAATTTTTTCGGAATGCCGCAGTGAATGGCAATTTTATTCAAATCGATTTCATTTGTGATCCCAAAGGCTTTAAAGGTAATTTCCATCACTTGTATCACTCTCTTCATTGAATTGGTCTTATTTCGAGTTTATTCCAGTTCTTTAAAAACATACTAAGCCACACTTAGTGTTTTTAATCGTTATGATTACTAAACACAAAATGAAAAATTATCTCCGATTTTTCTACTGAATATGACATTTATCATGTCCCGTACATGACACCTGCTACTAACAAGTCCATCTTCCTTCCGATATACTTTGATATAACGACACATAAAGAAGGGAATTCCAATCCTATGACCTTACAAGACACTAAAAATTTAAGAAAGCAAGTTGCTCCCTTTGAAAATTCAACAACAAGAGAAAGTGTTTGGCAGATTATTAATACGGTCGCACCGTTTATGATCTTATGGTACCTTGCCTATATTAGCCTGTCTGTTTCTTATTGGTTAGCATTAGTACCATGTATAATAGCTGCAGGATTTTTGACAAGAATTTTCATTATTTTCCATGATTGCACCCATTATTCCTTTTTTAAAAGTCGCCGTGCCAATAGAATATTGGGGACTGCGATGGGGGTATTAACGTTATTCCCGTTTGGTAAATGGGGCCACGAGCATTCTGTTCATCATGCAACAAGCGGTAATTTGGATAAGCGTGGTACAGGTGATATCTGGACCCTTACAGTGGATGAATATTTAGCAGCGCCACTTAAACTTCGTTTAGCCTATCGTTTTTATCGCAATCCTTTTGTCATGTTTGTACTAGGACCAATTTATGTTTTCCTTCTTAAAAATAGATTTAACCGTAAAGGTGCCAAAAAGAAGGAACGCATGAACACATATTTGACGAATATACTGATTGCAGCTGTAATAGGATTGCTGATCTGGGCTATCGGCTGGCAAGCATTCCTTTTAGTGGAAGGTTCCATTTTCATGATTTCAGGGGCAGCAGGCATTTGGCTGTTCTACGTACAGCATACATTTGAAGATTCTTATTTTGAGGAAGATAAAGATTGGGAGTATGTAAAGGCAGCTGTGGAAGGAAGTTCATTCTATAAGCTTCCAAAAGTATTACAATGGCTTACAGGAAATATTGGATTTCACCATGTTCACCATTTAAGCCCAAGGGTGCCGAATTACAAACTGGAAGAAGCGCACAACAACACGCTTCCATTACAAAATGTACCAACGATTTCTCTTGTAACCAGTTTAAAGTCACTCCGATTCCGTTTATGGGATGAGGAAGAAAAGAATTTTGTAACCTTTAAAGATGTTCGAACTATAGCGAAAAAAAGTATTTCTATTCAAGCTAAACCTGAACTATAACTACACCATTTTGGCTGACTCCCCTGCATTTATGGGGAGTTTCTGCATAATGGCTCTGCCCGAATAGGAGAGAGTGTATATGATTCGAATTGTCATTGCCGAAGACCAGGAATTGCTGTTAGGAGCAATAGGTTCCCTGCTTAATATGGAAGATGATATGGAAGTGGTCGGGCAGGCCGGCAATGGAGAAGAGGCCGTTGCTCTTGTGCATCAATTGCAGCCGGATGTCTGTATCATGGATATAGAAATGCCCCAAATGAGCGGACTAGAGGCAGCAGAGGAGTTAAAGTCATTAGGATGTAAAGTCATTATTTTAACAACCTTTGCAAGGGCTGGCTATTTTGAGCGGGCTTTAAAGGCGGATGTAAAGGGGTACTTATTGAAGGATGGTCCAAGTGAGGAGTTAGCCTGCTCGATTCGCAGCATCATGGCTGGAAATACAATCTACAGCCCCGAACTAATGGATGTAGGTTCTATTGAAAAGGAACAGGAAATAGAGTTGCTGGAAAAGCCCGTTGCAGACCCAATCTTAACTAACACGTCGCGAGACAAATTAGGAATGGTCAGACATTATTTTTCAACAATCTGGGATAAAATGAAGCTGCCAACTGGTTAGCAAAGATTATATATGAGCGAACAGTGCCTGTCACTGTTCGCTTTTTTTGTTAAGTATAAGTTAAGGTTGGCACACGATAATAGGCCTATCAAATAAAAGCTCCCACGGAGAATGGTCGTAACACTATCGTGGGTGAAAGGAGCAGGATTAGTGAAAAAGTGGGTTTGGATCATAGTAAGTGTTTTGGTAATTGGATTTGTAGGGTATCAGTGGTTTCATTCAAAATCAAGCAGCAATGAAGTGACAGCACAAACAAGGACCGCAGTCGTGCAAAAAGGAAAGCTAGAAGTAAAAATCAGCGGCTCAGGTACGGTGGAGCCAATTACAAGCGAAGATATAAAATCAACAATTGATAATAACGAAATAGATGAAGTGCTGGTTACAACCGGTGAGGAAGTGAAAGAGGGAGATGAAATGATTACCTTCACAGATGACAGTGATCCTATCACGGCTCCAGCCGATGGTGTGGTAACAACTGTTTCAGTAGCTGCAGGTGAGCGCGTCACAAACGGACAGGCAGTGGCGCATTTGACCAACTACAAAAATTTACAAACAGTTGTCCAAGTTGATGAGCTGGACATACCGAAAATTAAAAAGGATCAAGCAGTCAGCTTAACGGTAAGCGCCTATCCTGATAAAACCTATACAGGGAAAGTGACTGCGGTAGCAGAGGAAGGTACCTCAGCAAACGGGTCATCTACTTTTGATGTAACGATTCATATTGAACAGCCAGACAATCTAAAGGTTGGCATGAGTACTGAGGCAAGCATTCTAACGAATAGCAAAGAAAATGCACTTTATGTCCCAGTCGATGCCGTTCACACAAATAATAATGAAAAATATGTCTTTATTGCTTCAGCCGGCACAAACACTGATAACGCTGCTGGCACGAATGATCAAAAGACCGTGAAAACAGGGATTGCTACAGATGAATATGTGGAAATAACGGAGGGAGTAAGTGAAGGTGACAATATTCTCTTACCACAGGTTTCTACCAGCAGTTCCTCCAATAGCCAAGGAGGGATGATGCAAGGTATGGGCGGCATGGGTGGAATGACCGGAGGAGGAATGCCTCCAAATGGCGGCGGAATGGGCGCACCAAGCGGAACTGGAAAAGGCGGTAATTAATAATCGCATCAATCAATTAATGATGTGTTAAAAGTCATTGTTGATTTTTAACAATGTTGATTGGAGCGGAAGGTGCGAAGACTCCTGCGGGAGTACGGGGCAGGGGAGACCCCGCAGGCGCCAAGGCGCTGAGGAGACTCCCCGGCACGCCCGCGAACCGCTCGCACCTGGAGCGCAAATCAACAACTAAGTTTAACAGCCATATTAATTAATACGAGGAGTATGATGATGAAAAAAACGAGAAAAGCACATTTATGGATTGGTTTAATTTGTTCTATATTTATTTTAATGGAGTCTATCACGGGTTTGTTAATGAATGAGCCGTGGCTTATCGGACAATCCCAGACGGAAAGAATGGGGAATATCCAGCCAGGGCAAATGAACCCAGGCCAATTGCCAGGAACAAGCTCAGATTCAAGCCAAGCACCTGGACAACCACAAGGTCAGACGAAAGGACAAAACCAGACTAATAACCAGACTCAAGCCCAACCTGGGGCTAACACAAACGGCCAGTTTCCAGGTCAAGGCGGTCTCCGAGGAGAAAATTCCCAAGGTTCCTTCATGAGTATCATCAGAGGTCTGCATGAAGGAAGAATTGGAACAACCAATATTAAATGGTTAATCGACCTTACTGCAATTGCGATGATTTTCTTAACAGGGTCAGGAATCTACCTATCGTTAAAAGTACTTGGTGGTAATAAAAAAAGGAAAAATGGAAGAATCGAAAACGAAGTAGCATAGGGCGCCGAGTACCCCGTTGCAACAAAAATATAGAGGCATCTTCTGAAAAAGAAGATGCCTAAACTTATTAGAACGATTCTGCCAATTCATATTCAATTCATATATGTTTTGTATAATCCTTTTTATAAGATTTGAAAGGATGTAAATATATATGAAAAAAGGAAAGAAACAAAAAGGATGGCGCCAATTTATTAACCTTGTGCAGCAAACAAGGCCGCCTAAACTTTTACTTTGGATCGCATTACTATTAAGTGTAAGTACGACTTTGGTGGGGCTATTGGTTCCGCTTTTTACAAAAAATCTGATTAACGATTTTTCGATTAGTGCATTAAGTACAGGGAGAATCCTTCTCCTTATTGGTGCTCTTTCTGTTCAAGCCATAGCGAGCGGAATATCCATTTATCTATTAAGCCATATCGGTCAATCCGTTGTTGCGGGAATTCGTGAGCGATTATGGAAGAAGCTCCTTGTCCTGCCGATCCATTTTTATGATGAACATCAATCAGGAGACACCGTCAGCAGAATGACAAATGATACGGCAGTGGTCAAAGGATTGATAACGGAGCATCTTTCCGGTTTTCTAACAGGCATCATTTCCATCATTGGTTCACTCGTTGTTTTACTGATTTTGGATTGGAAAATGACATTGTTAATGTTTATTGCGATTCCACTTTCGGCATTGATTTTAGTGGTATTAGGGAAAAAAATGCACCAGGTATCAAAAGGGATGCAGGACGAAACGGCACGATTTACTTCAGTCCTCCAGCAAGTGTTATCTGAAATACGTCTCGTCAAAGCATCGAATGCGGAACCTTTAGAGTATAAGAATGGAAAAATGGGGATTAACCAATTGTTTCTATATGGTTTAAAAGAGGCAAAGATTCAAGCGTTAATCACGCCGCTAATTGGGCTTGTAATCATGGTATTACTTGTTGTCATTCTAGGCTATGGCGGCATGAGAGTTTCTTCAGGAGCTTTAACAGCAGGCGACTTAGTCGCATTCATTATGTATCTTTTCCAGATAGTCATGCCAATGGGGCAAATTGCCGGTTTTATTACCCAATTTAATAAATCAACTGGTGCAACAGAACGGATTATCGCCATCATGGATTCGTTTGAGGAACAGGACAACGCAGATCATCCTGTTCAAAATGTGCATCAAACCATTACAGTCGATCATTTGAATTTTTCTTATAAAAAAGGTGAAGAGGTACTTAAGGATGTAAGTTTTTCTATCGAGGCAGGAAAGGTGACAGCGATAGTGGGTCCTAGCGGCAGTGGAAAAACAACGCTTTTTTCATTACTTGAGCGTTTTTACCAACCGCAGAGTGGTGAAATTCGTCTTGGCGAAGAATCGATTAATGATTTTTCGCTGGAATCATGGCGGAGTCAAGTTGGCTATGTATCACAGGAAAGCCCTATTATTTCGGGCACCATTCGTGATAATATCTGTTACGGCATCGAAAAAACTGTTGAGGATGCGGACTTGTATCGCGTGGCAAAAATGGCCTATGCGGATCAATTTATTTCCGAGCTGCCGAATGGCTATGATACAGAGGTTGGGGAAAGAGGAATGAAATTATCCGGTGGTCAAAGACAACGAATTGCGATTGCACGTGCCTTTTTAAGGGATCCAAAAATATTAATGTTAGATGAAGCAACCTCCAGTCTTGATAGTAAATCGGAATTGGTTGTCCAGCAGGCATTGCAAAATTTAATGAAGGGTCGAACTACCCTCGTTATTGCCCATCGTTTATCCACTGTGATTGATTCAGACCAAATTATCTTTCTAGAAAAGGGAAAAATGACAGGAAGCGGTACTCATGAACAACTATTACAAACTCACTCCCTGTATCGCGAATTTGCAGAGCAGCAATTACGTTTGAAAGAAATTGTTTAAAAGGAATGAGAAGCAATGGCCAAAATAGTAATGGTCGATGATGATACCCATATTCGCGAACCCCTCCTATTTTAAAAAAGGAGGGGTTCGTGCTTTATTTTATCTATTTATATCAATTTTAGACACAAATAGGTTGAATTGGTGTATTTTATTTTTCAGAAAATTCTTTTACTATATTTGTAGTTTCTAAAATTTATGGAAATGAAGGGAAGGATTATTTTGTTAAAACCCATTTCATTAAAACGTACATCTCCATTAAGTCCTGAACAAGTGAAACAATATGAAGAAGACGGCTATTTAGTCATTAGGAATGGATGCAGTGAAGATTTGATTGAAGCATTTAATTCACATATATACACTACGCGTTCAGCTGAGCAACTTTCAGACTGGGCGAATCCACGTAAAGGGCATGAAGTCAGTGACACGGATCGTTTCTCAGTACGTTTGTTTAACCCTCATTTACATGATGGTTTTTCCTTACAAATGATGAAATTACCAATTGTCCGCGATACTTTAGCACAGCTACTAGGCGATGAAGCGGTCGGAGTTCAAAGTATGTACTTCTATAAATCCCCAGGCTCTCCGGGTCAAGCTGCCCATCAAGATTATTATTATATTGATAACAAGCCAAATACGCTTACAGCCGCATGGATTGCGATGGAAGATGTTGATGAGGAAAACGGTTGTTTATGGGTCATCCCCGGAAGCCACAAGGAAGGATTACTGCCTCATGGAAGAGTAAAGGATGTAAACGAGCATGAAGCATGGACGGACGAAACGGAAGGGGCCGATTTATCAAAACAGATACCTGTTGTCATGAATAGCGGAGATATCGTGTTCTTCCATAATTTACTCATACATTCCTCTGGGAAGAACCGTACAGATGACAGATGGCGCAGATCTTACGTGTGTCACTATATCCGCCGTGATTCAACCATTGAAAGAGAAGATTTGAAGAATAAAATTTCTTTATATTAATTATTCTAAATCGAATAGAAGGAAAAGTAGAGAATTTATCGAACTCCATAACACGATTATTATAAAAATAAGGGTGAAGAGACGATGAACAATACTATTAGGGCGGCTGAGAAAAATCCGCCCCTTTTTATTAAAGATGCTCACGCGGGTTCCATCGTTTATCCTCCTGGAGGTCAGTTTGGTCCTCGATTTCAAAATGACTTGCAATTAGTGTTGCTTCATACGGGTTCGATGGAAATATACATTGACGGAGTATCAAATCAAATCCCAGTCGGACATGTTGTATTCTTAAAACCGGGTCATCAAGAAAAATTTATTTTTGCTAAAGGGGAAGAAACATGGCATCGCTGGATAACCATTACTGCAGAGATTCTCAGTGAAAAAATGTTAGACGATTTCGAAAGTCTTCCTTTATACATTCCTATCTCTGATAAAATGAATCAATTAACGAGTCTAATGATGGCGATTCACCGTGATCATTCCGAGAATAACCATGAAGTTATTTGCTCTTTAGGGCAGTCATCCGTGCTGCTTTATATTACGGAATGCCGAAAACAGTACATAAGCAAGGTTCATCCATCCGTACTAATGGCAAAAGAATTCATCCATGAAAAATTCCACGAAGAATTGTCGTTGAAGGTTTTAGCCGATAAAAGCGGTGTGAGCCCGGAACATCTCATTCGTTTATTTCAAAAACTTGAAAATAGAACTCCTGTTCAATACTTATGGCACTATCGGATCGAACGCGGTATTGAACTTTTGCGTAATACGGGACTGCCGATTGGGGAAATTGCCTACCAAACTGGATTTAAAACATCATACCATTTTGCTCGTTTAGTCAAAAAACATACAGGTAGTACACCTTCCGAAATACAAAAACAGGCTAGCAGGAAAGCTTAAGGAGTGAATCATGTGGAAATAAAAATCGTGAAAGCATTGTGGGGCATGGCGGAACCGTTAGAAGAATGCTTTAAAATGATTAAAGAGGCGGGTTATTCAGGTGTAGAATCCGTTTTGCCAGATAAGGAAGATGAAAATCAATTTAAAGAGCTTCTTGAAAAATATGAATTAGATTATATCACACAAATTTTAACTTACGGCGACTATTTAGCCTCGTTGGAAACACAAGTGGAACGTGCACTTGAATTCAAACCGCTTCTCATTAATTCTCATAGTGCTAAAGATGATATGCCTTATGATGATCAATTGCATTTTTTTGAAAATGCTGTTCAACTTGAAAAAGTTGTAAATGTGCCAATTGTCCATGAAACGCATCGCGGCAGAGCGATGTTCACGCCATGGAACACGGTGAGATTGCTAAATGATGTTAAGGATTTAAAAATAACTGCAGACTTTAGCCACTGGTGCTGTGTAGGTGAATCCTTATTAGAAGACCAAACAGAAAATTTGGAAATAGCGATGAAGCGGGCCTATCACGTTCATCTTCGTGTAGGTTACCCTGGCGGCCCTCAAGTACCAGATCCTAGTGCACCGGAGTATAGAAATGAATTGTTAGCACATGAAAAATGGTGGAAACAAATCTATCTAAACCGTCAAAAAGAAGGCAAGTCTTTTTTAACAGCAGCTCCTGAATTTGGTCCTCCGCCATTTTATATGCATACATTGCCCTACACTAATCAGCCTGTAAGTGATTTGTGGTCTATTAATCTTTGGATGGCAAATAGATTTAGAGAACAAATTGAAATGCTTAGTGATCCTAAGGGAGAAAGCATGATTTAATGTAAATCTGAAATCAGAGGGTGTAGAAATATGTCGTACTTTTCCAAGAAAATTCAGAAAAAAATTGTTGGGATTGTAAAATAAAGTGATATACTAACCTTAACTGGTAATGACATCATGACTGTGTGGAAAATATACTTTAAATTTATACATTAAAGGAAGAGTTTAATATGTTGAATCTTACTGAAACGGAAGAGCTTTTATTATTTCATCCAATACAATCCGCGGGTCCGATTCCAACAATATGTGATCCAGATGGAGTCTATCCATATGAGAGTTTTGTAGAAACTTTTGAGAGACCATCTTTGATCAAAGTAAAAATGATCATCATGGAAAATAATTTCCTCAAAATTAAGATTTGCCCTGATTTAGGGGGGAAGGTTTTCTCTTTAATTGATAAATCAAGCAATAAAGAAGTATTATACGATTCTAGTTCAGTAAAACCTGTACGTATTTTGCCAAGAATGGCATTTCTAAGTGGAGGAATTGAAGTCAGTTTTCCAATTTCACATACACCTGTTCAGATTGAAGCAGTACAGTATAAGGTGGAAATTAAAAATAATCGAATCTATATTTGGTGCGGCGAAAAGGAAGTCCGATATGGCATGCAGTGGACAATAGAATTTTCGTTAGGAGAGTTTGACCATTTTTTAACACAAAGATCATTATTTTATAACCCGACTTCGAAGAGCCACCCATGGATGTCTTGGTCTAATGCTGCTTTACCTGTTAGAGATGATACGGAACTATATTTTCCGGAAGGGGATGTCCTCTATCATGGCCATGAAATGAAAAATTTTCGTTGGAATGGTGATGAGTCGATTCGATTGAATAAGTTTGACCATATGGCAGGATTTTTTTGGGAAAATGCGGCAACAAACGCTTTTGGTGTTTTTACACCTAGTTTAGAATCGGGGCTTTACCATATCTCTGATAAAAATGATGTACCTGGCATCAAACTTTGGACCTATGGAATTGGCAAGGATGAAAAGTGGGCATTCAATACATCGCTAAAAAATGAATCCTACGTTGAAATACAAGCTGGACCGATTAAAGATCAGTCCATCAAAGAGGAATTGGCACCTGGTGAAGTAAAGGTATATTGTGAATATTGGATTCCTGTTTCAAAATCTTGTAATATCAATGAATTGGCGATTCCTCCTGTAAATTTGATTTCTCAAAAAGAGATTCCTAGGTTCAACTGGACAAGAAGGGCAAAAGTTTTACCGTGGATTGAACTATTAAATGCATTCGATAATGAAACAACGAATGAACTGCCTGATCCTCCCGAAGCAAATCATAACACTTGGCCGCCTTCAGGTATGTATGAATTAGAAGAAGCTCTAACCTGGGCTATGAAGCATTCAGATGCCTGCAAAAGCGATTTATGGAATTTTTATTTAGGTGTTTGGTATGCAGGAAATGAAAGGTATGACGAAGGATTACAAGTCCTTTCTGAAGTTAGAAACGATTTTGCTCGAATAGTAGAAGCCAGAATATATTTGCGTAATAAAAAATTACCATTTCAATGCCTTAAGGCTCTTTCTAATATAAACCTACCTTCTTTATCTTTGCACCCTCAGATTATCATTGAAAGAGATCTAGCATTAGAATTAATGGGTGAAGAGCAAATGGATGAAAGAGATGACTGGCTGGAGCAAGTAAGTGCACTAAATGATGAAGAATTGATTGAACGAAGATGCCAACTGTTATTTGATCAAAAAAGATACGATGAAGCGAAAAAGTTATTGGAATCAACAAACTTCTCGCTTGTTCACCAGCGGTATAGCCGTACAAATCTGTGGAATTTGATAAATGAAAGACTTGGTTTGAGAGATCCCTTGCCCGAAAATCTAGGGGAGGATCAACTCGCTATATTTGGTCAATATCGAATTTTCGACGATCAGGAATAAAGCTTACTATCATTATTTTGTAATGAAATCAAGCGGATGAAAGAAATTCCTTCTCTCTTGATCAAGGAAACGCTTACAATTTTCCTATTGACATCCGAAATCTTCAGAATATAATGAAACTACAGGGGTCCTTTATGGACCTATAAATTTTCCTTAATTATTTAAGTTTATTAATTAATATAGTTTAATATGGGTTTGGGGGATTAAAATGAAGTCATTTCTACCAAATGATATTAAGGATGAAAATAGAAAAATTATTTTTGATATTTTGTTACAACATCCTGAGTTGGCAAAAGTTGAAATTACAGAGAAAACAGCAATGAGCTTTGTTACGGTAAGTAAGATTGTAAATTTCTTTGATGAAATCGGATTATTAACCACTACGGGTGAAAGTCGGGATGGAAATGGTGGTTTAGGCAGAAAAAGAACAGTCTATCGCTTTAATGAGAACAGTTACGTTACGATTGGACTACAATTTATTGGGAAAAAAATTACTGCTTTACTAGTAAACTTGCATAGCAAAATTATTGATTCTTATTCCACTGAAACAGATATCCCTTTTTATGATAAAGACTTTACTTTTCTTTTTAATGACATTGTTATGCGTATGATAAACAAGGCTAAAGAAACAAACAGTATTGTTTTAGGAATTGGCATCGGTGTTGATGGAGCGATCAATACGAGGAAAAAAACAATCAGAATGAAAACCGATGATGGTACGGAAAAAGATTTTGATTACGAAATGATTATCGGAAATTTAGAAAATGAAGTTGATTTGCCAATTCTTCTTGAAAATGATGTAAACGCTTCAACGGTTGCTGAATTTCGAAATTTGGAAAACGCTAAGGAAACCCCAAGGGATTTGGTTCATATAGCTGTAGGGGATGGAATTGGTGCAGGCATAATCTTAAACAAAGATTTGTATAGAGGATTCAATGCAAGCGCAGGGGAACTGCAGTATATGTGCTTTGATTCGGAATATAAGAAAACGCCATCTTCAGTTGGTTGGTTAGAAGGTAAATTAGGGATTAATAATTTGTTAAACCATTATAACTTAAATACTGATGAAGACCTCGAAGCCTGTGTAGATTATATATCAAAAAATCTTGCCTTAGCCATTATTAATATTATTAGTATTTTGGATATCGATCAAATCATTATAAGCGGAAAGACCATAGCATTATTTCCAGATCGTGTTTTAAATAGTACGAAAAAATATATCGAACAATACACAGAATGGTCTCCAAATATTTTTGTTAGTGTTGCGAATAATTCAAGTGCCATTGGAGCAGCTATTTTAACACTTCAACGTGAAATGATTAAGGTCATTTCTATGTAAAGCTATAGGAGTGAATAATCATGATAAGAATTTTTGAAAATGAAGAAGAAGTTGCAAACGAAATAGCAAAAGAAATGAAGGAATATTTATTACATGATGAAAATCCGGTATTTTGCTTAGCCTCGGGCAGCACACCAGAAAAAAGTTATCGCAAGTTTGCTATAGAAGTAGAAGATGAAAGTAGAGTAAAAGACCTTAAGATCGTAAGTTTAGATGAATGGGTAGGAATTGATCGAGTTTCTGAAGGAAGCTGCTATCAAATGCTAAACAAAGATTTATTTTCTCTTGTCGGCTTAACTAGTGAGCAAATAGAATTTTTCGATGGAACAAGGCCTGACTTAGAAAAAGAGTGTTCAAGAATTGATGATTTTATTGAGAAGAATCCCATTACGTTCAGTCTAATGGGTGTCGGCATGAATGGACACATTGGCCTAAATGAGCCTGGATGTTGGGTTTTGAATCATAGTAGTGTAGTAGATTTATCAGAAAAGACAAAGGAAGTCGCCCAGAAATATTTTAATAACCATACAGATTTAGAGAAAGGGATTACCCTAGGACTAAGTCAAGTCATCAATAGTAAAAGAGTCATTGTAGCGATTACTGGCGAACGAAAGGCTCAAATAGCCAAAGAAATTGTCTTAAATCCAGAAGCAATATTGCCAGCACAGGAATTGCTGGGATATGAACATATAGACTTCTTCTTGGATATGGAAGCAGCGAAATATATTAATTGCAATAAAGATTGAGGAGTTTACATGATGAGAGGCAGTGTTATTGGGATAGATATTGGAGGGACAAACATCCGAGTTGGATTGGTTGATGAAAATCTTCATTTAATTCGGAAAGCAGCAGCGTTGACGAGTGATTTCCAAAATGCTGATGAAATGTTTAGACATATTAAAAAGATGACTGAGAAAGTGAATGAAACAAAAGAAGCCAGTAAAATCGGGCTTGCCCTACCTATTCCGTGGCATGAAGAAACTGAATGTATTTTGGATGCAACCAACATTCCTTGTTTAGAAGGAATGACAATCAAAAAAATAAAATCCTACTTTCCCGAATACGAAGTTTACTTTGAAAATGATGTGAACGTTATAGCAATCCTGGAATCAGATCATGGAGCCTCCAAGGAATTTAATGAATCCATGTATATCACGATTAGTACAGGAATCGGAAGCGGCATTATTTATAATAAAGAAATTGTTCATGGTGCACACGGTTATGCCGGAGAAATTGGGAGTATGATCATCTCTGATAGTAAAAAAAATCATTCCACACTATATGATGGAACCTTAGAATCCCTCTGCAGTGGTTATGCCTTAGAAATGAAAAGCAAGCATTTGTATGGTACTGATGCTACAACACAATTGTTATTTGAAAACTATCAAAAAGGCGATAAAAAAGCTAAAGAAGTTATTCATATATGGGTTGAGCATTTTTCAAGTGCGATTGCTTCTTTGATTCAGACCTTAGATCCAAGTGTTTTTGTTGTAGGTGGAGCAGTTATATTCAACAACCAATGGTTAATTGAAAAAGTAAATGAAAGCGCTAAACATAAAGTTCTAGAGAATTTAAGAGACAAAGTAAAAATTGTTATTTCGGAATTCGGCCTGGATGCAGGAGTTATCGGAGCTGGATATATAGCTTTAAAAAATTCTAAAGGAGAATGATAGCTATGAAAAAAATGAAGGTATCGTTAATTGGAGCTGGAAGTGTGTCTTTTGCATTAGGAGCTCTTCAAGATATGGTTCTGTCAAATAGGCTGAAGAATCAGGTTGAACTGGAAATTGCTCTTATGGATATTAATGAAGCAAATGTGAATAGGACCTATAAATATGCAACAGAAATGTTTACAGCATTTTCACATCCAGCAAAGATTTGGCAAACAACAAATTTAGAAGAAGCTTTAATAAATGCTGATTTTGCTATAGTTGCCATTGAAGTTGAACGATATTTTTATTGGTCTCAAGACTTTCATATTCCTCGTCGTTATGGCAGTAAACAAATTTATGGCGAAAATGGCGGGCCGGGTTCTATGTTCCATACTTTGAGAAATTTAGGGCCGATGCTTGAAATTGCGAAAACAATGGAAAAAGTTTGTCCAAATGCGTGGTTTATTAATTATACGAATCCAGAAGCGAAGTTAGTAGAAGCCATTTCAAAACTAACATCTATTAAAGTAGTAGGGTTATGTCATGGTTTAGATATGGGAATTCATCAATTATCTGAATTTTTGGAAATGGATACAAGTGAAATTGGCATTGAAGGCGGAGGGCTAAATCACTTTGGCTTCTTTACGAAAATTTGGAATAAAGAAACAGGTGAAGATTTATATCCATTATTTGATGAAAAAGAACGAAAAGCAAATCGATTAGCGAAATTTGAACACTTCGCTTTATCAAGAACCCTTTATCACACTTATGGTTATTATCCATATCCAGGTACTAATCATTGCGGTGAATATATCTCTTATGCTGAAGACTTTTATGCAGGGTTATCACTGCAGTATCGCTATGACCCAATCAGAGAAAAACTATGGCAGAAGGACTCTAGAACACCGGATTTTGTGTATTGCGCAAGCGGTAACAATTTAGATCAAGAATTATTCTCTCAAGTACAGACACAAGAGCTATGGACGGAGCAAGCGTATAAATTTGATAAAGACAATGTTCAAAATAGTTGTGAATACGCAATCCCAATTATTGAAGCGATTTTCTTTGACGATGAAATTCAATTAAACGCGGTAAATATGCAAAATAACGGGGCTATCAAAGGCCTTCCTGATGATATGGTAGTTGAAACACAAGCCATTGTTAATGGCCGCGGAATCACCCTTAAACCAATGACAGTAGAACTACCAACTGCCATTATCGGAACTATTCATATTCAAGGAACAATCCATAAATTATTAATAGAGGCGTACCTGGAGAAATCAAAAACAAAACTATTACAAGCTATTTTACTAGATCCGCAAGCCCCTACCTATTATCAAGCTTGTGCCATGATTGATGAAATGTGCGAATTGCAAAAAGATATTCTGCCAAAACTAGAGTGGAAGTAATTTTCTGCTAGAAAAGTGGTGAAAATTTGTATGGAAAATAAAAAAATACTAGAGTTACTTCAAGAAATGACCCTTCCAGAAAAGATTGGACAACTTTCTCAAATTACCGGGGAACATTATGTTGGTAAAGTGGACAATGAGATGGTGGAAACGGGTCCGGGATATTCTAAGCAGTTACTTGAAGGAGATACTTTATATACGATTGGCAGTATTATTGGGGTTTCGAGTGCGAAGATTACAAATCTCATTCAATCGGAATATTTGAAAAGATCAAGATTAAAAATCCCTTTGCTCTTTATGCACGATGCCATTCATGGGTATAAGACAATTTTCCCCATTCCATTAGGTCTTTCCTGCACATGGGATGAAAATATTTTACGAGATGCGGCCGCGTACACGGCTTCTGAATTACGTGCTACTGGTATCCATGTGAATTTTTCGCCGATGGTAGACCTTGTGAGGGATTCTAGATGGGGAAGAGTGATGGAGTCTTTTGGAGAGGATCACTTATTGTCCGGAAATCTTGGTGGTGCCATGATTAACGGGTATCAGAAAGATGAGGAAGGAAAGATCCCTCAAGACGGAGTAGCAGCCTGTTTAAAGCACTTTGCCGCGTATGGAGCTGGTATTGGCGGTAAGGATTATAATACGGTTGATATGTCTATGAGAGAATTTTTCGAGTATTACGGTAAGTCGTATGAGATCGCTCTAAAAGAAAAGCCGAAATTTGTGATGAGTTCCTTTAATACCTTTAATGGTATTCCTGTAACGGCAAGTAAAGAAATAATGAAAGATATTTTGAGAGAGAAGTATCAATTTGACGATATTGTTATTTCGGATTGGGGCGCAGTTGCAGAATTGCGGAACCATCGAGTAGCTAAAGATGGAAAAGAAGCAGCTGAATTAGCTTTAACAGCAGGAATAGATATCGAAATGGTTTCTACTCTCTATCTTGAAAATTATCAACAAATTTTAGCAGAAAACCCAGCGCTCATACATGAGATCGATGCAGCTGTTTTGAAAATCTTACAGCTTAAAAATGAAATGGGATTGTTTGAAAACCCTTACGTAGATGAAGAATTAGAAGAAAAAGTGATTTTGAACGCAAAATTCTTGGAATTTGCTAAGGAAGCATCTAAAAAAAGTTGTGTATTGTTAAAGAACGATAATATGTTGCCAATTCGTAAGGAATACAAAAAAATACTCATCGTCGGCCCATTCGCAAACACAAGAGAGTTGCTTGGAAATTGGCAATGTAAAGGGAATTTTGACGATGTAGTTTCTTTATCAGAAGGCATGAAGTTAGTAGATGATTCCTTAGAAATAGGTGCCTTTGAAACGCTTGCGGATTGCCCGAATGAAGTGCTGGAAAATTGTGATTACATTATTGCCGCAATCGGGGAGCATTGGGAATTAAGCGGTGAAGGGCATAGCAGTGTACAAATCGAGCTAGAGAAGCAACAACAGCAGCTTATAAAAGCTATTAAGAAAACGAATAAGCCATATGCTTGTGTTTGTTTCTCAGGGAGACCTCTAGCCCTGCAAGATATCATCCACGACATTCCAGCGCTGCTTTGGTGCTGGTACCCAGGTACACAGGCTGGTTGGGCCATTGCTGAACTTCTTATTGGAAAGGATACTCCTTCTGGAAAATTAACAATGTCTTTTCCGCGATATTCAGCTCAAGCTCCTATTTACTATAATGAATATAGTTCGGGGCGCCCGGCCAATGAATCCAGTTATAGCAGCAGATATCAAGATTGTGAGATTGGGCCGCTTTTCTCATTTGGACATGGGTTAACTTATACAAACTCAGAGTACACGAATTTAAAGATTTCTAGTAATAAGATTACCGAAAAACAAGACCTAAAAATCTCATTCCAAGTAAACAATCCAAGTGAGTATGACTATTCAGAGATTACGATCTTGTATATAGAAGACCTTGTATCGAAAGCGGTACGTCCGATACGTGAAATGAAAAAATATCAAGTGGTAACCGTTCCGGCAAATCAAACGGTGACAGTTGAGATGGTCATTACGTTAGAGGATTTAAAGTACTTAAATGGGAATTTACAACAAAGCGTTGAGCCTGGAGCATTTAACATTTATATTAACGATCTGGAACATTCTGCTTTAACTATCGAGTATTGAGTAAACTTGCTTAAACCCTACTGTTTTGTTAATAAGAATGTGATGTTGCGCAGGGCTATATTTAATAATATTAATTAATTATATTGAATATCTATAGCACTGCGTAACATATACCGAAAATAACAGCTGTAAAAATAGCGCATACGAAAATGGGGAGCTAAGGTTTTATAGCCTTACGAAAGGCGGTATAAAGGTGAAGCATAAATCTAAAGATAAATTCTTTTCTCAATGGCAGCTGCAAGCTATGGTTTGGCCAAGCATTATTTTAATGATTCTGTTTGCGTATATCCCGATGTTTGGGATTATCATCGTTTTCCAAAACTACTCTCCACTCGATGGCTTTACAGGATCAGAGTTCGTAGGGTTCCAAAATTTCCAAGCATTTTTAGGGGACAAGGATTTCTACAATGTACTTTTCAATACTCTAGGTATTAGTCTTGTGAAACTTCTCATTGGGTTTCCTGCAGAAATAATCCTTGCACTCCTAATTAATGAATTAAGAGTGGGGATGTTTAAAAAATTTGCACAGACGGTTTCGTATCTTCCGCACTTTTTATCTTGGGTAATACTAGGTGGAATGGTTATTTCGTGGTTGAGTGCAGCAGGTCTATTGAACAATATCCTAATGTCATTGCATCTTGTTTCGAAGCCAATAGAATTTTTGTCAAATCCAAATAACTATTGGGGAATTGCGACATTGTCTGACATATGGAAAGAAGTTGGATGGGGGACGATTCTATATCTGGCAGCAATGTCTGGAATTGACCCGACATTGTACGAGGCAGCTAAGGTTGATGGCGCCGGAAAAATTCGCAGAATATGGCACATTACATTGCCAGGTATTAGTCAAATCGTTGTACTTATGCTTGTACTTCGAGTAAGTGGTGTCCTTGGTTCTAACTTCGAACAAGGTTTGGTACTGCAAAATTCATTGAACATGCCACGAAGCGAAGTTTTAGATCTGTTTGTCTATCACTTAGGTCTAGGGAATGGTGATTTTTCTTACGCAGCAGCAATAGGGTTATTTACTTCAGTTGTGTCAGTCATACTTCTCCTCCTAGCCAATTTGGCGACACGGAAAATTAATAAGGCATCTATTTTCTAAATAAGGAGGGAGGTCTGAATATGAAACTATCAAAAGGAGAAAAGATTTTTAATATTTTTAATATCTCGTTTATGATTTTCTTTCTTGCATTGATTATTTTTCCATTAATAAACATATTAGCTCTGTCGTTTAATGATGGAATGGATGCTATGCGGGGAGGAGTTACGTTCTTCCCAAGAAAGTTTACGCTAGTGAACTATCAGACGATCCTGAAGGATTCTAAAATATATCATGCGCTTGGCATTTCAGTTTTAAAAACGGTAGTTGGTGTTTTTGGACACCTGGTGGTGACTGGGGCTGCCGCTTATGCAATGAGTAAAACTAATTTAAAGGGAAGAAATTTCTTCATCAAAATGGGTATCGTTACTATGTTCTTTGGTGGTGGTATGATTCCTACATTTTTAGTAATCAAGAGTCTAGGATTATTGAACAGCTTTTGGGTATATATCGTCCCTTCCCTATTCAGTTTCTATGACATGATTATATTTATGAATTTCTTTAAAGGGTTACCAGATTCTTTGGAGGAATCTGCAAAGATAGATGGTGCAGGATTTTTCCAAATCTTTTTCAAGATTATTGTACCGCTTTCACTTCCGGTTTTTTCTACAATTGCGCTTTTCCATGGTGTATACCAGTGGAACGACTTCTTTACAACAAAGTTGTATATTACTAATCCGGATTTGTACCCAATTTCGTTTTTCTTATACAAAGTCTTAACATCTTCGGTAGCAGCAACATCTGCTAAGGCTGGCGTTTACATTGCGAATGCTTTTACAACTCAATCCTTGCAACAAGCAACGATGGTTGTAACAACACTACCAATTATCATGGTTTATCCATTCTTACAACGATATTTCATAAGTGGAATGTTAGTTGGCGGAGTGAAAGAATAAACAAAAACAAAAGGGGAGACTTACACATGAAGAAAGCTCTGGTTACCTCATTAATAATGGTCTGCGGATTATCATTGGTTGGTTGTGAAGGAAGTAAGAATGCAAGCGGCGATTCTTATAACCTTCCAAAGGCAAAGATTTCAGTAAGCAAAGACACTCCAAGTTGGAAAAAAGACAAAGAAAAAGCGCACCTAACTTGGTATGTGAACTATGATTGGTTTGCACAAAAGTGGGGCAAGGATTACGCAACGAAGTTTATTACAGAGGACACAAACGTAAGTATTACCTACCAAGCTGGAACAAGTGAAAACCTTAATACGAAAATGGCATCGGGAGACCTTCCTGACATTATCACACTAGATGGAGCAGATCCGCTAGTACAAGATGCAGCTAAATGGGCACTTCCTTTAGATGTTTTATCAAAAGAATATGACCCATATTTCTATAATGGTGCTTCTAAAGATGAAGTAACAAAATACTACACAACAAAAGACGGACATCTATATGGTTATCCAAACTATGCAACAACAAAAGCAGATTATGAAAAAGGTGGACTTTATGGAAATGAGGCTTTCCTAGTTCGTAAAGACATTTACGAACAAATTGGTAAGCCAGACATGTCTACCCCTGAAGGATTCATTGCAGCCCTTAAGAAAGTGCAAGAATTAGGATTAAAAGATGACAGCGGGAAACCAATTGTTCCACTTGGAACTTGGCCGATGTTAACTCCAGAAGACAACAGAATTTTTAGCGACATGCTTGCTGATATGATTGGAGTTCCATTAACAAAAAATGACAAGCAATACGACCGCTATATGGATAAAGATTTTCAAAAATGGTTCAGCACACTTTCTCAAGCACGTCGCGATGGTTTAACCGACCGTGACATGTTAACAATGAATGATGATAACAACAATGCACAAGTTATCAACGGAAGTTATTTTGCATATTTCCAGCCAAACATCATTGGTGATACTGATCCAATGAGCCAAAGAAGTTTGAAGTCTCCAGATGCTCCATATATTGCTGTAAATGGCCCGGCCTCTACTATTGGAAGGAAGACAATCGTACAAGGTCCATCACTTCAAGGATGGACATTAACGTTCATTTCTAAGAAAGCTAAGAACCCTGAAAAGGCAATGGAATTGTTAACCTATTTAACTAGTCCTGAGGGCGATAATGTAATGAACTACGGTAGAGAAGGAAAGACTTATAAAATGGTAGATGGCAAGCCTGTGCTTAACCAAGATCTGCTTACTTTAAAACAAACTGATCCGTCTAAATATGAAACTGAAATCGGATTAGGCTCTCACCCTTGGGTTACTGATAGTGCGTTATTATCAAGACAAATGGGATCAAGTCAATTCCCGGCAGCATTGATGCAACAAAAGGAATGGACTCAGGATTATTTATTCTTCCCAGGTAAAATTACTAACCTAGATGCAATGTTATCTAAAGAATCTGTAAGAAATCTAAATAAAATCAATCAAAACTGGGCACAAACTGCTGCAAGTATTTTAAGTGCGAAATCTGACTCTGAGGTTGCAAAGTCTTTTAAAGATTTTAAGTCATATAGAGAGTCTACAGGTTGGAAGCAAATCACAGATGAAAGAAACAAGCAAATTGAGTACAACATTAAAAAAGGCCAATAGATTTTAAGCTGAAAGAGGGAATAGAAATGTTTAGTATTGAGGGAAAGTTTTATGGATTGTTGTCACTAATTGTACAGCTGATTGCCTTGAACGTACTCTTTAACCTCATTTCTATTCCCATTTTCACTATACCGGTGGCTTTGCTTTACTTATGCCATTGTGTCCTAAACCTTGTAGAGGATCGTAAGGTTTTCTATAACATGAAGCTCAATAAGAGGATCTGGAAGCAGTCTCTAATAGCATTTGTTGTCAGCTTATTCTCGCTTCTTTCTACTTATTTTCTTTTGAGAAGTGGAATTAATTTTATCACTCTATTTATCTCATCATTGATTGTATCGTTTAACATGATTAATTATTTGGTAATTTTGTCTTATGAAGTAAAGACATTGCATGTTTTCAGAGTAGCATTTTTTTATTCACTTGCGTATTTTTACAAAACAATTATTCCTGTCCTAGCGGGGTTACTTGTAGGTATTGTATTGTGGAGCACCTTCCCAATATTTATCGTACTAGGCCTATTTTCAACCTATATGTTTGTTTTTTTAAAGCTTAATACAGGTACACTTTCGAAGATTTTTACAAAGAATTAATTACTCTTAAGTAGTGAGTCATGGTAATTTATATGGCTCACTATTTTTGTAAATGGACAATATTCTTAATAAATAATGTATGAGGTTGCTATATTAATGGAATATCAAGTCGTAAACCAAAATGAATGGCTGTATAGTGATAGTTTTGTTTCAAAGCTCGGAGTTAAAGAAGTTCAACTCAATTCGGCAAAGGCAGCCTATGTTTCAACTCAAATCTTGCTGAATAATGTAGAAATTGGTGCCAAGTATAAATGGAGTTGTCCTCTGCCAACAGGTATTTCATTAGAAGTCTACAAACAGATTGATGTGCTATGTGAGAAAAACACAGGTCCAGTAAGTTTCTGTGTAAACGAAGAGGAAGGCGAGTCAGCGGAAGGCTACACGACCAGGAAGGCTCCATTCCGTGTGAATGATGCCCTTCAACCGATTATACCTGGTGAATTAGAAGTTAAAACACCAACAGAAGCACTTTATTTAGCGTTTTATGTAGATGAGTGTGTATGTGCTAAAGAACATGTTTTTAATCTTGAACTTATGGTTGGGGAGAAGTGTGTTTTAATCCCAATAAATTTAAAGGTATTTAATGTATCTATTCCAAAAGATAAGAGTTTGTATATTTCAAATTGGTACAGAGTTGATAATATTGCGACGCAGCATGATTTGGAAATGTGGTCTGAAGAACACTGGGCCATGATAGACAAATATGCTGAATTAATGGCGAGAACCCTACAAACTCACTTTTGGATTCCGAACGAAATCCGTGAAGTTACTAAACTTGATGATGGAACTTACGTGTTTAAGTTTGACCGTACAAAACGCCTGATAGAAATGTTTCTTTCAAAAGGTTTTACACATATTGAAGGTAATCTATTGTATGTCCGCAATAATTTTGGGGATTCAACTTTCGTTGTTGATATTCTGGAAAATCGCGTTCCTGCAAGATCCCCTGAAGGATACGACTTTGTGAGCCAATATTTAAAAGCATGGAAGACTTTCTTAGAGGAAAACCACTGGCTGGAAATTCTACACCAACATGTTGGTGACGAACCAATTGATAGTTGTAAAGATGAGTATCGTATTCTGTCGAGTATTGTGCGAAAACACTTACCAGGCGTTCCCTTGATGGAAGCTGTAGAAACGTACGATCTAGATGGAGCGGTGGATATTTGGATTCCAAAGAACAATTACTATAACGAAAATATGGATACGTTTGAACGTATAAGAAAAAATGGCGATGAGTTATGGTTTTATACATGCTGCTTCCCGGGTGGTCACTATTTGAATCGTCTTTGGGACATGCCGCTCATTCGAACGCGTTTATTGCATTGGGGGAACTATCGATATGATATGAAAGGCTACCTGCACTGGGGTTTTAACTGGTGTGAGGAAGCGGATCCTTTCAATCACGAGAATCTTTTCTTCCCGCCGGGTGACACGCATATCTCCTATCCAGGTGGAAACATGCCTTGGGGAAGTATGCGATTGGAAGCCATGAGAGCAGGCGTTCAGGATTACGAACTGCTTAACATGCTTGCTAAAAAAGACAAGGCGCTGGCTGATGAATTGTGTAAAAGTTGCCTAGAATCTTTTGACAAGCCAAATGAGGATACAACACATTTTGAAGAAGTTCGTGTAAAGATTTTGAGTGCACTTGAAGAAAAAATTTAATAAAGGTGGTTCTTTATGAAGTTTGAAACGAGATTAATTAGTCCACTTGAAAAAGTTTTTCCTGATGTAGATTTGAATGCAAGCTGTTATAACCGTACGACGGCGTTAATTAATGAGTATGTTTCGTTCCAACTAGCAGTAAAAACAATGGAGCTTACACATAATTTAACGATAGAAATAAATTCAGAAATCAAAGACCGGGTGGAAATTGGACATGTGGGGCTCGTACCTTCTAATATGCCTAACTATCGCGATCATGACAGCTATCTTTTGCGCACGACACCTGGGCTTTATCCGGATCCAATTTATCCAGGAAATAAAATCCATGCTGTTCATGAACAGTGGAATAGTTTCTGGGTTTATGTAAACACAAAGGGTTTAGAAAAAGGAATATATGAGATTGGACTAAATGTAGTTCACGAGAACAAAACGGTTTCACCCGAAGTGTTCACCCTCGACTTACTGAACGTAGAAATGGCTGATCATGGGCTAAAGCGTACTGAATGGTTTTATTTTGATTGCATCGCGGATCAACACAACGTAGAAATGCTTTCTGAGGAACATTTCAAACTTATTGAAAATTACATTGAAAATTATGTAGAGCATGAAATTAATATGATTCTAACACCGCTTTTCTCACCTGCACTTGAAATGTATGTTGGTGGAGATCGTCCCACAGTGCAGCTGGTTCGAATCAGGAAAGATTCAGGTGTGTACGCTTTTGATTTCAAATTACTCGATCGTTTTATGACGATGTGTTTAGAAAAAGGTATGAAATATTTTGAAATGACGCATTTGTTCTCTCAATGGGGAGCTGAATATGCACCGAAAATCTATGCGGATGTGGATGGAGTAGAAACGAAGATTTTTGGGTGGCATACCCGTGCGGACTCAGACGACTATAAAGAGTTTTTGAAGGCATTCCTAAAATCACTTCAAGGATTTTTACAAGAAAAAGATTGGGAAGAGCTATGCCATTTCCATATCTCTGATGAGCCGAATACGAGCAATATCGAGCACTATAGCGTTGCACGAAACATCATCAAGGAGATTGGGTTCAATGCGCCGGTATTCGATGCGTTATCGGATTATGATTTTTATGAAAGAGGTCTAGTGGATGTACCAGTAGCTTCAACGGAGCATATCTCAAAATTCATTGAAAACAATGTGGAAAATCTCTGGGCGTACTATTGTTGTTGTGAGTATAAAGATGGCTTATCGAATCGTTTCATGAATATGCCGGGTATACGCACTCGAGTCATTGGCCTTCAATTATATAAAGCAGGTGTGAAAGGATTCTTACATTGGGGTTATAACCATTGGTACGGTCACAAGTGCTTAAATATGGATATAAATCCATATTTAAATACAGACGCTGACCGTGGATTCCCATCTGGGGACGCATTCTTAGTCTATCCAGGGAAGAATGGGCCTGTAAGTTCCATACGGTTAAAGCTGATGCAGCAGGCGTTTCAAGACATCGCTGCCTGTGTGGCGCTTGAAAAATTGGCAGGGCGTAAAGCCGTGGAAGCTATTATTGAGGAGGCCATGCCTCTAGACTTTACTCATTATCCAAAGGACGATCAATGGCTGCTTTCCGTCAGAGAAACAATTAATCATGCGATTCGTAACGCAGCGGTGAAGGAGGGTGTGTTATGGGAAGCGAGAACGCTATCAAATTAACAGCAGATAATGGATGGAAATTGGTTTGGAGCGAAGAATTTACCGGACCTGATATCGATTTGTCGAAATGGGACTATGATATCGATGGGCATGGTTGGGGAAATAACGAATTGCAGTACTATACGAAAGAAAAAAGAAATGCTTATATCGAAGACGGCAAGTTGATCATTAAAGCATTGAAAGAAGAATATAAGGGCAGTCCATACACTTCAGCAAAACTGGTCACTCGCGGTAAAGAGCACTGGACTTATGGCCGTTTTGAAATCCGTGCCAAACTGCCATATGGTCAAGGCATCTGGCCAGCTTTCTGGATGATGCCGGCAGATCTTGATATTCATGGAGAATGGCCGAGCTGCGGCGAGATAGACATCATGGAGCTTTGCGGCCACGAACCAAACAAAGTACATGGGACACTGCATATGGGAAATCCCCATTATTATAAAGGTGGAGACTTTATACTGAAAAATGGAATGTTTGCTGATGATTTTCACACGTTTACCCTGGATTGGACACCGACGGAAATGCGCTGGTATATCGATGGTAAATTGTATTACAAGAGCAGTGAATGGTATACCCGTAAAGATGCAGCTTCAGAGAATCAACCTTACCCTGCCCCATTCAACAAACCCTTTTATTTAATGCTTAATTTAGCAGTCGGTGGGAACTGGCCGGGGTATCCGAATGAAGAAACCGTATTTCCTCAGACGTTGGAAGTGGATTATATAAGGATTTATCAGCCTGAAGACGGGAATTACTGCGGACATGAATGAATATTCCATAGATTCAATGAATCTATCTTTCTATTTAGCGACTTTATGAATAAATCATTGGAGGGAAAACAATGAAAATTCAACTAACGGAGAAAGAAAAAGCAACAAAACAACTAAATCCAGAAACACTTGAAATTGCAGTAGAGCAAGTTAAAGCAAACGGCTATATCGTTTTTGATAAAGTGATTTCGGAAGAGAAGATCAACCATATCCGCAGCCATTTTGACCCGTTGTTCGATGAATATATAGAACGAAAAGGGTACAATACTGGAACAAATCGTGCACAAATGTTTTTGCCTTTCATAGAGCCTTTCATAGATGAAGACATTATCTGTAATCCAATTGCCACATCCGTGATCGATCAGCTTCTAGGGAAGAATAACCATTGTAATTACTTTGCGTCTGATACGCCGATGCCAGGATCAGATTATCAAAATGCTCACTGTGATATTATGCCGCTATTTCCTGAGTTGGCCATTCCTCTGCCGGTTTTCAGTCTCGTTTTAAATATCCCATTAGTGGATGTTACCGAAGAGAATGGACCGCTCGAAGTCTGGCCCGGCGGGACGCACCAAAATCCGGATCGTTCCAATCATGACACATTGAATAACAGTGTGAATCCGCATTTGCACATCGTACGCGCGGCGGAGCATATGTATTCAGAGAAAGTGTTTATGTCGGCAGGTTCAATTCTAATTCGTGATATTCGAATGTGGCACCGTGGAACACCGAATCGTTCAAATGATCGAAGGACCAATCTTGCCATGACCTTCAACAGAAGCTGGTATGCTGCAGGTTCCTCCATCCCAATTCCGCAAGAAACTTATGACAAGCTGCCTAAGAAAGCACAGGAACTTTTTAGAATGGAGAGAATTGGAAGCCCTATTAAAAAGCCTTGGGAATGTACAATTTGAGGCCATTTGTAGATTAATAATATTTGAAATATAGAGATGTCAAAATTCAATTATTCATAGGATAAGGAGAGATACGCACATGATTCGTGTAGCTATTTTAAGCTACTGGCACGTACATGCTAAAGATTATGCCAATGACGCTCTAAATCACCCCGAAACGGAAATTGCCGCTATCTGGGATGAGCTGCCAGCACGCGGCAGAGAGGCGGCAAATCAGTTGGGTGTGCCATTCATAGAAGATTTGGATGATTTGATGCAGGATCCCGGCATTGATTGCGTTATTGTGACGGCGCCAACAAATAGACATCAAGAAGTCATTGTCAAATCGGCGAGGGCGGGGAAGCACATCTTTACCGAGAAAGTAATCGCACCTACATTGAAAGAAGCAAATCAGATTCTGGCAGCCGTTCAGGAAACAGGAGTTAAATTAACTGTCTCCCTGCCAAGACTGAATGACAGTTATACGTTTGCAGTTCAAAATGTCATTCGCGAAGGCGTACTTGGAGAACTAACACTTGTACGGGTTCGTGTTGCCCATAATGGTGCGATTGCTGGCTGGCTTCCTGAGCACTTCTATAATTTAGAACAATGCGGCGGAGGGGCGCTTATTGATCTTGGCTGTCATCCAGTTTATCTGAATAGATTGTTCATGGGCATGCCGGAAAGTGTAAACGCCAGCTACGGCTATATGACAGAAAAAGAAGTGGAGGACAATGCTGTTTCTGTTTTCAGCTATTCAAATGGGTCGATAGCGATTGCAGAGACTAGCTTTGTCAATAGCCACTCTCCTTTTACAGTTGAAATCCATGGAACTGAGGGCTCCTTGTTGTATGGTACCCCTGAACCAAAAATGCTTATCCGCAGTACCAAATCTAAATCGTCAGCTTGGGAAGAGATCACTTTGCCGCAGCCAAGGGAATCCGCATTCTGTCAATGGATCGGTCACATTATGAATGGGACAGAAGCGGAGGAGAATATTGCGCTAGCGATTGATTTGACGAAACTGATGGAAGCTTCCAATTTATCTGTTAAAGAACAACGATCCATTTTTATTAGAGAACTGATATGAAAATAAATAGGAAAATAATAAGGTGTTTGCAAGAAGGAATAGGAAATTCCTAAGCATTTTTACACTAAAGGAGTATATAAGCATGAATATCAAGCTGATAACCACCACCTATCAAGAAGATATCCAGAATACTTATGAGAGTAATAGAGAATTTTCAAGTGATGGTGGAGTCGAAATGAAAGTTGTTAACATATATCCTGACATGGAATACCAAACGTTTGATGGGTTTGGCGGAGCCATTACGGAGGCGGCAGGTTATACCTTCTCCTTAATGAGTAAAGATAATCAAAATAGAATACTAGAAGCCTATTTTGGAAGAAATGGAAACCGTTATAATCTTGTCCGTACTCACATAGATAGCTGTGATTTTTCTGTCAGCCAATATGCTGCCATGAATGATCCAGATGATACTGATTTCAACTCCTTTAGCATGGAAAGAGATGAAAAGTTTATCATTCCTCTATTAAAGGAAGCTGAGCGAACTGCGGGCAAAGCACTGAGTGTCATGTTGTCACCTTGGTCACCACCTGCTTTTATGAAAACCAATGGACAAAGAACTTATGGTGAATCTTTGAAACCGGAATATCGGCAATTCTGGGCTGAGTATATTTGTCACTACATTAAGCAATATCGGAACAAAGGATTTTCAATTGATATGTTTACCATTCAAAATGAACCCAATGCCACACAGACATGGGATTCCTGCTTGTACACGGGTGAACAGGAAAAAGAATTTTTACGTGATTATTTATATCCTGCCCTTGTCAAAAATGGATTAGAAGATGTTGAGGTCTGTGTTTGGGACCACAATAAAGAAAGAATGTTTGAACGAGCCTGTGAAATTATTGATGAAGAAACCAATAAAATGGTACAGGGCATTGCCTTCCATTGGTATACCGGTGAACATTTTGATGCCATAAAGCTGGTACGTGAAAAATTCCCGGAAAAGAAACTGATCTTTACTGAAGGCTGTGTGGAATACAGCCGTTTTAGTGAGGCAGGACAGTTAGAAAATGCGCAAATGTATGCATATGACATTATCGGAAATATCAATGCCGGTATGAACGCTTTTATTGATTGGAACATCATTCTCAATAAAGAAGGTGGTCCGAATTATGTAGGCAATTTTTGTGATGCTCCGATCATGTGTGACACAGAAAGTGATATTGTACAAGAAAAGCTTTCATACACTTATATTGGTCATTTTAGCCGATATATTGAGCCGGGAGCCAAGCGAATTGCTGCAACAAAATATACGGATAAGTTGGATGTTGTTAGTTTGAAAAACCCGAATGGTTCAATTGTTATCGTTCTGTTGAATCGTTCCCATGAAGAGGTACCGGTTGCACTGCGATTATGTGGGCAAGTGACGGAGTTTTCCGTACCTGCAAGTTCCATCGTTACTGGTGTTATTTAAAAGGAAGAGGTGGAGCAAGGTTTGATACATGAAATAATCGATATTCGTACAGAGCATTCTGAGGCCAAATTATATACCTACATTATGAGTAACTCTCCAGAAATTGATAGTAGTCGAAAACGTCCAACGATCATTATTTGTCCTGGAGGGGGCTACGAATTTACTTCTGATCGGGAAGCAGAACCCATTGCGATTAGAATGAACGCAATGGGATTTAATGCATGTGTTTTAAGATATAGTGTTCGTCCGGCTGTTTTTCCGACAGCACTGCTAGAACTGTCAATGGCAGTAGCTCTAATCAGAAAAAATGCTGAACAATGGAATGTCGATGTAAATAAGGTCATCGTTGCCGGTTTTTCTGCGGGTGGTCACTTAGCGGCAAGCTTAGGTGTTTTTTGGAATAAAAGTTTCTTGTCAGAAAGTTTAGGGATTTCAAATGAAGTGATAAAGCCCAATGGAATTCTGTTGAGTTACCCCGTTATTACTTCTGGAACGTATGCTCACAAAGGTTCGTTTATTGCGTTATTGGGGGAGAACTATGATACGTTTTTACATGAAGTCTCTCTAGAAAAACAGGTTTCTGCGGATACACCACCAACATTCCTATGGCACACCTATACAGACGATGCTGTTCCCGTTGAAAATAGTTTTCTATTTGCAGGTGCACTTCTGAATAATAAAGTACCTTTGGAAATGCACATTTATCCGAAGGGGGCACATGGTTTATCCCTTGGAACAGAAGAGACTAAAGGTAAAGATAATGAATGGACCCTCCAGCCTGAAGTGGCTAATTGGATTGAGATGGCAGGACTCTGGGTAAAAGGGCTTTAATCATCTCGGTGACCGATTTACTGGAATAAAATAATCATAAGGCAAGGAATCCTGACGTAAAATTGAAGACTCAGTGCAGTGCTTTCTAGCTTTTTATCTTTTTTGCGTAGGCTGTGTTAAAGGGCATTGTTGATTTTTTAACACTGTTGATTGGAGCGGAGGGCGCGAAGACTCCTGCGGGAGTACGGGGCAGGGGAGACCCCGCAGGCGCCAAAGCGCCGAGGAGGCTCCCCAGCACGCCCGCGAACCGCTCGCGCCTGGAGCGCAAATCAACAACCAAGTTTAACAGAGCGTAAGTAAGGAGGTTTTTACAGTTGGGGATTAAAGGTATTTTATTTGATAAAGATGGTACGTTATTAAAATTTAATGAAATGTGGCTTCAGATTGCAAATGAGGTCATCGAAGAGTTACTAGAGAGCATCGGCGATAAGGATAACAAAGCTTTAAAAGAAAAGTTATGTGATTCCATAGGATTAAGGAATGGCAAAATTGATGAAAAAGGATATTTTGCCAGTGGAACGTCCTTAGACATTGCCACAGCATTTAATAGAGTCTTGCCAAATGAAATGCCTCATTTGCATCATTGGCTCTCGGATCAATTGTTACATAAGACAAGGGAGCATATAGACAACATTAAACCGGTGTGCAACCTGGGTTTACTATTCTCTACCTTAAATGATAAGGGTATTATTATTGGAATCGCAACGGCAGATGACTATGAACCTACAAAACTATGTTTACAAAAATTAAGTATTGAGGATGCCGTCCAGTTTATAGGAACCGCAGATTTATATAAAAAAAAGCCTGATCCTGAAGTAGTCGAAAAGTTCTGTAACAAGTTTCGTTTAAAAAGAGAAGAAGTGATTATTGTTGGGGATACCGTTATTGATATGCAGCTTGCCAAAAACAGTAATGCAAAGTATGGAATAGGCGTTATGTCAGGTGTTGGTTCTTATAAAGAACTAAGTCAGTTAGCCCACTTTGTCATTCCTAGTGTCGAATATCTCATTGAATCAAACGACAAGTTTATTTGGGAAGAGAAAAGAAAATGAATGAAAGAAGGAATGGAATGAGTAGGGATATATCTCGAAATGAACCGAATTTAATTTTTCCAGTAATAAGCGATGTACATATTAATGAAGAACATAATGATACACTAGAAAAATTTATCACTACTTTAGAGCAATTGAATCAATTAGCTCCAAAACAGGATGCATTTGTTGTTGTTGGAGATTTGACAGAATCAGGAGCAAATCAAGAGTTTGATAACTTTATGTCTGCTTACAATTCTAGAAAACTACTAAATGCTGTTCCATTGATCGCAATCGGGAATCATGACTATTGGAATGGATTATCCACAGAGGAAGCCCAAAAACGTTATTTCGAGAAAACAGGTATTCAATCGATTTATTATCACAAAGTCATTAAAGGCTATCATTTTATTATTCTAGGAACAGAAGACGGTATAACAGAAGGAACGTATTCTGCAAAACAAATTGACTGGCTGGGGGAAAAGTTAAGGGAAGCAAATGCAGACGATCCGAACAAACCGATTTTCGTCTTCCACCATCACCCAATGACCAACACAGTTTACGGAAGTGAATGGGGCTTTTTTGAGAATAGAGATCTTTTCTACAATACATTGAAGGAATATCCTCAAGTCATCGCGTTTTCCGGCCATACGCATTATCCTTTAGATGATCCTAGAATCATCCATCAAAGAGATTTCACCTCAATAGGAACTTCTACAGGTGCTTATTTATTTCTTGAAAGCGGAAGAGTTCAAGGAGAAATACCTGAGGGTGCTAATAACCTGAATCAAGCTATAGTTGTTGAGGTTTATGACAGCAAAGTATTGCTTCATCGCCGTGATATCCATAAGAATGATTGGATAGGGCAGCCATTTGAAATCAGCTGTCCTGTCAATAAACAGAATTTCAAATATACAGAGTTACGCCACAAAGAGGCACCATTCTTTAATGAAAGTTCCATGCTATCCATTGTTCAGGAAAATACAACGGATACCGGCTTGACAATCATATTTACTCAAGCCCTAGATACCCTTCTTGTCCATGACTATAAAATAGTAATGAAAAAAGCGGAGACAGGGAAGGTAGCAAATCAATTTCTCGCCTTCTCAGAATTCTACAAAGATCCTATTCCAAATCCATTAACATTGCCACTCGAGGGATTGGAGCCTAACACACTGTATGAAATTGAAGTATATGCACTAGATTCGTACGGCAATGAAAGCCCCAACTCTCTTAAAGTATTAGGAAAAACGTTAAATGGTCTATGATTTTTTTGGAGGGAAAATAGATGTGTAAGAAAATTGATAAGATTCCATCTTTGAATGAAAGTTATGAATTGAATTCAGATCAAATCGAAGAATATCAAAAAAACGGTCACATTTGTTTAAGAAGTCTAGCTTCTTCCGAAGAGGTTTCCTTTTATGGAAAAGCCATCAGGGATATTGTCAAAGAACTTAACTATAATAAGAAGCCCATTCACGAACGGAGCACTTATGGTAAAGCGTTCATTCAGATAGGGAATGTTTGGGAAAGAAGTGAAATTGTTCAACATTTCGTAATGGCCCGCCGATTCGCAAAAGTAGCGGCTGAGTTGATGGGTGTTGATGGTGTGCGGATCTATCATGATCAAGCATTGTTCAAGGAACCGGGCGGCGGACACACCCCCTGGCATCAAGACCAAATTTATTGGCCGTTTGATACAGACAAAACGATCACAATGTGGATGCCAATCGTTCCTATTACAGTAGAAATGGGATCCATGAATTTCGCTTCTGGCTCTCAAAAATCGGGATATGTCAGTAAACTGGAGATTTCAGATGAGTCTCACCGGACATTAGAGCAATATATTGAAGGAAAAGGTTTCGAAAAAATGACCTATGGTGCAATGGACGCTGGCGACGCAACATTTCATTCCGGTTGGACGATGCACAATGCTCCAGGAAATCCAACTGACCGTATGCGAGAGGTCATGACGATTATTTATTATGCAGATGGTTCTATTGCTGCTGAACCAGACAGCAATGCCCGAAAAAATGACTTAGCTCAGTGCTTACCAGGAGTGAAACCAGGTGAGGTAGCTGTAAGTCATTTGAATCCATTAGTATATAGCAGTAAATAACGGAGGGGAAATGGGAATGGGCTATATAGATGATGTGACCAAGGACTTCTATAACTACCTTCCTGCATTGACGCGGAGGGATGATTTCAATGAATTTTGGAAGAAAACAATTCAGCAGGCTAAGGCTATTCCTCTAAATGCTGAAAAGGTTTTGCTAGATTATCCTAGTACTCATGTCAAAGTTTACGATATTTCCTATAACGGCATGGATGAGACGAGAATCAGCGGATGGTTTATTGTACCTGCATTTATGAAGAAGGATAAATACCCATGCTTAATTCATTATCACGGCTTTTCTGGAAGTCGAGGAGAGCCTTCCGATTTTATGCATTGGATTACGATGGGCATAGCCGTACTATCGGTGGATTGTCGAGATCAAGGTGGAAAGACCGGAAACAGTGCAGCATACACAAATGGATTTGTAATCAATAACGCCAGCAGGGGAGTCCATGATAAAGATGAATATTATTTCCGGGCGGTTTACATGGATTGTGTCAAAGCCATTGATTTTGCTATTGGTCAAGAGGAAGTGGATGCTTCCAAAATCGTCCTTGAAGGGACAAGCCAAGGAGGAGGGCTGGGAATGGCTGTCTCCGCATTGGATGATAGACCAGTGCTCGCCATGGTTGATGTACCGAGCAATAGCAATCTTGTTAGTCGTATTGAGGGATATCATGGGGCCTTCTCAAGTGTGGCTGAATATCTTAAGATACATCCGGGTGAAACGGATTTGGTCATGGAAACTTTAAGCTATTTTGACACCATGAATATGGCTGACAGAATTAAATGCAGAGTCCTTGCCTCGGTAGCCCTGAAAGATGAAATTTGCCCAGCGCAGATGTATTTTGCCACATATAATCGTATTTGCAGTGAGAAACAAATGGTCATTTATCCCTTCAATGGTCATGAAGGCGGGGGAGCCGTGCAAACAGAAGTGAAGTTGGCGTTTTTAAAGAATCACTATTCTGATTGGTTTTAACTAAAACATTTAAATGGAAATGAGGGTATAAGATGATGTCTATTCCTGTAGCAGTACAAATGTTCACATTGCGAAATGAGTGTGAAAAAGACTTTCCCGGCACATTAAAAAAAGTGGCGGAGCTTGGTTTTGATGGAGTTGAATTGGCTGGATATGGCGGATTGGCTCCGAGAGAAGTAAGAGCATTATTGGACCAATTAGGTCTTCAGGCCGTCTCCAGTCATGTGTCTCTCGAAGAATTGGAAAGCAATTTGGCACAAGTCATTGAAGATCAAAAAATATTAGGCTGTAAGTATATCGTCTGCCCATATTTAATGCCGGACCGTCGAAGTGAAGAAGACTATCAAGCTCTAATTTCGGTATTAAATCAAGTTGGTGAAGCCTGCAGCCAAGAGGGTTTAACTCTTCTTTACCATAACCATGATTTTGAACTAGAACGTCAGTCGGATGGGAGAATGGCACTTGAAGCCATTTTTGACGATACAAACACAGACAATGTGCAGACAGAGCTCGATGTGTACTGGCTGACAAAAGCTGGTGAAAGTCCTGTTGAGTGGCTGAGCCGTTATAAAAACAGATCGCCCCTTGTACACTTGAAAGATATGACAACAGATGGAGAACAATTTTTTGCAGAGCTTGGAACAGGCGGTGTAGATATTGAAGCCGTTCTAAATGCAGGAGATGAAAACGGTGTTAAATGGTGGGTTGTTGAGCAGGATATGAGCCGCCGTACACCTTTTGTAAGTATTGAAATGAGTTTGAACTACTTAAGAACAAAGCTGCCGCATCTCGTAAAAAAATAAAAGGGGGATTGGAAGATGACATTAAATGTGGGCCTTATTGGCTGCGGAAACATAAGCGGTATCTACTTAGAAAACGGCCGTCGCTTTCTGGAATTCAATATCATTGCTTGCGCAGATTTGGATATGAAGAAAGCAGAAGAAACCGCTGAAAAATACGATATTGAACAAGTGTTAACTGTGGAAGAAATGATGACTTCGACGAACATCGATATCATATTAAATTTAACGGTGCCTCACGCTCATGCAGCTATAGCATTGCAGGCTATCAAACATAAGAAACATGTGTATTCAGAAAAGCCCCTTGCCATTTCATTTGAAGATGGAAAACGGATTGTAGAGGCAGCACGCAAAAACAAAGTTACAGTGGGTTCAGCGCCTGACACGTTTTTAGGTGAAAGCATTCAGCTTGCAGGACAGCTAATTGAAGACGGTGTCATCGGTAAACCCATTGGTGCGTCAGCGTTTATGATGTCACACGGCCCTGAGTCATGGCATCCAAATCCTGAATTTTTTTATCAAGAGGGCGGCGGTCCAATGTACGATATGGGTCCCTATTATCTTACCGCACTCATAAGCTTATTGGGTCCAGTTAAACGGATTGCCGGTTCAGCCAGAATTACCTTCCCTGAGCGCATGATCACGAACAAGGAAAAATATGGAGAAAAAATTACTGTTCAAATTCCAACACATGTGTCAGGTATTCTTGATTTTGTAAACGGTGCCAGCGCGACCATTACGACTAGTTTTGATGTATCGGCAGCACGAACACCATTCATTGAAATATATGGAGAAAACGGAACCATCAGTTTGCCGGATCCGAATCAATTTAATCTTCCACTTTTAGTCAAAAGACACAATGAAGAAGAGTGGAAAGAAATGAAACCTGCAGGAGACGCTTTCGATAATTTACGGGGAATTGGGCTTGCAGATATTGCAAAAGCCATCGAAATAGGCAGACTGCCACGCGCAAATGGGGATCTAGCCTTGCATGTACTCGAAATTATGCACGGCATTCACCGTTCTTCTGAACAGGGAAGCCATTACATAATGGAAAGCACCTGCAATCGGCCGCCTTTATTAAATAAAGAACATATTTCACAATAACAAGGAGGAACTTGAAGATGAGAAAATTAAAAGTAGGAGTTATAGGTTGTGGAAGTATTGCAAAATATCGTCATTTGCCAGAATATGAGGCCAATAAAAATGTAGAGATTGTTGCGGTTTGTGATATTGTCGCAGAACGTGCGGAGAAAATGGCAGAAGAGTATAGTGCCAAGGCATTCACTGATTATAAGGAAGTATTAAAGCTGGATGAGATTGATGCCATCAGCGTCTGCCTTCCAAACTATCTGCACGCACCTGTATCCATTGATGCATTGAATGCCGGAAAACATGTTCTTTGCGAAAAGCCAATGGCTACTTCACAAGAAGAAGCGGAAGCAATGATTGAAGCAGCAAAAGTAAATGATAAAAAGCTAATGATTGCACATAACCAGCGTTTCGTTACTTCCCATCAAAAAGCAAAAGATATTATTGAAAGCGGCAAGCTTGGAAAGGTCTACAGCTTTAAAACCACGTTCGGCCATCCAGGCCCAGAAGGCTGGAGTGTAGATGGAGCAGGAAGCTGGTTCTTTAATAAAGAGAAGGCGTTTATCGGGGCAATGGGTGACCTTGGAGTTCATAAAGCAGACTTAATGCGCTATTTACTTGGAGAGTTTACCGAAGTTGGAGCATTCATTGAAACGAATGCGAAACAAAACACAGAAGTAGATGACAACGCTGTTTGTATTTTACGAACAGAAAGCGGCATCATTGGAACGCTTGCCGCAAGCTGGGCTTATGTGACAGGCGGAGATAATTCGACCAGTATTTACGGTGAAAAAGGAATATTGCGTTTAGAGGCTGATCCTGAATATTCACTGATTGAAGAATATCGCGATGGAAGCATCGTATATCATAAGCTTGATAAGATCCAGACAAATGAGGAAGGCGGACAGTCTACCTCGCATGTAATCAACCATTTTATTGAAAGCATCGAAGAAAATAAAAAACCACTTATTTGTGGTGAAGAGGGAATGAAATCACTGCAAATCATTTTAGGAGCACTTGAATCGCAAGAAACGAAACGAATTGTTTCTATAAAGAAAGAAGTGTTTGCACAATGAAATTAGGCGTCTTTACCGTTTTGTTTGCCAATAAATCCTTTGAAGAAATGCTCGATCATGTGAAAGCTTCGGGGCTTAATGCAGTGGAAATCGGGACCGGCTGCTGACACAGCATGCAGGAATGGTCCGATATGATGAGTGCGCTCCGTATGTATAACTATGACTTTGTTGTCAGCATCGAACATGAAGATGCATTGATGTAAATTGACGAAGGCTTATCACGTGCTGTGAAAAACTTGAACGAAGTCTTGATTCGTGAATCAGCGGGCAATATGTGGTGGGCATAACAATAAGGCTATTAATCTATTAGCAACTTTCATAATATGGAAGTGGCTAATAGGTGAGGGATTACTTATTTTCAATGTTTTTCAACAAAAAAATTTCTATTATGAAAAGAAGTGGTAAATGCTCCAGCATTATGTATAATATAGAAAACTGGTAATGACATAGATACCACTTAAGGAGCTAATCGTGATAGAAAAAGATAATCGACTTCCATTATATTATCAATTAATGGATATCATTTTAGAAAAAATTAAACAGGGCGAGTTTACTGAAAATGATCGTCTGCCTTCTGAACGTGAATTATGTGAATCCTACAAGGTTAGCCGTACAACAGTAAGGCAAACCATACAGGAATTAGAAAAAGAAGGATACATCTATAAAATCCACGGCAAGGGAACCTTTGTATCAACGAAGGTACACAATCAAAGCCTTGTGAAGTTTTATAGCTTTACAGAAGAAATGAAAAAAGCAGGGAAACATCCCTCAACAAAGGTTGTTTCTTTCCAAAAAAGTTTCTGTGATAGCAATATAGCCAGGGTTATGAACCTTACATCGGAAGATGAAGTGTATATCATTACAAGGTTAAGACTAGCTGATCAAGAGCCGATGTTATATGAAACATCCTATATACCAGTAAAACGCTTTGAGAATCTTTCGAGTGAAGAATTGGAACAAACACCAATGTATGAAATTTTTCGTTCGAAGCACCAGGTGAATATTACGAATGCGCTAGAAAGCTTTAAAGCGGTTAGTGCTCGTAATGATGAAGCAGAAATGCTACATATTGGTGAGGGCTCTCCATGCCTTTTGTTAAAGCGAACTACGTTTGAACAAGCAGAGATTATTGAATATACGGTTTCCATTGCTAGAGGAGATAAATTTACTTATACAATTGAGTTAAAATAAATAAAAGGGTGTATAAGTGTATTTTGTTTTTTCGGAAAATTCTTTTACTATTTTTGGTGACTGTTAGATTTATTAAAGTGAAGGGAAGGATTATTATGTTAGAATCTGTATCAGTTAAACGAACATCTCCATTAAGTCCTGAACAAGTCAAACAATATGAAGAAGACGGCTATCTGGTATTAAGAATGGTTGTAGTAATGATTTGATTCAAGCATTTAATTCTCATATTTACACTATTCGTTCCGCTGAGAATTTACCAGATTGGGCGCATCCGCGTAAAGGGCATGAAATTAGTGACAAGGATCGTTTCTCAGTGCGTTTGTTTAACCCTCATTTGCACGATGGCTTTTCATTACAAATGATGAAATTGCCAATGATTCGTGATGCTTTAGCACAGCTTTTAGGCGATGAAGCGGTTGGTATTCAAAGTATGTACTTTTATAAATCCCCAGGTTCTCCTGGACAAGCTGCCCATCAAGATTATTACTATATTGATAACAAGCCGAATACGTTAACAGCAGCGTGGGTCGCGATGGAAAATGTTGATGAGGAAAATGGTTGTTTATGGGTCATTCCCGGAAGTCATAAGGAAGGATTACTTCCTCATGGAAGAGTAAAGGATGTAAACGAGCATGAAGAATGGACGGACGAAACGGAAGGCGCAGATTTGTCAAAACAAATACCCGTTGTAATGGAAAGCGGAGATATCGTTTTCTTCCATAATTTACTGATTCATTCCTCTGGGAGAAACCGTACAGAAGACAGATGGCGCAAATCTTACGTGTGCCACTATATTCGGCATGATTCAACCATTGAAAGAGAAGATTTAAAGAATAAAATTTCTTTATCATAATTACACTTCATCGAAATATAGCGATAGTATTAGAATTTATAGAACTTAATAACACGATTATTTTAAAAATTAGTGTGAAGAGACGATAAACCATATTATTAGGGCGGCCGAGAATCCGCCCTCTTTTATATATCATTACCTGTTTTTACAATTTATCTAAATGGGGATAGTAAATTCATTTATATAGGCATATATGAGTTCATAGAGCGAATATTTTCAAGAAAATAGCCTTCTATTAAGAAGGCATAATTTAAGCAAACCGATATTGATTAAATTTCAACAGGACTGACTTTGACCGTCCAATTAAATGGATCTTCTTTTTTTCCAAGTTGTATTCCGGTAATTTCATCATAGATGTCCTGGGATAACTGGCCGATTTGATGATCATTGATGACGATGGTATGACCATTCCAGTTTAATTCGCCTACGGGAGAAATAACAGCTGCCGTTCCTGCACCAAAGACTTCTTCCAATTCACCGCGCTTATGGGCGTCATAAACCTCTTCAATTGAAATTTTCGCTTCGCGCACTGGCACATTCCAATATTTTAGTAGTTGAATTACTGAATCGCGGGTTACACCAGGTAAAATACTGCCATTTAATTTGGGTGTTACCACCTCGCCATTGATCTTGAAGAATATATTCATACTGCCAACTTCTTCAACATATTTATTCTCTTTCGCATCCAGCCAAAGAATTTGGGCATAACCATTTGCATCGGCCTTTTCCTGTGCTTTCAGGCTGGCGGCATAATTTCCAGCGGTCTTTACATGGCCGACTCCACCGATGACGGCCCGGACGTACTGCTCTTCGACAGATATTTTCACAGGGCTTAATTGGTCGCCATAATAGGCTCCAGATGGCGAGAGAATGACGAGCAATTGATACTGGCGGGCAGGGCGGACTCCAAGATAGGCCTCCGTTGCGACAATAAACGGGCGAATGTAAAGGGATTGTCCTTCACCTTCAGGAATCCAATCTTTTTCTGTAAAAATTAATCGTTTAATCGCTTTTAATAAAAAATCTTCATCAATTTGGGGGATGCATAACCGATCACAGGATTCATTCAAACGGCGCATGTTTTTTTCGGGACGGAAGAGCTGGATGGTTCCATCTGCTGTTTTATAAGCCTTCAATCCTTCAAAGATGGCTTGTCCATAGTGAAAAACCATGGCTGCTGGATCAAGTGTTAATGGAGCGTAAGGGATGATTCGCGGATCATGCCAGCCGAGGTCGGCATGATAATCCATAACAAACATGTAATCGCTGTAATACTTCCCGAAACCAAGTGATGCGGAATCTGGCTTTACCTTTAATTCTTCTCTTTGAAAAAATGCAATTTCTTGTTTCATGAACACACCTCTATCCATTCTCTTGTTTACAATTTTTATTATACACCAATGGAATTTAAACCGTGACCGGGACACCCTAAAGCAAATTTATTTTGGATATTAAAAAAGCTGTCCCAGACAAAAGTCTCAGAAGCAGCTTTTTAAATACCTAATTCATTAGGTTGGCGCATGGAAATCTACTCTTCCTCCTCATAAGCTTCCGTGGTCGTATCCCTGCACTCCCAGCATTCAGCCCTATTCCTCTCCATAATCGACAATTCCATTCCACAAGAAATGCAATACTCCATAACTCATTTGCCCCTTTCCAGTGAAATTGTTTTTTTACTTATGTGATATATATTCAATGAGGTGAAATAATATTTCTCCCTAAGCTTGTTAAATGAACATTCATCACCACTTAGTAATAATTAAAAATGGACATCTTCAGAATCTAAAGATGTCCATTTCGATTTTACTTAATAGATGAAGAGGAATTCGTTAAGCTTCTTAACACTTTTTTGTATTGCTTTATCGTGTTTATCTTTCCTATAAAGCTATTCTTAATTTTGAAGTCAGAGGAAATAAACATGATAGCAAGGTTAGGAAAAAATTTTTTTGTTCGAAAACGGAGATCCTTCCAAAAGACTAAATATCCGTTCTTTTTAACAACAACAAATGGATATGCGAATGTTGTACCGGAGAGAAAATCCGAAACAGACTGGTTGTTTGTACTATCTGAAACCAATACTGGAAAATCGATTTTTTTGGAAAGAGTATGTTCAATAGCAAGGTTATTATCTGAATATACACCGAATAAGAAATCCGAATCTGTTTCTATGATAATATTCCATTTAAATGGGGCTAAACAGGGAATTAACTTGATACGGACTGCCCTAATAAAGTGTTCTTGTAAGTGTTTTTTTGCTGTAGCTGTTGAAAAAGTTCTTAGCCAAAGGTATAAAAATATAAATACATATATGATCAAAAAGGTTATTCCTGGTTGATAAATTAAGAGTAAACAAAACCCTAGAAAATGGAGCAATAGAATAGAGGGGTCGATTAAAGGGAGCGCATCAAAGGCAATCCATTTTCGGGAAAAGGGCATCAAGATTTGCGTTCCGTGCACATTGAATAAATCAAACAGCACATGTAGAATCACTGCCAATAATGTCCATAAAAATAGATGGAGAAATCCTGGTCCACCAAAGAATGGATAGAGTAAGCCTGAAACTATGATGCCCCATAAAGGAAGAGCAGGAAGTGAATGTGACAGGCCTCTGTGATTTCTGAAATAGCTTCCCTTTCCCTTTAATCGATAAAGAATATCAAAATCAGGTGCATTGGAACCAATAACTGCACCTAAAACGACTGCTTGTGTTAAGAGATAATTTTCGGCAACTACAGGGTCTATTTGAGCCAGAGCCCCAATACCTAAGCCCATCACAATATGTGAAAATGTATCCACTCGATCACTCCTTAAGTTTGTGGATTGTTTAAACCATCTCGAAGTAATAATCAAGCGTATTTTGGTATCTTAGGTTCCTCAACAACGCTCCTGTAATGCCAAATTAATTGGGTAAAGATCTTCTCCCAGCTTTGTGTCAGTGCATAATTTCTTCCCTCTATCCCTAATTGGCTTCGCAAATTATCATTTTCTAATAGCTTCAAAATGGCATTAACAAACTCCGCTTCATTGCCCGTTTCACACAAATAGCCTGTTACCCCTGACTTAATAATATTTTTTACACCACCGGAATTGGCGGTTATTGCGGGTGTACCACTTGCCAGTGCTTCAATCACGACATTTCCAAAGGTTTCAGTAGGAGAAGGAAATACAAATAAGTCTGATGCCGAGTAGATTTCCGCTAATCGTTCTCCTGTTAAATATCCTGTAAATGTCATGTTAGAAGGCGCTTCTTTTTGAAGTTCTTCCCTTAGTGGACCGTCTCCAACAACGTACCATTGAATTCGTTCATGCATTTCCGCAGGCAGAGCTTTAGCAACGGTTAGAAGTGTTTTCACATCTTTTTCTGGTGCTAACCGGCCTACATAGGTAAGAAGGTACTTTTTTGAAACCCCCAATTCCTCACGAATAGCCTGTTTTTCGTAATAGGGGTGAAAAAGCTGGCAATCGACTCCGCCAGGCCAGATTTCTAAATTAGCAAATCCCTGTCGTTTGAGTTGCGTTAACGTTTCACTAGAAGGGACAAATAATCTTTTAAATGGTTTATGGAACCATTTCATGTATTTCCAAACGATTTTTGATAGAAATTGAAGGTCATAGAACTGTAAGTAATAATCAAAGTCGGTGTGATAGGAGCCGACTAGTGGAATATTGAGTTTTTTGGCAAGGTAGACACCGCAAAGTCCCATGTTAAATGGTGTAGCAACATGGATGATATCGGGTGAAAAATCTTCTAATTCAGTTTTGATGCGAAAGAGGTTGGGAAATGCGAGCCGGCACTCAGGATATAAGAAAAAGGAGAAGCTTTTAAAGCGGCGAATATGAGCAGAAATATATTCGTTTGAACGAGAATCCGGTGCGAAGACTTTGTAAGTAATGTTTTGCTCATCTAAGTAGTTGGTAAAATGTTTCAGCGTCCGCGCAACCCCATTGATGTCTGGATGGAAGGTATCAGTGAAAATAGCAATTCTCATATACATACTCACCCTTTACTCCAAATGATAAATTCCCCTTTATTGTATTTGATAAATGTAGTTATTCTTCTTGAGATACTGTTAATTTCTTGTAAAGATTTGGTTTATTAATAAAAGCAACTTCATTGTTAAGAATCTTTTGATTTTTCGTAAAAGTATTGTATTACGTATTTGCTTTACCTTTTTTTATGTTATAAAAGGAGTGTTATACGTAGTAAAGGAAAGTTAAATTCATACATGAAAGGTGTTGTTTATTTTGTTAAATTCCACCGCTCAGCAGCATGATTCTCGATTAAATCCATTTAGTCCTTTTGTGAAATATATCGGAACCCAAAAAGTAAAAAATGTCATCTTACTCATAGGTGATGGAATGGGTTTTTCTTATACCACAGGACTGCGCTATTTTAATCATGATTCTCAACATGGATTAATGAACCCCACTATATTTGACCAATTCTTTGTTGGCTCTCAATCCACTTACTCATTAGATACTGAAAGTAATATCACGGATTCTGCAGCAGCTGGTACTGCTTTATCGACAGGGTATAAAACCTATAATGGAGCTCTCGGTTTAAACATTGATAAACAAACCGTACCAACGATCTTAGAATATGCTAAATTTCGCGGCAAATCTACTGGTCTCGTTGGAACGAGCCAGATTAATCACGCAACATTGGCAGCATTTGCCTCACACATCGAATCGAGAGAACAATATGATCAAATTGCCGATGACTATCTGGATGAACGAATTGAAGGGAAACAGAAAATCGATGTGATGCTAGGGGGAGGCACTTCTTATTTCAATCGAAAAGACCGAAATTTAATAGAAGAGTTTGTTAGAAATGATTTTGGATATGTCACAACTTTACAAGATCTTGTTATGAACAAGAACAAGCAGCTGCTTGGCTTATTCGCCCCTATTGAACTGCCAAAACAGATTGACCGCGGTCCGACTGTTCCATCCCTTGCCCAAATGACAAAAGCCGCCCTTGAACGCTTGAAGCAAAATGCAAATGGTTTTTTTCTTTTAGTAGAGGGAAGTCAAATTGATTGGGCAGGTCATGACAATGATATCGTAGGTGCAATGAGCGAGGTGAAAGACTTTGAGGCGGCTTTTAAAGAAGCAATACAGTTTGCGGTAAATCGGGAAGATACAATTGTTATTGCGACAGCTGATCACTCGACCGGAGGGATGAGCATCGATCGTAATGATAATTATAAATGGAATCCAAGTGTCATTAAATCGATTACCTCCACTCCCTTCGTGATTGCCACACGATTGTATGAAACAAAAGATATGGAGACTTTAAAGCATCATATGCACTTTACGCTACATGAAGAGGAATTGAAAACCATCCAAACATCATTGGAATTGGAAGTGGAGGATACAAAGCAGGCACTGATTAACATCATCAATCACTATTCTAGCACGGGTTGGACAACAAAAGGGCATACGGGAGAGGATGTTCCCATTTATGCCTATGGTCTCAATAGACATTTGTTTAGCGGCAGAATGGAAAATAGTGAAATTGCAAAGATTCTTTTTCAGATTATTGATTAATAGAATGCTAATAAGAGGAGAAGGATTGAAATGAATTTTATTCACCATCCTTTTAAGGAGAAGAAACTGTCACCTGAGCCTTCGGTCCACTTAACAAGTCATATCCCAAATAGTTTTTTATCTGTAAGCATACGGTGTACTCTAGACGGGTAGACCGTTCTTAGCATTACGGATTTATTTGACTTTCAGGGTGTTTTCAACACAAAACAGCTTAGAGTCTAAACGGCGCTTCTGAAACAGAAATAGGCATCTTCTCTATCAGAAGATGCTCGATTATTATTAAAATCCATCAATCCTGCTTTGGAAAATGAAAAGCATATAAGCAGTGTAGGAAGTCATCAAATGAAAGAGATGACTCACCTTCATATTCACCATTACCGGTAACGCTTGTTCTAATGGAGTTTCCCCACACTTGAAGACTGTCATTATTCGGGTTGTAAAAATAAACGCGAATACAGCCATCTGAGTCTGGCTCCACTCTTTGAATAAGTATTGCATGGGCGCCAAGCGCTTGACCAGAATGGTTGTATATAGTTATGCCTGCTGGCTGAGGGAGGCCTTCATTGACGTTTGGATTGTTTAATGGGTGATAGTGTTGGCGGAATTTGGTTTTAAACTCTAGGTCAGTGAATGCATCTGAAAACTCTTTCCATATTCCTTTTAAATGAAATGAGGGATTGATCCATTTATGGGGATCACTCTCGCGTCCTTTGGCAGCATTTAACATCTCAAAATAGATAGAATCAAGATGCGGAATTAAAAGTAACGATACAGTATCAATATTGTCCTGATCACTCAGATAAATATGCGGGAGTGTATCAGAAGAAATGATTCTTCCCTCAAAATTAATGGTGATTTTTCCGTTTTCCAGAAATTCATTAAACATTGAGAGCAGCATGACAGGCTCTTTTTGTGACCAATAGCTGAGGGCTCTAGTCGATTGACATGTCGGGTTAAACCCTTGGCCAATCCCCAGGGGCTGCCCTAATATGCTTATCACTTCCGAAACTAGGAGGGACCGAAGTCTATCTTTATCTGTTATTTTATGAACGGCTGTAAGTGTATTTTTAATCTTATCATGGAGAGGCACCTGTAAAAGCCTTTCGATTTCACTGATGAGTCCTCTCGTAAATATATCTCTCTGTAGAAGGCGTAATAAACCATAAATGCTTCTTCTTGTTTTGATTGTAATGGCAGAGTGGATGAGAGAAGAAATAATAGGCAGATTCAAACGCAGGTTTTCCTTGGATGTGTCGTCCACACACAGTATACTCTGAAGCAAATCGGTTTTTTCCTTATTTATATAGTTTAAAAATAACGCGTGGAATGGGGAAACAAGCCCGGTTTGTTTCATGGAAGCCTGCAGCTGGCTGGCTTCCCGGATTAGTAATAAATCATTACTTGCTCTCAATTTATTTTCATAATTTTTAATAGTTGACGCTGCCGCCATATCCGCGGGAGAATATACGACATTTTCGTAATGAAATTGGCTTGAATCTGCTTTATCAATGGAGCTGGCTAATCTTTTTGCGCTGGCAATCAATTTCAGGATTTTGTTTGTAACAATGGGTCTTTGGACGGCAAGATTATCGATTTCCTGATAAAGGCTTTGATAAACAAGCGGCGAAAAACAGTGGTCTGAGATAAATCCTAAAATTTCTGACGCTTGTTTATCCTTGTGAAGCTGGATGACTCGATTTTCTTCGGTCTCCTTCATTAACAGCAGATCCAAGTTTAAAGCCATAACCTTCGATAAAAATTCAGTTGCTTCTTGCGCCGACATTTCTGGATGCACATATTCACCTCTGGCAATGGCGAGAATTCTAAGTTCGCTTAATGCCTCGGCTGCTGAAGTATTACCTCCGGCATGGAGGGTGCCTCTAACAAGAACGGGGTTGAGCTTGCGGACATTCTCCCAAGGCTTTCCGGCAAACAACCCAGCTTCATCAAAGAGATGAGCATATTTATACATCTTGGCTATTCCATTAGGTTCTGTGAGAAGGGCAGCAGCTTCCTCGAGAACTGCTTGTTGAAATACACTTTTATTAAGGGCAGAAGTTTGCGATAGCTGCTTAAGAGCTTTTTGAAAAGAATTCTCTGAAGTAAACAGAAAAAGTCCCATATGTCCATTTCCTTTCCAGAAAATTTCCTTTACAGTATCGTATTGGCTATATTGAAAGAGATTTACTTATTGGATGAAAAAACAAATGCATCGATTAGATAAAGAAGAGATGACGTTTCAGCTAAAGTTAGCAGTTGAACTGAGGAAAGTTAAATTACAAGGAGAAATGGTTTGTTTGATATTATGAATATTCTTTAAATTGAAGTTTTTATTAGATTAATTTAACACATAATAATTAATATTTCAAATATTAAATCTTTTTTGTTTGACCTGCCTTTAGGAGATGGGCAGGGGGGCGATAAGAAAACCCCCATGCATTAATGCAAAAAAAGGACCACGAAATGATATTTCGGGTCATATGGATTTTTGGGGCTTATTAATATTTTACTAACCTTTCATCTTCATTATGGGTGAATGTTTCTTTTTCAAGAATTTCTTTAATCATGTTCACTCCATTTTCCAATTGTGCTTTTGATACAGTCAGCGGTGGTAATAACCGAATGACCTTCTCGCCAGCTGGCAATGCGATAAGCCCTATATTTCGAAGCTTGGCTAAAAGTGTCGTTACGGGTATTGTGCATTCGATTCCGGCCATCAACCCAAGTCCTCTTATCTCCCAGATCGTGCTTAAGTGTTTTAGATTATGTAGCTGCTTAAAGAAAAACTCACTTTTATCAACTACCTCCTCTAAAAATTCCTTTTTAAATATAGTCTCCATCGTAGCAATAGCAGCTGCTATCGAGACTGGGTTTCCGCCGAAGGTCGAGCCGTGGCTTCCCGCACCAAAATATGGTGCAAGTTTTTCCTTCCCAATTACAGCGCCGATCGGAAATCCGCTTCCTAATCCTTTCGCTGATGTAATGAGATCTGGATCTAATTCAAAGTGCTGGAAGGCGAAGGGTTTCCCAGTTCGGCCAATTCCTGTTTGGATTTCATCAATGATGAAAAGGGCACCGTGCTGTTTACAAAGCTGCTCAACACTCTGTAAAAAATTTTTCTTTCCAACATGAATGCCGCCTTCACCCTGAACAACCTCAATCATGACGGCGGCAACGTCATATCCGATTTCTCTTTGAACGGCTTGGATATCATTATAGGAAACATAAACAAATGTTTCGAGCATTGGCCCAAACCCATGCTTTATTTTCTCTTGTCCGGTAGCTGACATGGTTGCAAAGGTGCGGCCATGAAAGGAATTTTTAAAAGTGATAATTTTCGATTTTCCTGTTGCTTTACGTGCCAGTTTAATGGCGGCCTCGTTTGCCTCAGCACCGCTGTTGGCAAAGAAAACACGATCCAGACCGGAAGCTTCTGCAAGCATTTTTGCGGCTGTCTCTTGGGTGCTGCTTTGGAATAAATTCGAAACATGCCAATATTGATTGAGCTGCTTAAGTACGGCATCTTCAACATTTTTTGGGCGGTGTCCAAGATTACAGACACCTATCCCTGAAGTGAAATCAAGATAAATTTTTCCATTTTTATCTATCATCATACTGCCGCCGGTAATTTCAGGTTCAATCTCCCAGCGAGAATAGGTAGGGAATAAGTGACTCATTTTGTAATCGGCTCCTTTTGAAAAATTCTCGTACCGTTCCACTTGCCATTTTCAAAAAATGCTTTTTTACCTGATACGATCATGACGCTTTCAACGCCTTTTTCTACAGCATTAAGCGCTGATTGAACTTTCGGAATCATCCCTCCGCTAATTTCACCCTTTGCAATATAGGTGTTGACCTCTTCTTTCGAAAGGCTGCTAGCGAGAGAACCCTCAATGAATACTCCATCCACATCGGTAACAAAAAGGCATTGTTCAGCACGAAGGGCCTTCGCCACATTTACTGCCGCAAAGTCTGCATTAATATTAAGTTTTTGTCCGTCTTCCGTAATGCCGATTGGGGTAACGACTGGAATGTAGTTTCCATTCATGGCAAGATGAAAGATTTGTGTATTCACTTTAATGATTTCGCCAACATACCCAAGCTCTTCCAGGTTTAAATAATCAGCTTGTAAACAATATCCATCGCTTCCATGGATGCCGATTGCATTGAAGTTGTGCTGCTGGAGCATTTCCACCAGCTTTCTGTTCGTATGGCCTGATAGTACAATTTCAGCAATTTTTAATGTCCGCTCATCCGTTTTTCGCAGCCCATTTACAAATTGCGGTTCTACCTTGAATAATTCGAGCATTTCATTAATATCAGGGCCCCCGCCATGGACAAACACTAGTTTATAACCCAGACCCTCCAGTTCGGAAAGACTTGTGAAAAAAGAAGAGGTTAACTCGTCCAAAACACTGCCGCCGCATTTGATAACAATATATCTCATCCCCAATTCACCGGCCCTTACGTACGATAACTGGCATTGATTTTGACATAGTCATAGGATAGGTCACAGCCCCAGGCTTTGCCGGTTCCTTTCCCCACATGCAGATCAACCAAAATCTTAATAAATGGCTGGTTCAAATAATCTTGCGCTTCATCCTCTGAAAACACACATGGTACACTATTTTCAAGCATCTGGATCGGGCCGATGGCAATATCGACTGTATAAGGGTTAATCGCCGCTTTTGTCTGCCCAATCGCGCCAATAATGCGTCCCCAGTTGGCATCTGCTCCAAATATGGCTGTTTTGACTAAATTTGACCCAACAATTTGTTTGGCAATAAATCTTGCTTCCTCAGGATCCATTGCCCCTAAAACCTCAACTTCCACTAACTTTGTAGCTCCCTCACCATCAGTGGCAATTTGCTTGGCTAAATTTTCACAAGCCCTTGTTAAAAGCTCAACAAATGTTTCCCATTCGGGATGCTCAGGAGTTAACGGATCATTCTCTGCCAGCCCATTCGCCATTACGAGAACCATATCGTTGGTAGAGGTATCTCCGTCCACGGTAATTTGGTTAAATGTATGGTTGGTTACTTGTTTTAAGGCTGTCGATAAATGATCAGGCGAGATGGCGGCATCGGTCGTTAAGAAACCAAGCATGGTAGCCATATTCGGATGAATCATGCCCGAACCTTTGGCCGCTCCGCCAATTGTAATGGTTTTGCCATCAATGGTGCTTGAGTAGCCGCAGCTTTTCCTCACGATATCGGTTGTGAGAATAGCAGTTTGAAAGTCTATTGCATCACTGCTTTCAGTGCCTGGTGATAATACTTGAATGCCGTTTTCAATTTTATCCATATCTAAAAACTGACCAATGACACCTGTCGAGGCAACTGCCACATACGTTTCTTTTATGTTGAACTTTTCAGATGTTAAGGAGCGCATTTTTAATGCATCCTTGTAACCTCTTACTCCAGTACAAGCATTGGCGCAGGCACTGTTTACAACAACAGCCTGTAAGAGCCCTTCATTCTCAATGCTTTCTCGAGTTACTATTAAAGGAGCTGCTTGGAATTGGTTTGTCGTATATACTGCTGCAGATGAAGCCGGGATTTCACTAATAATGACTCCTAAGTCCTTTTTAGCAAAACGGAGGCCGGCATGGACTCCTGCTGCTGTAAAGCCTTGTGGTGACAATATATTCCCATTCTCAATTTCAACGATTTTATCCTGTAACAGTGTTTGCATTCCAAATCCTCCATTTTGTATGAGTTGAAGTTAAAGGTATATGCTTTTCCATTAAAAATTCCGGGCCTTAAGGATACAAGGGAACAAACTCTAATCCCGTTTCTTCATTTAATCCACTCATTAAATTGGCATTTTGAACCGCCTGGCCGGCAGCTCCTTTCATAAGATTGTCGATGACAGAAACGATTGTTAATCTTCCAGTCCTCTCGTCAACATGCAGCCCTATATCACAATAGTTGGAGCCCGATACTTCCTTCACAGATGGGAAATTCCCTTTCTGCCTGATCCTCACAAATGGACACTCAGAATACTGGTCATTATATAATTCAATAAGTCTATCAGTACTCATATTTTCTGTTAGTTTTACATAGATGGTAGCCATGATTCCTCTTGTAATCGGCAGCAAATGAGTATTGAAAGTAATCGGTGAAACTTCTGCATTCCAAAGGTTCAACTGCTGTTGGATTTCTGGAATATGCTGGTGCTCGTTTACTTTATAAATTCGAAAATTTTCATTGATTTCCGAGAATAGTAGACTTTTAGATACAGATCTTCCCGCTCCAGAGGCGCCGGATTTTGCATCAATGATAATCATATCGGGGTCAATCAGTCTCGTCTTTACCACTGGTGCAAGACCCAGTAACGTTGCAGTAGGGTAACAGCCGGGATTAGCAATTAATTTCGCATCTATAATTTTTTCTCTATTCCATTCACTCAGCCCATAAATAGCCTTTTCTAATAAACGGCTTTCAACCGGTTCGTGCTTATACCATTTCCGATATTCTTGACCATCGATTAGCCGCAGATCACCAGATAAATCAATCACTTGAACGCCAGTCCTAAAGAAGGCAGGAACAAGCTTACTAGATACCCCTGATGGAGCGGCGATAAAAACGATATCTGAATGCTTCGCGATTTTTTCCACATCGATATGTTCAAGTGTTAGGTTTGTAAAACCGTTCAGATGTGGAAACTCTTGATCTAATGGAATCTCATCTCTTGTCGTATGCACGGATTGAATACGAAAAACAGGATGGTGATGTAGAATGCGAAAGAGTTCGCCACCGCCATATCCAGTAGTGCCGATTATAGATACTTTCATTACGATCCTCCTCGAACTGGTCAAAAATTGTTCTAAAAATCATGCCCAATGATAATTTCTGCCCCAGCTTTCTCTTGCCAATACTTCTACTTCTTCAACAAGACTATGTTCAACCATATAGGTGTCACCCTGTTCGAAAGGGTTATAGTGATAGGCGTACATTCTCGATACAAATTCGTGGAACGGAAGAGATGCTTCTCCTTCAAGTTCGCCAAATCCTGAAACACTTGCAATAATGCCCTGCCCCCAATTCTGGCCGCTGTCGTTGTTAGGATTGTAAAAATAGATTCGAACATTTCCGTGCTGGTCTTTTTTAATTCTTTGAATCGATACAGCATGTAGGCCGAGCAGTTCCCCATGGACGTTTGTGATGAGAATGCCAACAGGATTCGGATAAATCATCTCATAGCCTTCATTATAATCAGGATGGTGTGTAGCATAGAATAACTTAACAAAAGCAGAGTAGTTTGTTACATAGAGTGTCAATTGATCAATCGCATTGATAAAGCCCTTTGGAATCCAAGCACCATAGAATTCCGGGTTTACCCACTTATGTCCGTCCTCGCCGCGAAGCAGCGTTCTTTTCATCATTTCGTTATAGATTTTATCCAGGTGTGGTACGAGAACCATCGAAATTGGATCCAAATCCTGCTCGATTACACCCGCTAGCCCTCCAATAAGGAGGCTTGAGTGAATGGTTTCTCCTTCAAATGTCATATCAATATCATTGTCACGGGCTGCCCGAGCAATATATTCCAACAGTTGACCGATTCCATGCTGACTCCAGAGGGAAATGGCTCTAGCTGACTGGCAAGTTGGATTGTTCCCTTGCCCGACACCAAGAGGCTGACCAAGAATACTCATAACTCCAGCAATAAGAAGACCGTTTAGGCTGATCGCGCTTTGTTCATCCTTAAACTTTGTAAGTGCTTCGCGTACTTGTGCATGAATAGGGAGATCAAACAGACGGCGAATGGCAGGAAGTACATGTTCCTGTGTGAGCACCCCTCGGTCTAGCATTCTTGAAAGACCATATACAGCTTGACGTGTTTCAGGATAAATCGAAATCTGGATGATGTCATGGATCAGTTGTTGATTGGCGTTGAAACCCGCAATCCCTGTTTCTGAGAGATCAAGGGCTGCCTGGACTTTATCAGGACTCTTCCGGTTAAGGAACCGAAGAAGAACGGGGTGATAGGGTGATACTAGACCTATTTCTTTCATCGATTTTGCGAAAATATTCACTTCTGACTCCAACTCATCTTCATTGGCATTTTCTAGTCTGAGTCTATATTCTCTTTGATCGGCCGCATCCTTACTTAAAGGTGTTGGAGCATTTGCGGCATCTATATATTTTTCAAGTCCTTCTCTCGTTTTTTCATCAATACCGCTTTTAATTAATTGTTTAGAAAGGCTGATCATGCTTAATATGCGACCTGTCATAATAGGACGCTGGACAGACAGGCGTTCTAATTCCTGCACAATTTGATAACCGATTGCTCGAAATGAAAGCTGCTCACCCAAGTATTGGAATAAGCCTTGAGCCCGAATCGTATGATCTTCTAAAATACGGCCTTCTTCTGTTTCCGGTGTGAACAAAAGATCGAGATTCAAAGCCATGACTTCATTTAAAAAGGCATTGGCTTCTTCCTTGCTCAGGCCCTCATGGATGTAATTTCCTTTCGCAATAGCCAGCATTCTCATTTCACTTAACAATTCGATAATGGAATGGAAGCCCTGTTTAGACCTCAATGAACCGCCAACGAGTGGAGGCTGCATTTTAGTTGGATCCTCCCATTGACCTCCAAGGAAGACACCAGCCTGATCAAAACGATGAGCATTTTCAAAGAGTATATTCATTCCATCGTAGGAGTAAGAAAGTTCGATCGCTAATTGGTACACATCTGTTTGATAGAGGCTTTTTGCGAATGGTTTCGCCTGATCAAGCCTGTCTAAAGCATCATCAAATTTACCCTTTAAAGCTACTGTTTGTTTACCCATTCTTTTTTTCTTTTTCGTTAATGTACTCATCCTTTTATTCGCTCCTTATCATTGGTAGAAATTGTATTTCTCGTAATCTTGCAAAATGGATCTCATTTCGTCTGCATCTTCTCCAAAAAAGAAAATGGTTCCATAATGATTACCAAATCCTACCCGTTCTGCCACTTTGGATGTAACAGGAATGAACATATTATGGTTTACAAAAAAAGGATGGTTTTTGAGATTATTAGGTATGTTCAGCTTTTCAACGACTTTTACATTAGGATAGACCATGAGATTACCAGAATACCCTCTTGCTGATACCACTTCCTCAGGGAAAAATGCCGCAATTTCTTCTTCGGTTGTCTCTGGGTCACAACAAAGCACTTGGCCTTGATAAGGGCTGAACCCATATGCGTTTTCAATATGTTCAAAAATATGCCCGCCTGGAATACGGTTCGCTACCTCGCCAAAGCTCAGGATCCCATCTTGAGTAATGAAAAACTCAGGATGAATAATGCCATATCTGACTTCAAAAGCATCCACAAGTTTCTCAATCGCTTCCCTGATTTGGGGTCTCCATTTTTCAAGTGAAGGAGAAGCTGGTACGAAGTTGGAATGTCCTAACTTTACATATTCAGTAATATTTAGGAACCTTACCTTTCCATTATGGATAAAGGCCTCGCAAGAGAATTCTTGACCTTCTAGGTGACTTTCCATTAGTAACGGGAATTCTGAATCGTCAATTTGGTCAATATCTTCTAGTTTTCGAATCATGTAATGTCCGACTGTGCCTGCCTTATCAAATGGTTTAACGTGAATAGGGGCAAAGTCATCCTCATCTATATTACAAAGTGCATCATTAATTCTTTTTAAAAAATAACGGATATCTTCCTTGTTGTTTGCTTCTTCAAATACTCCAACACGGATTCCGGCAAGTTGGGCTTTACGCTTCATCAAGCCTTTATCCCGGAGCAGCAGAGATTTATGGAAAATGCGCGGGTTATTCCAGAGCCTTGCATTTATGGCACCTGCCCACTCGACCGTTTCTTCGTATATCGGTACTGCTACTGTTGTATTAAGATCCTTTAATTTTTCATAGAGTTCATCCGCCCGTTCCTCTAAGTGGCAGAATACCCATGGGACAAACTGGATGCCATGGGAGTCAGCAAAACTTTGAAATTCAGGTGGACCAACGACCAAAAATGGTCGATTCATTTTGTCAATTGCTTCAATTGCTTGCAGGCTCCAGCCAAGTATTGCCGTTAATTTTCCATTGTTCTGTTTCATTTGAATTAACTCTCCCTATTTAGAAATATATAAAAGATCCTAACAGCCCTATAGTAGCAAAATTTAATATTGTAATTTTCAGATTTACAAAAATAGTACAAATACTTCAAGCTTGCTTAACAAAAGATTTACAATGGGTAACTAAAATGGAGGAGACATCAGAATTGATGATTTTATCTTCAAATATTCGGGCAAAGGGGTATTAGGATGAGCGACTGGTATGCGAGATTGACTGATTATTTTCCAGAAAAAGAAATGAAATCTAAAGAGCATTTTGAAATCCTTTTTCAAGAAAAACAAGGAATCTATCAATTAGAGGAAAGCCAAGACCATGTACTAGTTTACTTCGAAAAGGCTGATTTTATCTTCATAGATTATATACTAGTGGCTCGAAACAACAGAGGAAATGGGAGAGGACGTATGATCCTTGACCAATTGAAACGAAAAGGAAAAGCAATCATACTTGAGGTTGAACCAGTTACTCTTGTAGATCCCGACTCGGAAAAACGAATAAGATTTTATGAAAAGAATGATTTCCTGAAGATGGAATCGATTAGGTATGAAAGAATCCATATGGTCACGAATGAGTTGAATAAGATGGACATTTTTTGCTGGTCGCCAGTACACAGAACAGAACACTGGGTGTATGACCAAATGAAAGAAACTTATACGGAAGTCCATGCTTTTAAAGCCAGGGAAATGTATGGGCGTAATCCCCAACCTGATTCTGAGGTCCTTTGGCTGAGAGAATTAACGAAAGTTATGATTGGTTAATGTATTTGATAAGTGCTTTAAAATGAATATAATTGAAACCAAAACCGTGCTTGTTCGTATATATAGGATAAAGATTTTAAGGAGAGTTGAATATTGTTTCTAGCAGAACTACATCAGGAGGAAAAAGAGGCTTTTCTTGAACTGGCCCACCTTATTGCAACAATCGATGGAAATGTATCTATATATGAATTTTCTATTCTTAACAAATACACAAACGAAACGGGACTTGAAGATTATCAATTAAAGGGCCTCGCAATGGAGGATATTCTCAAGAAATTCAAAACGGAACGCGCACGAAATATCGTGTTAGCGGAGCTCTTTAAACTAATCTATTCAGATGGAGTGTTTCAAAATGAAGAAAGCGAAACCGTCAACTTAATTAAGGCGCATTTCGGCTTTAATTCCAGTGAATTTGGAAGTTTCAAGGATTGGGTTGGGAAAATTAAGGAATTATCAAATTCATAGTGGTGCCATTTACGATATAACCTTTGTTTATGCCTTTAATAGGTCTGAACAAAGGTTTTTTTTCGTGCTGAATGCAAGGGGAATGTTAATAATCAACGAATAGTTTTTACAAGTAATAAGAATAATATGGAAAAAAGGAAATGTAAAAATGCAGAATAACTTAAGATTTAGTTCCATTGTGTATGTCATTTTACTATCTGTAGGCCTTTTTGCACATGTTGAAGTTATCCCGTTCCTATTGAATACAGCAAAAAGAGATTCTTGGGTCAGCATTTTATTAACGTTTATCATTCTGCCTATATGGATTTATGTTTTATACAAGATTGTTTCCATCCTAAACAAACGGTCAATAATTTCTCTTTTAAAAGATCATGGGAGCGTATTCAGTTATTCGATCCTGCTTTTTCCCTTAGCTTTATATATGCTCCTTGATGCTTTTGTGACGTCAAAAGAAATTATTTATTGGTCACAATTGAGCTATATGCAAGGCTTTAACAGTTTTACTCTTGGATTTGTACTGCTTATTTTTTGTTTGCTTTGCACTGAATCGGGATTGTTTTCCATTGGTCTCTTAAGCAGTATTCTTTGTCCGATCGTTCTTTTTTTAGGCTTTTTTATTTCACTTGCTAATATGAAGAAAAAACATTATGAACTGCTATTCCCATTGTTTACTGATGGATATTTGCCAGTCACTAAGGGTCTCCTGTATACTTCCTTACCTATTTTAGAGTTATTTATCATTATTTTCTTAACTCCTGTTTTACAAAAAGCGGTAACAAGAAAACAGCTATTCATAGTTGGGATGATCATTATTGGATTAATGCTGGGACCTACCATTGGGGCAATTGTTGAGTTTGGCCCGGCAACGGCTGCTAAATATCGATACCCGGCTTATGAACAGTGGCGCATAATTTCCATTGGGAGATATTTTTCCCACGCCGATTTTTTTGCGATTTTTCAATGGTTTTCAGGAGGAGTTATTCGAATTAGTTTATTTGTCTTCATTGCAAGCCGGATTCTTACAAAAGGAATAGCAAATATAAAAGTTGTAAGGATGATCTACGCTGCTCTTTTTATAGTTTGTATTTATCCATTTGACCAGAGCCCTTTTGCGACCCTGGTCTATGGATATTTCCGGCCTATATCTTTCTTTTTGTTAATCATACAAATTTCAAGCATAACAATCTATATTGTGAAGAATAAACAGAAATGGCTAGAGGCGGGGTTAAATCATGAATGAATATTTATTTTCTATTGAAAATCTGCAAAAACTATTTAATTATTCATCTGATATTAAAATTAAAGCAGATCAAAATGCTCCCAATCCGGTCATCTTTGTTTATTGCATACCTTTAACAGATGCAAGTCTGGTTCAATCTGTCCTTTTGCCTTCCAGTGAACATCCCAACTCCATTTATCAATCTCTCCAGATGGAGATTCTGGAAAGAGAGGAAACTACTTCCGAAAAAATCGAGGAGGCCATTTTCTCGGGGAAACTAATGGTTATTCCTTCAGGAGAAATGATTTATTTTTATAATATTAGTAAATTTCCAACCAGACAGCCGGATGAATCTGTTGCAGAAGTTTCAATTCGAGGACCAAAGGATGGGTTTGTTGAAGATATTACGACCAATCTTGGTTTAATTCGTAAAAGGCTGCGTACGTCCTCTTTGGTCATTGAAAATTACACGATCGGCAAAAGAACCAATACAAGGGTTTCACTTCTTTATATTAAGGATATCATTAATGAACGAATATTGAGTGATATAAAAGGCCGGCTTACAGCTTTAAACGTTGATATATTAACAAGCACTTCGATGTTGATGGAATATTTAATGGAAAATAAATTTACGCTCATTCCAACGATAGACTATTCAGGCAGGGCTGATTTCGTCGCAGAATCAATCAATCAAGGGAGATTTGCCATTGTGGTTGATGGTGCTCCAACAGTATTAATCGCCCCTGCGGATCTTTCTTTCCTATTTAAATCACCTGAAGACGAAAATACCAGTTTTTATTTCGCTTCATTGGAACGAATCTTGCGCATTTTAGGGCTTTTTACGACAACTTTTCTGCCGGGTTTTTATACGGCATTGATTACACATAATGTAGGGCAATTACCACTTCCGCTTATTGCCACTATCACAACTTCTAGATTAGGCCTGCCGTTTTCACCATTGATTGAAGTCCTGCTCATGCTTGTTATGTTTGAGTTATTTAAAGAAGGTGGAGCCCGTCTGCCGAAGGGAATTGGTCAAACCGTTGCCGTTCTTGGCGGCTTGATTATTGGTGATGCGGCAATTCGCGGGGGGATTACTTCTCCGACAATGCTCGTTGTCATCGGAGTAACAGCCATTTCCAGCTTTACACTTGTTAATCAGTCTTTATCAGGAAATATCTTTTTCATTAGAATATTTGTTTTGATCTTTAGTTACAGTATGGGAATTTATGGTTTTTTTATAAGTTTTATGTTCGTTTTGCTCTATTTAACAAGGTTGAAGTCTTTTGGGGTTCCAGTATTAGCAGAAATCTCTTCGCCAGAAGGAAAGGATATCCTGTTCACGTTTTTAAGAATCCCATTTTCCTTTATGAAAAAACGAAATGCCTCTTTAAATATTAAAGATGGTACAAGAACAGGTGAATAGATGAGGAAATTATTATACATTACCTTTGCCATGATGCTTCTCTCAGGCTGTTCTAAAATACACGAAATCCAATTCCAAGCCTATGCAGTGGGGATAGGAATTGATTATAAAGCTGATGAATATCACGTGGTTATGCAGTTTTTAGACTTTTCGAACGTAGCTAAAACCGATCAAGGTAAGAGTGATAAGCCTAGTCCTATCTGGTTAGGAGTTGGAAAAGGCAAGACGGTTGAAGAAGCAATTGTTGAAATTTATCATGGTATACAAATTCCTGTAAATTATGATCAGATAAGTTTATTCGTTTTTGGAAAGTCTTTATTGGAACAAAGGTTAGGACATACCCTCAAGGCATTGGATACCAATTTCAATATTCGTGTAACGGGCATGGTCTATGGTACAGAGAAACCAATTGAAGAAATTTTTACTTCGCAGGTTCCTTTTAATTATGCATTCAATAATGCCAGGATTAATCAGCCCGAATATATGCAGCAGCAAGAATCAACTATTCCGACTATTTCCTTGCAAGAATTGATTTATCAATTTGATGAAAAAACAAAAACCATATTGCTGCCAAGCATCTCTGTTAATGAAGAGAATATAAAGCAGAACTTGGAGAAATTTCCTGTGACTATTTTTAATGGTGCATATGTCTTGAAAGATGAAAAAATGAAGGGTTTTTTAACAAACAAGGAACTTGAAGGTTTTATCCGCGTGAACAATAAGGCGGTACGATCGCCTGTGATTATTACTGAAAGGAAAAATGGGGAAGAGGATCATGTTCAAATAGAATTATTAAATCCTAAGGTCAAAAGAATCATGAATAAAGACAACAATGAGGTTCAGGTTGGATTGGATATAAAGATTTCAGCTATAGTCAGAGAATCTGATCATGCCATCCTTGCTCCAAGAATGAAAAGGCAGATTAAAGAGAAAATTAGAGAGCGTGTATATGAAGCCTATGCAAATAGCCAAAAAATCGGGGGAGATATATATCAATTCGAGGACTATATGTATCGATTTATGTACGATGACTGGATGAGGTATCATAAAAACGGGAAATTCCCCATCTTAAATAAAACAGACATTCATGTAAAAGTAAGGCCGCTAAAAAGTATAAATAAAATAAATGCTGGGATTCCTCTCCCCTTAAAATAGGGGGATTGATGCCATTAATAAAATTAGGAAAAATAGTACTATTAGCTTAAAAGACGTCAAACTTGATAGACGTCTTTTTATTTGTCTGTTTTTGTAATATTATGTAATTTTATTCAATTTTCGATCAATTCCAAGCGAAAAAATGGTACTTTAATACCATATTTTTAATATGTTTGTAATATTTAGTATATTTAAATTATAATAGTATTAAAATAATATTTTAATAGAAAGGGGTATTTGGGTGAAATTATATGTTTCCGTGGATATGGAAGGAATCACTGGCATGGTTGACCATACCCAAGTTGATTATGGCAAGCATAACTATGAGCGCAGCCGCATTATTATGACGGATGAAGCAAACCATGTCATTACAGCTGCTTTTGATTCAGGATGTGAAGAAGTAGTCATAAATGACAGCCATTCAAAAATGAATAATCTATTAATTGAGAGACTCCACCCTGAGACACAACTTATAACTGGCGATGTGAAACCATTTTCAATGGTCCAAGGGTTAGATAAAACCTATACGGGGGCGGCCTTTGTTGGCTACCATGCCCGCGCAGCCTTAAGAGGGGTCATGTCCCATTCCATGATCTTTGGGGTCCGCAATATGTACATCAATGATGTAGCAGTAGGCGAATTAGGATTCAATGCCTATGTCGCAGGATATTACGATGTTCCTCTTCTAATGGTAGCAGGTGATGACCGTGCAGCCTTTGAGGCGGAGCTACTGATTCCGGATGTGACAACCGCAGTTGTAAAGGAATCTATTTCAAGGTCTGCTGTCAAATCGTTAACGCCGGCAAAAGCAGGGCAGCTGCTTCGTGAAAAAACGGCCATTGCACTTAACAATAGAGGTAAAGTGAAACCGCTTACACCACCGGATAGGCCGCTTCTAGCGATTGAATTTACCAATTATGGGGAAGCGGAATGGGCAAATCTAATGCCAGGCACAGAAATCGTCCCAGAAACGACGATTGTTCGTTTCCAAGCGAAAGACATATTAGAAGCATACCAAGCAATGCTAGTAATGACGGAATTGGCGATGAGAACAACATTCTGTTAGGAAGTGTGGACAAGCATGAATACATATTTCATTAAACGTATTGCCGCGATGATTATTACGTTATGGCTCATCATTACAGCAACCTTTTTCTTAATGCATTCAGTACCAGGATCACCATTTAATGAGGAAAGAACAACCAATGAAGCCGTACAAAAGAACCTCGAAGCCTATTATCATCTAGATCAGCCTCTCTTAGTCCAATATGGGAATTACCTAACTGCACTTGTCAAATTAGACCTCGGACCTTCGATAAAAAAATCATCTCAGACTGTTAACGACATGCTGGGGAGAGGATTTCCAGTATCATTTGAACTTGGATTTTATACACTTTTAGTCGCAATTTTTTCAGGCATATTACTTGGTGTATTAGCTGCCTTGCGCCATAACGGTATCATCGACTATGTGGCGATGAGCATTGCAGTCCTGGGAATTTCGATTCCGAACTTTGTCATGGCTACATTTTTAATTGAGGAGCTGGCTGTAAGATTTCCGATATTCCCAGTCGCTACATGGACTAGCCCGAAACATATGGTATTGCCGATTTTAGCGCTGGCAACAGGACCAATGGCAATTATCGCCCGCTTAACGCGCACAAGTATGCTCGAAGTATTAACCCTGGATTACATTAAAACGGCGAAAGCAAAAGGCCTATCCCCAGTGAAAATTGTTTTTAAACATGCCTTAAGAAATGCTCTATTGCCAGTTGTGACGGTTTTAGGTTCATTAGCTGCCAGTATCTTAACCGGTACGTTTGTTATTGAAAAAATATTCGCAATTCCCGGGATGGGGAAATACTTTGTTGACAGTATCAATACACGTGATTATCCAGTCATTATGGGAACAACCGTCTTTTATAGTGCTATTTTGATTCTTATGCTGTTAATCGTCGATCTCGCTTATGGGGTGTTAGATCCACGAATTAAACTCCATAAAAAGGAGGCGAAATAATGGAGCTGCGGAAACAGGAAAACAGAAATATTTCGCCAGATGTCCCTGATGAATGGTTTGTGCCAAAAGCACGAAATCAAACAGAAGCAGAAGCTGTCATAAGACCGAGCTTGTCGTACTGGAAGGATTCCTGGCTCAGGCTGGTAAAAAATAAGCTGGCGATGGCAGGTTTGGTATTCTTGGCCTTTCTAACCTTATTGGCTATTTTCGGACCAATCATTTCACCCCATTCGGTGGAAAAACAATCGTTAACACTGCAGAATTTGCCTCCATCTAGTAAATATTGGTTTGGTACCGATGATTTAGGTCGCGATGTCTTTACCAGAACCTGCTATGGTGCGCGAATCTCATTATTTGTTGGGTTGATGGCGGCCCTGATTGACTTTGTTATTGGAGTTGTCTATGGCGGTTTTTCCGGGTATAAAGGTGGCCGAATCGATAACTTAATGATGCGATTTGTGGAAATCCTCTATGGACTTCCGTATTTACTCGTTGTTATTTTAGTCATGGTCGTAATTGGACCGGGATTGACAACTATTATTCTTGCATTATCGATAACCGGCTGGGTCGGGATGGCGAGAATTGTCCGCGGACAGGTCCTGCAAATAAAAAACTATGAATTTGTTTTAGCATCGAAAACGTTTGGCACGAAAACAGCACGTATTATCCGGAAAAATTTGCTGCCGAATACGATGGGTCCGATCATTGTTCAAATGACACTAACGATTCCGTCTGCTATTTTTGCAGAAGCATTTTTAAGCTTCATCGGCCTCGGCATCCAAGCACCGCATGCAAGCTGGGGAGTAATGGCGAATGACGGTTTATCTACTATTCTCTCAGGATACTGGTGGCGTTTGTTTTTTCCAACCCTGTTCATTTCATTAACGATGTTTGCGTTTAATGTTCTAGGTGATGGATTGCAGGATGCCCTTGATCCGAAACTGAGGAGGTAACATCATGGAGAAAATTCTTCAAGTGAAGGATCTGCAAGTATCCTTTTTAACTTATGGAGGGGAAGTAAATGCCGTCCGCGGTGTCAGCTTCGACCTGCATAAAGGTGAAACGTTAGCCATTGTTGGTGAATCAGGCTGTGGAAAAAGTGTCACTTCTCAAAGCATCATGAGGCTCATTCCTAGTCCTCCCGGAAGAATAACGGGCGGAGAAGTCCTTTTCAAAGGCACGGATTTAATTAAGTTAAAAGAGCCAGAGTTGCGGAAACTTCGTGGTTCTAATATTTCGATGATTTTTCAAGATCCAATGACCGCTTTAAATCCAACGCTTACGATTGGTGAGCAAATTATGGAAGGAATTATCCAACATGAAAAGATATCACGGGACGAGGCAAAGAAAGCAGCCATCGAGATGCTTACTCTTGTGGGAATTCCTAGTCCGGAGCAGCGGTTAAAACAATATCCCCATCAGTTTAGCGGAGGTATGAGGCAGCGAATCGTCATTGCCATGGCGCTTGTGTGCAAGCCAGATGTATTAATTGCCGATGAACCTACAACCGCACTTGATGTTACCATTCAAGCACAAATTCTGGAGTTATTTAGAGATATCCAAAAGAAAACAGGGGTATCGATTATCCTGATTACTCACGATTTGGGTGTAGTTGCACAGGTTGCTGACCGAGTTGCCGTGATGTATGCAGGAAAAATCGTGGAAATAGGGACAAGGCGGGAAATCTTTTACCGATCACAGCATCCATATACAGTGGGATTACTTCAATCTGTACCACGGCTTGACATGGAAAAGGGAGAACTCGTTCCGATACCAGGAACACCGCCTGACTTATTTTCCCCACCTGTTGGATGTGCCTTTTCGGCACGCTGTCCCTATGCGATGGAAGTCTGTGATAAAGCATACCCGTTTAAAACCCAGTTAAGCAGCCATCATCAAGTAGATTGCTGGCTTCAAGACGAACGGGCTAAAAAATTGGTTTCAACATTTGTTTAACTATAAAAATCACTGAGGGGGAAAGTCATGAAAAAGTTTATGACAATGTTGGTAACTTGTTTGCTGGTTTTTGCTTTAGCAGCTTGTACAGCAAATAAGGATGCCGGAAGTGAGCCGAAAAAGGATGATGGAAAAGGAAAGTCAAAGGAAAAGGTAGAAAAAGTTCTTAACCTAAATAACAGTCAAGAGCCAACATCTTGGGATCCTGCCATTGGATTCGATGCTGTTTCTTGGAATTCATTAAACAACATTATGGAGGGTCTGACTCGTTTGGACCAAACCCATGAACCAAAAGCTGCAACCGCTAAAAGCTGGGATGTTTCAGAGGACGGAAAAACCTATACCTTCCATATTCGTGACAATGCGAAATGGTCAAATGGTGACGATGTTACTGCTGGTGACTTTGTATTTGCTTGGAAACGTCTTTTAGATCCAAAAACAGGATCCTCTGCTGCCTTTTTAGGATATTTCATCGAAGGCGGCGAAGCATTTAACAATGGAAAAGGAACAGCTGATGATGTAAAAGTAAAAGCGGTTGATAATAAGACGTTTGAAGTAACCTTAACAAGCCCGCAGGCTTATTTCTTAAGTGTTATTGCTAATCCTGCGTTCTTCCCAATCAATGAAAAAGTAGCAACAGCTAATCCAAATTGGTTTGCTGAAGCAAGTTCATTCGTGGGTAATGGTCCTTTCAATCTAACGGAGTGGAACCATGATAGTGATTTCACCTTTACAAAGAATGATAAATATTGGGATGCTAAAAATGTTAAATTAGATAAAGTTCATTGGGCAATGGTGGATGACCCAAATACAGAATATCAAATGTTCAAGACAGGGGAGTTAGATACGTCTGATGTTCCTGCAGAACTTGCTGACCAGTTGTTTAAAGAAGGCGATGTGAAGGTAGAAGACCAAGCAGGTGAATATTTCTACCGATTTAATCTTACAAAAGAACCTTTCCAAAACGAGAATATTCGTAAGGCATTCGCGCTTGCTGTTAACCAGGAGCAAATGGTTGACCTTGTAACAAAAAATAAGGAAAAGCCGGCTTACGGTTTTGTATCCTACGGATTTAAGGATGCAGCAGGTAATGACTTCCGTAAAACAAACGGAGACCTAATTAAAACGGATGTTGCAAAAGCAAAAGAACTGTTGAAAAAGGGTATGGAAGAGGAAAAATACACGAAGCTTCCTGAAGTAACGCTTACTTATAGCACAAGTGATGCACACAAGAAGATCGCTGAAGCCCTGCAGCAAATGTTTAAGGAAAATTTAGGTGTTGATGTCAAGCTTGCCAATATGGAAAGCAGCGTGTTTGCAACTGATCAAAAGGCATTAAAGTTCCAGTTATCACGAAGCTCATTCCTAGCGGACTATGCAGATCCAATCAACTTCTTAGAAAACTTTATTACTGGGTCTCCAATGAACCGCACAGGCTGGAGCAACAAAGAATTTGACCAATTAATAAAAGATGCAAAAAATGAAAAAGATGAAAAGAAACGTTTTGACATGATGTATAAGGCTGAAAAGGTATTATTTGATGCCGCCCCAATTATTCCTATTCACTTCTATAATCAAGTTTATTTACAAAATAAGGATGTAACAGGCATCGTTCGTCATCCAGTTGGATATTTAGAATTAAAATGGGCAGATAAGAAATAAGCGAAAGTCTTAATTTTAAATAAAAGGGATGTTCAGCTGAACATCCCTTTTACCCTAGAATCATAGACTAATAGATGGTGTCGAAAAGGGGTTTTCAAATGAATGTAGTAAAGCCAAATCGTCTTAAAGTAGGAGATACAGTTGGAGTTATTGCTCCAGCAAGCCCGCCGAATCAAGAAAATCTAGTACGTGGAATCACATTTTTGAAGGATTTAGGACTAAAAGTCAAGGTTGGAAAACATGTATCCCATATTAATGGTTATTTAGCCGGTTCGGATCAAGAAAGACTAGAAGATTTCCATGAAATGTTCGCTGACTCAGATGTTAAAGCTATTATTTGCGCCTGCGGAGGCTTTGGAACAGGAAGAATTGCCGAGCAGATTGACTATGAATTAGTTAAAAGGAATCCTAAAATTTTTTGGGGCTATAGCGATATTACTTTTTTACATACAGCCATTCGACAACAATCCGAGCAGGTGACCTTTCATGGGCCGATGCTTGCTTCGGATATAGGCAAAGAGGACACACACCAAATGTCTAAAAAAGGTTTTATGCAATTATTTGAGCCTTCCTCTTTCGTCTATACGGAACAGATTTCTCCATTAGACGTTTTAGTAGATGGTGAGGCAAGTGGAGAAATCGTTGGTGGGAATTTGTCGCTTCTAGTCAGCACTCTTGGAACAGACTACGAAATTGATACGAAGGGTAAGCTGCTGCTTATTGAGGATGTGAACGAAGAACCCCGGTCCGTTGACCGAATGCTAAATCAGCTTTATATGGCTGGCAAACTTAAGGATGCCAGCGGCATACTTGTAGGAGATTTTTGTAATTGTACACCACAAAGGAATCTTACCTTATCGTTAGAAGAAGTTATTGCCCATTATGTTCTGCTCGCAGACAGGCCGGCGATGAAGGGATTCATGATGGGGCATTGCACCCCGCATATCGCTATTCCCTTGGGTGTACAGGCATCCATGAATACGTATGAAAAAAAACTAATTGTCGATAGCGGCATCAAGTAAAGGATGGATAACCCATGATTATTGAGCAAATTGAAACATTCCGAGTTGCTGTTCCGCTAATTAAACCATTTAAAACGGCCCTTCGAACAGTGACGACAGCTGAATCCATTATTGTCAAAATAACCTGCGATAATGGGATGGTTGGCTGGGGTGAAGCCCCGCCCACCATTGTTATTACGGGTGATAGCCTATTGAGCATTGAATCGGCAATCCATCATGTGATCAAGCCATTTTTACAGAAGAAAAACTTGCTTCAATATGAGGTGATTTTTCAGGGACTTAAGACGCTTTTGGTTGGAAACCAGAGCCCGAAGGCTGCTGTAGATATGGCAATTTATGATTGTCTATCCCAATATTGCAAACTGCCGCTCTATCAATTCCTCGGCGGTCATAAAAAGGAAATGGAAACAGATTTCACCGTTAGCGTGAACGGACCAGAGGAAATGGGCGAGGATGCGGTTTCCTATATTCAAAAAGGCTTCGATGTCCTGAAGATAAAGGTGGGGAAGGACGATATCACTGCCGATATAGAACGGATCCTGGAGATTAGAAGGCGGGTAGGGAAAGATATTAAGATCCGTTTGGATGCGAATCAGGGATGGACAGTGAAGGATGCCATCCGGGCCATTCGTAAAATGGAAGACAATGATTTGCGGATTGAACTTGTGGAACAGCCGGTTAAAGCAGAAGATATTGAAGGTTTGAAGCAAGTTACGGATGCAGTCGACACGCTCATTATGGCCGATGAAAGTGTGTTTACCCCGAAGCAGGCCTTCCAAGTATTAAAAACAAGAAGTGCTGACTTAATAAATATTAAGCTGATGAAGGCTGGCGGAATCTATCAAGCCCAAATCATCAACCAACTTGCTGAAACATGCGGTGTCGAGTGTATGGTCGGCAGTATGATTGAAACCCGTCTTGGAATCACGGCGGCAGCTCACTTTGCTGCAAGTAAGCAAAATATTAACCGTTTTGATTTTGATGCACCGTTAATGCTAGCAAAGGAAATCGTGGAAGGCGGAGTTCAATATAATAATAGATTAATAACAATGCCGGAGTCTCCGGGACTTGGAATTAAGTGCATTGACATTGAGGGAGGGGTCTTAATTGGCTAAATGGATTGTAAATGTTCCGGTCGCAACTGTATGGACGTCCTTTGATTCACCACGGGAAATCGATAACGATGCAGTATCCAACCCTGGAAGGATTGAATCGTGGTTAGAGGGATTGACATATGAAACTAGGCTTGAATTATGTAACGAAAACCTTGTTCAAACACAAGTTTTATATGGTGAAGAAGTTGTAGTTTTAGAGGAAAATGGAGATTGGGCATATGTGATTATTCCTAGCCAATCCACCAGAAAGGAAGACCGCGGCTATCCAGGATGGGTTCCTAAAGCCCAATTAGTGGAGGCTCCTGATGGCTGGAATTTAACAGATGGACCGGTCGCTGTTGTTACCAGCCAAGAGGCAAAGTTGTATAAAGAGAATGATCCTTTTAGTATAGAACTCTCCTATCTAACAACAATGCCTTTCCTAAATGAACAGAATGGCAAGGTGTACGTCAAAACCCCAGATGGGACTGCTGTGCTAGATAAAGAGAATGTCGTTGTCTCCGATTCACCTCCAAGGGGAAATGGACGGGCGATTGTATCCGTAGGTGAGCAGTTTCTTGGCCTGCCTTATTTGTGGGGGGGGATGAGCAGTTTTGGCTATGATTGCTCAGGATTCAGTTACTCGATGTGCAAGGCAAATGGGTATGTGATCCCCCGCGATGCCAGTGACCAAGCAGCAGCAGGAGAAAAAGTTGAATTAACAGATATCGAACCAGGTGATTTATTATTTTTTGCCTATGAAGAAGGAAAGGGAAGAATCCACCATGTGGGCATTTATTATGGAGAAGGAAAATTGCTTCACTCCCCAAATACAGGAAAAACGGTGGAAATTATACCATTAGAAGGAACGATATACGAGCGGGAACTATGTGCAGCAAGACGCTACTGGGTTAAGACGGAGGCATAACTATGGAAAAGTTATTACAAGTAAACAATCTTAAAAAGCATTTTCACTTAGGAAAAGATCAAGTTTTAAAAGCCGTTGATGGTGTAACCTTTCATATTAACAAAGGGGAGACATTCGGAATTGTTGGTGAGTCCGGATGCGGGAAGTCTACGGCTGGCAGAACGATTATCGGGCTTTATGATGTAACAGAGGGTGAGGTTGTTTTTAAAGGAAAAAATATCCACAAGTTCACATCAAAAGAACGATTTGGTTTTCATCGGCAAATGCAAATGATTTTCCAAGACCCATATGCTTCGTTAAATCCAAGGTCAACCGTGAGTGAAATCATATCTGAGCCGATGGAAGTTCACGGCTTGTATCCAAATAAACAAGAACGGTTAAATCGTGTCTATCAATTATTAGAAGATGTTGGTTTAAATCGAGAACATGCCAATCGGTATCCGCATGAATTTAGCGGCGGTCAGCGCCAACGGATTGGAATTGCTAGGGCCTTATCCCTTGACCCTGATTTTATCATTGCTGATGAGCCGATTTCTGCTTTGGATGTATCCGTTCAGGCACAGGTTGTTAATTTGCTGACCAAACTTCAAAAGGAAAAGGGATTAACCTATCTATTTATTGCCCATGACCTTTCGATGGTAAAGCAAATCAGTGATCGTATTGGTGTCATGTACTTAGGGCAATTAGTGGAATTAACGACAAGCAGTGAGCTATATAAGAAGCCGCTGCATCCTTATACTCAGGCATTGCTCTCGGCCATCCCGATTCCTGACCCGGATATTGAGGACAAACGTGAACGGATTATATTAAAAGGGGAACTGCCAAGTCCGATTAATCCTCCTAGCGGATGTGTATTTAGAACGCGCTGCCCAATGGCCATGGATGTTTGTGCCAATGAGAAACCAGTGTGGCAGGAAGTTGAGGATAGCCATTATATTGCCTGTCATCTTTATGATAAAAACAAAGCCGGTGATCATGATTATTCTCAGGTTGCTGTCACGAGGTAACTAATGGAACAATTAAGGTCAAAAATCGAAGAAGAACTCCGCAACTCGAACGGCAGAATCGGTTTGGCTATCGAAATTGAGGGCGAGAGTATTTATGTTAATAGTGAAGAAGTATTCCAATCCGCAAGTTTGATTAAGTTACCCATTTTAATAGAGGCATTCCGGCAGAGTGAGATGGGAAAACTAAACGAGAATGAATTGGTTTCCATTACAAATCATGCAGGTGGGTCAGGCGTATTGCAGGCATTTTCCCGTACTGCGCTCTTGACAATTAAAGATCTCATGACGGTAATGATTACGGTCTCGGATAATACTGCCACCAACCTGCTTATAGATAAATTTGGAATGGAAACCATTCATCGATCTTTTGAAAAAATGGGATTGCAGCAAACCGTCCTTAATAGGAAAATGATGGATTTTGAGGCGATTGAACAAGGGCTTGATAACTACACAAGCCCGTTGGATATGATGACCTGTTTGAGGATAGTCAAAGAAGGCGACTTTTTAGCAAAGCAAAGCCGTGAAGCGGCATTAAGAATACTAAGTTATCAGCAATTTCAAGATAGACTTCCAGGCATGATGGAACTCGATAAGGTTAAAGTGGCAAATAAAACAGGCAGTCTTCCTCACATAGAACATGATTGTGCGGTGATAACGTATAATGGGAAAACAGCCTATGCAGTGGTCCTAATGGATCAGCTAGATGATGTATTTGCAGGAAAGCAGAAAATCTGTAGAATTGGTAAGCATATATTTGAATATTTAGTGGAAAAATCATAGAAGAAAAGGAAACTTAGGTAATAATTGGAAGAGAATCCCTTGAAGGATTCTTTTTTTTGCGTTAAAGAAGCGGCGGACAGACCATTCTTAAAAATATTGACACGATGTCATATTGTTTGATATGATTTTGTAAACGATTACAAATTGGGGAAGGGTGGATTATGATGGCGTCGAATTTTTTACCAACTTTGGAGTTTGCTAAACAACTAGATAATGAGGATACACTTTCACGATTTCGAGAAGAGTTCTATTTAAAACCTGATTCCATTTATATGGATGGAAATTCTTTAGGCCTTCTTTCGAAAAGAGCAGAAAAGGCTCTCTTAGAATCGTTAAACGATTGGAAACATTATGGAATCGATGGCTGGACACAAGGCAACCATCCATGGTTTTTTATGGCGGAGGAATTGGGCAAGAAGCTTGCGCCTTTAGTAGGAGCTTCTGCTGAAGAAGTCATTGTAACGGGTTCCACAACCGTCAATCTGCACCAACTAGTGTCAACGTTTTATCAGCCGGACGGAAACCGTACGAAAATATTGGCAGATGAACTAACTTTCCCATCTGATATTTATGCTCTGCAAAGCCAGCTGCGTACCCATGGATATGATCCGGATACACATCTCATCCGTGTAAAAAGCCGCGATGGCCGCTTTTTAGAAGAGGATGATATTATCGAAGCGATGACCGATGACGTGGCTTTAATTGTCCTGCCAACCGTCCTTTACCGCAGTGGTCAAATATTGGACATCAAACGATTAACAGAAGTAGCCCATAAGAAAGGTATTTTAATTGGGTTTGATGCCTGCCACTCGGCTGGGGCTATTCCCCATTATTTTAGTGAATGGGATGTGGACTTTGCCTTTTGGTGCAACTATAAACATTTAAACGGCGGACCTGGCAGTGTTGGCGGTTTATATGTCAATCGTAAGCATTTTGGTAAGATGCCTGGCCTCGCTGGCTGGTTTAGTTCGAATAAAGAGAAACAATTCGACATGGAGCATACCTTAACACCTGCTCATTCAGCAGGAGCTTTTCAAATTGGAACACCTCATGTTCTTAGTATCGCTCCTTTGATCGGTTCTTTAGAAATTTTTACAGAAGCGGGTATTGAAAATATTCGCGAGAAGTCTCTTAAAATCAATCAATATTTAGTAGATTTAATTGATACTGAGCTTGCTGAAATGGGATTTTTCGTTGGATCGCCAAGAGAAGATGCGCGCCGCGGCGGGCATGTGAGCCTGGAGCATAATGAAGCTGCACGAATTTGTAAGTCCTTAAAGGAAAATGGGATCATTCCTGATTTCCGTGCACCTAACATCATTCGCCTTGCACCTGTCGCGCTTTATACTTCCTATGAGGAAGTTTGGAAAGTCGTTCAAATTCTTAAAAAAATCATAACTGAAAAACAATATGAAAAATTTAAAAATGAACGGGAAGTAGTAGCTTAAATAAACCTGAGGACAAAAATTAGTGTGGAAAAAGCCCATTAACTCTGAAAAAAGGCCGAGACTGTAAAATACAGTAAATATCTTAAAAATTTGCACAAAAGTCTAAAGATTTTTTATTATGACGGAAACCGTTTTCATATAAAATGGGACTAGAAAATAGGCCTTTTATAAAAAATGGAGGACACCGTTATGAAAAAGTATGTAATCTGCGGCGTTAGTAATCGGGCTTTAGAAATGTATATGAAACCACTCCTAAATGAGTTCTCATCAGACAATCGGATTGTTGGATTACTTGATTCTGATCCTTTAAGATTTACCATTGCGAAAGAAAAATACCCGAAATTACAGTCGATTCCTACCTTCGATTCAGGTCAATTTGAAAGCATGATTGAAGAAACGAAACCGGATTATGTCATTGTGACAGGAAGAGACGATACACATTTAGATTATATTTTAAGAGCGTTGAAGAAACAGGTAAACGTGATTACAGAAAAACCGATGGTGACAACCGCAGAAGATGCATATAAGGTGATGCAAGCGGAAGCTAAGAGCAAAGGGAAAGTATTAGTCACGTTTAATTATCGGTACAGCGCGTTCCATCGGAAAATTAAGGAAATGATTCTCGAAGGAAAAGTTGGCAGAATTACTTCGATTGATCTAAATTGGTATATTGATACCTATCATGGTTCAAGCTATTTTAAACGCTGGAACCGGAATCGCGACATTTCCGGAGGCTTATCGATTCATAAATCCACTCACCACTTTGACCTGGTCAATTGGTGGCTGGATCAAAAGCCGGAGGAAGTATTTGCGTACGGTGCACTAAATTACTACGGACAAGACGGGGAAATGAATCCAAAGAAAGAATCGGGTCGTTTTTGTGGGACTTGCGATGTCCGCAATAACTGTGCTTATTTTAGGCGTTGGAACCCGCGAATTGGTTCGACTACGGTAAAAGATGACCATCTATTAGCGGGTGTTTATGAAAAGGACGTGCCTTATACGAATTATCGTCCCGATGCATGTATTTTTGATGAGGAAATTTCGATAGAGGATACGTATGTAGCAGCTGTTAAGTATGATGGTGGCAGCTTGCTCAGTTATTCAATCAACTTCTCAGCTCCTTATGAAGGATACCGTCTAGCGATTAACGGAACGAAGGGAAGAATCGAAACCACTGAATACCATGAACCATCGCGGTTACCGTTTGAATATCGTGATCAAAAAATAGATTATTATCCTCTTTTTGGCGCAAAAGAGACGATAGAACTTGTTCAAAACTCTGGGGGACATGGCGGAGGAGATCCGCTGTTATTAGAGGACCTTTTCCTTGGTCCAGACCCTGCCCGCGGCTATGAAATATTAGCAGGAGCGGAGGCCGGTGCCTATTCAATTGCTGTTGGCGAAGGGGTATGGCGCTCTGTTTCCGAGAAGAAACCAATTAATATAAAGGAAATCCTTTACCATTCCAATCACCAATTAACCAAGTAATGAGAAGCGGTTGACAACAAAGGGGATTACTTAGAGAGAACATACTAATTGTCAATCTTGATACAATTAGTATGTTTTTTTCTATTTTCCATTGAAATTAGCTTTGCACCTCCGTTTCAAAATGAGTAGAATAATTTTATACTTTTAAGGAAGTTGTTTCACACGAGGAGATAAAAGCATGTTAATAAAAAAATTAACAACTTCTTGGTTTGCACTGACCCTAGTTATTGGCTTGGGGCTTACAGGTTGCAATGGTGAAGGATTTTCATCACAAGAATCAAGACAAAAAGCTACTGGAAAAGTGAAAATCACTTTCTGGGATGATAATACAGGACCACAACGGACCCCCATTTGGGGAAAAATAATCAATCAGTTTGAGAAAGAAAATCCAACCATCGATGTGGAATATGTCGGATTGCCTAAAGACTCCGCTAAAGCAATGTTTGATTCCGCTATTGCGGCTGGAGAGATGCCTGATGTGGCTAGTGTGTATTCAAGCTGGCTGCCGGAGTTTTCTTTTCGCGATGCCCTATTGCCACTAGATTCGTATTTTTCAGTATGGAGTCAAAAGGACAAAATCAACAAAGATGCCATTGAATTTAATAAGCTTATTGTCAGTGATCACAAACTATATGGGATTCCATATACACAAAACCTTGATGTTCTGTGGATCCGCTCTGATTGGTTTAAAGCGGCAGGGCTGAAGACGCCTGAGACGTGGGACGAGTTCTTTCAAGATGTTAAAACGTTAACAGATAAATCGAAGGGACGATATGGATATACCATCCGTGGAGGGGCGGGCGGCTCTTTCCAGTTACAACGGATGATGTATGCCTATTCGGGCATAAATACTTACTTTAAGAATGGGAAAAGCACCATTAACGATCCTAAGCATGCCGAATTCTTAAAAAAATACTTTGCCCTGTATCAAAATTATACGCCTATGAGCGATATTACTAATGACTATAAAGCAATGATTACAGGATTCGATACGGGTTCGGTTGCAATGGTCCAGCATAATATCGGTTCCTATGCCGAGCATAGTGCATCGTTAAAATCTGATCAATTTCAGGCTATTCCTTTGCCAAAATCGATAGAAGGCCATTATGTTGCAGAAGACGGCAATACCATTGGAATAAGTATTTTTAAGGGAACCAAACATCCAAAAGAGTCATGGAAATTTGTCCGTTTCATTAATTCTAAGGAGGCGCAGAGTTATTGGAATCAAAGTGTCGGTCAAATTCCAACCAATTCAGATGCACTAAGTGAAGACTGGATCAAGACTTCCCCGCATATTCAGACAGCCCAGAAGGTCTATAATGATCCGGAAACGATTCTATTTGAACCGCCATTCAATCTGCCTGAATACCGGACGATCCTAAATACTATAGTAGACACAGGTACACAAGCGGTGTTAAGCGGGAAAATGACGGTAGAAGAGTTTTTGGATAAATGGGCAGACGCCATAGAAGCAGCCCAACGGCAATACGATGAACAATATAAAAATATCCAAGTTAAATAAATCAACTTAGCATTCGATGCAATTTGGCATCGGATGCTTTTTTTAGTTTTGCTGTATTAAAGAACATTGTTGGATTTGAACCGATGTTGATTGGAGCGGAAAGCTAGCGCCTGTAGCGCAAATCAACAACTAATTTTAACAAAACATAGTTTTTTAAAATATCTTAAAATTTTAACCATTCATCTTAAAATCTTTAATTATGAAAGAAACCGTTTTCATTTAATATGAAAGCAGAGAGGAGGAAACTAGATGAGTTATTCGCAAGGTGCTACTGAAACGGTCATTAAGAATCAAAAGGTGGTAAACAAAAAGAAAGCTACAAAGGAAAAATGGGTTCCCTATTTGTTCATTCTCCCTTCTTTCCTAATTGTCTTAGGTTTTCTTTTTTATCCTATAGGAACAGTTTTTTATTACAGTCTTCAAAATTATGATGTGTCAGCGCCATACTACAATGGCTTTGCTGGCCTTGAAAACTTTATCAACATCTTTACAAAAGACAAGATGTTCATCCCTAGTTTACTAAATAGCTTGAAATGGGTTGTATCTGAAGTTGGTCTTCAATTAATTTTTGGGATGATTTTGGCCTTATTATTGAACCAAACCTTTAAATTTAGAGGCGTCGTGCGTGCGGTTGCCTTTATCCCTTGGGCAATTTCAGGAGTGCTTGCATCCACGATGTGGTCATTAATCTTTAACGAACATATGGGTGTACTCAATGACTTGCTAATGAAAATGAGAATTATTGATGAACCACAGGCATTCTTGGCAGGTACATCAACAGCGTTTACCTCCGTGATTCTTGCAGAGCTTTGGAGGGGGATACCATTCTTTGCTATTACCCTGCTAGCCTCCTTACAAAGTATTCCCGCTGAATTATATGAAGCAGCAAAGGTAGATGGTGCGAGCAGATGGAAGTCATTTATCTTTGTTACTCTGCCGCAATTGAAAAATACGATTGTTTTAACAACCTTACTGCGTGTTGTCTGGGAATTTAATAACGTGGATCTTTTGTTTAACTTAACGGGCGGTGGACCTGCACATTCCACTACAACACTAACCATGTACATTGCTGATTTAGCCGTTCATGGAAGTAATTTTGGATATGGTTCGGCATTAACAGTGGTTTCATTTGGTATCTTACTCATTTTCGCCATCCTATATCTGAAACTATCCCGTTATGAAAAGGAGTGATTTCTTAGATGTTTACAGCAAATAAAAAAGCAGACAAACTCTTAACTCTGTATCTTCCTTTGACGATGATGTTATGTTTTACCATCTTCCCAATTTACTGGACACTCAATACAGCTTTTAAGCCTGAAGGGGATATCGTAAAACGTCCGTTGCAGTATATGCCGATTACGCCCACTGTTGATAACTTTGTCAACGCTTGGAACAATGTCGGTTTTGCTACCTTCTTTAAAAATAGTTTAATCGTTGGTGTATTTACGGTAATTGCAGTTCTCATTTGTTCTACTCTATCTGGATATGCCTTAAGCAGATACCAATTCAAGGGCAAGCGCGCCTTCATGCTCATGCTGTTATGTACTCAGTTCATCCCAAGGGCTATGATGATCATTCCTTTGTTCATCATCTTCAAAAATCTTGGGCTGATCAGTAACCCGCTTTCACTTATTATTACGTATACGGCTGTAGAGATTCCATTTACCACAATCTTGATGAGCGGATTTATTTCTAATGTTCCCAAGGAATTAGAGGAGGCAGCGATGATGGATGGCTGTACGAAATTACAATCATTGCGCCATGTGGTCTTTCCTTTATTGATGCCTGGAATTGTGGCAACGGGAGTCTTTACCTTCATTTATACCTGGAATGAATTTTTAATTGCATTGATGCTGACTAATAAACAAGCTAAATTCACTCTCCCTGTTGGTTTAAGTTCAATGATGGGAGAATTTAGTATCAACTATGGAGCTTTGGCAGCTGGAAGTGTAATCGCTTTAATCCCGGCAGTTATCCTATTTGCCTATGCACAGAAGCACCTAGTAAACGGTATGGGTGGAGCAGTGAAAGGCTAATTAAAAATAATATTTGCTAAAAAAATTTAAGGGGGCAATACCATGTTAAAGAAAAAAGTTACTACTTCTGTTCTTGCACTAACAATGGCAACCGGAATGCTGCTTACTGGGTGTGGCGGCGGAGAAAAAGCTTCTTCTACAACCAAAAAAGCGGCAACAAAAACAGATGAACCTGTTACCCTCCAATTTTGGGATGAAAACGCAGGTCCAGCTCGTACCCCTGTATGGGAAGAAGTTATTAAGCGATTTGAAGCTAAGTACCCGAACATTGATATTGAGTATGTTGGTATTCCAAATGCTTCCGCAAAATCAAAATATGATGCAGCGATTGCAGCAGAGGATACGCCGGATATTGGGTCTTTGCAAACAACTTGGCTTCCAGAATTCTCAATTCGTAAAGCCTTGCTTCCACTAGATTCTTATTTTAATAAATCAGAAATCAGCAAGAAAATTAACAAAGGCGCAACTGATGTAAATAAGAAAATCACTCAAGATGGCAAGCTTTATGGCATTCCTTATGCGCAAAACTTGGATTCATTATGGATTCGTACCGACTGGTTTGAGAAAGCTGGCGTCCAAGAGCCAAAAACATGGGACGAATTCTTTAATGTAGTTGAAAAAATGACGGATAAAGCAAATAATCGTTATGGCTTTACGATCCGCGGCGGAGCCGGTGCATCTTTCACGATTCAAAGAGCGATGTTTGCTTACAGTGGTTTAGACTTTTTTGATAAAAAAGGTAAAACCAACATAAATGATCCTAAACATGTAGAATTTGTTGAAAAGTATTTCTCGAACTATAACAAATTTACGCCAAAGAGTGACATTACCAATGGATATAAAGAAATGATTGCCGGCTTTGATACTGGTGTTGTAGCAATGGTACACCACAACCCAGGTTCTTTCGGTGAGCACAGCAAAGCCTTACCAGCAGGTTCGTTTAAATTGATTCCACTTCCACAGACAGATGATGGCAGATATGTTGCCGAGGGTGGAAATGCCGTTAACCTTGGTATCTTCAAATCAACAAAGCATGCTAAAGAAGCTTGGAAATTCGTAGAGTTTGTTAACTCTGCTGAAGCACAAAGCTACTGGAATGAACAAACAGGTCAAATCCCTACGAATAAAGATGTATTAGATGATGAATGGGTACAGAAAGCTCAGCACATTAAGGTTGCATTTGATGTATACAACGATCCTAAAACAAAGATTTATATGCCTCCATTCTATTTACCAGATTACCGTTCCATTCTTGACGGTATCGTAGACCCAGGTGTGCAGGCAGTCATGAGTGGCAAAATGACAGCTAAAGAATTCCTAGACCAGTGGGCAAAAGCAATCGAAGACTCTAAAAAGAAATACGATGAAACATTTAAAAAGTAGGCTATGCAAAGAACATTGTTGATTTTTTAACCCTGTTGATTGGAGCGGAAAGCGAAGCGCCTGGAGCGGAAATCAGCAGCCCAGTTTAACACGGCTAAAAAGTAATTAAAGCTTCTCTTTCTGGGTGTTAATTTTATTAACACCTAGTTGTCCTATGTGATAAATAATGATTTAAGAATAGTTTAAAAAGGAGATTAGAAAATGGGTATTACAACTGAACCAATCAAAACAGAAACTCCGTTATTGATGGCAGAAAAGGCATGCCAAGCATTAATGAAGAACTTTCGTGCAGAGGAATTACCTCCAGTAAATTGGTTCCATTATCACCAAGGAGTCTTTCTATATGGGGTTTACAGAGTATGGCAAGAAACAGGAAAAGATGAGTATTTTGATTACATTAAAGCATACTTCGACCATTTAATTGATGAAGAAGGAAATGTTGTATTCGAAAGAGATCAGCTTGACTCGACAATGGCAGGGATTCTGTTGTTTCCTTTATATGAAAAGACAAAGAATCCAAAATATATGATTGCCGCAAAGAAATTAAGAAGTGCATTAGATACCATCAACAGGACATCTGAAAACGGCTTCTGGCACAAGGAAAAATACCCTTATCAAATGTGGCTGGATGGCCTCTTTATGGGCGGGCCATTTATTCTGCTGTACAGCAAGCATTTTCAGGAAGAAGAATTAGTTCAGCACGTGCTGCTTCAAGAAAAGCTTATGCGCAAGCATATGACAGATCCTAAAACTGGCCTGCTTTTCCACGCATGGGATGAGAAAAAAGTACAGCCATGGGCAGATTCTGAAACAGGCTGTTCACCAGACTTCTGGGGACGTTCCGTTGGCTGGTACGGTGCGGCACTCATTGATATGTTAGAAATTTTGGGCGAAAAGAACCGTGGTCAAGAGGCATGGATTCATTCACTAAAAAGCTTCATTCCCGCTATCGTAAATTTCCAGGATGAACAAACTGGCCTTTGGTATAACGTTGTCGATAAAGGAGATCGTCCGGACAACTGGCTGGAATCATCATGTTCGGCACTATTCTTATATTTTATTGCCAAAGCTACTAAGCATGGCATTGTGGATGAGTATTATCGTGAGGTTTGTCAGAAAGCCTATGCAGGATTATTAAAGCATATGGTGGAAACGGATGACAATTCCTTTACATTAAAAGGAATTGTGGTCGGTACCTCTGCAGGCTCATACGATTACTACGTATCTCGTCCGACGTCTGAAAATGACTTGCATGGCATGGGGGCATTTATCTTAGCAAGTATGGCACTTTATGAACTGAATAACGGAAAATAATATTATCTTAGAATAATTTGATGAAAAGGAGAGCTTCCATGAATATGGGAGCTTTCTATTCTATCTATTGGACAGGGGGTTTTTATTTTGACGGTAAGTACCATGAAAATTGATGGCTCACAGCCCCTCAAGCTTTCACCGACTAGGGCTTGGCGCACCTATTTAGGAGGAAAACTCATCGATGAGCTGCATGGAATCAAGCAGCCACAGGATAGTCATTTTCCTGAAGAATGGATGATGTCGATCATTTCAACGACTAGAAATGCCGACCGTGAACATATTCAAGAAGAAGGATTAAGCAAGCTGGACCTGGCTGATAGAGATATTTCATTGAAAGAGCTGGTCGAGAAAAATCCGTTTGAATTTCTAGGGAAACATCATGTAGCGCAATTCGGTAAGCAAACAGGAGTATTAGTTAAGTTAATTGATTCAGCAGAGCGGTTGATTATTCAGACCCACCCCGATAGGGAGAAGGCTCAGAAATTATTTAATTCTTTGTATGGAAAAACAGAATGCTGGCACTTTGTCGGCGGCAGAGAAATGGATGGTGTACCACCGCATGTGTATGTTGGCTTTAAACCGGGTGTAACAAGAGAGCAATGGAAGGCCTTGTTTGATGAACAAGATGTCCAAGGTATGCTTGATTGTTTACACAAATATGAAGTGAAAGCTGGTGATACCTTCTTAATAGAAGCAGGAATCCCGCATGCGATTGGATCTGGATGCTTATTGGTAGAGATTCAGGAGCCTTCAGATTATACCATCCGGATGGAGAAGAAATCACCTTCAGGCTTACCCATCGATGATTTCTTAATTCATCAAGGCTTAGGCTTTGAGAAAATGTTTGATATTTTTAAGTACGACACGTTTTCTAGGGAAGAAACGCTTGAGAAGTGGCAGGTAGTTCCCGAAATATTATGCGAGTCTGAGGGCAGTAAAGAAATCGAACTGATTGGCTATAAACGAACACCTTATTTTAGAATGACTCAGGTGGAAGTACAAAATCAGCTGGAAGTTCAAGGGGACGGTACCTTTTCCGGATTGTATATTCTTTCTGGTGATGCCGTACTTATAACAGGTGAGGAACGTCTGCCTGTAAAAAAAGGGGCCCAGCTATTTATTCCTGCGCAAGTATCCAGTTTTACGATTAAAAACAATGGTAATGAAGCCGTTCATGCTTTAAGGTTATTTGGGCCGAAGGTGTACTAAGAAAATGAAACAGCAGCTGGATACTCTGGCTGCTGTTTATATTTTTTAAGAAAGGTTTACCCCTTTCCCCCCCCCTTTTTTTTTGACCTATTCAGACTAAATACGGAAATGCATATAATGACCAATTGACCATTAATTTTGTAATATGATAAAATTCGGAAAACGGTTTCAAAAGGTTTGATGAATATTTATTAATTTGGCTGTGTTAAAGGACATTGTTGATTTTTAACACTGTTGATTGGAGCGGAAGGCACGAAGACTCCTGCGGGAGTACGGGGCAGGGGAGACCCCGCAGGCGCTTGCGCCGAGGAGGCTCCCCGGCACGCCCGCGGAAAGCGAAGTGCCTGGAGCGCAAATCAACAACCAAGTTTAACAGAGCCATTAATTTTATAACTACTAGGGAGTTCCTTCAATAATGGATATAAAGATAAAAAACTTTGTTCGCAAATATTTTTTCTATTCTTTTAAGTCAACCATAATGACTCTCTATTTACCTATCATTATTATTTTTATTTTCATTACTGGATGGGTGTCTACCCAGCTGGCTACGGCCCAAATTGAAGAGAATGCCTATAAAAATGTAAATGATACGATTTTCCAGACAAAGAATTACCTCGATAATATGCTATCAGATGTATTTCAACAATTAGTCTCTTTATCGAATGATCCAAGGATTCTATCATTAGTAGATAAGGAGAAATCAGAGATAAAGCCAGAGTCGTATGTAGAGATTGATAATAATCTGAAGCTTATTTATTCAAGATACAATGTAATCCTTGACTCCGTTCTAGTGAATCTTAATCAAAATGACTTTTTACTTTATCATAGCAGCTATAATTCTAATCCTTCAATAAATTATAATGACTATTTTGCTAATTTTAACGGAAACAAAGAAGGCTTTTATTGGTGGAATATTCATCAGGATCGAGTATTTAATGAAAATAATCGAGTCATGTCGATTTTTAGGTTACTGGAAAAGCAGCAATCACCAGCAAAAGGGATTGTATTATTTAATTTACGATCAGAATTTTTTGAGCAAGTATTGAATAAATCATTAATCGGAGATAATGGATATCTAACTTTGATTAGTCCTGATGGAAGCTATGAATCTAAAACAGTAAAAAAGGATTACAAATTGGATCCATCCACTCTTCACTCTTTACAACATTTACAAAAGGGAAAGGGTAAATTCTCTTATGAAAATGCTGCAGGAGAAAATATGATAGTGATTTACGATACATTAAGTGCGAATAACTGGAAAATAGCCGCTGTTATTCCTCAAGATGAAATTTTAAAAAAAGTGAATTACATCAAAGACTTTACGATTTTTTTAATTGTATTGATGATTATTGGTGCTATATTTCTCACCAACATCGTTGGAAAATACATTTCGAAACCTTTTAATAAAATGGCCAAACAAATGGGAATGATTGATAAACAACATCTCGATTTTGAGTTTGAAATGTCTGGCCCGGAGGAAATGAAGATTCTTCATACAGGCTTTAAAGAGTTAATTGTTCGGATAAATACTTTAATGGAACAGATTCGGTTAGAACAAGAAGAGAAACGACAATTAGAATTTGCGATTATGCACGCCCAAATTAATCCACATTTTCTCTATAACACGATGTATTCGATTAAAGGATTGTGTGATATGGGGCTCAATAAGGATGCAAGTCAAATGATAACTGCTCTTTCGAGTTTTTTCCGAATTGGAATAAGTAAAGGGAAGGAAATCATTTCTATTCAGGAAGAAATGGAGCATATTCAGCATTATCTGTTTATCCAGGAAATGCGCTACGGGGACGATTTTTCCTATGAAATAGCTGTGGATGAAGAGATTTTATCCTATAATATTATTAAACTTTCTTTACAGCCGCTGATTGAAAATGCCATCTATCACGGGGTGAAGCGAAAACGGGGACTAGGGAAAATTACCATTAAAGGATACCAGATGGATGATACGATCCATTTAGAGGTGATCGATAATGGGAATGGGATTGAACCGCATAAATTACAAGATATTTTGCAAGAAATAGAAGCCTCTTACCAAGAGAAGAAGAAATACCTTGGTATTGGTCTAAAAAGTGTTAATGAACGAATTAAAATTCACTTCGGAAACAATTTTGGTCTTACTATTGTAAGTGAACCTGGCAGTGGAACAGTAGTTAGCATTACGATTCCCAAAACAAAAGGGGAGATTAATGAGTATGCATAAAGTGATCGTTGTAGAAGATGATAGAATTATTCGCAGGGGCATATGTCAGTCCATTCCTTGGGAGGAGCATGGGTTTGTGATTGCAGGCGAAGCTGGAGACGGTGAAATCGCACTGGAATTAATCGAAAAGGAACAGCCGCAGGTGGTCGTTTCCGATATTAATATGCCGTTCATGAGTGGTTTAGAAATGGCGAAACAAATTAAAGAGAAAAGTCCCGAAACGAGAATTATTTTTCTGACAGGATATGAAGATTTTAAATATGCGCAAGAAGCGGTCAAATTAAAAGCGTATGACTATCTCTTAAAGCCGGTGGATTCAGAATATTTGCTCGAAAAAGCAAAGGAAGCTGCTGCTGATTGGGAAAAGGAAACCGTAGTCGGAAAAAGAATGATAGAATCATTACCGTTGCTTCAACAGCAATTTTTTCAAAGGTTGACCAAAGAGGATGAATCCCGGATTGATGTAGAGAAGGAGTTAATCGGGCTGGGGGTCCAAATGGATGGGCCGTTTTTCGCAGTTATTCTTGTTAAGCATATGTCGATGTGGGATATGGACATTCATCTTTTGCAAAAGAAGCTGACTTCAACTGTTTTTAACGAAATGAACTGTAGGGTGATGAAGGCAGATACAGATGAATTTGCCGTCCTACTTTCCCTTGAAAACGAAAATGATGCCAGAAAGGGGCAGTTAGCTCAAGACTTGTTCTATATACTCAGTCATCAAACAGAGGATCCCCTTACCATTACGTTTGGCAGGACATATCCTAATATGTTTGAAGTGGGAAAATCCTTTCTAGAAGCCAGGCTTGCTATGGATATGCGGCATATTATGGGGACCGGCCGAGTGTTTTCCCTAGATGAAACCGTTTCTAAATGTGAACAAAAAGAAGATTACGTCAAAGAATTAGAATTGAAATTAGAAAATCAAATAAAATTAGGACTGCCTGATAAAGCCGATGACGTACTTAGCGAGTTATGCAAAGCGATTGTCGAGAGAAAAACAATTCCATTATCTGATTTAAAGGTTCTTGCGTTAAAATTTAGTACAATGCTCTTTTTTGAAATTGAAAAATGGAAAAAGGAAGATACAAATAGCTTTAACACGTCCGATATTTATAAGGATATTATGGAATTGCGGACGCTGACGGAAATGACCGAGGTTCTGCATGGACTAATCGAGCAATGGTTGACTGCGATGTATAAAAAGAAAGAAAAGAATTATTTAAGCCATGTCGACCAGGCGATCAAGTATATGAAGAATCATTTCCATGATAGTAGTTTAACCCTTCAAAAGGTAGCCGAGATCATTCATGTCAGCACCCCATATTTAAGTAACCTCTTTAAATTGGAGAAAGGGTTTAATTTTGGAGATTACTTGTTGGAATTACGAATGAAGAAGGCGATGGAGCTATTAGGTGGGGGAAATATTAAAACCTATGAAGTTTGTGAAAAAGTAGGCTATAGCAACCCTCAATATTTTGGTATTTGTTTCAAAAAGTATACAAGCTTTACACCGGCTGAGTTTAAGAAAAAGTTTAAATAGGCTGGAGCAATATGATACATAGACATCCGAATGGAATCTTCTTTAACAAGGAGAACTCCAGCCGGATGTTTTTTTATTGTTGAAATTTTTAAGATAATCGTTTGAGATTTTAAGGACTTTACCCTAATGAATTGTAACCCCTTTCATAGCTTTATATAATCAACGTGTGAGTTGCTGTTAATCATGTAAATTTCCGAATCAGACACGATAGTGGGAGTGGAATTTATGAATAAATATACTATTTTATCAAAAATTACGGATTGTGGTGTAGTCGCTGTAGTTAGAGCCGACTCCTCAGAAGAGGCCGTAAAAATTTCAGAAGCCTGTGTGAGCGGCGGGATATCCGGGATTGAAGTGACCTTTACAGTTAAAGGTGCCGATGAAGTGATTAAAGAATTAACGTCTGTTTATCAAAATAATCCGGATGTTGTAATTGGGGCGGGCACCGTACTTGATACAGCCACTGCACGGATTGCCATTTTAGCTGGCGCACAGTTCATTGTCAGTCCTTGTTTTGATGCAGATACAGCTAAATTATGTAATCTCTATCAAATTCCCTATATGCCAGGCTGTATGACGATCACAGAAATAAAGCACGCATTGGAATTTGGTTGTGACATTGTGAAGCTCTTCCCTGGAAGTGCCTATGGACCGGACTTTATCAAGGCAGTAAAAGGACCGCTGCCACAGGCGAATATTATGCCTACAGGCGGAGTGGACTTAGAGAATGTAGATCAATGGATTAAAAATGGCTGTGCAGCTGTAGGCGTAGGCGGTAACCTTTCAGCCCCAGCCAAAACAGGTCATTTTGAAAAAATTACGGAATATGCAAGAGAATACGTAAAAAAAGTCCAGATTGCTAGAGAGGCGTAAACGATGGAAAAGATTATTACTCTAGGAGAAATCATGCTTAGGTTCTCTACAAATATTGGGGAGAGGCTCTTCAAAGCAGATCACGTTCAGATGCACTATGGCGGTGCCGAAGCAAATGTGGCTGTTTCATTAGCCCGTTTTGGACATCATGTTCAATTTGTCAGTAAGGTACCAGAAAACATGCTCGGAATGGCAGTCGACAGACACTTACAGGCAAATGGAGTCCAAACTGATTTTTTGCTAAAGGGCGGAGAACGGCTGGGAACCTATTATGTGGAGTCAGGGGTCGGCCCTAGAAGTGCCCAAGTAACCTATGATCGGAAATTCTCTAGTTTTTCACAATTAACGATGGAAGAATTCGACTTTGATGAGATTTTTCAAGATGCTTCCCTTTTTCATGTTACCGGTATTACTGCTGCCCTTTCTCCAAGTTTACGAGAGCTTGTTTTACACTCCTTGAAAAAAGCAAAGGAACATGGAGTTACCACAAGCTTTGATTTTAACTATCGCTCTAAATTATGGAGCCAAGAAGAAGCTTCAGACGCAACCAAGACATTCCTTCCATATGTGGATGGCTGCTTTTGCGGAGAACTCGATGCGATTTATTTATTAGGAATTGAAAAGGCGGAGCCTGCATTAGAAGGCGGAGCCAAGCTCGAATATTATTATCAAAAAATAAAACAATTGTACCCGAACATCCGATTTATGAGCTCTACTTTCCGGCAGGTCATCTCAGCCTCGACTAATACACTTCAAGGGAATTACTATCTCGATGGAGAGTTATACCAGTCAAAGGTACATCAAATCGATCATATTGTAGAGCGGATTGGCGGAGGTGATGCCTTTGCTGCCGGAATCCTATATGGGATTGTTGAGGGAATGACCCCCAAGGAGCTAGTAGAATTTGCCGCGGCTGCTTCGGTATTGAAGCATACCGTACATGGAGACTGCAACATATTCTCACCGAATGAGATAAAAGAATTCGCCAGCAATAAACCAGGGAAAATCGTTCGCTAACAATATTGAAGGAGGGATTCCAATATGGAAACTCGTTATGCAAATCATCCAGAAGAGATCAAGCGTTACAATACAGACGAATTAAGGAAGCATTTCCTTGTAGAAACACTTTTTGAACCAGGTAAGGTTCATCTAACTTATACACATGTAGACCGGATGATTTTTGGCGGGGTTACTCCTGCAGAAGTGGAATTGACGATTAAGCTTGATAAGCAGCTCGGTGTCAACTATTTCCTGGAGCGCCGTGAATTAGGAATCATTAATATTGGCGGTGACGGTTCCGTTATTCTTGATGGAGTCGAATATGAGATGCAGCGCCGTGATGGTCTTTATGTAGGCAAAGGTACAGAGGAGATTCTTTTCCGTTCAAAGGATGCCAATAATCCTGCGAAGTTTTATATCAATTCTACTCCTGCTCATCATACGTATCCAACCGTCAAAATCGATATCAACAAAATTAGGCCGCTTGAGGCAGGTGAGCCTGGCACATTGAATGAAAGAAAGATCTATCAGTATGTACATCCTAATGTTTGTGAAAGCTGCCAGCTGCAAATGGGACTAACGATGTTATCACCAGGAAGTGTCTGGAACACGATGCCATGTCATACCCACGAACGCCGGATGGAAGTGTACTTGTACTTTGATATGGAACCCGAAACTCGTGTTTTCCATTTCATGGGACAACCGAATGAAACAAGACATTTAGTCATTAAAAACGAGCAGGCTGCCATTTCTCCAAGCTGGTCCATCCATACAGGAACAGCCACCAGCAATTACACATTCATTTGGGGAATGTGCGGCGAAAATATTACCTATGATGATATGGATCATGTAAAAATGGAAGATTTGAGATAGAACGTAATAGATTAACAAATTAGGAGGCATAACAGATGACCATCCAATTAAATAATTTCTCACTAGACTTTTTCTCCCTGACCGGCAAGGTTGCGATTGTTACGGGAGGCAATACAGGGTTAGGCCAAGGCTATGCCGTGGCTCTTGCCAAAGCCGGTGCGGATCTATTTATCGTAACCCATGGCGATAATTGGGATGAAACAAGAGGACTAATTGAACAAGAGGGACGCCGTGTTGAGTTTTTTCAAGCTGATTTATCAAAGCGTGAAGTTATAAAAGATGTGGTAGCTGCTTGCGTTAGCGCCTATGGGAAAATTGATATTCTAGTAAACAATGCGGGAACGATTCGACGAGCACCATTACTTGAGTATACTCCGGAGGATTGGGATGCCGTAATGGAGCTCAACTTAAACTCTGTTTATTTCTTAAGTCAAGAGGCTGCCAAAGTCATGGTGAAACAGAAGAGCGGCAAGATTATTAATGTTGCCTCCATGCTTTCCTTCCAAGGTGGAAAATTCGTCCCTCCTTATACTGCCAGCAAGCACGGAGTAGCAGGGATTACAAGAGCATTTGCTAATGAATTAGCACAATATGGGGTTCAAATCAATGCGATTGCACCTGGATATGTGGAGACAGCCAATACAGCTCCAATTCTAGAAGACCAAGTGCGTAAAGCGGAAATCACCTCACGAATTCCAGCTGGACGCTGGGCAAATCCTGCCGATTTAATGGGCGTGGTCGTGTTCTTAGCGAGCAAGGCATCTGACTATATGAACGGGCATATTTTAGCAGTTGACGGCGGTTGGCTGGCTAGATAATTAAAAAAAGCCGTATCACATCGTGAAGTGATACGGCTTTTACCAAAATGGCTATGTTAAAGTGCATTGTTGATTTTTAACACTGTTGATTGGAGCGTAAATCAACAACTTAGTTTAACAAAGCCACCAAAATAAATGGGGGATCAATATGGTTGTAAATTTAGGAATCCGGGCCCATGATTTTGAAAACCTTTCCATCGAGGAAATAGCAAATGAGGCGGCAGCAAAAGGATTAACCTCTGTTCAGTTAGCACTAAGCAAGACCTTAAAAAATATTAATACGGAATTAGGAAGTTTAAGTCCTGGTTTTGCTCATACGATCAGATCTGTTTTTCATAAACGGGATATTCAAATTGCCGTACTAGGCTGCTATATCAACATGATTCATCCTGATCAAACGGAAAGAAGAAAAGGATTGGAACGTTTCAAAGAGCATCTTCGCTTTGCGAGGGATTTCGGCTGCAGCATTGTCGGAACGGAGACAGGAAATGTTCAGGCCGAAATATCGTTTACAGAGGAAAACTTTAAGGAACGGCCGTTTCATGAAGTAGTCGAAAGTGTCAAAGAGCTAGTTTACGAGGCTGAACGATTTGGTGTAATTGTGGGGATCGAAGGAGGAATCAATCATCCGATTCATACCCCAGGACGGATGAAGCGGTTACTAGATGCTGTTCCTTCTAATAATCTTCAAGTTATCTATGACCCGGCCAACTTTATCTCGCTCAATAATTATCAAAATCAGGAAGCGGTTATGAAAGAAGCGTTTGAACTGTTTGGCGACAGGATGGTGATTCTGCATGCAAAGGATTTTATCATCGAGAAGCACCAGATCAAAATCGTCCCAGTGGGTCATGGGATGTTAAATTATGATGCGTTATTCAAATTATTAAAAAACAAGAAGCCCTATATGACGATGTTAATGGAAAGTACAAAGGAACCGTTTATTGACGGAAGCATTGCCTACTTAAGGGGAAAATACGAAAAAGCCTAATTTAAAAGAAAGATGGGGTGCCATCATGCGAAACTTCATGGATGAGAATTTTTTATTAAACAATGAAACATCGATTCGTTTGTATCATGAATATGCAAAGGATATGCCAATCATTGACTATCATTGCCATTTAAGTCCAAAGGAAATCTATGAAAATAAGAAATTCAAAAACATTACGGATATCTGGTTATACGGCGATCACTATAAATGGCGGTTAATGAGAAGTAATGGAATAGAAGAAGAGTACATTACCGGAAGTGCCAGTGATTATGATAAGTTCCTGGCTTGGGCAAAAACCGTTCCTATGACGATTGGGAATCCCTTGTTTAATTGGACCCATTTAGAGCTGCAGCGATTCTTTGGGATTGATCAACTGTTAAACGAAGAAAGCGCCCCAGTTATTTGGGAGACAGTGAATGCCTTACTAAAGAGTGAAGGCTTTGGAGCAAGGGATTTTATAAAAAAATCTAATGTCCAGGTAGTTTGTACAACGGATGACCCTGTTGACAGCCTTGAATATCACAAACTATTAAAAGAAAAAACCGATTTTGATGTAAAGATACTGCCTAGCTTCCGTCCGGATAAAGGGCTGGAAATTAATCGGGCTGGCTATCTGGATTGGGTAAAGAAGCTTGAAGAGGTGTCCAGCATCGAAATCGATTCCTATGACCGCTTTTTACAAGCACTTGAATCAAGAGTCCGGTTTTTCCATGCAGTTGGGGGAAGAGTGTCGGATCATGCCATTGATGTGATGATGTATGACGATACAACCAAAGAAGAAGCAGCACAGATTTTTAAAGATGCTTTAGATGGCAAGAACATCTCCATTGAAGCTGAAAAGAAATATAAAGCGTATACCTTAACCTTCCTTGGAAAACTATATTCCGAATTAGGCTGGGCGATGCAGTTTCATATAAATGCCTTAAGAAATAATAATGTGCGGATGTTTGAGAAATTGGGCCCTGATACCGGATATGATTCGATCAATGACCAAGAAATTGCCAAGCCCTTGGTCCAGTTACTAAATGCGATGGAGCAGAAAAACGCCTTGCCTAAAACAATTATTTATTCGTTAAATCCTAATGATAATGCCGTTATTGCTGCGATAATCGGCAGCTTCCAAGGGGGAGGCACTCCTGGAAAAATCCAATTCGGAACCGCTTGGTGGTTCAATGATAATAAGTCTGGAATGCTTGATCAAATGCAAGCCTTAGCCAATGTTGGTCTATTCAGCCGGTTTATCGGGATGCTGACAGATTCTCGAAGCTTTCTATCGTATACAAGACATGAATATTTTAGAAGATTATACTGTTATCTCATTGGTGAATGGGTAGAAAATGGAGAAGTACCGAATGATACGGAATATTTGGGTAAAATCGTCCAAGGAATCGCCTACAACAACCCAAAAGAATATTTTCAATTTTAAATTTGTCCGTTGGCGAGGAGGTACGGAATGGAACAGTTAAATAAAGGCTTAGTCAAAGATTTGCAAACATATCCAGAAAAAGTCCTGCAATTTGGTGAGGGAAATTTCCTCAGGGCATTTGTAGATTGGCAAATAGATGTCATGAACAAGAATAATCTTTTTAATGGCAGTGTTGTGGTGGTACAACCGCGCGGTCAGGAAAAGATTGAAAAGCTTAATCAACAGGATGGACTCTATACCCTCTATTTACAAGGGCTGAAGGAAGGAAAAGCGGTTAAGGAGCATTCAACCATCACCAGTATTAGCAGAGGCATCAATCTGTTTAATCAGTATGATCAATACCTTGAACTAGCTTCGAATCCTGAACTGCGGTTTATTTTTTCCAATACGACAGAAGCAGGCATTGCTTTTGATGAAAATGATCAGTTAGAAGACCGGCCGCAAAAGAGCTTTCCAGGAAAATTAACGGCATTCTTATATCAACGATACAATAAATTTCAAGGGGATAGAGAGAAAGGCTTTATCATCATTCCATGTGAATTGATTGATCACGGTGGTGAAAAATTAAAGCAAATCATCTTGAAATATGCAGAACAATGGAATCTTGGTGAAGGGTTTGCCAATTGGATTGTAGAGGGGAATACCTTCTGTTCCAGTCTTGTCGATCGGATTGTTCCCGGATATCCGCGGGATACGATTGAAGAAATTACAGAAGAGCTGGGCTATAAAGATGATCTAGTGGTGGCGGGGGAACAATACCATCTATGGGTCATTGAAGGACCGCAATGGATTCGCGAGGAATTTCCAGCGCATTTAGCAGGATTAAATACATTGGTTGTCGATGACGCGACGCCTTTCCGGACGAGAAAAGTACGGATTTTAAATGGCGCACATACGGCGATGACACCTGTTTCCTATTTATATGGCATTAATACGGTTGCCGAGGCAGTTGGCCATGAAGTAATTGGATTATTTGTAAAGGAACTTATCTACGACGAAATTATTCCAACCTTGGACCAGCCAAGCGATGAATTACATGCATTTGCAGAAGATGTGTTAGATCGTTTTAAGAATCCATTTATCCAACATTTCTTATTAAGTATTTCTCTTAATTCAATGTCTAAATTTAAGACGCGAGATTTACCATCTTTACTAGATTACTATCATCATAAACAGAAATTGCCGAGAAAGCTCGTTTTCTCTTTTGCTGCACTTATTTCCTTCTATAAAGGAAAGAGGGGAGAGGAATCGATCGCACTATCAGATGAGCAGGATGTATTGGCATTATTCCAGGAGCAATGGTGTCAATATAATAGCAGCTTTGAAAGTGTTAGGGCCATCGTTCGGAGTGTGTTAGGATACGAAAAAGTGTGGGAGCAGGATTTAAACCAATTGCCTGGATTAACGGCTGCGGTTGCTAATGACCTTTACGAAATTGAATCATTGGGAATGAAAAAGGCAGTAGAATCCCTTATAGGTCAAAAGACAGCCAAATAGTGGGGGGAAAGCTAATGTTGGATATCATTCAGATACATGATATAGACAATGTGGTTGTGGCGTTAAAGGATTTAGCTGCAGGTCAAACATTTACAGTTGATGAAGTCATCATTGAACTGAAGGACGATGTACCAAGAGGACATAAAATCGCGATAAAACCTATTGTTGTCGATGAACATGTGGTGAAGTATGGATATCCGATTGGGCATGCCATTAAAGAAATTGATGTGGGAGAACACGTTCATACCCAGAATACAAAGACGAACTTAGACGGCATTCAAGAGTATCAATATAATCAAAAGCTAAATACGGTCCAATATGAAAAGGAGAACCTAACATTCCAGGGATTCAGAAGGAGTAATGGTGATGTTGGGATAAGAAATGAACTTTGGGTTGTTCCAACGGTAGGCTGTGTCAATGGCGTTGCCGAAAGAATGATTAAGCTGTTTGAAAAAGAAGTGGGTGATATAAGCCCTTTTGAAAATGTTCTGGTCTTAAAGCATAATTATGGCTGCTCTCAATTAGGGGATGACCATAACAATACCAAGAATATCCTAAGAGATGCCGTACTGCACCCGAATGCCGGCGGTGTCCTGGTGCTTGGGCTTGGCTGTGAAAACAATAATTTATATGAATTTAAGGAAAGCTTGGGGGAATTCGATGAAACCCGAGTGAAGTTTCTCGTTTCCCAGGAAGTGACAGATGAAATTGAAGCGGGCGTTTCATTACTAAAGGAAATCTATGAAAATGCAAAGGGCGATAAGCGAGAAACCGTCCCGCTATCAGAATTAAAGGTTGGTTTGAAATGCGGTGGTTCTGATGGATTTTCAGGGATCACGGCCAATCCGCTTCTAGGGAGATTCTCGGATTTCTTGGTTGCCCAAGGTGGAACAACGGTGCTGACAGAGGTGCCTGAAATGTTCGGCGCCGAAACGATTCTAATGGAGCGGGCGGCTGACAGGGAAGTCTTTGAAAAAACAGTGGATTTAATTAATGAATTCAAAGAATACTTTATTGAAAATAAACAGCCAGTCTATGAAAATCCTTCACCTGGGAATAAGGCAGGCGGTATTACTACGTTGGAGGATAAATCACTTGGTTGCACCCAAAAAGCAGGTACATCGATTGTAACCGATGTCCTTAAATATGGTGAACGATTAACACAAAAGGGTTTAAACCTGTTAAGTGCCCCTGGGAACGATCTTGTTGCATCATCTGCCTTAGCGGCTGCAGGCTGTCAAATAGTTTTATTTACGACCGGCCGCGGCACACCGTTCGGAGCCTTTGTGCCAACGATGAAGATTTCAACCAATACACCCATTTACGAAGCCAAACCGCATTGGATTGACTTTAATGCCGGAGTGCTATTGAAAAAGGAGTCAGATGTGGTGTTACGTGAATTTATCCAATACATCATTTCAGTGGCCAGTGGTGAATGGGTAAATAACGAAAAAAATGATTTTCGAGAGATTGCTATTTTTAAAACTGGAGTGACGTTGTAGCTAGTATTTTTATTTGAGAAATGCTGGTACCCTACAAATATACATGAACAAACAGGGTGTCGTTTAGATGAGCGACACCTTTTGGTTTTGCACGGGGTAAAATCACTGGAAGAAAACTCAGTGATTTTATATGTATTTCACCCCTAAGCGTGATGACTTTTTAAAGTAATGTAAGACAAGAGCGATCTGTCCTCATGGAGCTTTCATGAAGACAAAACACAGGCAGGGATAGCGAAACCTGTCTTCATGGAGCGTTCATGAAGACAAAGCACAGGCAGGGAAAGCGAAATCTGTCCTCATGGAGCTCTCATGAAGACAAAATACAGGCAGGAGAAGCGAAATCTGTCCTCATGGAGCTTTCATGAAGACAAAATACAGGCAGGAGAAGCGAAATCTGTCCTCATGGGGCTTTCATGAAGACAAGACACAGGCAGGGAAAGCGAAATCTGTCCTCATGGAGCTTTCATGAAGACAAAACCTAGGCTGGAAAAGCAAAATCTGTCCTTATAAATCGTATATTAATAGACTGGGTGCCAGATTAAGTTAGAGCACCCATTTCTGTATCCCAAAATCATAGTCCTGTACGATACCAATCGATAAATATGATTGACTCTTGCTGTATTTTTAATTATTATATGTTTAAACACTTAAACATATAAACATTCAAAAGTATTGGAGGACCAAATACAATGAAAAAGACAGCATTAATTACAGGAGCAACAAGCGGCTTAGGATATGAATTCGTCAAACTGTTTGCCAGCGATGGATACAATTTAATTCTAGTTGCTCGAGACGAAAAGAAGCTAAAGGAAATCAAACAATCCTATTCCCAAGTAGAAGTAACCGTCATCCCGAAGGACTTGAGTGTCATTGGGGCTGCAAAAGAAGTATTTAAAGAAATCGAAGATCATGGAATTGGCATCGATGTTCTTGTTAATAATGCTGGTTTCGGGTTAATGGGTTCATTTGATGAACTGGATATCCAAAAACAGCTAAATATGATTCAATTAAATATAACCGCACTAACGGAATTAACCTATTACTGTCTGCAAAAAATGAAACAAAGGAACGTTGGCAGAATCTTAAATGTAGCAAGTACTGCAGCATTTCAGCCAGGCCCGCAAATGGCAGTGTACTATGCTACCAAAGCATATGTGCTTTCATTTTCAGAAGCACTGGTGGAAGAGCTATCAGGCAGTTCGGTCACCGTGACAACCCTCTGCCCAGGGCCAACGAAAACCAACTTTGGAGCGGTGGCCAATGTTGAGGGCACTAAAATGTTCAGCAGGGCGATGGCATCTGATCAGGTGGCAAAGAGCGGATATAAAGCATTGATGAGCGGGAAGCGCGTGGTGATTACTGGAGGATTCAATAAGGCAGGTGCAGTTGGAGCTAAATTTATGCCAAGAAGTCTAGCTGCTAAAGTTGCGAAGTATGTTGCTGAGGAAAAGTAATGATATTTGGAGGAATTTTTTAATATGGCACAGCAAGCTATTGATGTTTTCAGGTCATGTATCCCATTATTTAACGCCTTAAGTGATCCGGCAAGACAGGACATTATCCTAATGCTTGCAGAACAGGAGCCGTTAAGTGTAAACGAAATTGCCGAGCAATCGAACCTATCACGCCCGGCCATTTCTCATCATTTAAAAATCATGCGCGACAATCACCTTGTTAAACTAGAACAAAAAGGGACACAGCGCTACTATTCGCTTTCTTTAGATCAAAGTGTCAAACAATTGAAGCAGTTAATTGAAATCGTGGAGAGTGAGTGTATTCTTTAGCTCCCTCAGGTATTAAACCTAATAGATAAAGGGAAAGGTGAGATTTACTCTTGGAAAAAATTTGGGCAACCGTAAATGGCATATTAATAGCAGATAATCCGGAAACATTTGTAACCAGAAGGATTAAAGAAGTAAATCTAGAATTCGGCGGGATTTTCGGCGATCGCCACTTTGGCGTAACGAGCAAGGCAGATTCGAGACAGCCGATGTACCCAAGAGGGACAGAGATTCTGAACCGCCGCCAAATAACAATTGTGTCTGAAGAAGAATTAGACAGGATTGCAGAAGAATTAAAGGTCGAATCGGTGCTGCCTGAATGGTTAGGGGCTAATCTTTTGATAACAGGATTTCCGGATCTAACAAAACTCACAATGGGCTCCCGCATCCTTTTTCCAAGTGGTGCAGGATTAATTTGTATGGGAGAAAATATGCCTTGCACCTTGCCTGGAGATGAAATCCAAAAGCATTACGATAACCACGAGAAGTTGTCCTTCCGTTTTGTACGCGCAGGCTATAAACGGCGCGGCATCGTATGTGCAGTAGAAAGACCCGGAAAAATTTATGAAAATGATGAAGTTCAGATTTTAGTGAATGATTTTAAAAACCCGATGCAGTAAATAAATGCATATCCATAGTAGTTCACAAAAATGGAAGGGGTCTTTTGGAAATTTACTAATAAATTGACCCCACCCATTATTTAAAGATATTTAAAATTAGATAATTTTTGAAGGTGGGACTTTAAAATATTTTTTAAAACATCTGCTAAAATAATGCGGATCGTTGTATCCGGTCATTTCGGAGACAAATTGAATATTTTTACATCCATTCATCAACAACTTTCTGGCATTTTCCATTCTAATTTTCGTTAGATATTCAATGACGGTGATTCCTGTTTCTTTTTTAAAAATTCTGCTTAAATAAGAGGGATTAGTATGTAAATGTTCTGCAATTGAATGTAATCCCACTTCGCCATCTTGATAATGACTCTCCATAAATGCAATAGCCTGAAGAGAAAGAGATTTTAATTCCAAAAGTGTTTGACGGGAGATAGAGATAGCCTCTATTAATAGAGTGCTTAAAAACGCCTTCATTTCCTCGATGTTGCGAAATTGCTCTGTAAATCTTTCAAATTGATTTAATTCCGTAAAGTAGTCCTTTTTTAACTGAAAATCATGAATCCCCTTGTTAATGCTGGTAATTAGTTCTTTTGTCACAACAAAAAACTTGGCAGAAGAGATTTTGCTTCGTTGACATAAAAGAATAATTTCCTCTAATTCCTTAAGGGAAAGGTCTTCATTCCCTGACTTTACTAGAACGGAGAACTTTTCAATTTTTTCTAGAATTGCACTATGGCTATCATCCTTTTCTTGAAGGAATTGATACATGTTTCCGCTGCCTTTCGTCAGCCGATTGTGTAATGCGAATTTTGCTTTTTGAAAAGCCTCGCCAAACATCTGCAGCTCATCCATTCTTGGTCCTATACCAATCGAGAACGATCGTTGGAAATGGCTTTTCAATGCGAAATGCAATGGCTTGATTTTATCGATATCATCAGACTTTATTAAATAAGTAGAAAACAGTTGGTGATTTAGCCCAAGATGATAAATTGGATTAGGGAAGTGTTGTAAAACAAATTTTGCTATTTGTCCTTGCAGGTTTTCTTCTACTTCAACATCGGAAGAAATTAATAGAAAACAAGAAGGTTCTCTTGCAACATCTGAAAAAAGCTCTTGATAAGCTTGAGTCAACATCTTTGTAACAGGCCCATTTAATAATTGGTAAGCAAGATAAGATTTCATTTCTTTAGGATCTAGAACGACAGATGTTAAGTTCTCTTTTTCCTTCTTTTCTTTAAATTTGTGAAGCATTTCAGCCAGGTCCTCTGAACGAACAGGCTTCAATAAATAATCGAAAACCCCAAGCTGAACAGCTCTTTGTGCATATTCAAATTTATCGTATCCCGTCAGAAATACAATCTGCAGCTCCTTCTGTTCCTGATGAAGCAATCCGGCAAGCTCTAATCCATTCATTAGCGGCATATTAATATCAATAATCACCAATTCGACTGGATTGTTGCGGATAAAATGTAATGCCTTTTCCCCGTTTTCGGCCTCACCTATAATGGAAAAGCCGAGTTCCTCCCAATTTAAGCAGCCCTTTATTCTTTCTCGAATGAATTGTTCATCATCAACTAAAAGAACTTTATACATATGCAATCTCTCCTTGTCGAATGGCAGGAATGATAATTTCAACAGATGTACCTTTTCCAGGATTGTTATGAATCTTGATGCCGTACTGTTCACCAAAGTATTGTTTGATTCGTTCGCTCGAGCTATATAGCCCAAAACCGATATTCCCTTTTTCTTCTTTTTCTTTTAATAATGATTCAATTGACTTATAAAACGTGCCTTCCCCGTGGTCATTGACAAAGATATGAATCTTATCTTTGTTCTTTTCACCGATAATTTCAATGTAAATGTGATCTTCTTCGTCCTTTAAATTATGACGGATAGCGTTTTCAATAATGGGTTGAAGAGAAAGTTTAACAATTTGATAATTAAAGATTTCAGGGTTGAAAATAAATTTATAAGCAAGTCTTTCTTTATATCTAATGCTAAGGATTTCTAAATAGCGTTTAGAAATAAGCATTTCTTCTTCCATGGAGATAATCTGATTTCCTTTACTAATAACGCCTCGATAAAAGTCAGCTAACTTATGGGTTAATTCAATTACTTCTTTTTTCTGTTCCATTTCTGCAAGTCCGCAGATATTTTCCAGTGTATTGTATAAAAAGTGGGGATTTAGCTGGGATTGTACACTAATAAGTGCGTATTTCCGTTTCTTTTCTTGTTCCTTTACGACTCTTTCCATCAGCCTTTTTGTTCTTCTCACCATTTTATTGAATTCTTTGGCCAGCACCCCTATTTCATCTCTGCTATTGATATCAAGAGAAACATCTAAATTCCCATTTTGTACCTCTTTCACAACATGATTGATTTTTTTTAAAGGCTTGGATACAAGATTAGATATTAATAGAGTAATCAAAACGACACTCGCCATCATGATGAACCCAATAAGAAGGAATGACCTCATGAGGGGCTTGTTTACGGCTAAAATGTTTTCTATAGGAACCAGGGCGACAAGGGTCCAGTTTAATTTAGGCAGTTCTTGGGATACTACTAGATACTCTCTGTCATCAAGAAGAACCCTCTGTCCGCTTTTCCTTTGTTTGATCAATGAAAAATAGGGTTCACTTTTTATTGATTGGTAAAGGTTTGAAGGGTTATGATGGGAAACAATCTTTCCGTCATGATTAACTATAAAAATATTTCCGTTCTGACCAAAATCAATAGAGTTATATTGCTTACGAATCCAGCTTTCCCTTAGATTTATTTGAATGGTCCCTAAAGGTAGTGCTGTCCTTTCAGAATTAAAGCGCTGGAAAAAGGAAACGATGTTTAATTGTTTACCATATAAAGTATAGTTACTTTGATAGACACCTTTCCATGCTATAGCTCTTACAGAGTTTTGCTTTAGCGTAATGGGGGATTGTTTACTCAGGACAGAAATCTCTCCCGAGTCATACACCAGGCCATTGTTTGCAAAGATCATAATGGAATCAACATAATCTTTTGTTCCCTTAATTTCACTTAAGACATTTTTAACTTCTTGATAATTTCGATGTTCCTCCAGTGAATGACTGGGAACCGGCTCGGAGGTATATTGTTGAATAATAGAGTTGGTTACGACTAATTCCGACAATTCTTCTGTTTCGTTAAAAATTAACTCTAGTTTATTTGAGATTTGGCTAAAATTTTGATTTGTGCTATCGATTGTTTGTTGAACTAGAATTTTAGAGGAGATTTGATAGGTAATAATCATGAACAATGACAAAAAACCAATTATTAAGCAAAGCAGGAAAAAGGTTATTTTAGCATTTATGGAAAAGGAAATAGGTTTACGTTTCTTTACATATGGAATGATGTTCCTCCATGCCTTCATCTTTATCACCTAAATTTTTATAGAATAAAAACTATTATTATTTTTGTATCATATTGGATAAGCAAAATATACTCTATCGTGCAAAAAATATAAATACAAATATTCAGAATAGAAAAAATTTTGAACATGACGTAAAATTTCTCCATGTTCCATTGGATTGATTCCAACTATACTCAAGTTATATTTCAAAAGGGGGTATAAGAATTGAGGAAAACGTTTACAATTTTCATGGCCGTCGCATTCCTATTATCCATTGTTTTGGCAGGGTGCAGTTCAAGTGACAAGACTTCTTCAAAAGAAGAAAAGGATTCAGGTAAAACGACTATTCGTATTCTTTCACGTATGGGCGGGGATGATCCGGAATCAAAAGCATATAATGAGCTGTTAGCTAAATTCATGAAGGAAAATCCTGATATTAGGGTTATTGATGAATCCCTTAACGATGAGTCTGCCTTCAATAATAAGTTTAAAACATCCGTTGCCACTGGAAATGTCCCAGAAATTTGGGTGAACTATGGCGGACAAGCATTTAAAGAATATGCCAAGAACATTGCCATGGATTTAACTCCAGTCCTAGAAAAAGATAAACAATGGTCGGAAGCGTTTTTACCATTATTCGATACTTGGAAATATGACGATCTGCCGGGAATTTATGGAGTTCCTTCTGAGTTTTATAGTATTGCATTATTTTACAATAAAGAGCTGTTTGAGAAGATTGGTGCAGAACCTCCAAAGTATATTGAAGATATTCCGGAATTGCAAAAGAAATTCTCGAAGGAAGGCATTACCCTTCTTCGAATGGGAGATAAAGAAAACTTCCGCGGCGGTCACTTAATCAGTAATATCACAATGAAAAAGTTTGGATTGCAAAAAACCGAAGATCTAGTCAGCGGTAAAGCAAAATACACTGACAAAGATATGCTCGGGATCTTCAAAATTATGAAACAATGGGCTGAACTTGGAGTCTTCGGAGACAACATCGTAACGACTGATGATAATGAAGTCACTTCTGCGTTTACTAGCGGCAAAAGCGCTATGTTATTTAATGGAAGCTGGGGAATTTCATCCCTTGCTGAATCAGATATTGCTGATAAAATTGGCGTCATTCCATTCCCAGGATTCAAGGATGTACCAGATCACCTAAATACATGGCATGGCGGCGCAGGCGGTTACTCTGTATTCAAGGAATTGAAAGGCAAAAAGAAGGATGCTGCTATTAAATTAGTAAAATACTTAACATCCGTTGATACATTTAAATACTACTTTGAAAAATCAGGCGGCGGTGTTTATCCAGTCAAAATGGATATGGGTTCACTAAAAGTAGATCCGGTTACACAGGAATATACGAAAGCACTTGAATCTTCGAAAGAATTCTTAATGGAAATTACAGCGTACGATCCGCGTCCGCAATTCCAAGATAAATTAAGAAACGAAATCCAAGGAATGTTTGCAGGAAACTCTCCTGAAAAGACAGCTGAAAATATTCAAAAATTCTCAAATAATCTAAAATAACGCAATTGATATCGCTCTCGTTCGGGAGGGCGGTATCTCCTCAATCTTTAAAAGGGGGGTATTGAAAATTTTTAATAAAAAACAAGCAATGACCATATCTGTCTTTTTACTGCCTTCTATTATTCTATATTCTATCTTTTTTATCGTACCGATTTTTCAAACCTTTTATCTGTCCTTCTTTTCTTGGAATGGGATCAAATCTTCGCCGTTCGTTTATACCGGCTGGGATAATTTTATCCTTTTGTTTCAAGATGAGGCCTTTTACTTATCTTTAAAAAATGTGCTCATTTTTATCCTTGGTTCCTTTATTTTAATTATGCCGTTTTCTTTTATTCTTGCTTTAATTATTACTTCGAAAATCAAAGGAAAACGCTTCTTTCGAATCAGTTATTTCATCCCCTCCATTTTGCCGCTGACAGCATTAGGGCTTTTGTGGCAGTTTCTGTTAAAAGGGAAAGGCGGATTAATCAATAATATTCTTGTCTCCATCGGCTTTGATCGGTGGGCCCTTGATTGGCTGGGAGATCCTGATATCGCTATTTTCTCCGTTGTGGCCGTCAATGCGTGGATTTTTTGCGGGTTAAATATGATTATTTTTGCCAGTGGTATAGTATCAATCCCCGAAGAAATTTATGAGGCTGCGACCATCGACGGGGCCAATGGTTTTCAAAAAGTCATATACATTACGGTTCCATTAATGAAGGAAATCTTTAAAATCTTTTCGATTTTGGCCGTGACCCAGTCCATCCGTGTATTTGCACAAGTATATGTCATGACGGGCGGCGGGCCAAACGGTGCAACGGAAGTTCCCACTACGATGCTCTACAATCAATCCTTTGTTTATAACAACTTTGGCGGCGGTAATGCCATTGCTACCTTTATTGTTGTCACTGCACTTGTTTCAACCGTTGTACTGAATCGTTTATTCCAAGGAAAAGCCAGCTCTGCCTAAGCCGGACTTAGAAAGGAAGGTGTAAAAATGAAAATTGGAAAAATCATGATTTATGGATTTGCTATCCTTTGTTCCGTGGTTTTCTTGTATCCGCTATTCTTTAATTTGATTTCATCCTTTAAAGATAATGAAGGAATCTATAACGAAATATTGGCAATGCCTTCAAAGTGGAGATTTGAAAACTTTGTTGCTGCTTTTGAATCGGCCAAAATCCATATCTCCATTATAAATTCACTTATTTATGCTACGTTTGGAACTTTGCTGGCATTAATTTTAGGGCTGCTTGCCTCTTATCCGCTTGCGAGATTTAAATTCAAGCTGAATACTCCGCTCTATTTGTATTACACACTCGGATTAATGATACCAGTGTTCTCGATGTTGATCCCTATTTCACGGATTGTTACGGCTGTTAATGGGTTTAACAATTACTTCGTGATGATCATTTTATATGCGGTATTTGAACTGCCATTAACCATTTTCTTAATTACGGGTTACATGAAGGATTTGCCAAAAGAATTGGATGAATCCGCGATTATGGACGGATGCGGTCCATATCGTCTGCTTTTTCAAATACTGGCGCCATTAACTATGCCTGCTATCTCGACAGCGGGAATCCTAGCATTTTTTAGCATCTACAATGATCTAGTATGGAATGTACTTTTTATTACCGATCACGATATGTATAACATCTCAATGGGTCTCCTTACCTTTGTGGGGAAAATGGGTACCTCCGATATGGGTCCAATGTTTGCAAGTATCTTTATTACCATTATACCGACGATTATCGTCTATCTATTCTTCCAAGAAAAGATTGAAAAAGGACTTGGTTCAGGATCTGTCAAAGGATAGGAGTCGTCATTTAATCGTGCTGTAGGTTTTCATGTCATGCTTATTCCATAGATAAAGGATGAATCAAATGAAAATTGACGCCCATCAACACTTTTGGAAATTGGATCAACCATTTTATGAATGGCCGACACCTGATTTAAAAACCATTTATCGGGATTTTCTTCCTGAACATTTAATAGGGAATTTAAAAAGAAATCATATAACAAAAACAATTGTCGTACAGGCAGCTGAATCCATAGAAGAAACCGAATTTTTACTGGGTTTAGCCGATCATAATGAGTTTATTGGCGGGGTAGTTGGCTGGATGGACCTGTCATCCGATCAATTTCCTGCTCAATTTGAGCGATTATTAAAACATCCCAAATTTGTTGGCCTAAGGCCGATGCTGCAAAATAAGCAAAATGATCAATGGATTTTAAAGCCTGAGGTGCTGGAGAATATTCAGATTTTGGCAGAAAACGATTTTCCGCTTGACCTTTTAATCTATCCCAAACATTTACCGTATATTGTTGAATTGTTTAAGAAGATTCCTACCTTACGGGCGGTTATTGATCACTGTGCAAAGCCTGCAATTAAAGATCAAGAATGGGCACCATGGGCTGATTGGATAAAGGAAGTTTCTCACTATCAAACGTTAATGTGTAAATTATCCGGGCTGGTAACGGAAGCAGATCTTCGAGCATGGCAGCTGGATGAGTTCAAACCCTACTTTCATCATATTATTCAGTGTTTCGGTACCGACCGGATTATGTTTGGCAGTGACTGGCCAGTATGCCTGCTGGCTGCAGAATATGATGAGGTTGTAAGGATTTTAGATGAAAACCTGCCTGAAGAAATGCCAGGAGAAGAAATAGAGTTGTTATATGGAGGAAATGCAAAAAGATTTTATCAATTACCGTAAATGATGTGCGGCTAGCAAATGGGTTTTAATCTATTAAAAAGGTTAGAGGAGGGACTGCTCTATGGCAGAACAAACCTTTCAAGAAGGACTATTCTGCATTGTGATGCATGAACGGGATAATGTTGCCACACTTCTAAAAGATGTTAACAAAGGGGAAGTCATCACATACATAAAGGGAGGCGAAGCGTTTCAGGTTACATTGATCCAAGACATCAAGTTTGGACATAAAGCAGCGATTGCTCCTATTCGTCCAAATGAAGTCGTCATGAAATATGGTGAAGCGATCGGGACAGCAAGTGTAGAAATCCCTATGGGGGCCCATGTACATGTTCATAATATCGAAGGAATCAGAGGACGAGGGGATAAACAAAATGCAAGTAATTAAGGGATATCGCCGGGAAAATGGAAAAATTGGAATTAGAAATCATCTATTAATCTTGCCTACAGTTGTATGTGCCAATCAAGTCTGCTCCCGGATTCAACAAAAAGTACCTGAATCGGTAGCGATTCCACATCAACATGGCTGCAGCCAAGTCGGTGCAGATAAGGAGCGCACGCACAAAGTGTTAGCGGGGATGGGGAAAAACCCTAATGTAGGAGCTGTATTAATCGTCAGTCTTGGCTGCGAGGTTATTAATGCAGCACAAGTAAAAGCAGAAATTGAAGCAACGGGGAAACCTGTCAGCTGGATTGATATTCAAGGTGAAGGCGGTTCAGTTAAGTCGATCCAAAAGGGGATTGATGAGGCAAACAAGCTTTTGCAAAAAATTGCTGAAGCACCAAGAGAAGATGTTCTTGTTTCAGAGTTAATTGTCGGTGTAAAATGCGGCGGTTCTGACTTTACCTCTGGCTTGTGCAGCAATCCAGCTCTAGGAAAAGCAGCGGACATCCTTCTTCATGAGGGCGGAACCATTGTGATGGGGGAGACCACTGAAATCATTGGAGCGGAGCATCTTGTAGCCGCGAAGGCCGTCAATCAACAGGTAAGGGAAAAACTGTTCCAATGTGTCAAACAGTTTGAACATGAGGTTGAACGAATGGGCGTGGATATGCGTGGTGGAAATCCAAGTCCAGGAAATATTGAAGGCGGTTTATCATCGATTGAAGAAAAGTCGCTTGGATGTATTAGTAAAGCTGGTTCAGCCCCATTACAAGACGTGATTGATTTTGCCGATGAAATTCCGGCAAGTGGATATTACTTTATGGACTCACCAGGAAACGATATTGAATGTGTTTCAGGCATGGCAGCAGCGGGTGTCCATTTAGTTTGTTTTACAACTGGACGCGGTACTCCGACGGGTAATCCGATTGTGCCAGTAATCAAAATAACAGGGAACGAAATAACGGCGAAACGTATGGCTGACAATATGGATATTGATACAAGTTCCGTTTTAAAGGGAAAGCAGACACTTGATGAGTCCGGGCAAGAAATCTATGAAGCGATTATCGAAGTTGCGAACGGTCAAGAAACAAAAGCAGAGATTTTAGGCCATCAAGAATTTAGTATTAGCAGAATAGGGATCAGCTTGTAATGATAGAACGTTACTAGATTGAAAAGGGGAGAAATGGTTTCATGAGATTAAAAAATCGTATTGCCTTAGTAACAGGTGGAAGCAGAGGGATTGGCGCGGCCATTGTCGAGAGGCTGGCTGAAGAAGGGGCAGATGTGGCGATTAACTACACCTCTCCAAGTTCAAAAGAAAAGGCTGAACAATTAAAGCAGAAAGTGATCGAAACATTCCATGTTCGTGCCATGGTCGTAAAAGCTAATGTCGGCATCAAACAAGAGGTCGATCAAATGATTGCCGAGGTTGAAAACACACTCGGTGCTGTCGAGATCCTTGTGAATAATGCTGGTGTAGCCCCATTCGAGCCATTTCTAAAATTATCGGAAGAAACCTGGGATCAAACCTATCAAACGAATGTAAAATCTATTTTTCTAACGACACAGCGAGTAGCTAAAAAAATGATTGAAAAAAGGTTCGGTAAAATTATCAATATTACATCAACCGCCAGCCTCCTAGTGACAAGTCCTGTCATTCCGCACTATATTTCATCAAAAGCTGCAGCCAGCCATTTAACGAAAGCACTGGCGATTGAATTAGGGAAATTCAATATTAATGTAAACGCCGTAGGTCCAAGTACAGTCGCAACGGATATGTGCCATGATTATCTGAAAGATTCAGAAATTTTAGAAAAGGAAATTCAAGCCAACCCAATGAAACGGCTTGGCAACGAAAAACAAATAGGTGATGCGGTTGTGTTTTTAGCATCTGAAGAAGCCATGCAGGTCAACGGACATTTGTTAATGGTCGATGGAGGCCTTACAGTAAAGGCAGCCCAACCGGAAGACCATTTGGAACAAGAAAGGAACCTGATTATATGAGATTACAAGGCAAAGTAGCATTAATTACAGGTGCAGGAAGCGGGATTGGCAGAGCCGCTGCTCTCCTTTTTGCGCAAGAGGGCGCCCATGTTATCGTCAATGATGTGAACAAGGAAAATGGTGAAAATACGGTTAAGGAAATTAAAGAGAAGCGAGGAAATGCTTCATTTTATTATGCCGATGTCACGATACCGGAATCGGTACAAGCGATGGCAGCATGGGCCATCGAGGAATTCAAAAAGATTGATATTTTATTTAATAATGTCGGAATCAGTAATGTTGGCCGGGTAGACGAAGTAGCGCCTGAAGTTTGGGATCAAGTGATGAGTGTGAATGTCAAAGGAATCTACCTCCCAAGCAAGTATATCGTCCCTTATATGATGGAACAAATGGACGGATGCATTATTAACATGTCCTCATGTGCCGCGGAAATGGGGTTAATGAAACGTGCGCTGTATTCAGCGACCAAGGGGGCGATTCTTTCTTTGACAAAGGCGATGCAAGTGGACTATGCACCGTACAATATACGGGTCAACGCTTTATTGCCAGGAACGATCTTCACTCCATTTGTTGAAAATTATTTAAGAACCTCCTATAACGACCCAGAAGAAGCGATTGAAAAAATTAAGACAAGACAGCTAAGCGGCGAATTAGGAAAACCTGAAGATGTTGCGAGTGCTGCCTTATTTTTAGCATCGGATGAAGCTAGATTTATGATGGGCTCACCTGTATATATTGATGGCGGCGTTGTATTCGGAAAGAATGCTTAAAAAGAGTAAGAAAGGGAATGACATATGAAACTATTAACAATAGAAGAGAATGGAATACAAAAACTAGGTATTCAAACGGAGAATGGCATCATGGATATCGCTGCTACTGCCGAAAAAGCAAATGTTGATATCGAAGCAGATGTGATGTCTGTCATTTCAAATAGTGAACAAGAACGAACTAAGCTTCAGGATTTTATCACCCGTGCTTTAGAAGAAGAAAAAGCAGTGTTTGCTGATCCTGAAAAACTAACGTGGGGTCCATGTGTCACAAGGCCGCACAAGATCATTTGCGTTGGATTGAACTATCGCAGGCATGCAGATGAAACAAATGCTCCGTATCCAGAAGTCCCAATCTTGTTTAATAAGTTTGATAACACATTAACGGGACATAAAAGTGAAATTCCTGTTCCAAAAGTAACCGAAAAACTAGATTATGAGGTTGAATTAGGCATTGTGATGGGGAAAAAAGCCAAAAATGTAGCAGAAGATAAGGCGCTTGATTATGTTTTTGGCTACTGTACAGTCAATGATCTTTCAGCACGCGATTTACAAATGAAAACACACCAATGGTTACTAGGGAAAACTTGTGATAAATTCAGTCCGATCGGTCCTTATCTCGTTACCTCCGATGAAGTGGGAGATCCTAATAATCTAGCATTAAAAACCTATGTAAATGGAGAGCTGCGCCAGGATTCGAACACGTCGGATATGATCTTTTCCTGCCGTGAAATTGTTAGTTATATATCCCGGCATATGACTTTGGAACCTGGAGATATTATTTTAACGGGCACACCAGAAGGAGTCGTTTTAGGGTACCCGGAAGAGAAGCAAATATATATTCAACCTGGGGACCAGGTAACCGTGGAAATAGAAAAGCTAGGTTCGCTTACAAACTATTTTGTGGAAGAGAAGTAAACAAGTGAGTGTGAGTAAAAATGCTTAAAGGAATTCCTTCGATTATTTCACCAGAGTTAATGAAGACGTTAATGGAAATGGGACATGGTGATGAAATTGTCCTGGCAGACGCGAATTTTCCATCTGTAAGTCATGCTCAGCGCCTCATTAGGTGTGATGGTAATGGTATCCCTGAGTTATTAACGGCAATACTTGAATTTTTCCCTTTAGACACGTATGTAGAATGTCCAGTTGCATGCATGGCAGTTGTTCCTGGCGATACCATTCAGCCAGTCATATGGAAAGATTATGAAGATATTATCGACCGTCAATTTGAACATTCCTGTCCATTTGAGTATATCGAACGGTCTCTGTTTTATGAACGTTCAAAAAAGGCTTTTGCAGTAGTTGCCACGAGTGAAACGGCACTTTATGCCAATATTATTTTAAAAAAAGGTGTTATTAAATAGTTTGCTGATCGTAAGTAGAATGAGTAAATCAAAAAAATATGGTGGTGGAGAAATGAACAGTAGAGAAGAACGGGTAAAGTGGTTCATGGAGGACCGGTTTGGCTTATTTATTCACTGGGGGCTTTATTCGATTCCGGCAAGACAAGAATGGCTCCGGAGTATTGAACGTTTGAGTATTGAAGAGTATCAGCCATTTTTTGAAGAATTTAATCCAACGCATTATAATCCTCGGGAATGGGCGAAAGCGGCAAAAGCAGCGGGGCAGAAATATGCAGTGTTAACGGCCAAGCATCACGATGGATTTTGTTTATTTGACAGTCAATTGACGGAATATAAAGCAACAAACACCCCTGCAGGACGTGACTTAATTAAGGAATATGTCGAGGCATTTCGAGACGAAGGATTAAAGGTTGGCCTCTATTATTCGATTATTGATTGGTATCATCCGGATTATCCGAAATACGGGGACCGCCATCATCCGATGCGGGACAATAAAGAATATAAGGGCGAAGAAACCAATTTTGCCAACTACATTGAATATTTTCACGGGCAGGTTAAAGAATTACTAACGAATTACGGGAAGATTGATATTTTGTGGTTTGACTTTTCCTATGATGAGATGACCGGAGAAAAATGGGAAGCTTCCAAACTCGTGGAGATGATTCGTTCGATGCAGCCGGATATTCTTATCGATAACCGTTTGGGCGGCAATATCATGTCAGCTGAACCGGAAATTTATGCGGGTGATTTCTTTTCTCCAGAACAAATTATTCCGCCTGGCGGGATTGTCAATGCAAATCATCAGCCGATTCCGTGGGAAGCATGTATTACCTTAAATGATCACTGGGGTTATCATTCAAAGGATTTAAACTATAAATCTCCGAAACAAGTGATTCGCACATTAGTAGAATGTGTAAGTAAAGGCGGGAACCTGCTGTTAAATGTTGGTCCGAATGTAAAGGGAATCATTCCTCCGCAGTCACTTGTGATTTTACAAGAAGTCGGTAAGTGGATGGAGCAGAATGGGGAAAGTATTTATGGCTGTACAGCTGCTGACCTGCCAAAGCCAGAATGGGGCCGGTATACCCAAAAGGGCAAGTTTTTATATGCCCATGTGTTTGACCGCGGCATTGGTCCGATTTATTTCGCGGGGTTAAAAGACAGAATCAAAAAGGCAAGGCTGTTAGCAGATGGAAGTGAGCTAAAAGTGGAGGTTCCGTGGATGGCGGAGCAGTATTCGGATATTGAGAATGGTGCCTTTATCACGTTAACAGGTGCGGAATTGCCGGATGAGAAGGATACGGTTATTGAACTAGAGTTAATAGACTAGCATTTTCATATAACTGGTGGATCGGGAATGTGGGAAAAATTAACATTAACCAAGAATAGTGGAGGTTAGTAATTAAAAGATTTAAAATTTTACAAAAAATGTTGAATAGGAATTACAAGGAAGTTATAATTAGATTTAAATCTGAAATCTAGAAAAAACCAGTATTCCCAAAATTTAATATTCATTTTTTTTATCCATTTAATTTCACCAGTGGTGAAATTAAATGGATATATAACCATAATACATAGATTTTTAGATTGATTATTAAATTATTATTAACATGATGAAAAAAAGTACGGATTTAAGATTACTTTTTTCTATTAATATCCAATTAAATAATAGTCAGAAGTAATCAAAATCATATACTTCAAGGGTATTGCTGAAAAGAAAGTGACAACAGGACTAAAATACCCTAAGGAAAAAATAATCAAAGGGGGAAATCAATTGAGAAAGGCACATTATTGGAAAATACTGCTGTTAGTTGTCATCTCGGCAGTATTAGTTGTTGGATGCTCCAGCAAAGAAAGTTCAGGGGAAAAGAAAGCAGGCAGTAAAACGGAGAGCAAGGAAATGGTTATTGCTGTAAATGAAAATTTTATTTCAATGGATCCGCACAATACAGGGGATACCAATTCTAACTCCGTACAATCCGCTATGCTTGAAGGACTATTGGGGTTTGACCAAGATGGGAAAATTATTAAAAAACTTGCGGAAGATTATAGTGTTAGTGACAATGCCTTGGAATATACCTTTAAACTACGCCAAGGTGTTAAGTTCCATGACGGGGAAGCCTTCAATGCAGAAGCAGTAAAGGCCAACTATGAAAGAATTATGAAGGATGACAGCTTACGTTTAAACAGCCGCGGTTTTAGCTTAATTACCAAAATTGATGTTATAAATGATTACGAAATAAAGATTACATTAAAAGAACCATATCCTAGTATGTTAACAAGATTTGTATCTGCTAAGATTCTTAGCCCTAAGTTACTAAAAGAAGGAAATAACAATATTGCGAAAAAGCCTGTTGGAACAGGTCCATTTAAATTTGTCGAATGGGTACAAGGAGACCACTTAACAGTGGAGCGTTTTGCTGATTATTGGGATAAAAAGGATCGCGTCCAAAAAATCACTTATAAACCAGTTCCAGAAAATGGATCGCGTACTGCGATGTTAAAAACAGGTGAGGCGCAAGTCATCTATCCGCTGCCAAGTCAAAATATTAAAGAACTTGAAAGCAATAAGGATATAAAGGTTGAAAAAATCCCATCTACTATTGCTCGATATGTATCGATTAATACTATGAAAAAACCATTTGATGATCCTCGAGTCCGCCAGGCAATGAACTATGCGGTAGATAAAAATGCGTTTATCAATGTTGTTAATGCTGGATTTGGCCTTCCGCTAGATTCGATTATTCCTAGCAAAACGCTTCATTATGTAAAGCAGGAAGTGTATGAGCAAAATATTGAAAAGGCAAAACAATTGTTAAAAGAAGCAGGACTTGAAAAAGGCTTTAAAGCTGAAATCTGGGGCAACACCAACTCTGATACGATGAAAGGAATGCAGTTCATCCAACAACAATTAAAAGCTATCGGTATTGATGTCGAAATCAAATCGATGGAAGAGGGTACATTATCAGACGAGATTTACGGTGCTCAAAAACCTGAGGATACAAAATTGCAAATGTGGTATGTAAGCTGGTCTGCCTATCCATCTGATACGACCAATGCAACAAGACCATTATTCTATGGAGGCTCCTTCCCGCCAAACGGGGCAAACACTGCTTATTATAAAAATGAGCAAGTAGATAAATGGATAGAGGAAGTGGGCAAAACCGCAGATCCGGCTAAACAAGCAGAAATTTACAGTAACATTCAGTCAACTATTTACAAAGATACGCCGTGGATTTTCCTAGGTGTGGATGAAATTCTAGCGGGTAAGAGAACAAATGTAGAAGGTGTAGTCATTGAACCAGGCGGTGGGATTGACGTTACTAACGCAAATCTAAAGTAAGTAGAAACTATGCATTGTTGTTTAAAAGAAGCGGATGGAAGATTCCTAAAGTTCTTCCCTTCTTTTTAAATTTCTACTTAGCTTAAGTACTATTATCAAAACTATCGTTAAGAGAGCTATGGAAATTAATGCTAAAGTCTTATAGAGCAAAAGGTTTTTTTAGAAAGGGGTTATTGACAGTGCTCCAATATATTATCAAACGAATCTTTGAAATGATTCCTATTCTTTTCATTGTTTCAATCTTAATCTTCTTTTTTACCCACTTAATTCCGGGAGACCCTGCTCGCTTAGTTGCAGGCAAGGATGCTACGATCGAAGAGGTTGCTGCGATTAGGGAAGAACTTGGGCTCGATAAACCCATTTGGGAACAATATGTTACCTATATGGGTAATTTATTTCAAGGGGATTTAGGAACCTCGTTAAAAACAGGGCTGCCTATCATGGATATGTTTGTTGACCGCTTTATGCCCTCCATCTATTTAACCCTATTCAGTATGGTGTGGGCATTAGTCATCGGCTTACTAATTGGTACTTTATCGGCTGTATTTAAAAATAAATGGCCGGATTATCTCGGAATGGTTTCAGCTGTTTCCGGAATTTCGTTACCTGGTTTTTGGTTAGGGCTAATCCTCATTCAAATTTTCTCGGTACAGCTGGGATGGTTTCCAACCGGCGGAGCGGATGGCTGGAAAAGTTATGTATTACCATCCTTAACCTTGGGAGCAGGAATTATGTCCATGCTTGCCCGCTTTACGAGGTCATCTCTTCTAGAAACACTTAAAGCTGACTTTATTCGAACGGGACGTGCAAAAGGACTAAAAGAGTCCATTGTTATTCCAAAACATGCTCTAAGAAACTCTCTAATTCCAGTTGTTACTATTGCAGGTCTGCAGTTTGGATTTCTATTAGGTGGATCAGTTGTGGTGGAAACGGTTTTTAGTTTTCCGGGAATGGGCCGTTTGTTGATTGATTCCATTTCATTTCGGGATTACCCGGTTATACAAGCTGAATTATTACTTTTCTCCATTGAATTTATTATTGTCAATTTAGTCGTAGATATTTTATATAGTTATCTCAATCCAAAAATCCGTTATACAGCTTAAAGAAAGGAGGTTAATCATGGAGTTATCCAAAGCAGTAAATTCGAGTACTACCATTAAAAAAGAAAAGAAGTATTCCCCGTTAAGAGAATTATTGAAGAATTGGAAAAAGCAAAAGACTGCGTTATGGGCAAGCTTTTTTATTCTATTATTAATTACAGTTGCGATAATCGGCCCTTTTATAGCTCCCTATGATCCCTATAAACCTGATTATAATGCCATGTTACAAGGTCCCGGTATAGACCACATAGCTGGTACGGATGAATATGGGCGTGATATTTTTAGCCGCTTATTATTCGGTGCCAGAATTTCATTAACTGTAAGCTTTCTCTCTGTATTTTTGGGAGCGATTGGCGGAACGATTTTAGGGCTTCTTAGCGGTTATTTCGGCGGCTGGTTAGACCGGCTTATCATGAGATCAAGTGACGTTATGTTTGCGTTTCCGGATATTTTATTGGCAATTGCCATTGTTGCCATTTTGGGGCCGGGTTTGACGAATGTGGTGATAGCAGTATCTATTTTCAGTATCCCATCCTTCGCTAGGCTGGTAAGAAGTTCCACTCTTGAGGCAAAAGAAACGGTTTTTGTTGAGGCGGCAAAATCGATGGGGGCCTCCCATTTTCGGATCATGTTTCAACATATTTTACCTGAAACACTTGGCAGTTTAATTGTTTTTATATCAATGAGAATTGGAACAGCGATACTAGCTGCCTCTAGTTTAAGCTTCCTTGGTTTAGGCGCAAGTCCGGAAACACCAGATTGGGGAGCAATGCTGAGTCTCGGACGGGATTATTTAGGTACATCTACACATGTCGTCATGATGCCTGGTATTGCCATCTTTTTAACCGTGTTGGCCTTCAATATTGTTGGTGATGGACTGCGGGATGTACTGGATCCCAAAACGAAGAATGAATAAGGGAGTTTGAAGAGGATGGAGAAGCTTCTGCAGGTAGAAAAGCTCGAAACGCAATTTACGAAGGATAAACAAAAAATAAAAATTTTACACGGTGTTAACTTTCACATTCATCAAGGTGAGGTTCTGGGTCTAGTCGGTGAATCCGGAAGTGGAAAAAGCATTACTTCCCTGTCGATTATGAAACTATTTAAAGGGACGAGCGGCGAAATAAACTCCGGAAGGATCCTATTTAATGGTGAGGATTTAACTAATAAATCAGAGACAGAGATGAGGAAGATTCGCGGAAAACAAATCGCAATGATCTTTCAAGAACCGATGACTTCATTAAATCCTGTTATGAAAATTGGGGAGCAGCTGTTGGAGCCCATTCGCCTTCATTTGGGATTAGAGGAGAAAAAAGCGAAGGAACATGCAGTCTCTATTTTAAAAAAGGTAGGCATTCCAAGAGCGGAGGAAATCATGAATGAATTTCCTCATCAATTATCTGGTGGTATGCGTCAACGAATTATGATTGCCATGGCCATTTCCTGTAATCCTCAGCTGTTAATCGCAGATGAGCCGACGACTGCACTGGATGTCACCATTCAAGCACAAATATTGGATTTAATGAAACAGCTGCAGCAAAAAGAAAAAATGTCTGTTCTTTTGATTACACATGACTTAGGTGTTGTTGCAGAAATGTGTGAAAGAGTAGTCGTTATGTACGCTGGAAGAGTCGTTGAGGAGGCAGATGTCTTCGATTTATTTGAAAGTCCAAAACATCCTTATACAAAAGGATTAATTGCCTCCGTTCCAAAGCTGGGTCAAAAAAAGGAGAAATTGGACTCTATTAAAGGAAATGTCCCGAATCCAAGTGAGCTGCCAAAAGGCTGCAAGTTTGCTCCGAGATGTAATGATGTCATGCCTATTTGTTATGAACAAGAACCGCCTGAATTGAACCTTGAAAATGGTCGTTCTTGCAGCTGCTGGCTGTATAAAGAGGAGAGGGGGGGCATTCGTGTCTAAAACTCTTTTAAAAGTAACTGGATTAAAAAAATCATTTTCCATTCCAGCTGGCATGTTTGAGAAAAGAAAATTGTTAAAAGCCGTTCATGACGTGTCCTTTATGATTCCGGAAGGAAAGACGTTCAGCCTGGTAGGGGAAAGCGGCTGCGGGAAATCCACAACAGGGAGGCTAATTTCCCGACTGATTGAACCGGGTGAGGGAGAAATTTGGCTTGAGGGAGAAGAAATTTCGCAAAAGAAGGAAGCTCAATTAAAAGGAATGAGAAAAAAAGTCCAAATGATTTTTCAGGATCCATACGCCTCGTTAAATCCTAGGATGAAAGTCCGTGATATAGTAGCTGAACCCCTTACGATTCATACGAAGCTATCCCGAGCAGAACGGTATAAACAGGTATCCGAAATATTGGAAGTCGTCGGTTTAAGTGATTATCATGCGAATCGATACGCCCATGAGTTCAGCGGAGGTCAGCGGCAGCGGATTGGTATCGCACGAGCCCTTATTATGAAACCAAAGCTCATTATTGCGGATGAACCGGTGTCTGCATTAGATGTTTCTATCCAAGCTCAAATCCTAAATCTATTAAAAGAATTGCAGGCTGAATTTGATTTAACCTATTTATTTATTTCCCATGATTTAAGTGTTGTCGAGCACATTAGTGACCATATTGGGGTCATGTACTTGGGAACGATTGTGGAGTCTGGTCCAAAAGAAGCGATCTTCTCTAACCCGCAGCATCCTTATACGAAAGCATTATTGTCGTCGATTCCCATTCCAGACCCAAAGTTAAGAAGAGAACGAATAATTTTGCAAGGGGATTTACCAAGTCCGGTGAATCCGCCGGCTGGATGTCGCTTCCATACGCGCTGTCCTGTTGCCATGGACATTTGTAAAGGAACAGAGCCTCCCGTCAAACAGGGGGAAACGGCAGGTCATTTTGTTTCCTGTCATTTAGTAGAATAGTAGTTTTTTAACCATTAAACAGGAGGGATTTATTTATGAAAGTCGGTTTAAGTACGTATAGTTTAGTGAGAGAATTACGAGCAGAAACGATGACAGTGTTGGATGTTATCCAGTGGATCGCTGATCATGGCGGGGAGCATATGGAAATTGTACCATATGGTTTTTCTGTTGTTGATAATGTGGAATTAGCTGATCAAATTAGGGAAAAAGCAGAATCGGTTGGGATTGAGTTATCTGCCTATTCAATGCCGGCAAACTTTGTCCAAGAGACAGAGGAGGCATTCCTTGAAGAAGTAGAACGGATTAAAAAACATGTTGATATCGCGAATCGCTTAGGTATTAGGATTTTGCGTCATGATGTAACAGCCTTTACTTTAAAGCCGGAAGAAATGACTATCCATTATTTTGAGGAGCATTTTTCAAAATTTGTTAAAGGCAGTCAGCTGATTGCCGATTATGCTGCACAATACGGGATAACCACCACAATTGAAAATCATGGGTTTAATGTTCAGTCGAGTGACCGTGTCCAGCGAGTCATCCATGGGGTGAACCGTGACAATTTTAAAACCTCCCTCGATGTTGGGAATTTCCTTTGTATTGATGAAGATCCGCTAGTAGGGGTAAAGAAAAATCTAAAATATGCAGCAACTATTCATCTAAAAGATTTCTATATTCGTCCTTATTATGATAACCCGGGCGGCGGGGATTGGTTCAGGACGGTCAACGAAAACTATTTGCGCGGAGCCATTGTTGGTCATGGAGATTTAAACATTCGCGAGATTTTAAGATTAGTCAAAAACTCAGGATACGATGGCTATTTAACCGTGGAATTTGAAGGTATGGAAGATTGCAAAGTGGGATCCAAGATTGGAATGGATAATGTAAAGAGATTTTGGGATGAAGTTCAGTAACGATAACACGGTTGCAGAAAGGAGAATCAATTTGGAGAGTTTACGAGTTTGTGTAATTGGTGCTGGTTCGATTTCTGATATGCATTTTCAATCCTATCAGAACAATCCAAATGCTATTTTACATGGTATTTATGATTATTCAAGAGAAAGAGCGGAAGAAAAGGCAAAGAAATATGGAATAGAAAAGGTGTATTCCTCATTAGATGAGGTTTATAATGACCCTTATATAGATGCTGTCAGCATTTGTACTTGGAATAATACCCATGCTGAGATCTCCATAAGTGCCTTGAAAGGAGGAAAGCACGTTTTAGTAGAAAAACCTCTTTCCATGACAGTAGAAGAAGCGTTAAAGATAGAGGAAGCGGTACATAAATATAACAAGCTATTACAGGTTGGCTTTGTTAGACGATTTGCCACGAATACGAAGGTATTAAAATCGTTTATTGATCATGGGAAATTAGGAGAGATCTATTACGCAAAGGCCTCATGCTTACGCCGTTTAGGGAATCCAGGCGGATGGTTTGCGGATAAAGAACGCTCTGGCGGCGGTCCATTAATCGATCTTGGGGTTCATATCATTGATATATGCTGGTATTTAATGGGGCGCCCAAAAGTAAAATCCATCACCGGGAACACCTATCATCAACTTGGAAACCGGGGGAACGTAGAGAATTTACGTTTTTATAAAGCGGCCGATTTTGATAAAGAGAGAAATGCAGTCGAAGATTTAGCCAATGCCCTCATTACATTTGAGAATGGTGCTTCTTTACTGGTAGATGTTTCATTCACTTTACACGCAAAGAAAGATGAAATCCAGGTGAAATTGTTTGGAACAAAGGGCGGGGCGGAGCTTGAACCGGAATTAGTCTTGATTAGTGAAGAAAATGATACGATTATCAATATTCACCCCCAGATTGACCATTTGACTTTTGATTTTACCAATGCCTTTCAAAATGAAATTGATTCATTTATATCTTCCTGCTTATCAGGTACTAAACCAATCGCCCCTGTTGAAGATGGGGTTGAAATCATGAAAATGTTGGCCGGAATCTACGAGGCTGCTGAAAAGAAGTGCGAGGTGGTTTTTTAACCCATGTTAAAGGTGACCAATAAAATTGGTGTGATAGTCGATAGTCTTTGTTTACCTCTAAGGGAAGGGTTAAAAGCTACAAAAGAAATGGGAGCTGACGGTGTCCAAATTTATGCTGTAAGCGGGGAAATGGCACCGGAAAACTTAAGCCCGGCTTCCCGTAAAGAGTTAAAAACCTATATTGAATCATTAGGATTAGAAATCTCGGCGCTTTGCGGGGATTTAGGCGGCCATGGGTTTCAGGATGCCCGGCAAAACAAGGAGAAAATTGAAAAATCAAAACGAATTTTGGATCTGGCAGTTGAACTGGGGACAAATATTGTCACGACTCATATCGGCATTGTACCGGAGGAAAAGGATAGTTATATATATGATGCGATGCAATCGGCCTGTGAGGAATTGGGGATTTATGCTAAAAGTATGAATGCGTACTTTGCGATAGAAACAGGTCCTGAAACAGCTTCACGATTAAAATCCTTTTTGGATAGTTTAAGTACTAATGGCGTTTCCATTAATTTTGATCCGGCCAATATGGTGATGGTAACCGGAGATGACCCTGTGGCTGGAGTGAAGCTGCTCAAAGATTATATCGTCCATACGCATGTGAAAGATGGGGTTCAGCTAAAACCGGTAGACCCTCGTGATGTTTATGGAGCACTTGGCTATGGCGGCGGTACGGATCATGAAAAAATAGCTCGAATGGTGGCTTCCGGTGAGTATTTCAGGGAATTGCCCCTTGGAAAGGGAGCTGTAGACTTTCCTAATTACTTTGAGGCATTAAAACAAATTCAGTATGAGGGGTATTTAACGATCGAACGTGAGGTTGACACGAATCCAGTTAAAGATATTTCTGCGGCAATCCAATTTATTAAAACATTTTACTAAAGGACAAACTTCATTTGAGGGGAATCCACTTTACGATTCCCTTCCGATTAAAAAATGATGTTAGTTCTTTCAAAAGTGAGAGCTGACATGATTTTTTAACCATTTTTTAACAAATTATTTTAAAAAGGGAATGTAAATAATGGAGAAGCAAGATCAACTTTTAATGAAAAAACAAAATAAAAATCTAGTCCTTGAAATTATCAAAAACCAATCACCCATTTCCAGAATGGAAATTGCGAAAGTAACAGGAATGAGCCCAACATCTATTACGCGAATTGTCAATGAGTTACATTTACAGGGATTTGTGAGAGAAACCGAATTAGTCACATCCGGCGTAGGAAGAAAGGCAGCATTATTGGATGTTTGCGGTGATGTTCTTTATTCCGTTGGAGTAGAAATCGATAAATTAATTATCAACATTGGTATCGTTAATTATATCGGAGAAATTGTTGCATGGCAGACTACTCCCAGAGATGAGAGGGAGGGTTATGAAGAAACGCTTAAAAAAGTAAGGAATAATATAAGGGAATTAATTGATAAAAATCAAGTACCTGTCGAAAAAATCCTTGGAATCGGAGTAGGTCTTCCTGGTTCCATCGATTATATGAATGGCGTGGTAAAGATATCGGAACAGCTGAAATGGAAGAATAAGAACCTGGCTAAGGATCTTCAACAACTCACTGGCTTTGGGGTCATTATTGATAATGAACTAAAAATGAAAATCATCGCAGAAAATTTCAAGGGAAGGGCAAGGGATTCGCAAAATGCTGTTCTCATGGGTATTGGATCAGGAATTGGTGCTGCGATCATTCTTAATGGAGAAATATACCGCGGTGATTCCAACGATGCAGGGGAGATTGGCCATACCGTCATTGACCCGACGGGGAATGTATGCAATTGCGGAAAAATCGGCTGCCTTGCTACTTATATTTCTGAAGGCGCGATTATTGCCGACAGCAGGAAGGTAAAGGACATTCAGACCATCGATGAGGTTTTCGATGCCTGTCGAAAGCGGGAATCTTGGGCCATTAATATTATGGACCGAACCGCCACCTACATCGCCCTCGCTTTAAGCAATATCCTTTGTCTGTATAACCCGGAAATGATTATTCTAAGCGGGAATACCATTGAAAAACTTCCTGAAATAAAAGGTTCTATTAAGCAAAAATGTGAGCTGTATGTTTGGGAGCCGTTAAAAGCACGTGTAAAAATCGTCTACTCACAGTTAGGAGATCAGGGAGTCGTACTTGGTGCAGCTATTCAAGCTCAAAATTCCTTGTTGGAATTACAGTAATATTTTTTCTAAGGAGAGGAGTATTGTATGAATTATGTAACATTAGTAGAAGAAACAAGAGCCGGTTTGATGGAAAATGTTCATATAGGAATGATAGGTGGTGTTAACGACCAATTGGAAACGGTGTATCATGCCGGGAATCATGATCATTATACCTTTTATCGGTCTGCCGCTAAGCCCATCCAAGCGCTTCCTGTATTTTTATCTAATATCGTGGCGAAATATGGTCTGACAAGAGAAGAAGCAGCCCTGTTTACTGCTTCTCACAGAGGGGAAACCTATCATGTTAAAGCTCTTGAGTCCATGTTGAGCAAGCTGCCTGTTAGCGAAGAGGAATTATTCTGCCCGCCCTCCTATCCATTAAACGTCAAGCCGCGTGAGGAAATGTTGTGGAACCATAAAGAAAAAAGACGGCTTTATCACAACTGCTCAGGTAAGCATATGGGCTTTGTCACGGTTTGCCGTGAATTGGGCTATCCGGTTGAAGGATACTGGGAAGCAGACCATCCACTTCAGCAGCAAATTTTGTTCATCCTCTCCACTTTATCGGAAGTACCCGTTTCAGAAATAAAGATCGGTACAGATGGCTGCGGTGTACCTGTGTTCGCGATTCCGTTGAAAAATATGGCGATTACCTATTTAAAATTGGCATGTCCTGACATTATTAAAGATCCATTATTGCAAAAAGCGGTGAAGGAAATGACCAGCGTGATGAATGAACATCCAATGATGGTGGCTTCGGAAAAATTTATTTGCTCCGTTTTGCTGCAAGATCCAAATATGGTCGCAAAAGGCGGAGCACAAGGTGTTTATTGCTTCGGATTGAAAAAGGAAAGACTAGGCTTTGCCTTAAAAGTATTAAATGGCTCTGAAGAGGTTTGGCCAAATATTGTTGCCTCTATCCTTGAGCAAATTAACTACGGCAACAAAGAAACAATCGCGAGAATAAGAGAGTTAAAGCCGTCGATTGTAAGGAATGATGCAGGGGTTGAGGCAGGAGCAGTTAAAGAGACGTTTTCACTTATCAAATCTCAAGAAATGACAGAAAAACGTGCATGATGATTAAAGAAGTCTGTGTAGAAAATTTCACTGTTGTGCCTGAAGCAATCGAGCGTGGAGCTAGCCGGATAGAGCTTTGTGATAACTTAGCGGTCGGCGGAACAACGGTTAGTCATGGGGTAGCTGCAAGAACAATTAAATATTGTCACAGTAAGAATATTAAGGTTATGTCCATTGTTAGGCCAAGGGGTGGAAACTTCGTGTATAACAAGATGGAAATAGACATTATGCACGAAGAGATTGTTCATTTAAAACACCTGGGAACAGACGGAGTGGTGATGGGCTGCTTAAATGAATCAGGCTGGATTGATGAGAGGAATATGCATACATTGCTGCAAGCCGCTAGTGGTCTGGATATTACCTTTCATATGGGGTTTGATCAGATTAAGCGGAAATACCAGTTGGATGCTATTAATTGGTTGGCAGGCCATGGTGTTCAGCGGATTTTAACCCACGGTGGGCCAAGCCATACAGCAATTGAAAACAACCTTACCCGATTGAAAGAATATGTCAATTTTGCAGGCGATCGAATGATCATCCTTCCTGGAGGCGGTATTACTGATAGAAACCTAGAGGCTCTTATCAGTAAGGTAAACGTAAGAGAGGCTCATGGAACAAAAATTGTAGGTGAACTTGGAACTAAGTGAGATCATACAATTCAACCGTGAGCGAATGTAAATAATGATAAAATAAAAAACAGCCTAACCCCATACATGAATGTAGGGGCTTGCGGTTGTTTTTTTGGTCATACCATGCAAAAATAAAATAAAATTAATGAAAATGTGATATTTAGGAGGGACCTGCCTTGAAAGTAGCTATTGCACAAGTATCTACCAGCGTTGATAAAGCCTCTAATTTAGAGAAGGCGATTCAATACATTGCGAAGGCAAAAGGGATGGGCGCAGATTTTGTGGTGTTACCGGAATTTTATATGGTGCTGGCCACTCCAAAGACTGGCGTGCTTCCGGCGGAAGCAGCTGAACCATTGGATGGTCCATTTGTTTCCGCTCTTAAAGAGGCCGCCCGGACAAACGAAATCTATGTTGTTTGTGGAATGTATGAATCGAAAGCGGGTGATGACGGACGAGCCTATAATACAACTGTATTTATTAATCGTTCGGGGCAACTTTTACATTCCTATCGAAAGACACATTTATATGATGCTTTCAGCTTTAAAGAGTCTGATACCATTATTCCTGGTGAAAATAAGTATAAAGTAGTAGAAACAGAGTTTGGAAAAATTGGTTTAATGGTCTGCTATGAACTAAGATTTCCAGAAATCGCAAGACAGTTTGCGCTTCAGGAAGCAGATGTATTGCTTGTTCCGGCAGGATGGATGGCTGGTCCTATGAAAGAGGATCATTGGCAGACACTTATTCGCGCAAGAGCGATTGAAAACACGATGTTCGTCATTGGTGCAGACCTGGTTGGTCCTGAGTTTGCCGGCCGGAGTCTGGTCGTTGATCCGATGGGAGTTGTTATTGCCAGTGGAGGAGAAGAAGAAACCCTTATTCTCGCCGAATTGGACTTAGAGCGGATCGAACGAGTCAGAGAAAAGCTGCCCAGCGTAAAACACAGAAAACCGGAATTTTACCAGTGACAAGCACCTACTGCGATTTTTTTGGAGGCATTAAATGGGCTATATTGAAGATTTGCGAGAATTAATTGGAACCAGGCCGCTCATTTTAGTAGGCGCAATCGTGGCTGCTATGGATGATGATGGCAAAATCCTCTTACAAAAAAGACCAGAGGGCATTTGGACACTTCCAGGCGGATTGTTAGAACTAGGAGAATCTGCAGAAGAAGCAGCAAGAAGAGAGGTATTTGAGGAGACGGGTATTGAAATCGGTCAGCTGCAGTTAACAGCTGTTTTTTCAGGTAAACAGTATTTTCGGAAACTGCCAAATGGGGATGAATTCTATCCTGTCACCATTGCCTATATTTCAAAAGATATTAAGAATAATACCCTCAAAATTGATGGGCAGGAAACGATTGATGCCGGATTTTTTCCAATCCAAGAGCTGCCCGATCATACAAGCCCATTAGTTATGAAGATAATAAAAAGCATTGAATAGGATTAAAAATCAAAAGCCGCAGGTATTGGAGTCAACTCCTGACTGCGGCTGTTTTCTTATGAAACTAAATGTGATCATAAACGATTCTAATCTATAAGACCACTTCAAAATCTTTAACGTATACGGCACTTCCCGTGATTTCTATATCAAATTGATCTTTATTTTTCGTGACATGCACCATTACCCGGCCATCCTTATCCATTTCCTGACCCTGTTCTACTAAGAGCTCTAACGTTTTTCCAAAATGGCTGTTTATATAGGATGCAAAATAAGCTCCCATCACTCCTGAAGCAGTGCCAGTTACTGGGTCCTCTATTGTACCAGAATAAGGGGAAGAAAAGTGACGGGCATGCATATGAGCATTCGCATCATACGTTTCTAAGCAAAAGGGATGAATAGATGCTTTGGGCATTTCCTTTAAAATGGAAGGGAATAACTCATTATTCGGCTTCATCTTTTTAAAAGTCTCGAGTTTTTTTATTGGAAGCAATAAAGTCCAGATACCAGTACTGCCATATAGGATAGGCAAAGTATCATCAATATCCCCTTTAACAAGCCCAATCGAGTCAGCTAAATCATCCACTGATCCTGTAAATTCTGCAAATTGGGGTGAAGCCTGTTTCATTGTAATCTGAATGTCAGCATTTGAAAGGGCATCAATCTTTATCGGCAGGATACCTGCAAGTGTTTCGATAGTTAAGGTATCTTTTTGCTTTAGTAATTCCTTCTTTCTTAATGCATAGATGGCCGCCATTGTCCCATGGCCACAAAGGTTCATTTCATGACCGGGTGTAAAATAACGTAATCTAAGATCAGCAACATTCGAATTCATAATAAAAGCTGTTTCATTAAAGCCAGCTTTAAAGGCTATTTCTTGCATTTCGCTATCTGTTAGGTTGTCACCGTTTAAAACTACTCCCGCTGGATTCCCTTTGTTGGGCTTTGTACTAAATGCATCATAATGATAAAGCGTCACTGAATTCATGTTTCATTTCCCCCTTTGATCAGAGAAGTTCCTTCTTTATATATTGATTTCAAAGTGCCGCTTTATAGTCTGACAAGTATTGATGAGGGCATCTGCCAGCTTCTCTTCATTGCCATAAAAACGAGTAGAAGGAAGCGGGATCGAGACAGAATTTAAACCTCCCATTCGATCAATAACAACTGCACCCACGGCACAAATCCCACGAATATGCTCTTCTCTAGCAAAAGCAACCCCCGTCTTACGAACCGTTTCTAATTCCTTTAACAGTTCATCCCGGCATGAAATTGTATAATCCGTAAATTGTTGCAGCTGCTCCGGTAACAGTTTCTCCAACTCAGTAATCGGCAAGGCCGCGAGTATGGCTTTTCCATTGGCTGTGCAATGTAATGGAAAAGAGGCACCAGGTTGTGAAGTCGCTTGCAATGGATGCGGAGCGATAATTTGATCCACGAAAAGCACCTTACCATTATCTAATACGGCGAGGTCTACCGTTTCATTGACTTGCTGTGATAATTGGATTAAAAATGGTCTAATTTCTTCCCTTAAATCACGATGGACAGCAGCGGCAAGCATTGCAATTTCAGGTCCCAGACGGAAACCGCCGTTTGCAGAAGCTGCTGCTACAAACCTTTCCTGTTCCAGTGTCATAACCACTCTTTGAACGGTTGACCTGGCGAGACCCACTTCTTTGGCAATTTGTGATAGGCTTAAACCTTTTGGATGATCTCGAAGAGCCCTCAGTATATTTGCAGCACGAGAGATAACTTGAACACTGGATGTTTTCGTTTGATCCTGAATATCATTGTTCAAAAGAATGAACTCCTTCCTAAATATCCATTCCATTATAACTAAAACTTGAATAGATTATGTGTCATGAATATTCATTGACTTTTTTTAAAAAGTACATTTATAATTAATTTAACCATTATGTGATATAACTGTATCACAATGCAGTTGATTTTTAAAAGCTATCATTTGCTATCAAGCTATAATTTTTCAACTTAAAATTCAAAAATAGATGAGGGATATAGATGAGTTTGGTTAAGATTGGGGTGATCGGTATAGGAAATATGGGCAGTTCACATGTTCAAATGCTGAACAGTGGACAAATTAATGGGGCAGAATTAACAGCGGTTTGCAGCAGTAACGAAAGCCGAATCGCTTGGGTGAAGTCCCACGTAAAGAGCGATGTGAAAATTTTTAGGGACGAAGAGACTTTTTTCAATGAATCAGGATGCGATGCTGTTCTTATTGCTACACCGCATTACAGTCATCCAGAGCTAGCCAAAAAAGCCTTTGCGAAGGGGAAACATGTCCTCATCGAAAAACCAGCAGGAGTCTACACGAAAAATGTGCTGGAAATGAATGCTGCGGCGAAAGCTTGTGGGAAAGTGTTCGGCATCATGTATAACCAAAGGGCAAATCCCCTTTATCAAAAGATTCGGGATATGATTCAATCAGGCAAGCTGGGCGATTTAAAACGGACAAATTGGATTACCACGGATGCTTACCGTTCACAAAGCTATTACGATTCAAGTAAATGGCGGGCAACATGGAAAGGGGAAGGCGGAGGTGTTCTCTTAAATCAGGCCCTTCACCAATTAGATATTTGGCAGTGGACAACGGGGGTTATGCCAAAGCACATTCGATCAGTGTGCTGTATAGGAAAGTATCATGATATTGAAGTAGAAGATGAAGTAACAGCATTTGTGGAATATGAAAATGGTGCAACAGGTGTGTTTATTGCTTCGACTGGAGAAACACCGGGTACGAATCGTTACGAGATTATTGGTGACCGCGGGAAAATAGTGGTTGAAAATGAGCAACTTATTTTTTATCAATTAACACAATCAGAACGTGAATTTAATTCCTCATATACAGGCGGATTTGGTCAGCCTGAGTACAAAAAAATAAATATCCCTATAAAAAGTGAAAACTCGAATCATGGCATCATTGTTCAAAACTGGATTGATGCGATTGTGAAAGGTTCACCGCTACTTTCACCAGGAGAGGATGGTGTAAAAGCACTGGAAATTTCAAATGCCATCTACTTATCCTCCTGGTTAAACGCAACAGTTGAACTTCCAGTAGATGTAGATCAATATTATGAAAAATTACAACACAAAATCAACTCGTCCACTTTTGAAAAAAAATATGTCACGAACATTACATTAGATGTGACCGGGACACATTAAGCTTAGTAATGACGGAACTATTTAGCTGTTCTTAAAAAATAATAAAGTGGCTGTTAAAATAAATCAATTTGTCCAACAACTATAAATTAGGTAAAATATAGGGACTATGTAAAAAACATGCCAATGAATTGTTTGCCTATACTTCGAAAAATTAGTGGGAGAGAGCATTAAATGAATAAAAGAGTAGTGATAACAGGTATTGGAGCAGTCACTCCTTTGGGGAATGATGCTCATTCAACATGGGAAAAGATTAAAAGTGGTGTGTCAGGTATTGGTCCGGCCACTATATTTGATGTGGAAAAAGTGGATGTCAAAATCGCGGCGGAAGTAAAAGACTTTGCACCTGAAGCATTTATGGATAAAAAGGAAGCAAGAAGAATGGGCCGCTATAGCCAATTCGCTGTAGCCGCAAGTAAAATGGCGGTAAGGGATGCAGGCATTCAAATCGGTGTGGATGTTCAATCTGAACGGGTCGGAGTTTGGATTGGTTCTGGAATCGGCGGTTTAGGTGAATTCGAGGAACAACATCAAAAATTTATTGAAAAAGGTCAAAGAAGGGTCAACCCGTTTACGATTCCGATGTTTATTCCGGACATGGCTGCAGGACAAGTATCTATTGAACTAGGGGCAAAAGGAATCAATAATTGTTCCGTTACCGCCTGTGCCTCTGGAGCAAATTCCATCGGGGATGCATTCCGTGTTATTCAAAAAGGGGATGTGGACATGATGATTGCCGGCGGCACAGAAGCAACGATTACAGCAATGACCGTCGCAGGATTTTCGAACATGACCGCTCTTTCAAAAAATCCAGACCCGAACACAGCCAGCAGGCCATTTGATAAGAATCGTGATGGATTCGTCATTGGAGAAGGTGCTGGTATTGTTATTCTGGAAGAATTAGAACATGCAGTAGCCCGTGGAGCGAACATCTATGGTGAATTGATCGGATATGGTGCTACAGGTGATGCTCATCATATAACAACACCTGCACCAGACGGAGCGGGTGCTCAGCGCGCGATGCAATTAGCGTTAGATGATGCGGACATTTCTCCTGAACAAGTCGATTATATCAATGCTCATGGGACGTCTACTTATTATAATGATTTGTATGAAACGATAGCGATCAAACAGGTGTTTAAAGAACACGCCTATAATTTAAGTGTCAGTTCCACGAAATCAATGACGGGTCACTTATTGGGAGCGACAGGTGCCATTGAGGCCATTTTTTCTCTGTTAGCCATCAATGAAGGAATTATCCCTCCAACCATTAATTATGAAACGCCTGATGAAGAGCTAGATTTAGATTATGTACCCAACGTGGCAAAGAAGAAAGATGTTCAAGTGGTGCTATCAAACTCACTAGGTTTTGGCGGTCATAATGCCACATTGATTTTTAGAAAGTTTGCCGAATAACATTCGCTGGCGCAAAAGAGGGTATCTAAGATTTTAGATATCCTTTTTTGTGATTTCGAAGTTCTTGAATTTTACATGCATCGACTTTTTCCACCTATAAAAAAACTAATTAAACGTTTGATTAAATAGTCATGGCAACTTAAAAATAAAGGCTTTTAACCTTAGATTGAAACAAAACTTTGTCGACTTAGTTTTGTTCCTCCTCTATAAAAATAAAAAATAAGTCGATAAAAGGATTTCCTTCGGTAATTAATCACCCTTCGACAAGTCCCGCCATAATTCCTTACTAATCAAACGTTTAATTAGAAACTAAATAAATCCCTTTTTCAAAAGGATTTTTTCCCGGGAAATGGGAAAAGAATGTCGAAATCGGTATCGACAAAATTTCCCGGTTTTCTTTTGTCCTAATCAGTAACATACAATTACTTCTCGAATAAATGTCCCTTTTTTCGCAACAGCTCGATCCTTTATCATAAAACCAGCTTTTAAAAGGATTTCATCGACCGGTTCGACGGTAACCACGACTACTTTGTTGGCAAACGTCCGTGCACTTTGAAGCATTTCCAGCTGTTCTTCTGGGTTTATCACGGAACACAAATTATACGGTAAATCAATAATCGCTACATCGTATTGATCGTTGATATCACGAATATCCGCCAAGGTGATTTCTGCCTTAAGTCCAAAGTGTGCCATGTTTTCTCGTGCTCCGGGGAGAATCAGTGGATTTCGGTCGCTGCCGACAATATCAATTCCCATTGAGCGTGCTTCCACAAGGACGGTTCCAATTCCGCAGCAAGGATCGATGGCCTTAATTCCGATTGGATTGGGGATGGCGATATTTACGACCGCCCTGGCAACACGTGTACTGAGGGCAGTGGAGTAATCATTTGGTTTTTGTTGATGTTGATACCATACGGACTCACTTTTCACATACTCCCCGAATATCCATCTTCCGTTTATATTCATGACACCAAACAATTGGTCGGGATGACGAAGATCTGCTTTCCCATTAATGTGTAATCCAATCTCTCGCTCAATTGCACGTCGGTTCTCGAAGCTTTCCTGTTCACTTTTTACTTGACCATTATTTTTCACATAAGTAACTTTAAACGTTGTTCCGCTTAGTTGAAAAGATTCAACCTGTTTCACTAGATCTTCAAGATTTTCCGCCTCATACCTCACCGTAATTCTTTCCTTAATAAAAGGGCTGCGACTTGGATCAATTTTTACGGAGCTTTCTAAGACGTTAGAGTTTGAATCCTGACCGAATAAGGAGCGCATTTCTAAAGCGCATAGAGAGCGTTCATCTTCATAGTGGGCGTAGGTATATATATAGGTCGTGACTTTTTTTGGAGTGATGTCCAATGTGTTATCATCCTTTAATCTATTTATTTCATCATCATCTCAAATGGTAACTGAAAAACTCTATTTCATTATATCAAGAAAATGAGTTGTTATTTACAAAAAGGGAGTCAAGCACACCCTTCTAATAAATCACTTGAAAATAATGAACGTAACGATGCTTCCGGAGATTTTTGAAACATCTTAATGCCCGTGTGTCGGTAAAATTGGAGGAGAAGGGAATTAAGAGAGGTTTCAAATGCCCGTCTGGATGTAAAAATGAAGGAGAAGGGAACTAGGAGAGTGTTCTAATTCCCGTGTGTCCGTAAAAATGGAGGAGAAGGGAATTAGGAGAGGTTTCAAATGCCTGTCTGGCTGTAAAAATGGAGGAGAAGGGAATTAAGAGAGGTTTCAAATGCCCGTCTGGATGTAAAAATGAAGGAGAAGGGAACTAGGAGAGTGTTCTAATGCCCGCCCGACAGAAAAAAAGTAGTGACGGGCATTTAGAACATGTAATTATGCTCCTAACCATCTAATTTAAAAGCACTTATTCCTCTATCAATCCATAATCCTTTAAGGATTCAACAAGCGTATCTTTAGGACGAAAACCCGTTATCCTCCCCACAAGCTGGCCATCTTGAAAAAGCAATAAGGTAGGTAATCCCAATACCTGAAACTCGCTTATAAACTCCGGATTTTCATCCGCATTTACTTTTACAATTTTTAAATCAAAATCTAGATCGATTTCCTCCAAAACGGCTCCGATCAACCTGCATGGCGGACACCATGGGGCCCAGCAATCAACAAGCACCGACTTGCTGGTTTGGATTTCCATCAGAATGCCCTGTCCCTCAGCCTGTAAAATACTCATGAACTTCATCACCTTTCTTATCGTTTGATTGTAGTATATGACGGGTTATGATATAAGTAAAATTAATACTTTGAATATAAAGCATTAGTAAAAACTAATGTATCCAAAAGAGGTGTCCCATGACCCTATTTCAATTAGAGGTTTTCTTAAAGGTAGTGGAAACAAAAAGTTTTACAAAAGCGGGCCAGCAAATCGGCCTTTCACAATCGGCTGTCAGTCAAGCGGTAGCAGCGTTGGAATCAGAGCTAAATATTAAATTATTGAACCGGCACAGGAACGGAGTCAGCTTAACAAAAGTCGGCGAACGTATCACGAGCCTGATCAGGGATTTAATCACGATTAAAACAAAGATTATCAATGAATCAACCGGAATCACGGAACTTGAAACGGGGACGATAAGAATCGGGAGTATTTCAGGGATGTCCGCTAAACTAATGCCAGGAATGATTAGTTCTTTTAAGAAACGGTTTCCCGGTGTAGAAGTGGTTCTATATGAAGGGAATTATGAAGAAGTAAAAAATTGGCTTAAATTATCAGTCGTAGATGTTGGCGTGGTCACGGAAGAGAAGAGTGAATTTGAATTTATTCCATTGCTGCAGGATAAAATGGTTGTTTTTGTACCGGAAAACCACCCATTGAGCAATCAATCATTTATCCGTGTAAAGGATATCGCCAGCGAGCCTTTCATCATGCCAAAAGAATGCAGCCATATCATTCGAGACATTTTTAAAGACCAAGGATTTTCTCCTAATACTCAATTCGAGGTCAGTGACATCGCCACTATCATGGCTATGGTTCAAGAAGGAGTTGGAAATACGATTCTCCCAGAGTTGGCCATTCCCTCAACCTTATCCAAAGTCACTGCTTCCTATTTAAGCCCTCAAGTATATCAAAATTTAGGGCTGGAAGTGCGTTCAACAGAATATACTAGCCCCGCCATCACTGCGTTTATTCATGAAGCACAAGAATTCACCAAGAATCTATCATTAAAGTTGTTTAACAGTTATCATTCTGTGATTGTAAGAAAAGGTAAATAATGGTTGATAATTGCGAATAAAAAATGCCCCAAGAGCAATCTTTGGGGCATTTGAGTGCTTGAATTTGCTTCTCTCAAGAAATAATAAATTAGAAAAGTTTCTCAAGAAGTTACAATATAACCTCTAAACATTATAACGTTATATTGACCAATGAAAAAATACGTGGTAACCTAATCGTGTAAGAAAAACAAAAAAGGTAAATGTAACCGAATACAAGTACCCATTTTATTAGGTTTACCGAAAAGGATGAGGGAAATGCAAGAATGTTACGTATTACAAAATGTAAAACTAGTTGATGGCAATTCTGTTGACATCATCGTAGAAAACAAAAAAATCCAAAACATTATTCCGGCTGGAACGGGAACTGGAAATAGCGGAAATGTAATTGACTTTAAGCATAATGTAATAGTTTCAAGCGGCTGGATTGATATGCATGTCCATGCCTTTCCAGAATTTGATCCGTATGGCGATGATGTGGATGAAATTGGCTATAAAACAGGGGTAACAACGATTGTGGATGCCGGAAGTACAGGCGCTGATCGGTTGCCTGACTTAGTGAACAGCTGTAAAAAGTCGAAGACGAATGTTTTTGCCTTTTTAAATATTTCACGAATTGGCCTAAAGCGAATCGATGAGCTATCCGACCTTTCATGGCTGGATGAAGAGGCACTAAAAAAGACGATAGCCGAACACAAAGATTTTATTGTTGGACTAAAAGCGAGGATTAGTAAAAGTGTCGTCGGTCCAAATGGAGTGGAACCATTAAAAGTGGCCCGGAAATTTTCAAAGGATACTGAGCTGCCGCTGATGGTTCATATTGGTTCTGGACCGCCGGATATTAATGAAGTCCTCGATTTGCTCGAAAAAAAGGATATTATTACTCATTACTTAAATGGAAAAGCCAATAATTTATTTGATAAAGCGGGAAAACCTCTTCCGAAATTGCTGGATGCAATAAAACGGGGAGTACATTTGGATGTTGGCCATGGGAATGCAAGCTTCTCTTTCCAAACGGCAGAGCAGGCGAAAGCATATGGAATCCACTTCGATACCATCAGCACGGATATCTATCGAAAGAATCGCCTACAGGGTCCTGTATACAGTATGGCCAGTGTACTTACTAAATTTTTGTATCTAGGCTACCCCTTAAAAGAGGTCATTGATGCCGTCACCGTTAAAGCAGCAGAGTGGTTAAACAAGCCGGAGCTTGGAAGAATTGCCACAGGGGACCTAGCAAACCTCACACTGTTTTCAATAGAGGAGTCCGAAACCAAGCTAATGGATTCTGAAGGAGAAGAACGAACTGCAGAACAGAAAATTGTCGTAAAAGGAGTGGTCATCAATGGAGAATACATTGAATGCTAAATATGGCTTAAAGAGGGTTATCAATGCAAGCGGCCGGATGAGCATTTTAGGTGTTTCGGCTCCAACAGATACCGTAATGGAAGCCATGAAAATAGGCGGGCAGAATTATGTGGAAATCGCTGATTTAGTCGATAAAGCAGGACAGCATATCGCTGGGCTCCTTCATTCGGAGGCAGCCGTTGTCGTGAACTCGGCATCGAGTGGAATCGCTCTTTCGGTTGCGGCAATCGTGACAGAAGGAAACCGGAGAAGAAGTGAAAGGCTCCACCAAGAAACAATTCAAAAAAATGAAATCATCATGCTGAAAGGCCATAACGTTCAATACGGGGCTCCAGTGGAAACGATGGTTTTCCTCGGCGGCGGAAAATTAGTGGAAGTCGGTTATGCCAATGAGGGCAAAGCCGAGCACATTGCGGATGCCATTACGGAAAATACGGCAGCAATCCTTTACGTTAAATCCCACCACACTGTTCAAAAAAATATGATTTCGGTGGAAGAAGCATGGGAAGTGGCGCAAGCGAACAATGTCCCATTGATTGTCGATGCAGCTGCAGAGGAAGATGTAAAGAAATATGTTCAAGTTTCTGATTTAGCGATTTACAGCGGCTCGAAAGCTATTGAAGGTCCGACGTCTGGAATCGTGGCCGGTAAACAAAAATATATCGATTGGGTAAAGGTTCAACTGCACTGCATCGGACGAAGCATGAAGGTCGGCAAAGAAACAACCTTTGGATTATTGCAGGCATTGGATGAGTATTTTGTCAAAACCGACAATAGCGAAAAGGAAAAAGCCAGTCTGGAAGTTCTCAAATCAATTGAATCCATTGAGGGTGTGAGAGTAACGATCGTACAGGACGAAGCTGGCCGTGCCATTTTCAGAGCTCGCATTCAAATCGATGCGGATGTGACGAAAACTACGGCGAAGGAAGTAAATGATAAGCTAAGAAATGGTGAAATAGCGATTTATACCCGTGATTACGGAATTCGCCAAGGCTTTTTTGATCTTGATCCACGACCATTACAGGGTGACGACATTTACGTAATTGAAGCGCAATTAAAAGCGATTTTAGGAGGAAGCAAATAATGACAAACATTGAAAAACGTTTTTATCAGAACCGTGTCGCCTTGAATGTTCTAGCGAATAGCATTGAAAATGCTGTTGAAGTTTTTGAAGCGGCAGAAGGCCACGTATTAGTTGGAGTCCTTTCAAAAGATTATCCTACAGTTGAGGCTGCCGTTACAGCAATGAAGGAATACGGTGAAGCGATTGATGAAGCCGTATCAATTGGCCTTGGCGCTGGGGATAATAAACAAGCGGCAGTTGTAGCGGAAATCGCCAAATACTATCCGGGAAGTCATATCAATCAGGTGTTTCCTGCGGTTGGCGCAACGCGTGCCAATTTAGGAGAGAAAGATAGCTGGATTAACTCTTTAGTATCTCCAACAGGAAAAGTTGGGTATGTAAATATTTCTACCGGTCCTGTAAGTGCGGCAGCAGGTGAAACGGCGATTGTTCCCATCAAAGCGGCAATTGCGTTAGTCCGGGATATGGGTGGACAGGCCTTGAAATACTTCCCAATGAAAGGCTTAAAGCATGAGGAAGAGTTCCGTGCCGTTGCAAAGGCCTGTGGTGAAGAAGGGTTTGCGTTAGAGCCGACTGGCGGAATTGATTTAGATAATTTTGAGACCATTTTAGATATTGCCTTGGAAGCAAAAGTGCCTAAAATTATCCCTCACGTTTATTCTTCTATTATCAATAAAGAAACTGGGAAAACAAATCCAGAAGATGTGAGGACCTTATTAGCTATTACCAAAAAATTGGTTGAAAAGTATGCCTAAACAAATTGTTGCTTTCGGGGAAGTAATGATGCGTTTGCAGGTGCCAGGATACGAATTACTGACTCAGGCTAACACATTACAATACTCTTTTTCAGGCACGGGAGTAAACGTTGCTTCTGCGATGACCAAGCTAGGCTATGATGGTTATCTTGTAACCAAATTGCCAGAAAACCCATTAGGTGAGGCAGCCATTTCCTTCTTACAGCGATTGGGAATCAATCGGAGATTCATATCCAGAGGCGGAAAATATTTGGGCTTGTATTTTTTAGAAAATGGTTTCGGACAGCGGGCGAGCAGGGTTACTTATACGAATCGCCTAGAAAGCAGCTTTAATACCGCTCACATTTCGGATTACGATCTCGATTTAATTGCAGAACAGGCAGATATCATTCACTTTTGCGGTATTACGCTTGCCATGACCGATGGTGTCCGTGATAGTATGAAAGTGCTGGCTAAAAAGGTAAAAGAAAAAGGCGGATTGGTTTGTTTCGACTGTAATTACCGCCCTTCCTTATGGGAAGGGGGCTACAGTGAGGCGAAACCCCAATATGAAGACATGCTGGCTTTGGCTGATATCGTCATGATGAACGAAAAAGATGCGATGTATATTTTAGGAATGGAGACAGCAGAAACCTCCCGGGAGGAACAATTGAAGGACCTCATTCCTAAAGTGGCAAACCGATTTGATATTCAAACAATTGCGGGAACACACAGAGGGATTAATCCTGATAATACCCATTCTTTACGGGGATATTTGTATAAAGATGGGCAGTTACATTTCTCAGAAAAGATTTCTTTTTCCGTATATGATCGAATTGGAGCCGGAGATGCGTATACTAGCGGGATTCTACATGGCGAGCTTGCTGAATTTTTACCAGAGAAAACAGTCCAATTTGCTGCAGCAGCAGGAATGCTGGCCTGTACCATCGTTGGCGATACCCCGATGTCGACGGAAGCAGAGATCCTGTCCGCCATGGCCGGAACCATTGATGATATAAAGAGATGAAGGAGCGATTAGGGAATGAATGTGAATCGAAAAAAGGGACCTATGTACTTACAAATTAAAGAAGTTTTGAAGGATCGTATTTTACATGGTGTCTATGCGATTCACACGAACATTCCCTCTGAGCCCCAATTAGAAGAAGAATTTAATGTGAGCAAAATTACGGTCCGTAATGCCATTAAAGAATTGGTTCAAGAAGGATATCTGGAAAAGAAAAGTGGAAAAGGAACAAAGGTCATCGCGAATATTTCGACTGCGAAGCTTTCAAAAGGGAAGCGCTTTACAGAATTATTAGTAGAAGAAGGCCACCACATCACCAAAAAGGTGTTAAGCATTAAGAGGATTGAATTGTCTGCAGAATCCGAGCTTTATTCTTTATTTGGGGACCATTGCATTCAAATTGAACGACTTTACTTATTGGATAACGAGCCTTATATTCACTTCTCTCATTACATCTTATCAGACATGAGTGAGGAAGAAGTAGAGGATGTCCAAATCGGATCATTGTACCGCTTTTTAGAAGAGCAAAGTATTCGACTGGAATCATTCCGTGATGAGTTTGCAGTTTCGATTGCACCAAGTCATGTTAGTGAAAGATTACATGTGGCAAAAGATACAGCAGTTTTAAAAAGGATTCGCCGTTCCAGTGATGATGAAGGAAATATATTGGAATATAGCGAGGGTTACTATAATACAGGGAAGCAGAATTATATTGTTACGTATAATGATTCCATTCAGTAACCCGCTTTTTTGTATATTATGTAAGCGATTACCTAAGGGGGAGTGACAAAAGATGAGTTTATATTTAATAGGTATTACGTTAGTGGCCATTGTGATCGTTATTTTAGGAGTATCCTGGTGGAAATGGCATGCATTCATCAGTTTAACAGTTGCCGGCTTGTTCCTAGCCGTTTTTTCGGGCGTGCCAATGGACAAAATTGTCACAGCATATGAAACGGGAGTGGGCGCAGTCCTTGGGCATTTGATTGGAATTTTAGCGCTTGGAACGATTTTAGGTAAAATGATGTCCGACTCAGGAGCGGGCATGCAAGTAGCTGATTTCTTTATCAAAAAATTCGGTGTAAAATACCTGCCATGGGCGATGCTTCTTTCAGGTTTTATTATTGGAATTCCAGTCTTTTTTGAGGTTGGTCTAGTCATTTTGCTTCCTTTGGTTATTTCGATTCGCAAATCTACGAAACAAAACATTTTGTTAATTGGTATCCCGGTGCTTGCCGGATTGTCGATTGTTCATGGATTAGTTCCTCCGCATCCGGGTGCGATGACGGCGATTGGCATTTATAATGCAAATCTAGGACATGTACTGCTTTATTCATTAATTATTGCTTTTCCAACGGCCATTATTGCCGGACCTTTATTTGCAAAATTTATTCATAAACGAGTTACTCCTGAGGGGGAACCGGAGTTAATCCGTGTGGCAACTAAGTCAAGCGGATTACCAAGTACAGGGATTTCGTTTTTCATTATCTTACTGCCTGTTTTATTAATGTTGTTAACGGTTATTGCTCCATATCTTTCACTGCCAGGTGCGATCGAAAAATTCCTGGTGTTTATTGGAAGTCCGGTTATTGCCTTGCTAATCTCATGTTTTGCTGCCTATTTCTTCTTGGGCTACCGCCAGGGCATGGACAAGATGTTGATTAAAAAATTAACGGAAGAATGTTTACTGCCATTAGCATCAATTATTCTTATTATTGGCGCAGGCGGTGCCTTCAAGCAAATTCTTATTGAAAGCGGCGTCGGTAATGCGATTGCAGCAATGTCCGAGCAAATGTCCTTGTCACCGATTGTCCTTGCCTTCCTAGTTGCGGGATTAATCCGAGTCGCTACCGGTTCCGCAACGGTTGCATTAACTACTGCTGCCGGAATTGTTTCTCCGGTAGTGTCGCATATGTCTGGTGTTAACCTGGAATTATTGGTTATTGCGACCGGTGCAGGTTCATTAATGCTTTCACATGTAAATGATGCCGGCTTCTGGCTGGTAAAAGAATATATGGGATTATCGGTTAAAGAAACATTCAAGACATGGACCGTCATGGAAACGATCCTTTCTTTTGTCGCCTTTATTCTGGTTTTAATTTTAGATGTGTTTGTTTAAGCATCATACTATTGATTACTGAATTTAGGAGGCACCCAAACTTAACGTTGGGTGCCTCTTTTCATAAATATTTCTAAAATCATTGACAGAATATTAATACGGCATCTATAATACAAAGCATGCTTACTGTAGAGCGTAACTTCTTCATATGAATTGAAAAATGATTGAGCAATGAAGGGAATATAAGTAATGCTTATCTCACTGTTTTAGAGAGCTGATGGAAGGTGAAAATCAGTACAAAGATAAGGATGAATTTCGGTCCCGGAGCATCTTTTTCGAAGTAAAGGGCGACCTTTATGAAGGGAAAGACGGTCAAACATGATCGTTAACAAAGTCGAGAGGCAGACTGAGTCTGCAACTAGGGTGGTACCGCGATATTTTCGTCCCTACTGATACTGTCAGTAGGGACTTTTTTATGGAAACAATACGTCCCTGTCGCTTAAGACAGGGACGATTTTTTTATTAATAGAAAAACCACACTGATTTATATGGATTATTCTTTAAATCAAATTAATAAAGGAGAAAATAAGGATGAAATTACAAAAAAATTTATTGCCTCGTCATATACGTTTGATGGCACTCGGAGGAGCAATCGGCACAGGTATATTTAAAGGGACTGCTGAAACAGTATCAATAGCGGGGCCTGCTGTTATTTTTTCTTATCTATTTGCAGGATTATTGCTTCTTGTTGTTATGGGGGCAATCGCGGAGATGGCCATTGCTTATCCTGGAATGAATATGAAAGGATTTATTCGTAAAGCATTTGGAACGAACATGTCTTTTGTGATCGGATGGCTGTACTGTTTTATGTGGTTAGTGGTATGTGTCATTGAAGTGATTGCAGCAGGGAGCTTTCTGCAATATTGGTTTCCTTCTATGTCTTTATGGTCCTTAAGCTTTATAAGTGCTATTTTCATTGTGGCAATTAATTTAATGAATGTAAAGCGTTACGGAGAGATTGAATTTTGGTTTGCTGGTATTAAAATTACCATGATTGTTTTATTCGTTGTTTTAGGCGCTGGTATTTTATTCGGTTTTATCCCGAGTAATGAAACTGACTATGTGCAAAATTATGTACAGCACAAAGGGTTTTTCCCCCACGGGTGGTCAGGAGTGTTTTCCGCACTGTTAATCGTCATTTTTTCATATGGCGGTACCGAACTTATCGGATTGACATTAACCGAAACGAAGGATGCAGAGAAGATATTGCCAAAAGTGATTAAAGGAGTAATATGGAGAATCGTGATATTCTATACGCTCCCAATCCTTATCATTTGCGGATTAATTCCTTGGAATGAAATCGGCAGCCAAGCAAGCCCATTTGTGCAAGTATTATCTGTTGTCGGATTTGGTGGATCAGCTCACATTATGAACTTCGTCCTTATTACAGCAGTTTTGTCTGCTGCAAACTCCGGGATTTATGGCTGTACACGAATGCTGTATTCATTGGCTGCAGAAGGGGAAGCACCGAAACTATTTTCGTATGTTTCTAAAAATGGTGTTCCATTATATAGTGTTATCTTTAGCGCTATTATTCTAATTGGAGGGACATTTGTTGCGTACTTTTCACCTGACCGTGTTTTTGGGTACTTGATGGCCATTCCAGGATTTACGGTATCATTAGTGTGGATCAGCATTTGTTTAGCACAACTGAAGCTTCGGAAAACTTATACAAAGCTGCCGCATTTTAAAGTATGGGGCTTTCCATATGTAACCTCATTTACTGCAATAGCGTTAAGTATAAGTTGTGTGGTATTTGCTTTCAGCGAGCAGAATCGAGTGAGTATTTATGTTTGTTTAAGTATGCTGCTTATCTTAATTTTATGTTCGGTTTTTGCAGACAAAAAACAGAATAGTTGAAGATACGCAAAAAGTAGAGCGGCTGAGGATTAATCCCAGCCGCTTACTATCTGTTTATTCCATTCCTTCTAATATACCTTTTACTAATTGAACAAATTTTGATCTAACTTTTCCGGCGACTTCAATGACTTCATCATGACTTAATGGCTGATCTAAAATTCCGCATGCCATATTGGTTAAACATGAAATTCCAAGTACCTTCATATTTCCATGGGTTGCAACAATCGCTTCTGGAACTGTAGACATACCTACCGCATCGGCACCTAATGTCCGAATCATGCGGATTTCCGCCGGCGTTTCGTAGGCCGGTCCACTCCACCATGCATATACACCTTGTTGAAGGGTTATGTTTTGTTCTTCGGCAACTTGAACAGCAATATTGCGTAAACCAAGATTATATACTTGAGAAACATCAGGGAACCGTGTGCCCAACTCATTATTATTTGGACCAATTAATGGATTGGTTCCAACTAAATTAATATGATCCGTAATTAGCATTAAATCCCCAGGGTTAAAGCTTGTATTAACAGCGCCGCAAGCGTTAGTAATGAGTAGATTCTCAACTCCAAGCGCTTTCAAGACACGGACAGGGAAAGTGACTTCATCTAATGTAAAGCCTTCATAGTAGTGGAACCGTCCTTTCATAGCGGCTACGGTCTTTCCTTTTAATTCCCCAATGATTAATTCATTTGCATGTCCAACAGCTTCAGACTTAGCAAAGTGAGGAATCTCACTATAGGGAATCTTGACAGGATTTTCAATTTCATCAGCAAGAGTTCCTAATCCTGACCCTAAAATCATTCCAATTGTAGGTCGGTGCTCCGTTTTACTCATAATAAATTCTTTGGCCTCAAAAATATCTTGTAATTTATGCATGAAAAATTCCTCCCTTGAATGAATAGAATGTATGTGTAAAAGACATGCTGTTAAACTTTGCGCGATTACTTCAATAAAAGTGTAAATGATTCTTTTGCTTATGTAAATAGACTAAAAATCATTTTGATAAAAAGTATTGAATGATAGAAAGTGTTTTTCTATGTATAATAGGGTTTCAGAAAATACTTTTTAAAAAAATGGTAAAAAGTTTAATAACAGCACCTTCTTCTTTTGTAATATATCGAGTAAACTAAAAAGAGTTGGCAAATCGCAAAATGGTATGTTGGAGGAAAAATATGCTAAAGCAATTTGTGGGTTTAACCTCGCAAAAGGAGAAGAGTTTAAAGCATTTATATAGCTTAGTTCGCAAGTTAGGACCAGTAAGGGTAAAAACATTAACTGAACTGACTGGTTATAAACATGCGACTTGTGTTCGTTTGTTGGATGATCTTGTTAAGGCGGGACTGGTAAAAGATAATGGATTAGGGAAATCAAGTGGCGGACGGAAGCCGTTGATGTATGTAATCGATCCTGATGCTTTCTATTTAATTGGTGTGGAAATCACTAATTTATATACAACAGTGCTGCTCCTCAATTTAGATTTACAGATCCTAGGTGGAGAAAAATTAAAAATGGATGCCCATTGTACAGGGGAGTACACATTAGATTATGTGTCTCGAACTGTCGATGAGCTGCTGGATCAACATAACATTCCGAAGGAAAAAATGCTCGGAATTGGTGTAGGGGTACTTGACCCTATAGATCAGGAACACGGAGTTATCTTAAATCCAAATTTATTCCCAGCCGGCGGCTGGGATCAACTAAATATTATCGACTATTTACACAAAAAAAATCAAACGCTTGTAATGTTGGAAAATGGCACTAATTTAGCGGCATTAGCGGAATATCGTACTCATTATTGGAAAGAAACAGATAATCTAGTTTTTGTCTCAAGTGATATGGGGATTCGCTGCAGTATGATCCTCCATAGCAGATTGGTTACTAATCAAAAGGAAATGGCGGATGCATTTGGACACATGATTGTGGATCTTCATGGACAACGATGTTCCTGCGGATCATATGGCTGTTTGCAGGCATACAGCAGTCTGCCGGCTATTCGTAATGAAGTGATCCAGAGGTTGAAACGTGGTCAAAACTCTTTTCTTAAAGAAAAGTTCAATGTTGTGGAAGAGATTAATTTTTTTCATATTTTGGAAGCTCTTGAGCACGAAGACCCACTATGTCTGGAGGTAGTAAAGGAGGCGGCTTACTATTTTGGTATCGGTCTTTCTAATCTAATTTATCTGCTGCGGCCTGATATTGTCATCCTTGGTGGAACGCTAGTACCAAAACCGCTCTTCTTCGAGGCTGCCTCTGATATTGCACAAAAGCGAATGATGAATTATCCAAATAGTCCTGTCCAGATTATTAAGTCAACCACAGCCTACAATATTGTCGCTCAAGGCGCGGGATGTATGGTATTAGACCATTTCACTGAAGAAGCTCTGCCATAAAAAATGCAAAGTGTCAAAATCCGACAGAATTCAGGTGGTGCCAGGCCCTGTCCACTACTATAATGGAAATAGTTTAATATCTTTAGAAATGAGTGTGTATTGGCGATGGCTATTATAAAAAATGACTGGGCCCCTTTACTTGAAGGGGAATTCGAGAAGCCGTATTATCAACATATTCGTAAAATATTAAAGGATGAATATCAAACGAGAGACATTTATCCGGATCAATATGATATTTTTAATGCGCTGCATTTTACTCCATATAACGATGTGAAAGTAGTCATTATTGGACAAGATCCCTATCATGGTCCCGGGCAGGCCCATGGATTAAGTTTTTCTGTCAAACCGGGAGTGACTGTTCCTCCATCATTGCAAAATATTTATAAGGAACTGAAGTCTGATATTGGATGCTATATCCCTAACAATGGTTACTTGGTGAAGTGGGCTGAGCAAGGGATATTGATGCTTAATGCGGTCTTAACGGTCCGGGCAGGAAACCCAAACTCCCATAAAGGCCTTGGCTGGGAGATGTTCACTGACAAAGTCATTGAAACATTAAATCAAAGGGAGACACCGGTTATATTTATCCTATGGGGGAATTTCGCCCAACAAAAACAACAACTGATTACCTCCTCACAGCATTTCATTATTAAGTCTCCTCACCCAAGTCCATTTTCCGCCAATAGGGGCTTTTTTGGCAGCAGACCATTTTCCCGTACGAATGCCATTTTGCGGGAAATCGGGTTAAAGGAAATCGATTGGCAAATACCTGATTTATAGACCATGGATGAAAATCTTGGTACAGGAATAATTGATCCACTTAAAAAAAACAGTAAGTCTTTTCCGTCAATTAAATGAGCAAGATCAGGTTTATGCAAAACAGTCCTTATGTAAATTTTTATCTGGACCTGGTCCGTCCAAGGGAGCATATTTGAAGTTCTGTTATCGGGAGATCTAAGTGCGTCAGGAAATGGGCCGGTAACAAATATAGGCATGAGGACTCTGAAGCTGTCATTTTGGCAGCTTTTTCTTCTTTCACTAACGAAGCAGGATAGTTGTGCGAAATGTTTCTGGCTTAGATTGCGAATGGTCACATTACTCAGGTAAAGGCTAGACAGTTTCTTTAACTCTTATTCAACAAGCGGGCCATTTTGTGGAATAACTGTTCATAATTAAATTGGATATATATATTAAAATAATAGTGAAGATTATGAAGAAGTATACTTAAGGTTAATTCTCAACCAGTAATAATATTATTATTACCATGAAGACATCAAAGGGTAGTTGCTGTTACAATTATTAATATAATTCTATTATTGAGAAACAAAGTTATATAGTTCAAAGATAAATTATCTTTCTTATATGGAAAATTAATTTAAATTAACCAAATTGGAAGTAGGTGTTCTAATGATGTATCGAATCGGAGTGGTTGGACCAAGTTGGTCATTAGAACGAATTCTTGAAATAGCTAAAGAATTTGAGCAGGGAATGGAATTTGTAGCTCTCCCTTATGAAGAACCTGAGGAAACAAAAAAAATTGTAAAAGATAATAATAAAAAGATTCATACTTGGCTTTTTTCTGGCGAATTGCCATATGAGATCGCGAGAAAGGTTTTAGGTTCTAATGAAAATCTTTTGTATATCCCACATACGGAATCTAGTTTATACAAAAGTTTTTTAAATATAATCTATTCACCGGAAAAATTGATCAAAAGATTGAGTATCGATATATTCTCTTATTCCAACTTATTTGAAGAGGCAGTAGAACAGTTGTCTATGACATTTAATGAGATTTACGTGAAAAAGTTTGAGTCAGATGATATTAATATGGAGGAATTGTTACATTTTCACCTAGATTTATGGGAATCAAAAAAAATTGATGGAGCAATCACCTGTTTTCCAACAGTATATAAGCACTTAAAAGAAGCTGGTTTACCAGTCGAATGGATGTCAACTAGCCGGATGGAAATTCGCCAAACTCTTAGGATACTAACTGAAAAAATAAAGGGCTTTTACTTAAAGGACACTCAAATTGGTGTGGAAATTATTGAGATCGAGCATTTTGAAAGCATTATGCAGAATGCGAAGAGTTCATATGATTTACAGTTTTTGGAGCTGCGTTTAAAGGAGATACTCCTTAAATTCTGTGAACAATTAAATGGATCCTTGATAGAAAAAGGGTATGGTAAATATGTGATATTTAGCTCCCGTGGCGCGATTGAACGAGAAATTCCTATGTTAGAACATACATTAGAGCAGTTGTCTCTAGAATCGGAATCGACGGTTGTTGTAGGAATCGGATTTGGAGAGACAGCCTTTTCTGCAGAAATAAACGCGCAGGTGTCAATTAGGCAATCAAAGGAAATGCCTGAACGGAAGATACTAATTGTCCAAGACAACGGAAAGATTACCGAGTCCATTGGGAAAAAAGAAGAGATAACCTACTCTTTTCGTACGGAGGATAAAGATTTTTTACAGAAACTGAAAAAGGGTAATATCAGCGTTAAAACTTTTCACAAAATTGATGCTCTAATCAGGAAAATGGGATGGAACGACTTTACGACAAAGGATTTGGCCGCACACCTGAATATGACAGATCGGAACGCAAGACGTATTGTTACAGATTTATGTGAAGTTGGTCTAATTGAGTGTATTGGAGAAGAATCTTCCTCTTTTCGTGGAAGACCTAGTAAATTATATCGTTTAAAATAAACATCCATATTTGGGTGTTTATTTTTTGTTTTTAGAAAATTCATATAAACAGTTGAAGAAAACGCTATCATCGATTAAAATTCATTTAAAGAGTAATTAAGGAATATTTTCCTTAAATGCTCTTTAAATGAATTTACGCATGGATGTACTAGTATTATGAAAATTGATCCTTTGATGACTAAGGGAGGGCAGGTAGATTGGATTAGATTTCTTTGTGATGTGATTTTTTATGAATATCCCAAGATTGGATAGGTTTTCTGGTTATTTATTACTATGTATTAGAAAGGGGTTACGATCTGTTCCACTTTGGAAATATTTATCGGCTGTATATGCCGTCTTTTCTTATTTGCACAATCCTTGCACTTTGCATTCCGCTTCCAAAGGGCAGCCTGTCTCTCGATCATGAAGGTAAGTTAATATTTTAAGAAGATGAAAGTAGGTGTTGTTTATGGATACTTTTCTGTCAGATTTTCTCACAACTTCAATCCAAAAACATTACAGTGAAATGGTTGCTTTAAGTGACGATTTAGCTGTAAATCCAGAGGTGTCAGGGGAAGAGTTCGAAAGCAGCAAGAGAATCGTAAATATTTTAGAAAGAGTTGGCTTCGACGTTCAATATCCTTTCTCTGGTTACGAAACTGCTTTTTGTGCTGAGTTAAAAAATGGTGAAGGCCCTTCTGTTGCTATATTAGTAGAGTACGATGCACTTCCGGACATCGGACATGCCTGTGGTCATAACTTACATGGCTCTATGTCTGTTTTAGCGGGGCTTGCCCTTCACGAGTTAAAAGATTATTTTAAAGGAAATCTTTACGTAATCGGAACTCCTGCAGAGGAAACATTTGGGGCAAAAATCGGAATGGCTAGAAACGGTGTATTTGATAAAATGGATTTTGCCATCATGTTGCATAGTTACATGGGCGGAATAAATGAACCTAATGCAAAGTTCCTTGGGCTAAAAAACTTTCAATTCAAATTCTTAGGACAGACTGCTCATGCGGCTGCATGCCCATGGGATGGGAGAAATGCTCTAACTGCCGCAAGAAAATTTGTTGATTTGATTGATGCAAGAAGACAAACCCTTACAAAAGACGTAAATATCAATCAAATTTTTACAGATGGTGGTAAAGCATCTAATGTAATTCCTGATACAGCTGAAGTGATAGTAGAATTTCGTGCTGACTCTTTTGCCGCCATAGAATCAGCGCGAAAAGCAATCTTAAATTGCGCAAAAGGAGCCGCTATCGCTTTCGATTGCGAATTCGAATGGAAACGTTTGTACGAAGACTTCGCAGACATGGTGAGTAATGCGGCGGCTGAGAAAGAAATGAAGAATATTATGGAATCTCTTGGTTTACGTGTGAATGACATTTCGGATCCATTAGGTTCATCTGATATCGGCAATGTGAGCTATTGTTGCCCATCATTACATCCGATGATTTCGATTACGGATGAACAGTGTGCCCTTCATACCACCGATTTCGCAAAAGCAACGACAATGCCAAAAGCGCATGAAAGTCTAAAAAACGGCGCGGAAATGATTAGTCGCATGGTTTTAAAAGTTTTTCTGGATGATGAATTTAGAGGAAATGTCCACAGGGACTTTGAGCAACAAATAGCAATTAAAAAGGGGATTTAGGAGTGGAATTATAAATAATACCATTGAGGGGTGCTTTGATGAAAAAGAAATTTTTTTATGGTTGGATCGTTGTTTTTGCATGTACTATCTTAACGGCGCTGGGAACTGGAGTTGTATCATCCCTAGCAGTTTTTTTGCACCCAATGGTCAAAGCTAAAGGTTATTCTATAGCTGGTGTTTCTTCTTTAATATCACTCTATTTCATTGGTACAATTGTTGGTAATATTTTATTAGCCAAATTGCTTAGCAAAGCAAACTTAAAGATAGCTGTTCTGGCCGCTGGTATAATACAAGGTATATTGATTATCGCAATGAGCAAAATTGATTCCTTGAGCATTTTGACGGTTATTACTTTCCTAATTGGTTTTATTATAGTTTCAGTTTCTATCTTACCTGTTCCAATAATTATCACAAACTGGTTTAAGGCAAAAAGAGGAACAGCAATGGGTATCGCTGTTGCTGGGGTTGGACTTGGAGCTGCTATTTTCGCACCAAGTTTGAACTTAGTCATTTCGAGCTCAGGTTACAAATCAGCTTTTGTTGTTTGGGGTGTAGCCGTTTTTATCCTTGCCGTTATTTGCGGAACCCTTATTTATACTCGCCCTGAAGATAAGAATCTAAAAGCTTATGGGTTAAACGAAGGTGACCCTGAAGTACCAGCTGAAACATCTTCAGAGGTTCAACCAAATTCAAGCGTAGGAATTTCTTTGGGTCAATCATTCAAAACTTCTGCGTTTTGGCTTGTTGTTGTATTTTTAATTGGAACATCAATTCCGCAAATGATTGACGTCGTTCAAACTCCATCCTATTTGACTGATATCGGTGTTAGCGACGTTCGGCTCAGTCAGATTCTTTTTGCATTTGGTATCTGTTCAATGCTTGGGAAAATGACTATTGGCTATTTGTTTGATAAGTTTGGACTATCGAAAGGTTGTATGGCTGGTTTTTCGTTAGGTGTCATCACACTCGTTTCGATGGTGCTTCTTGGTAAATCTTTAGGGCTTGTATATCTTTATATCCTATTTGGTGGTGCTGGTTTGAACTTTAACTTTGTAGCATTGCCAATCTTTACTTCCAAATTTTTTGGGACAAAGCACTATGCTACTATCTATTCAGGTTTATATGCGTTTTTCATGTTTTTGGCATCTATTCTTGGAACCGTCTCTGGGATTTTAGTTGAAAAATTTGGTTATACATCTTCTTACTTAATCGGATCTATTTTCTTAGTCGTTGCTATTTTTGCATGTATTTTATTACTCAAAGTAAAAAAGCCATGGCTTGAAACTACCAAGAATGAAATTATTCATACAGCAAGAAATATATAGTAAATGTTTTAAAATCCACCCCTTCCATAATTGAGTAAGGTATGAAGGTTCTGGTGCAAAAACTTCAAGATAATGCAATTAATCTCTAAATCTTGGACATACTGATACTACTACTTTAAAAAAGGGAGGATCATGTTGATTCTCCCTTAACTACTACTGTTCGTCTTTTATATTTTTTGAAGGTTTAGCTATAGAGAGCCACACCCACTAATCCCGAAAGGATAATGACATAAAGAGGATGCCAACGGTATTTAATTAATACAAATAAGGATAGTCCAAAAATGACCAGCAGACTTACCATACGAAATGAGATATTAAAAGTAAGCAAGTGATTTGATAACGCAAAACTAATAGAAGCATATATGATTAAACTAGTAACAATAGGCTTTAATCCATAGAGCATGGATTGAACAATTTTATTATCATTCATCCTTTTAAAAAATGATGCGATTACAATGACCAATATAATAGAAGGAATTAAAATAGCAATGGCCGATATGATGGCCCCAACCAACCCGGAAGTTGAATACCCAACTAATATTGCACTATTGGTTGCAATTGGACCTGGTGACATCCCTGAAATGGCTATTAAATTGGTAAATTGTTCTGCTGGAATCCATCCGAACCGGGTGACCTCCGAGTTTATTATCGGAATCATCGCATATCCCCCGCCGAAAGAAACCAAACCGATCCAAAAAAATGTTTTAAACAGCTGCCACAAAACCATTTAGTTTTCCTCCTAATTAAATTCCATCTCCGATAAAATAATCATTGCTGGTATAGGATGTAACTTTTTCCTTGTCTTTTCTTGACGTTATTTTGTAGCCAAGTTTTCTTTTAATAAAAATTGAAATCGCTCCAGATACAGCTCCAAGGAAAATGGCTAAGACTGGATGAATGAAGAATAATGCCGGCACGCCAATAAGCATAATGAAAAACGTAGTTTTATCCACGATAGAAGTTTTGATCGTTTTAATGGCTGCATAAACAATAATGGCTAAAATAGTAGCTCTGATTGAAACAAATGCAGCTTCGATCTTCGGATTATCATGAATGAATAGATAAGAAATTCCGAGAGTTAACACAATTAAAAAGGTAGGCAGCGAGACACCGATCATCGCTGCGATTGCCCCTTTGACTCCGCCTACTTTGTGTCCGATAAAGGATGCCGAATTGATGGCGACTGCTCCCGGAACAGATTGTGCTAAGGCAAACAAATCTGTAACGTCTTCACTTTCTATCCATTTTTTCTTTTCTACTACTTCCCGCTCAATTAATGGAATCATCGCAAAACCACCGCCAAATGTAGCGGGTCCAATTTTAAAAAAGGTCCAAAATAGGTGGAATAGCTTTATCCATTCTTCTTTCATATCTATCCTTCTCCCTTAGTACGATCTTTTTATATTAGAATATTATTTTTAGAATCTATCATACATCTATTATGTTATCAGATGCGTCAAGAAGAATAAATTGCAACAAAATTATAGGGTATAATAATTTGTAATACCCCAGTAAAAGTATCTGATTTTTATACTTTATGTGTTACCATATTTTTATATTGAACCCCCAATCCTAGGAGGAAATTGTTTCGTGAACATAGAAAATTTGAAAATGTTTTGTTTGGTAGTGGATGAAGGAAGCATTAGTCAAGCCGCCAGATTAAGTTATGTCACGCAGCCAGCTGTAACGAGACAAATTCACCAACTGGAAAATTATTATGGGACGTTGTTATTTGATAGAGCGGAAGGGAAAATGAGGGTTACAGAGGCCGGAAAAATGCTTTATCCTTTTGCAAAATCAATCGTGAACGAATTTTATCGTTCCAGTGAAGTGATTAAACAGTCGATAGGTGAGCATAATACAACCCTCCATGTCGGTGCTTCCTTTACTATTGGGGAATATTTATTGCCCAGCCTGCTAGGTCGATTCAAGAAGGAAATGCCTGATATAAAAGTAACCTTGACGATTAAAAATACCCCTGGCATTTTAGAGGATTTAACCAATGATGTCATCGATTTGGCCATGGTGGAGGGAATTGTGGACAACGGTAATCTGAAGGTCGAGAAATATGCGGTTGACGAGCTTATTCTCGTTTGTTCGCCCGATCATACGTGGGGAAGGCAAATTAACATAGAAGAGCTGGCAAATGAAAGAGTAATCTGGCGTGAATCCATATCTGGTACACGTCTGATCGTAGAAAATATGTTAAGGGAAAATAGAATTTTGGATAAAATTGAAAGTTATATGGAGTTAGGAAGTACCCAAGCGATAAAAAGCGCTGTAGAGGCTGGCCTTGGAATTAGTATCTTGCCGCGTTTAACGGTTGTCAAAGAATTGGAACAAGGGACATTACGAGAAGTAGTAATCATTGGAGTAAAAATTATGAGGGACTTATGGCTGGTTAAAAAACACCACCGCTTCAATAAATTGGGCGTTTCTCAATTTTTGGATTTCATCCATCATAAATAATGTAGCCTATTACATAATGGTCTAAAGGGATGCCTCAAATGTAAGGGGCATCCCTATTTCTTAAATAGTTTTATTATCTCTTTCCTGCGAATGGTCTGATCTACTTTCCGTAATGACACGGTCAATATCAAGATAAGGCTTGCCCCGTACTGCTTCATTAGAAACAATATTCACCGTATTTTTCCGACGATCTTTCATCATCAATACCTCCAAAGAAAAATTTCAGTACATGCAGATAGTTTCTCCAATTTATGATAGTTAAAACTTATTAAAAAGTATTAATGATTAAGCCGTTCGAAAGTTTGTCAAAAGATTTCAAACAAACTGTGAACTTATCACTATTGCCATGTTTTTTATAGGAAAAGGGAATATATTGAAAATATAAAAAACAAACAAAATTTTGAAAGGCGGAATCATTTATGTTTAATAAATTTTTAAGAGAAAATAAGATTTCTGCAGTTATTTTAACAGTCTTACGTTTATACCTTGGTTATTCTTGGTTTACAGCAGGTTTTCATAAATTAACAGGCGGCTTTGATGCCTCAGGCTTCTTAAAAGGAGCAATCGCAAACCCAGTAAAAGGCCCAGATGGTGCTGTGGTATTTGGGTGGTATATAGATTTCTTAAAACACATTGCCCTGCGAAACGTTGATGTATTCAACATATTAGTACCTTGGGGCGAAACACTAATCGGCTTAGGCTTAATCTTAGGATGTTTAACAACAACAGCGATGTTCTTTGGATTAGTCATGAACTTCAGCTTTTTCCTTGCAGGTACAGTATCTCATAACCCAAGAGACATCTTCTTAGGCTTCATCATCTTAACAGCTGGTTATAACGCTGGAAGAATCGGTTTAGACCGTTGGGTCGTTCCTTTTATCAGAAAAATGGGCCGAAAAGGTACTGACAATGAAAAACCGAGAGTAACTGCTTAAATATAATAGTAAAAAGAATCTCCTCTAAAAATCAAAAAGCTTGCAGAGAAATGGATCATTCTCTACAAGCTTTTTTATATTCTTTATGCGTTATTTTTAAACTCCTGAATACTGAATAACTCTTTGAATTCAGGCCATCTCATTTTTTGCTTCAAGTAATCGCGAAAGGAATAACAGCTTTTTTCTTGAGGATTCCTATCAAGGGATAAAATAAAGGATTCCAGACGAACTTCCATCATAAAAAAATGAGAATTATTTTTATCCACCAAAGGAATGTCAATGATTTTTATCTTCTGTCCAGCTATATTTTTGAATTCGAGGCTCTTGAATAACAAAATATCATCTTCTTTTTACTAGTTTTATATATTATAACGCATTAGAACACTAAAGCGTCTAAAAATTGTTAAAATTTTATGGACAAATTAAATAAACCAGACTCTAGTTTTAGAATCTGGTTTTATTAAAACACTATTTTTCGCTTAAGCAAGTCTCATTTTAAAATCTTGATAGCCGAACTCGCGAACGACCTGACAATCGCCATCTCTATCTTGTACAACGATGGCTGGCAATGGCATGCCATTAAAGGTGGAGTTTTTCACCATTGTGTAAATCGCCATATCACCAAAAATCAATCTGTCGCCGCTCTTTAATGGCTGGTCGAAAGAATAATCGCCGATCACATCGCCTGTAAGGCAGGTTTGGCCGCCAAGTCGATATGTAAATGGCTTCTCTCCTGCTTCTCCTGATCCAAATAGAGGAGGGCGATAAGGCATTTCCAATACATCCGGCATATGACAGGTTGCGGATGTGTCAAGAATGGCAATATCGATTCCGTTTTTATGGAGATCAAGTACAGAAGTAATTAGATATCCTGCGTTGAGAGCGATGGCTTCTCCTGGCTCAAGATAAACTTCTAATCCGTATTTTTCCTGCATTCTCTTAATGCATGCTTCAAGTCTCGGGATATCATAATCTTCCCTCGTAATATGGTGACCGCCGCCAAAGTTAATCCATTCCATTTGCGATAGCCATTGGCCAAACTTTTCTTCCACTGCATTTAGAGTCGTCTCTAAATCGTCAGAATTTTGCTGGCAAAGGGTGTGGAAATGCAGTCCTGAAACACCATCAAGTAATTCTGGACGAAAATCTTCCTGTTTTACACCAAATCTAGAACCCGGTGAACATGGGTCATAGATTTCATGGCCTACTTGTGTTGAACACTCAGGATTGATGCGCAAGCCCACTTTCCTGCCAGCTTGAAGAGCTTTATCTTTAAATTTTTCCAACTGTGAGAAGGAATTAAAGATAATATGATCGCAAATCGAGATGATTTCGTCGATTTCATCTTCACGGTAGGCAGGGGCAAAGACATGATTTTCTTTGCCCATTTCTTCGTGTCCCAAACGTGCCTCAAACAAGCCGCTAGCCGTTGTACCGCTCAAATATTCTCCAATGAGGGGATACATAGTTGTCATAGAAAATGCTTTTTGTGCCAAAACAATCTTAGCTCCTGTACGCTGCATTACGCCATTTAGGATTTTTAGATTTTTTTCTATAAGACCTTTATCAACTACATAACAAGGCGTCGGTAATTCTTCAAACCGCATCTTATCGAACTAGCTCCAGCTCTTTTTCTTCTGCTTCTTCTGGCAATGCATCCACAAGTACAGGATTAAAGTCTTCTACCCATGGAAGACCCCATTTGTTTAACTCTTCCATGAATGGATCTGGATCAAACTCTTCAATATTAAATACGCCCGGCTTATTCCATTTGCCAGTCATGATCATCGCTGCACCAATCATCGCAGGAACGCCTGTTGTATAGGAAATAGCTTGAGAACCAACTTCTCTATAGCACTCTTGGTGGTCACAAATATTGTAAACATAATAGGTTTTATCTTTTCCATCCTTTTTCCCTTTGAAGATACAGCCGATGTTTGTTTTGCCGACTGTACGTGGTCCAAGGGAAGCTGGATCTGGTAATACCGCCTTCAAGAACTGAAGTGGAATGATTTGTTTTCCTTCGAATTCGATTGGCTCGATGGAAGTCATTCCAACATTTTCAAGGGCCTTTAGGTGTGTAATGTAGCTTTGGCCAAATGTCATGAAGAAACGGATACGCTTAAGTCCAGGCATGTTTTGTGCAAGTGACTCAAGCTCTTCATGGTAAAGCAAGTACATATCTTTTTGGCCTACTTCAGCGAAGTCATAAACTCGTTTGATTTCCATTGGCTCGGTTTCAACCCATTCACCGTTTTCCCAATAACGTCCGTTAGCAGAAACTTCACGGATATTGATTTCAGGGTTGAAATTCGTAGCGAACGGATAGCCGTGGTCGCCGCCATTACAGTCAAGAATGTCGATATATTCAATTTCATCAAAATAGTGCTTTAGCGCGTAAGCAGAGAATACACCTGTTACACCTGGGTCAAAACCGCTGCCTAAAAGAGCCGTAATGCCAGCTTTTTCAAAGCGCTCACGGTATTCCCATTGCCATTTATATTCGAATTTAGCCGTATCTTCCGGCTCATAGTTAGCTGTATCCATATAGTGTGTTTTTGTTGCAAGACAAGCATCCATGATAGTTAAGTCTTGGTATGGTAACGCTAAGTTCATAACGATATCTGGTTTTACTTCATTAATTAATGCAATTAACTCATCTACGTTATCTGCATCAACTTGTGCAGTTGTAATTTTAGTTTTGCCGCCGTCAAGTTTTGCTTTTAATTCATCACATTTTGATTTTGTCCGGCTTGCAATACAAATCTCTTCAAATACCTCGCTGTTTTGAACACATTTATGAATAGCTACTGATGCCACGCCGCCGGCGCCAATAATAAGTGCTTTTCCCATTCTCCTATCTCCTAACTTAATAGATTTTGATTTTGCAACAACAACAAAAAAAGCAAGTGAAAAACGCATACCTGCGCACAACACTTGCTTTAGATATAATCAATATTAAATACTATGACAAAAGCCATAGAAATCCGTCTATCACAAAAGTCCTAGGACAGTATGGTAGAAAGCTTATTAATATTCAAAATATATCTTAATAGGATCAGAGTCTATATAGCAAATAATTACTTTTACCACTCTTATTGACCGTTTCACAAGTTGTGTGCATATGCACTGGTTGTAAAGTAACCAACTTATAAAATTTGAGCTTTTAACTCAATCAATAAGGCAACGAAAAAGTTGCCAATCGGCATTTGACCCGGCTGTCCGTATGGCCTTGACTTCCAAAAGGAGGTGGTCAAAATTATCTGCTTGGAAAGACTCAAGATTTTGAATATCAGCTTTCCAATTTCATGCTATTACATATTATCACATTTAAAAATAATAGCAATACTAAATACTAAAAAATTTATCAATAAATGTCGAAATGTTTTATTGGAAAAGTATTTTTTGTTCCAATGGGCTGCGCCACTAAGCCGACGAGTGGATTTTTTTACAAAAAATTAACAAGGGTTTTATTCATTTTTGGCAAATTCTATACGTAAGTAATAATAGAAGGAAGGAAGTGGAGTATGAGATATCAAAGAACGTTTTTTATGATTAATGATTTGGTCATTGAAGTCAAGAAACCTGAAATAACGCTAAAAAAAATTAAAGTGACCCAGACCAAAGTAGAAAATGAAGAATATAGAATACTCCGAAAAAAATTCGATGAAGATCTTTTCCATTTCGAAAAAAAACCTAATGGATGGTTTATAACAGAAAAAGAATAACTATTTGTTAAAATCCCCTAATAGTAGAAAGAAAAATGTTGACATACTACTCTTTCTACAAGCGAGGGGATTTTATTTTTTTAAAATTATACAAAAAACAACAAATTTCTACCAAAGTTTACACCCCCTTAATACTCCCTTTACAATTTTGGTTTATTATCAATTTTGCAAGGCAAACAGAATGTTATTACCAAATTAGTAGGGGGAAATAAGAATTGAAAAGCTTAAAAAAATTAAGTCTACTTACATTATTTGCAGCATTGATGGTTTTCATGGCTGCATGTGGAGGCGGAGCTTCTACTGATAAATCAGAAGGAACTGCAAAGAAAGAAACACCTAAAACTGAAGAAAAGAAAGAACTTTCTGGCTCATTAGTCGTTTCTGGTTCATCTGCAATGCAGCCATTAGTGGCAGCAGCAGCGGAAGAATTTATGGCGAAAAATCCTAATGTTGATATTCAAGTTAATGCGGGTGGATCTGGTACTGGCCTATCACAAGTAGCTGAAGGATCTGTGCAAATTGGTAACTCAGATGTATTCGCTGAAGAAAAAGAAGGCGTTCCAGCTGATCAGCTAGTCGACCATAAAGTTGCAGTTGTTGGTATGACTGCTGCTGTTAACCCTAAAGTTGGTATTAAAGACATTAAAAAAGAAGATTTAATTAAAGTATTCACTGGAAAAATCACGAACTGGAAAGAACTTGGCGGAAAAGATCAAAAAATCGTTCTTGTAAACCGTCCTGACTCTTCTGGTACTCGTGCAGTATTCAACAAGTTCGCTCTTGATGGTGCAACTCCTGCTGAAGGTATCACGGAAGATTCTTCAAACACAGTTAAAAAGATTATTAACGAAACTGACGGTGCTATTGGTTACCTTGCATTCTCATACTTCACTGATGATTCTGTAACACCACTTGCAATTGATGGCGTAGAACCGACTGCAGAGAATGTACAAACTGGTAAATTCACAGTTTGGGCTTACGAACACTCTTACACAAAAGGTGAGCCTACAGACCTTGCAAAAGCGTTCCTTGACTATATGATGTCAGATGATATCCAAAACAACTTGTTAAAAGAACAAGGATATCTTCCTGTAACAAAAATGGAAGTAGAGCGTGACGCAAAAGGTAATCAAACGAATAAATAAGAATACATTTATAAAAGTTTAATAGAATTTAAAAGTCGGCCAGTGATGGTCGGCTTTTTGTTTTGCAACAATGATCGTACCCGAATAAAAGAGGAACATGCCTCTTTTTTGTGTATTACTATTGCGTCTTATCCAACAAAATGCAGCAGGAAGTTGTTAAGAACAAGAAAGATCTACTCATTACTATTCTAGTATGTTGGGAAAATTTCTATTTTTAGTAATTCTTTACATTCCATCAACATTAGTGTGCTATTTTAGTGAGGAATACACAAAAGGGGAGTGAAAGGAATGACACGTCCAAATGTTTCAGTTTATTCGCTTGTACTTTTGCTTTTGTTTTCATCTTTCTTTTTTATGACAGCTTGTGCATCAGCCGAAAATGCCCTAGATCCTGCACCACAGCTTCAGCCGGTGGGGACTGCAAATGGCAAGAAGGTTTTGTTTGATAATACTCATGGACAAACAGCGGGAGCAGCAGATTGGGTTTTAGATGGAGGATTCTCTGACTTTGCGAATGCCTTAGCCAACAAAGGCTATTATGCCAAAGAGTTGCGAAAAAACACCTCAATTACCTATCAAGATTTACAAGGCTATGATGTGTTTGTAATTGGAGAAGCGAACATCCCATACAAAACTACTGAGCAGGCAGCTATGATTCAATATGTTCAAAACGGTGGGAGTATCTTTTTTATTGGCGATCATTATAATGCGGATCGCAACAAAAACCGCTGGGATGCATCGGAGGTTTTTAACGGTTACCGCAGGGGAGCTTTTTCCAATCCAACAAAAGGAATGGGAACAGAGGAGGCTTCTTCTGCAGCCATGCAAGGTGTAACAGGATCGGACTGGCTGTCAGCTAACTTCGGCATCCGATTCCGCTATAATGCGATTGGAGATGTAACGGCCAATGAAATTGTGGCTCCAAGTCAGGCTTTTGGGATTACCTCAGGAGTTTCTACAGTTGCGATGCATGCCGGTTCAACATTAGCGATAACCGACCCCAACAAAGCAAAGGGCATTGTTTATCTTCCGCCAACCTCAACAGCCTGGGGCAGCGCGGTTGACCAAGGCGTATATAATGGGGGAGGGAGAGCAGAGGGGCCATATGCAGCCGTCTCCAAGCTTGGATTAGGAAAGGCAGCGTTTATTGGCGATTCCTCGCCAGTGGAAGATGCGACTCCAAAATATTTGCGCGAGGAAACGGGAGCAAAGAAAACTACGTACGATGGATTTAAAGAACAGAACGATGGTACTTTGCTGGTGAATATGATTGATTGGCTATCAAAGCAGGAAAGCTATACTGCCTTATCACAGGTCGGCGGATTACAGCTGGATCAGCCAACCGCCTTGTTATCAATGGAAAACCCGCAAACATCTACTGAACCGGTGGCAGAACCGTGGGCTGCACCTGCGACAGGCTATAAATGGTATGATCCATCTACTTTCAAATCAGGGTCATATGGCTATGGCTCCAGTGGATCTGGTGGAACTGGAACAACATTGAATGAAAAGTTTGAGTCCGGAACCAAAACCGCCTATACTCCAGGCAATGTAACGCTTGCGAGCGGCTCTTGGAATTTTGATAACGCCCTCATAGGTAATTTATCTACAGATAAGAAGGCAGGCTCACAGTCAGCACGTGTCCGAGCATCTGGGTCCATTAAGATGAACTTCGATGTTAGCGGGGCAAAAAGCATTCAAATTTCCCATGCCAATTTCGGTTCCGACAGCGGGGCGAATTGGCAGCTGCAAATGTCCACGAATGGCGGCTCGACATGGACAAACGTTGGAAGTACGAATACTAGTACAACCACTTTAGCTGTTAAATCCTTTACCCTCACTCAAACAGCACCTGTTCGTTTCCGAATTGTCGTTTCAGGGACAACGGGGATGAGGATTAATTTTGATGATATTGTGATTAGTAATTAATAGAGGCTGGTTTAATATAAAGGGTTTAGTCATCAGGGGAGAAGAATACATTGTTCTCTCCTGATGATGGAACCTTAAACAGACTTTCCCTTTTATATATTGTTTTTTTGTTTGTCTTCCCATGGTTCAAAGGAAAACGGAATTCCAATCATTTTAGCGGTCAATTCATCATAGGACACTAAATCCTTTCTTGACAACTCTTGTAAAGAACGTTTTCCCATTGCTCTTAACGCTATTTTTATTTCTTCAGTACTTGCTGTTAAGAATTTCTCCGCTGATTTTACCCCGTCTTCAACCTTAAATTGATCCTTGAACTTCCCGTCATACCAAATAGCCTGTGTAGGCGGTTCAAATGGAAGTGCATTCAACACTTGATCATGTGCTAGAGCAAACAACATGGAAGAGCCTAAATAGACAGCGTCGGCTCCGAGGGCAAGAACTTTTAAAAAATGCCCGGGGACCAAAAGCCCTCCTGAAACGATTAAGCTAATCTTTCCCTTCATGTTTCTTTTTTCTAGATGATTAGCAGCTCTAACTACCGCATGCAAGGTCGGGATCCCAAAGTCATCAAATAAAATTGGCGGTGCCCCGTGCATGGCTGCCTGCCCGCCGTCAATGGCAATAAAATCCACGCCCATAAAGATTAAATGATCAATATCTTCTTCAATTTTTCCGCCTGCACCAATTTTGACGCCGATTGGAACACCACCTGATATGACACGAAGTTCCTCCAGAAGCAGCTTTAAATCTACTAGTGTTTGATTTTCACAAAAATGTTCATAAATGATAGCTTCCTCATTTTCCTTAAGCCCCATCACTTCACGGGCACGACCTGCTAAACTTTGCGGAGGTATTTTTTTGCCCATTCCCGCTAAGGCGCCCTGACCTAATTTAATTTCAATCATGTCAGCACGCTTAATCACATCTTCGTCCTTTGCCCATTCTGTTTTTGAAAACTGTAAAATATACTTTCCGGCAGCGTTTAATTCTTCAGGTAAAATTCCGCCTTCCCCAGAATTTATTGCAGTTCCTGTTTTTTGGGCTGCTTCTGCCAATGAAAGCCTTGCTTGTTCACTAAGTGCAATCCCAAATGCCATTGCGCTAATCATAAGTGGAATTTTAATTTCCATTGGTTTTTTTGCCCCTGGTCCAATCGTAACGGCAACATCTACCTCGTCTTCACCATCAACTGGAAATGGAGACGTTTGTGCGGGGATGAAGGTAATTGGATCCAAATGCGGCCATTTTTTTGAAGAGCCGCCAAGCGGGCGAAAAAGGACTGCGCCTGTTTCGGCACGCAAGCTATTTTCTAGCATATTTTGAATGCCCATATGCCGAAGTCCAGGCATCAGTTCAATAATATTTTCTTGATAACTGTCAGTTAAAATGATTTTCCCAGCCTTTTTCACTATTAGTTTCATAATCCAACGCCAACCAACGAGCATGAATATAAGTACGACAAATAGTAGGGATATCATTGCAAAAAACAAATAAAATAATATGTTTGCCATAGTCAGTTTTCTCCATTATTACAGAAAATAAGAAAAGTCGGATCGAAGTGATGAAGAATTATGTCTCCATTTTTATGTTTTCCCATGGTTCAAACGAAAACGGAATTCCGACCATTTTGGCGGTCAATTCATCATAAGAAACCAGATCCTTTTTTGATAACTCTTGTAAAGAGCGTTTTCCCATTGCTCTTAAGGCGATTTTTATTTCTTCAGTACTTGCTGTTAAGAATTTCTCCGCTGATTTTACCCCGTCTTCAATCTTAAATTGATCCTTGTATTTCCCTTGATTCCAAACAACTTGCGTAGGCGGCTCAAACGGCATGGCATTCAATGATTGAGGATGTGAGACGGCAAATAACATAGCGGAGCCCACATATACTGCATCGGCTCCAAGGGCGAGCACTTTTAAAAAATGTCCAGGTACTAGAAGGCCTCCACAGGCAATTAGAGTTATTTTTCCCTTCATGTTTCTCTTTTCTAGATGATTGACAGCTCTGATAATCGCATGCAGAGTTGGGATTCCAACGTCGTCAGCTAATATCGGCGGGGCACCAAGTGTGGCTCCTTGTCCGCCATCAATGGCAATATAATCAACACCCATATAAATTAAATGATCAATATCTTCTTCAATTTTCCCGCCAGCCCCCATTTTTACCCCAATGGGAACACCACCTGTGAGGCGCCGAAGCTCATCAACTAGTTCTTTCAAATCATCCAGCGTTTGATCTTCAAAAAAATTATCATAAATTACGGCATCCTCATTTTCCTTTAACCCCATCACTTCGCGGGCACGACCTGTTAAATTTTTAGGAGAAATTTTCCCACCGGTCCCGAATAATGCGCCTTGTCCTAACTTAACTTCTATCATATCTGCCCGCTTGATTAATTCTTCTTCCTTTGACCATTCTGTTTTGGAGAACTGTAAAATATAGTTTCCGGCTGCATTTAGTTCCTCAGGTAAGACTCCTCCTTCACCAGAATTAATTGCGGTTCCTACATTATTAGCTGCTTCTGCTAAAGAGAGTCTCACTTCTTCACTGAGGGCAATCCCATAGGCCATCCCGCTGATCATTAACGGGATTTTTATTTTCATTGGTTTTTTTGCCTTTGGCCCAATGGTTACCTGCACATCGACATCTTCTTCTCCGTCTATAGGGAAGGGTGTTGTTTGGGCAGGGATAAAAGTAATCGGATCTAAATGCGGCCATTTTTTTGAAGACCCCATCGGGCGGTGGAGAAGGTCGCCTGTTTCAGCTCGTAAGCTATTTTCAAGCATATTTTGGATGCCCATATGCCGGAGTCCCGGCATCAACTCCATTACATTTTCTTGATAACTGTCTGTTAAAATAATTTTTCCCATTTGCTTTACCATTCGTTTCATTAACCAACGCCACCCGAAAAGCATGAATACAAAAACTATAAAAATAAATGTCACCATTGCAAAAGTAAAATAATAAAAAATGTTCGACATGTTAATTGCTCCATACTTAGCATATTTTCAATAGGGATTTCCACTATTCTTATTATATCCAAAAACAGGAAAAACATATAAATAGGTATGCTTTAAAGTAGTTGAGCTTTTTTGTATTCCATATCGTATGAAATTGTTATTTTTCACCAAACTATGAGAAGGAAAACCGATTGCTCATTTCTCTGCAGGTGTGGATTCGTTAATCTGGAATAGTAAGAAAAGACGAATTAAGTAAAAATCATTCAATCGGAATGAAAATGATTATATCAATTAAAGGAGGAGCGAAATGGGTAAGAATAATATAAAAGTTGCATTCTCTTTAGCAACATTAATTCTTCCTTGGCTAACAGTCCCTTTTATGGGGAAACAAAGTTTTTTTAGGTTTTTGCCTGTAGCAAGTTTTATCAATTTGTTTTTAAGTGTATTTAGTTTTATCTGTTATAGGAAAAAATGGTGGGTAACTAAAAATCCTCTATCACCTGGGCCAATAGATTTTACATATATATTAGGGCCTTATTTTGTAGCAACGCTTTGGATATTTAAATTAACATTTGGGAATTTCCCAAAGTACTTAATTACAAATATGGTATTGGACCTTATTAACGCTTTTCCTTTGCCTTACATTGGGAATAAAGTTGGAGTTGTTAAATTTATAAAAATGAAAAACACAACCTGGTATTTTATATGTGTATTCTTGGCCATTATTATCTATGGGTTTCAATCCGTTGTGGAAAAATCAATTAAAATAGCAGATAGTTTTAATAACAAAGAGTTATCTAGTAACAAAAATTAAGATGAGGTTTAAAGAGATATTTTAGATATAGTTCCAAGAAACTACTACGGGTGATGCATAATGCCGTGTCAAAAAAGTGACGAATTACAGAGATTTGTGGAAGATGCAAAAAAATATACAAAAGATGGCAAGGTTGCAGACTATATTCCCGAGCTGGGTAAAGCAAATCCTGGTGATTTATCGATTGCGATAAATTATCCTGACGGAAGATGTATCTCAGCGGGTGATATTGATAAAAAGATTACGTTGCAAAGTATCTCAAAGGTTATCAGTTTAGCCCTTGTTTTAATGGAAAGAGGCTATCGCTATGTATTTGAACGAGTTGGGATGGAGCCAACTGGAGACCCGTTTAATTCGATTGCCAAGTTGGAAACAATGCCGGCCAAGCCATTGAACCCAATGATCAATGCTGGGGCACTGGTCGTGACCCATATGATAAAAGGGGATACAGTGGAGGATCGATTCAATCGGTTATTAGGCTTTATCCGGGAATTGGCCGATGACTCTTCCATTGGTTACTGTGAAAATGTAGCCCGTTCCGAATTTGAATCGGCTGATTTAAACCGGGCATTATGCTATTTTCTGAAGCAGCATAACATTATCACTGAGGATGTAGAAACCTTATTGGATTTATACACCAAACAGTGTGCTGTCGAGATGAATTGTCTGGGTTTAGCGAGGATCGGCATGATTTTTGCGATGGATGGAGTGGATCCTCTTAATGGGAAACGGATTATACCCGACGATGTAGCAAGAATCTGCAAAACCTTTATGGTAACGTGCGGAATGTATAATGCATCAGGCGAATTCGCCATCAAAATAGGGATTCCAGCTAAAAGTGGTGTATCAGGCGGAATCATGGGGGCTGTTCCTGGTAAATTTGGAATTGGCATTTTCGGTCCTGCCTTAGATGAAAAAGGGAACAGTGTGGCCGGACTTAAACTTTTAGAACTTTTATCAAAAAAATATCGGTTGAGTATGTTTTAAAAGAAATCCCATCTGGATGCCAGATGGGATTCATTCGTTCCTGCCCGATTCCGAATTGTCGTTTCAAGAACCACGGGGTTGAGGGCCTTGTGATAAGCAATTAGATAAATTTTAATTATTGACACATTGTTAGAATACTATTAAAATTAAAAATTATTCAACAATAGTTAAACTCAATCAAAAAAATTAATAATTTAGCAAGCTATGATCGCTATGGATCGCACTATAGCAGGAGCAGCTTCTGGAGAGACCGCAGGAATACCGCGGCGCCGAAGGGTTCATAATCTCAGGCAAAAGGACAGAAGAGTACTGAATATTTATTTGTTATACTGACATTCGTTAGCGTAACAATTATTATTTGTTATTCTTAGACCTAAGAGATTGGAGGCCCTCCAATCTCTTTTTTTATTGAGTTTACTATTTTGTTCATCGTTTCACATGAAACATTTTTCATCAATTTGAGAGGAAGATTGAAATGGAACAAAGAGAATTAAAGCGGAATTTAGAAAATCGTCACGTGCAGCTAATCGCCATTGGCGGCACCATTGGAACCGGATTATTCTTGGGTTCCGGTAAAGCCATACAGCTGGCGGGGCCATCCATCATACTGGCCTATTTAATCGTAGGAATCGCCTGTTTTTTTGTTATGAGGGCGCTAGGTGAACTCTTGCTGTCTAAAGCGGGCTATCAATCTTTCACTGACATTGCCGAAGACTATCTCGGACCGCGGGCAGCGTTTGTCACCGGATGGACCTATTGGTTTTGTTGGATTATGACGGCGATGGCCGATGTGATTGCAGTTGGAGTTTATGTTCGCTATTGGTTTGATATCCCCCAGTGGATACCTGCGCTCGTTTGCTTAATCGTCTTATTAGGATTAAATCTATTAACTGTGAAGCTTTTTGGAGAATTGGAGTTTTGGTTTGCGTTAATAAAGGTCATAACCATTGTCGCCTTAATCGGTATAGGGGTTATTTTGTTAGTGATGGGATTCAAGACCGATGCGGGAACGGTTTCAATTAAAAATCTTTGGGAACATGGCGGACTTTTTCCGAACGGGATTTCAGGCTTCTTGCTTTCCTTTCAAATGGTTGTATTTGCCTTTGTCGGTGTGGAATTAGTGGGAGTATCGGCAGCGGAAACATCTAATCCGGAAAAAAATATCCCATCTGCTATTAACAAAATTCCTTTAAGAATTCTCTTTTTCTACGTTGGTGCATTGATTGTTCTTTTATGCATTAATCCTTGGACAGAACTAAATGCAGCAGAAAGTCCTTTTGTCAAAACCTTTAGCTTGGTCGGGATTCCAATTGCTGCAGGCATAATTAACTTTGTCGTCTTAACTTCCGCCGCTTCTGCATGTAACAGCGGGATGTTTTCCACAAGCCGGATTTTATTTAATTTAAGCAAAAAGGATCAGGGGCCAGATCATTTTGCTAAATTGAATAAAAATCATGTACCAAGTAACGCGTTATTGATTTCCACGCTTGTTTTAACAGGAGGAGCTCTTTTGAGCAAACTGATTCCGGAACAAGCCTTTGGGATCGTGACAACCATTAGTGCGATTTGTTTTATTTGGGTGTGGGGTGTCATTCTTATCTGCCATGTAAGGTATAAGAAAACACGTCCCGACTTACAGAAAAAATCAACCTTTAAAGCACCGTTTACTCCATTTATGAACTACGCTGTTCTAACTTTGTTTGCCATGATTCTTATTATTATGCTGTTCGCTCAAGCTACTCGCACGGCCTTATTGTTGACACCACTTTGGTTTATTCTATTGTTTACGTTGTATTCATATAGAAGGAGAAAGGATAAAAATCTAAAATTATCGGCATAGAATCAACAATCGATTTGTGCCTGCCCCCGATGTGTGATATATCGGAGGCGGGAGGTAGGGGATAAATGTAAAGGTGCAATCCGAGATCTTGGGATTGCACCTTTATCCTGTTTAAGCTACTTTTTGTCCGATAATTTATTTTTGGATTTAAGGAAATTAAAGGAAGTATGAAGAATATATAAATATAGGTACTAGCCTAATATTTTAAGAAAGGGTGTCGTTAAGGTGTCAAAAAAAGTATTAATCCTGGCAGGAGATGCTGTAGAGGCATTGGAAGTTTATTACCCGTATTTTCGTTGTCTTGAAGAAGGCTACAATGTGCAGATAGCTGCACCATCCAAGAAGAAGCTGCAAACAGTAGTACATGACTTCATTGGATGGGATACTTATACGGAAAGTAAAGGATACTTAATTGAAGCACAGTTAGCTTTTGAAGAAGTAAATCCGGACGAATTTGACGGGTTGATTATTCCAGGGGGAAGAGCTCCGGAATACATTCGCTTAAATGAAAATGTTCCAAGAATTGTCGCCCACTTTTTTGAAGCAAATAAACCTGTTGCGGCGATTTGCCATGCAGGTCAGGTGTTAACAACCGTGCGCCAATACTTGGAAGGCCGTGAATTAACTGCTTATATCGCCTGCAAGCCAGATGTGGAAGCAGCTGGGGCAACCTATATTGAAAATCACCTCCATGTTCAAGGCAATCTCGTTTCCGGACACGCATGGCCGGATCTTCCAGGTTTTATGAAAGAGTTTATAAAATTATTAAACAAATAAGACTGAGAAGAAGCTCGTAGAGAAAATTAGTACTCTACGAGCTTTATTTATTGTGTTTATGTTGTCACAAAAAAACAGCCTCCCCCGTCTTGTTTATGAAAACCATATTGAAATGGAGGAAATAATGTGAAAACGTATGATGCAGCCATTATTGGCGGGGGGCTGGCTGGATTAACAGCTGCTATTGATTTGGCAAGGGGAAATAAGTCCGTCGTATTGATAGAAAAGGCAAGGCAGTGTGGAGGCCGGGCCATGACAATTGATAAAAATGGAGCATTGTTAAACTTGGGTGCACATGCCCTTTATAAATCGGGCCCTGCCGAAAATATATTATTAGAATTAGGGATTAGGATAGATGGGGGGAGTCCGTCGGCAAAAGGAACAGCCATTTGGAAAAACAAGGTAGTATCCCTTCCTCATTTGCTTTGGACGGAGCTTTCTTGGTCAGGAAAAATAGAGTTCGGTAAAATCATGCTTAAGTTAAAAAAAATGGATACAAACACACTGGAGATCATGACTTTAAGAGATTGGGCAGAAATGGGAATTCATAACCCCATGGTACGTCATATCTTCTATGCCTTAAGCAGAACAGCCACGTATACTCAAGATCCGGATTACTTATTAGCGGGCCCGGTTCTCAAACAGTTACAAAGAGCCATTACAAGTGGTGTTTTATATATAAATGGAGGCTGGCAAACGATTGTGGATCAATTGCGGGAGCTTGCCATAATATCTGGCGTTGAAATAATGAATAACAAAAATGTTGTTGAAATTGAATATGATCAGCAAGTAACAGGAGTTGTTTTTTCAAACGGTGAAAAGATTTCTACTGCTCATGTCATCAGCACTGTTTCACCTGGAGAATTATTCCGCTTGATTCGAGGTGCGGAAAAAACCTCCATCCTTACGTGGAAAAACCAATCAAGACCAGCGATGGCCGCCTGTTTGGATCTATGTTTAAAAAAACTTCCGGTAGAAGGGCGGAATGTATCTTTCGGCATCGATCAACCGGTGTTTTTTACCAATCAATCCAAGTATTCTCGATTAAGTGACAATGGGTCACTCGTGATGCATTTAGTGAAATATAATGGAGCAGCCGGAGGTGATCCAATCGAGGATCAAAAATTCCTTGAGGACACCATGAGCATGCTGCATCCTGGTTGGGAAAAAGAGGTTGTGGCCAAACAATATTTACCCAATATGACGGTGGCAAATGACTATTTGCACATGGCCAGGACCGATCGGTTTCCCGGCCCAGTAGTTCCGGAGATTGGCGGACTATATATTGCAGGAGATTGGGCAAGTCATGGTGAATTTTTAGCAGATGCAGTAATGGAAAGTGCACGAAGAGCATCTTTAACGGTTATAAAAGATCTGGAAGAGCAAAAAAATAGGCCCTTGCCTATATCATGATTGCCTGAATAAATGATGTTTTTATAGGAAGAAGGCATGTACGATGGAAAATGTTGAGCAGTTATATTCCGAATACAAACCATTGTTGTTCTCCCTTGCCTACCGCATGCTTGGGAGCTTGATGGATGCAGAGGATATCATTCAAGAGGTATTTCTGACCATAAATAAAGGGATTCCTAAGGATATCCAAAACATAAAGGCCTATTTATGCAAATCTGTGACCAATCGCTGTATTGATCGATTAAGATCAGCAGCTAACCAGCGAGAGGTATATACCGGGCCATGGCTGCCTGAGCCTCTTGTCATCGGCGATATGGCCACAGACCCATTGGAAATTTATCTTCAAAAAGAATCCATTACAACCGCCTATTTATTATTGCTTCAACAAATGTCGTGGGTGGAAAGGACTGTCTTTCTATTAAGAGAGGTACTTCAGTTTGACTATGAGGAAATAGCTGAAATTGTTGGAAAAAGCAGCATCAATTGCCGTCAAATCTTTCATCGGGCAAAGCAGGGATTGGACAAAAATGCCTTGGAGGTTATGAAAGAAAAATCTCGGGATGTCCAAAAGCAAACCAAAAATGTAATAGAACGATTTGTGAATTTATTAACCTCCGGAGATACAGAAGGCATTAAAAATTTATTGGTATCTGAGGCCACTTTGATATCCGATGGTGGTGGAAAAGTAAAAGCTGCTCTTAGGCCTATTTATGGTTCGAATCGAGTTTGTACGTTCTTAGAAGGGATTTTGAAAAAAGTGCCTGAAGGTTTTTCTTTCAAAATCAGGGAAGTCAATGGAGTATCAGGAATCGTTTCCTATGTGAACGGTCAGCCACTTAATGTGATTTCCTTTCATTTAGTCGAGAATAAAATTGTTGACATCTATCTTGTTGCCAATCCAGATAAGCTTGGTCATGTTCATTGAATAGGAAGCTTTTTTCAAGAATAAAGAGGCTGACAGAAACACGATATTACTCGTGTACCTGTCAGCTCTTATTCTTTACTTAGCTGTGTAATCGCTAAATAAGCTCTTTCTTGGGCAATGAACCGTCCCCGTGGTTTTTGGGTTCTTATTTCAGCCGATCATCAAACCAGCCAATTAAATGCTTTAGACGCTCTAAACGGTGCTTTGGTTTACCAGAGCGTGAAAGGTCATGGTTTTCATCCGGGAAGCGGACTAGCTTTGTTTCCACTCCCAGCCGCTTAAGGGCAATATACCATTGCTCTGCCTGCTCCATTGGACAACGTAAATCCTGTTCACTGTGCAGGATTAATATAGGTGTTCTAACATTACGAGCATGGTGAAGAGGGGAAAGCTTCAATAACTTCTCGGCATCTTCCCATAAATCAGCATGTCCGTGCTGCCATTCCGTGAAGAAAAAGCCAATATCACTCGTTCCGTAGAAGCTATGCCAGTTACAAATACTACGTTGAGTAACGGCTGCTTTGAACCGGTCTGTACGAGTGACGATAACGTTGGTCATATACCCGCCGTAACTGCCTCCTGTTACAAATAACTGGTTGTGATCGATAAAGCTAAAGTTTTCTAATGCATAATCGACACCAGCCATAATATCCTCATAATCCATTCCACCGTAATCACCGATAACGGCATTGACAAAGTCATGTCCGTAGCCATGGCTTCCTCTAGGATTCGTGTAAAGTACGACATAGCCTTTTGAAGCCATTAACTGCATCTCGTGGTGAAAACCATTTCCATATGCCGTTGCCGGCCCGCCGTGAATTTCAAGGATCATTGGATATTGTTTACCTTCCTCAAATCCAAGCGGTTTTAAGATCCAGCCTTCAATATCCCATCCATCGGTGCTTTTATAATGGAAATTTTCAGGAGTACTTAAATGAACCTGGTTATATAGCTCATGGTTCCAATCCGTTAACATATGAACGTTATTCACTTGGTTTAAATTTTGAATGACTAAATCTCCTGTTGAATAAGGAGTAGCGAGAACAAGGACCGCTTGATCATCACTTACGATGTCATAAGAAGTAACGGTTGCTGTAGAAGGGGATAGGGCAGCGGAAACCTCCCCATTCAGAGTTACCTTAAATAACTGACAATCGCCGCCAACTGTAGCATTAAAGTAAATGCTAGAGCTAGTGGAGTCCCATATTAATTTAAACTCCGCTGTGTCATACTTCGCATCAACACCTACAAGGTTTCCGATTGTGTAGTCAAAGCCCTCCGTTAAATTTATTAATTTATCATTTTCCAAAGATAGCAGGAGGACATTTGTATTGCCTTGACTTCGTTCCCCGCGTGTATGACCAGCAATGGCCAGCCATTTACCGTCTGGCGATACCGAAGGTGCACTTATATATCCATTTCCTTGATAAAGAAGAGTCTCTTTCTTTACATCCAGATCATATTTCCAAATAGCCGGGAGGTAGCCCCACTCTGTATCTTCAGTTTTTGTTCCAACATAGAATAAGCTTTTTCCATCTGGCGAGAAACGAGGCTGAGAAAAATCATGCTCTCCCTCAGTAACTTTTGTATAAGACTTTGTCTCAATGTCTAATAGATAAACATGCTTGCGGTCATTGTTATAAATACCAACTCCGTCTCCTTTATAACGAAGTCTTGTAATCACCTTTACATCACTTTTTTCTTCCTTCTTATCCTCGTCGTTATCAGAGGTATGTTCTAATTCTCCGTTAATGGTAAGAGCCAGCTGCTTTCCGTCTGGAGACCAGACAAATTCACCAATTCCTGGCTTTACGTCTGTTAATTGTACAGCTTCACCGCCATCCGTATGTAAAAGCCAGACTTGATTTTTTTCGGTGCGGTTTGAACGGAAGGCAAGCATGCTGCCATCTGGTGACCACATTGGAGAAGTATCTTTTACTAAGCGCTCCTTTGAATAATGAGAGGTAAACTGTTTGCCTTCATTTTTTAAATCAGTTACATAGACATAAGAATAGTAGCCATCTTTTTCTTTATCTACATGAGTCAAGACATACGCAGCTTTATCCTTGTTAGGTGAAACCTGAGGATCTCCGACAAACTTAAATTTACTTAAATCTTCAGCCGTAATCGGACGTTTCGTCATTTTATTTTCCCCCTAAATTGCTTTCTATAAGTCTATCTTAACATTTCGGCAGTCGAAGTAAATGGATTTTTTGTATTTTCATAATAGTGATGAAAGAGGATGGTTCCGCTTGCTTTTTTTGAACAAAAACATTATTTCTATCAAACTTGTACTTTATTCCCCAAGAAATGATTAGATTCTTATTAATTTTACATTCTTCGACTTGTCCATTGTCGGAATCAAAACAATATGCCAGACTTGAATTACTGGACCAAAATCTTTATCTTTATAATTAGTTGTAAAAAATTGGAGTGAACATAAGTGGAAATACGAAATAGATGGAATATAAAAATCATATAATAATCTATTAGGGGATAGGAAGGAGTACAGAATGATAGAAAAGAAAGTTACATGGTTAGAGCTATTTTATGATTTGTTATTTGTGGCGGCGGTTGCGTCTGCAACCCATGTTTTACTTCATGTTGAAGATGGATATATCCATTCAGAGTATTTATTTAAGTTTGTGTTAATTTTTATTCCTATCTGGTGGGCTTGGGTAGGGCAAACCCTGTTTGTAAACCGGTTTGGGGAGGATTTATTTCATCAACGACTATTTTTAATAGTACAAATGTTTTTTGTTCTAATTATGACATCAAGCTTATCAGTCGATTTTGATCAATATTATCTTTCTTTTTTAATTGGTTATATTGGCTTAAGAGCAGTGACAGCAATCCAATATCTTGTTGTCCAGCGTAAAGAAGAGGGCTTTCGAAAAAAAGCAGCACGATATTTGGGAAGGTATTTTTGGATTGGAATCATTATATCATTATGCTCCGTCCTTTTTGATTCTTGGCCTCGTTATGCTGTGCTATATACCGGTATTATTATCGATATTATGGTTCCAATTGCTGGACGAAAGTATTTAGTAAAGGTGCCCACAAATACAGCACACTTATTAGAGCGATTTGGTCTATTTACCATTATTCTTTTTGGTGAAGCTCTTGTCAGCACCCTTGCGGTAATTCAGCCTAAACAAGGAAATTGGAATTCAATAGGCTTTTCGGCCATTGCGTTTATCCTAATCATATCGATGTGGTGGCAGTATTTCGATAATGTGGAGAAAAAAGTAAACAAGTCGCTCCAAACTATCGGCCAAACTATTATTTACGGTCACCTGTTTATTTTAATGTCTTTGAGCATGATTGCAGCATCCATCAGACTAATGTTTTTACAAGAAGTCCATTATTCATATATCTTGTATTTCATTTTTTGTTCTGTATTGATCTATTTCCTGTCAACTACTTTTGTTTTTCACCAATATAGACATGAGCACCACAGATTGAAAATTTATCATTTAGGGTTATTTTTAGGGATTTTAGCCGTCTTTTTTATTTTTAATTTAATTGTAGTAGTACCATATATGGTGGTAATAGGGGAATTAACCCTGTTTTTTGTCATCTATGCTAAATTAACTACCACATAAAAAAAGGATAGATAGAGCATTTATTCTGCTCAACTATCCTTTTTTTTTTACCGGGGGTCTAACTTTTTTTATAGGGCAATTTTACAAAAGAAGATATTTATATTTTTAAAAAGCAGAAGTAGCCGTCACTCTGTTTTACGATTCCAATAATCTTCAGTATAATTCAATATAAAAAGTTGAAAGGATGGAGGGGATAGGGTGAAGAAAATAACAGTTGAAAACCTGATTCAAAAGTTTTCATTGAAGGTAGTGGCAGGTGCAAATCAACTGCAAAAAATAATTACGCAATCACGGGTGCACCGTCCAGGTCTGGAATTTGTCGGTCATTTTGATTTTTTTCCAACCGAACGAGTTCAAATTCTAGGAAAAAAGGAAATTACCTATTTACACAAATTAAGCCATGAAGAACGTAAATTTCGAATCGGAAATATTGTCCAATATCAACCGCCATGTTTTATCGTTACCGCTGGTGACGAAGGGCTTACCTATTTAAAGCATCATTGTAACGAACAGGGGATTCCTCTGTTACTAACCAATAAGCCTGAGACCACTTCAGAGTTTATCATTAAATTGGATGCCTATTTGATAAAGGAATTGGCACCGGAAATATCGGAGCATGGAGTTTGTATGAATGTATCCGGCATAGGAATTCTCATTCGCGGCAATTCAGGGGTAGGGAAGAGCGAGACCGCGCACACATTAATTCGCCGAGGACACCGGCTGATTGCGGATGATATGGTTGTCCTAAAGAAGCTGAGCCCGCAAACCATTCTCGGGACTCATGATGGAAAAAACAAGGAATTCCTGGCACTAAGGAGTATTGGATTGCTGAATGTGGTTCGCTTATACGGCCGCAAGGCTTTTCAAGATGAAACACGAATTGCTCTTGATATTCATTTAAAGAAATGGGAAAAAGATGCCTTGTATAATGATTTGGAACAGGAATTTCACTATACCGACTATATGGGTGTTAAAATTCCTTCCCTTGAGATCCAACTTCAGCCTGGACGTGATGTCGCGGGGCTAATTGAGGCAGCTGCAAATAACTGGTATTTGAAGCAGCAAGGCTACAGTGCAGCAGAAGAGTTCATGAGCAGGATTGAGGCTGATATTTCGAATTCGGGTATGAATTAACTTTTAACTTTTATTGGATAAAGCTAAAATTTAACGAAAGAAGCACCTTCCTTATAGTAAGTGAGGTGCTTCTTCTGTTACAAAAATTGAACCTATTCTAATTCGGCTATTATTGATCTAATGTACCTGGTACTTGGTTAGCTTGCGGTCTTTGTTTTTTTGCTTTCCGGAAATGAAATAATTCATAGAATGTCGGAATCACAATCAGCGTCAGAAGAGTCGACACGATCAATCCGAAGATAACAACCACAGCAAGTCCCTTTGAAACAAGATTTAGGCTCATCGCCGATTCATGCGCAAACAAAAGCGGCAGCATGGCAAATACAGTTGCAAGTGCAGTCATTAGAATCGGCCGTAAACGTACCGTTCCTGCTTCCAAAATCGCTTCGCGAATACTCATTTTTTCTTCATTGTGACGGATTCGGTCAACCAGCACGATGGCATTTGTTACCACAATCCCAACGAGCATTAGCATTCCGATTCCAGAAGAAATATTGATGCTGGAGTGAGTAATCACCAGTCCTAAAAGCGATCCGATTGCAGCAAGCGGCAACGAGATCAAGATGGCAATGCTGGCCCGGAAGGACTTTAAGGTAACAAGCAGAATCATAAATACGATTCCAATTGAGAACATGGCAAGTTTAGCGAGTTCACCTAATTGATCGGATGACTGCATGGAAGAACCCGTAAGTTCTGCACTTGTTCCTTTTGCAAACGTATTATCTTTGCTCCAAGTTACAAGCTGCTTCTGAATTTTGCCGGCCACGTCCACCATTTTGTCTGGGTTGACTTGAGCGGTGACTTGTAGATAGTGATGTCCGTCCTTGGTAAAGATGGTACCTTGTTGTTTGCTTTCTTCAACCTTCGCTATGCTTGATAAAGCAACAGGTCCATTTGGCATCATAAGCTGTAGATTTTTTAAATCGTCCGCCGTTTGAATCTCTTTTAGTGCCCCCAATTTTACGGCAGTGGTTCTTCCATCAATTTTGATGTTTCCGATTACAGCAGGCTGAATCATCGCATTAATCGCCTGGGAGATTTCCTGCGCATTTGCAACTTTTGAATCCACCTGAATGGTAATGGTTGGCTTTGTATTTTGATCGTTGCTTTCTACCTTTTCCACACCATCAATGTTTCTTATTTTTTCCTTCGCGATATCCGCCGCTTTTTTAATGTCATCATCATTTTTTCCAATGACGTCAACGGAAACAGTCGTTTTATTGGTTCCCATCAATCCAGCTGTGTCAGCAGTCAACTCCGCACGCGGAAACTGATCTTTTGTCTTTCGGATGTCTTTCACAAATATGGCTGAATCGGTCCCCTTTTCAGGAAAAACCATAATTCGAACTTCGTTTGCAGCTTGCAGATTACCGTATTGTGCAGCATCCTCATTAACTCCTGCTATTGTGATATGGGTTTTTACTCCTTCTTTTTCTGAAAGAATGCTCTCCATTTTCGCAACACCGTCTTGCATTTCGCTAAATGGAGTTCCGTTTTGATAGCGAAGACCGATTGCTATGTAGGCGGAATCCTTTTGATCGACAGACCCTTTAGGCATGCTCACAAATAACCCGACAGACCCGGCCACAACAAGAACTGCTATTGTAATTGGCAGCCATTTATGGTTAAGCGACCATTTCAACAGTGATGGGTAGAAGGAATTCTGCCTGTGTTCTTTCACCTTTACCTTTGCCATCATACGGGCGCTGAGTGCTGGCACCACTGTCAGCGATACAAGCAGTGAAGACAGTAATGAACAAGTGATTGTAATGGCAAACGGGGCAACAATATCGCGTAAACCTCCAGAAACAATCAGCATTGGAAGGAATACTGCCACCGTAGTGAGAGTGGATGATGTGATCGCTGCTCCGACTTCTTTTACCGCCTCTACCAGAAAGGCAGGCGTAAGTTCATTATTGTTCCTTCTTCGGTAAATATTTTCTACTACAACGATGCTGTCATCCACTAGACGACCGACTGATACCGCAATTCCTCCGAGTGTCAGGATGTTTAAGGTAACGCCAAAGAAGGAAAGTAGAATCATTGTTATGCAAAGTGAAAGTGGAATGCTGACAATCGTGATTAGGGTCATTCTAAAACTGCGAAGGAATAACCAGATAATGAGCGTGGCAAATAATGCTCCGGTCAATACTTCCCTTGTCATAGAATTAATGGAATCAAGAACGGTATCCGCTAAGTTCATCACAATCGTTGCTTGCAGTGTTCCTTTGTAGTCGTTATTGATTTTTTTAACCGTTTCTTCCACTTGTTTTCCAAGGGTTACGGCATTGGATGTGGAATCCTTCTGAATAACGACATCGATAAATTGCTTCCCGTTCAAATGGGTGATGCTTTCAGTATCTTTTTGCATGGAAATCTCGGCAACATCCTGCAGTTTGGTGTTACTGTTTAGCTGGATGTTCTTGAGCTCATCAAGTGATTCTAATTTTCCTGTTACGATAATGTTTGTCGCTTCGTTGTTTAGCGTTTGTTCGCCCATAGCAACAGATGCATTTTTTCCTTGAAGCAGAGTGTAAAGTTTTTCAAGCGGGAATTGTGCTGCCGCTAATTTGGAGGGATTGACTTTGATCATTACTTGTTGATTTCTTCCGCCGTTAACGATAACATTGCCGACACCTTTTAGGTCTTGGAACATCGGCATAATTTCGTTTTCTACGATATTTAGCTCATTATTGCCAATTTCCTTATCAAAGGTAAGACCTAATTCTACTATTGGAATTTCAGATGTGTTGAGGTTGACTACGTATGGTTTCATAACCCCATTAGGGAGATTGACCATCGAAATTCTTTCTTGTATTTGCTGTTTTGCTTCTTTTACATCAATGCTGGATTCAAAGGTGACCGTCAACTGGGTAAAATTATTCCCTGTTTGAGCTACTACATTTTGTTTTCCTTTGACGCCGTTTATTGCTTTTTCAATTGGCTGTGTTACCTGTTCATCCATGCTTACAGCATCGATGCCGTTTCCAACGACTGAAATGGTAACGTACGGCTGATCAGCCGATGGCATTAACTCCATTGGAATAGTAGTGTAACTGAAAATACCGAAAATCATGGAGGCAATTACAGAAAAAGCTAATGCGGCTTTGTTCCGTAACGCCCATTTAGTAAACCAAGTCATAAAGTACCTCCCTAGTACTAAAGTAATACAAACAGGTAAATTATAACTTTTTTTCCACATATTGAATATAGTGTTTTTCTAAATTTTACAAAAAAATAATTTTCATAGTAAAAGTGCCTGTCCCCATCCGCATTCTATCGAATTCTTCGGGACGTAACAGGCACTGTTTTTTATTGTATAAAAAAAGACTTTGGGTTCTTACCCAAAGTCAATATTTTTATTTTGGGACGGCCTCCCATATCCTAATAAACAACAACCGGCTGATAGGTGCTGAGATTATCATACACGGTTTTCATAATGCTTGGCGGAGTGTTGACACAGCCATGCGACCCTGCCGCAAGATAGGCTTTACTTCCCCAATTGCCTCGCCAGCTGGCATCGTGGAATCCTTGGCCATCATTTGTAAATGGAGCCCAATAATTAACATCTACCTGATAAGTGATTTTTCCGTTTTCTCTGCCGGTTAGCACGGCAGGTGTCTGCTTATAGAGAATATACCACACTCCTGGTGATGTATCATGATGGGTACTATGTGTGCCAGTAACGACATTCGTTGTGACGACTAATTTTCCATTTTTGTAGATCCAAATTCGCTGCTCTGCAATGGAAACTTCTGCATACGTACCACCAATACCATTGTTCGTAATCGCTTCATATCCATAGCCTTCACCTTTCCAGCCATTTCCGTAAATATTAGCGGCGGAAACCGATTTCTCTCCTTTTTCCAAAGCTTCCTTAATACGTGGTACTTCTTTTTCAACATCTATGGCCCAGCCGTAGCCTTTACTTTTAACCGATATCACCGAACCTGAATGGGTCTTAAACGTGAAATTCTTATTTAAGGTGGATTGGGAATTGTTAATTTCAGCGATCTTATTCTTTATAACACCCGCATCATTAATCTTAATCTGCAAATCTTTTGAAATAGAAGCATTTTTAATTAAGTCGCCCGCCTTTAACGTAAAAACTTTATCCTGCACTTTATAATCGACGGTCTGAGCAAGGAATTCTTCCAGCCTTTTCTGTTGATTCTTGATAAACTCGCTGTCTTCTTTAATAGGTTGTATGTATACTGGATTGAGACGGATTTCACTAATATATTCGTGCTTTTCGTAGTCTTTCAAAAGACTGGTGACATCATATTGCTCTCCGCTAATGCTGTTAGCGACAACAATTTTGCCTTGTTCCAAACGAACCACCGCATCCTGTGGCGCTTTTAAGCTCTGATTCATGGCTATCAGCTTTTCTTCCATCTGTTTTTTCAATGTCTGGTTTCGAAACTGATCCTGACTGCGGGGCATTAATGAATAAGTTTTAGCTTTTGAAGAAGGAAAAAACGTCCACTGGCTCTTTAATAATTTTTTGACATCGGGAAGATCCTTTTCCGCAAATCCCATCTTTGTATCTGTTCCATCTAAAATCTGTTGATTTCCGACATATACTACATTTTTTAATACGGTTGTTTTTAATTTTTTTAGTGCCTGATCTGCCGACATTCCACCGACTTTGATGTCATTAATTTTGATTTCTGAATTGAAGTGGTTTGCCTGATAATAGCTGCCTGCCGCAATGATGAGTGCGATAATAAAGATGATACTTGCTGTGATAAACTTCCAATTAGCATACCACTTAGCTGGATTTACGCGTTGTTTCTCAATTTCTTGAATATTTACCGTGCTCTCCATAAGGATTCCCCCCCATATCTGATCATCCAGCTATTAACATTTAAAGGTCTTAAACTAATAATCTTGCATCATATATTACCGATATTTAGAAAAAGTAGTAAATTATACTACTATTTTACTTAATGTCTCGATCGAATATTGTCGGTTTTTGTGCAAGCTAAAAAAATTAATAACTGATAAATTTGAAAATTAAAGGCACAAGAAAGATTCAAGCGCATAAAAAAGGGCTGCAGATAGTCTGCAGCCTTTCTCCATTTGATATGTTAAAGCACTGTTCTAAAGGAGTGCCTAATGACATCGCCTCGGCTAATGATTCCAACTAATACTCCGTTCCGCTCAACAGGTAGTTTTTTTATTTGTTTTTTTCCTAAAATGGAAGCGATCGTTTCTATGTCTTCATCCCAGGACACTTTGTAAAGCTTTCTTTTTGCAATGCTCATTACATTTAATTCTAGCAGCTTTCGGATTTTTTGCTCAAAATCTTCATGATCTCCATTGATAACGGAAACGAATTGGAGGGAATCAATGAATCGATACTGATGCTTGCCGATATACCGCATGATATCCCCATCACTAATATAGCCCACAATTTCATTTCTTTCGTTGACTACGGGTAGTCCACTGATACGATTTTCAATGAATTTTTCGATTACGTAACGAACTGTGTCCGTTTCCTTTACTTTTATAACGGGGTTGATCATTATCTCATAATCTTGCATCATTCTCCATCCTAAACATTAAGATTTGTTCATTTATCTCAAGTTTATTGTGGTTCCTTATAAAATCCTTTTTTAAGTAATTCAATCTCCAACAAAAAGGTTTTCATAACATCATTAATCTGTAGCTCCTTCGCAAAAGCATGGACCAGATTTTGAAACGACACAGCCATCATCATTTTGAAGATGTGGTAAATTTCTTCCTCATTCGATACGTTTAAATTTCCGGGGTTTATATTGGAAATGATTTCAAAAAATCTGCTTTTTCTTTTTTCCTCATACATATTCTGGGTAAATGCTTTTTCGACTTTATAATTCATATTTAAAAAGGCATTTTTAAAATATTGCCGATTTTCTGGTTCCTCAAACATAATGAGAATGCCCTTAAACCAATCAACTATGGTTGCAAATATATCTCCATTGTTCATTTTCATGATGGCAATCAACCGCTCGAAATTCCGTTGGGAATGCTCATGCAGTAAAAAGTAGAATATATCATCTAAACCGTCAAAATATTGATAAAAGCTTCCCCTAGGGATAGCGGCATCCTTGATAATATTCGAAATCGACGCTTCATATAAAGGAACCCTCGAAAACTCCTTCTTAGCAGCATCTATTAATGATTTTTGTTTTTCTTTTGATAAATTAAAAAAGGTTTGCTTAGGCATCTATTAACTCCTTTTATCATATGATAAGGTGTCATAAAATATTTATATTTATGATAATTTACCTATATGCGTATGTCAATATTCCATATGACGGAGTGTCATATTATTTATTGACGCATAAGGATCCACGCTTTATAATTTATTCCTGAAAGTGCTGTGCCCTATACATGGGCAAAAGAAGGGAGTGCGTGATAGGAAGACAAAAAAATGAAATGGGGATCACTAAACCGGACTTTTTAAAATAATCATCCATCTAGGGAGGAAAATGAATGAGCACTAAAAAATTGCTATTATTGAACATAATTATTCTGCTTATATTAGTGGGTGGTGGTGTTGGAGGATATGCCTACTATAATGGAGCAGTAAATTATTTATCGACGGATAATGCCCAAATAGCAGGGCAACAAGTAACGATTGCGGCTCCGGCCAATGGAAAATTGACTGATTGGAAAGGCAATCTCGGTGATCATTTTTCAAAGGATTCTAAAGTTGGGACCATCACAACAACAGATGAAAATGGAAAACCGATAGACATGAACGTGACGATGCCAACTGATGGAACGATTGTTCAAAGTAGTGGAGTCCAAGATTCATTTGTGGCTGCAGGAACGCCATTAGCGAAAGAATATGATTTTAATAATCTTTGGGTTACAGCAAATATTGAGGAAACCAAAATTGATGAAGTGACAATCGGGCAGGATGTCGATATCTATGTGGATGCTTTTCCAAATAACACGTTAAAAGGAAAAGTACAGCAAATCGGTTTAGCGACGGCTGGAACATTTTCTCTGTTACCAAGTTCGAATAATACAGGGAACTACACCAAAGTGACTCAAGTGATTCCGGTAAAAATTTCTATTGATGATAATAAAGGTGTAGCCATCGTTCCCGGTATGAACGTAACAGTACGGATTCATAAGTAGGTGATAACATGTTAATTTATATCACTGTTTATGTTGTCTTAGGCCTTTTGCTGCTGCTTTTAATAAATTTTAATATCATCAATAAAAAGAAGTCGCGTAGAGCACAAACAGAAAAGATGAATGAAGAGGTAATTGAGAAGGTTCATTCTGAGATAAAGGATGAGGAGATTAAGCAAAGTTTACCTCTGAATGAAAACCAGGACATAAAGGCTGAAGAGATTACCTTGCAGGAAGTGCTGAAAGAGTCTGAAGAAATGGAAGCAGAATTGGAATCTGCACAGGAGGATGTTCAGCCGAAAGAAAGCATGAAAAAGCAGAAAGAACCATCTGCTTCCGATGCTGAAAAGGAATCAGGAAACGGAAAAATTCTTGTGGCTTTAATGCTTGGTGCGTTTGTTGCCATTCTTAATCAAACACTACTGAATGTGGCGATTCCGCATATTATGAATGATTTGGGGATTTCAGCCAATACCGTACAATGGCTCTCCACAGGATATATGTTAGTAAACGGAATTGCGATTCCTATAACGGCCTTTTTAATAGAGAAGTTTGGAACAAGAAAACTGTTCATTAGCGCCATTTTCTTATTTACATTGGGTTCGGTAGTTTGTTCAGTGTCAGCAAACTTTAGTATGCTTATGATTGGAAGGGTCATTCAGGCTTGCGGTGCAGGTATTATTATGCCCCTGTTAATGACTGTATTTTTTGCATTATTCCCTCCGGAAAAACGCGGCAAGGCTATGGGGATTATGGGGATTGTCATGATATTCGCTCCTGCGATCGGTCCAACATTATCCGGGTGGCTCATTGGCCATTTTTCATGGCGGTTATTGTTTGATATTGTTATCCCAATCGGTGTACTTGATTTAATTCTTAGCTTCATGTGGATGAAGGACGTTACTAAAGTAACAAATCCTAAATTCGATTTCCCAGGATTTTTATTTTCAACCCTAGGTTTTGGGTTCTTGTTATACGGATTCAGTGAAGCAGGTAATGATGGCTGGTCCAGCCAAACAGTGGTTATCTCCTTAATCATAGGAATAATTTCTTTAATCTGTTTTGTTTGGCGCGAATTGACGGCAGAAAAGCCAATGCTTGATTTACGGGTCTTTAAATATGATATTTTCGCCTTAACAACCGTTATCAGTATGATTGTTAACATGGCTATGTTTGGCGCCATGATCTTACTTCCGATTTATTTGCAAAACATTCGAGGGTATACAGCATTACAATCAGGTCTGTTGATGCTTCCAGGTGCCATCGTGATGGGCATAATGTCCCCTATCTCAGGAGCTCTTTTTGATAAAATCGGGGCAAGATGGCTAGCTGTTACTGGATTAGCGATTACAGTACTTACCACATGGGGATTTACCAGTCTAAGTATGACAACCAGTTATGGACATATTCTGTTTTTATACGTGATGCGGATGTTTGGAATGTCTTTTATCATGATGACCGTCATGACAGAAGGATTGAATCAGTTACCACGCCATCTTGGCGCTCATGGGACGGCTGCCTCCAATACAGCCAGGCAGGTAGCAGGAAGTATAGGGACCGCCTTCCTAGTTACAGTCATGACGACAAGACAAGGATTCCATTATAGTGGGTATGGGGATGCAATCTCAAGTTCCAATTCATTTATAGCCAGCGGTTTATCCCAGCTTGGTCAAGGTCTGTCCGCTTTAACGAGCCTGCCGGCTGCTGCCGGAAAAGAGCTTTCCACCTATTTAATTTACGGTCAAACCATGCAACAAGCTACGATAGAAGGGATTAATGATGCCTTTATTGTTGCAACCGGTATCGCATTTGTAGCATTAGTTCTATCGTTCTTTATCAAACGGTCCCGGGTAAATCAACAATAAAAAGTAGTAAGTTAAATGGGGTTATGCGGCATAATAATGTAGGGCTATCGTCTTTGAAAGAAGGGGTAGAAATGGTTAGTTTAGGACTCTTGATTATTCGAGTGGCTGTGGGAATGACGTTCGTGGGGCATGGATGCCAAAAATTATTCGGCTGGTTTGGCGGTCCTGGGGTGGTCAAGTTTGGTGAATATTTAGGATCGATTGGAATCAAGGCAGGCGGCAAGACATGGGCGATTTTAGCAGGATTATTCGAATTGGCTGGCGGACTGCTGTTTTCAGCGGGACTGCTCACCTGGCTAGGTGCAATCCTTATCATTATCGTAATGATTGATGCCATCTTCACCGTCCATGGCAAGAATGGCTTTTGGCTGACTGAAGGCGGTTATGAATATAACTTTATTTTGATCGCTGTAGTCCTTGGGGTGGCGCTCATTGGACCGGGTGATTATGTATTAATTTATAAGCCATAAATGGTGTGCAACTTTTCCCAAGCCGAAATGGCCTTCATCACATGATGAAGGCCATTTAAACCTTTAGAGATTAACCACATATTCATCCACAGTTTGAAAAGGATAATACCGGAATTTTAACTTTACATCTTTTGGCATTTCAAAAGAGAGCGTCCCGTTAATGCTTTCTCCTGCAGCTAAATCTCCTGATGGTAGCGTGGTATCAATATCAATCATGATGATTGGCTGTGGATAAAGCTTTCCTTTACTATCGACCACATCAAAAAATTGCGGACCGTAACGCACCGGTTCTTTTCCTGTGTTCTTAAGTTGAACCGTTACAATAATAAACTCACTTCCCAGTCTTGGTTTCTCTTTTTCATTTCCCTCCGATTTTTCCACCTTTGTCACAGTCAGAGTAGAGCCGGATATTTCAAACTCCTCCCCCACCGCATGAGGTTTATGCTCTACTATTTCAGGTGCTGTCTGAGCATTAGGCACATTGTTAGAAACCGGCTGGGATGGTTTTGTCTTTTTGTCTTCAGCAGCTGACTCCGTAGTGGAGGTCTTTTCTCCGGGGTTATAAACAACCATTACTACCAATAGGATCACGGCTAATGCAACTAAGAGAGCTTTCCTGCCAGTAAACTTTTTCCAAGGCCTTACTTTTTCTACATTAGTAACATTAGCACCCTTTAATAACTCATCACTTTCAACAAAAACAAACTGCTCCTTCGCAGGTTGGCTTGAAAAAGATGAAGTGGACTCTGCCTTTTCCTTTTTCCTTTTTATGAACAAAGCACCATTCAAATTTTCTTCTAGTTCTTTTTTCATCATATTCACAATTAAGATGACAAATAGAAAACCAAAAATGGGGCCAAAGATGATCCAGGGTGCTTGAATAAAGTCATAAAGATTTTGTCCAATTAAGCCAGCCCACTCATTAGAAAGAGAGGCAGGTTTTGGTGGGTCATCATACCCAAAAATTCCCCCAACCGTTTGGCCGCCAAGGAAATATCCGAATATCCCAAGATGCATCGTCAACTGCAAAGTACTTAATAGCTGCTGGATGGTAAATAGGATTCCATAAGATTTGAAATAGGGCATCAAATGTCTTTTTATAATATGAAACTTATTAGCCCCCATTAGGTACGAGCTCCTTATAAAGGAAGTCTTAGTCAATTCATCTGTCAGTTCGGATGCAAAAATCGTTACCGACGGAAAACCCAAAAACACAAGCATCAAAATCTGATAAGCAATAACAGAAGAAACCGGTTTTTCAAACATCCCGTGCACCGGCAGCATGACCACAATTCCTAATAATACAGTGGGTATGTATCGAAAAATGATGAAGAAATCTTTAAAGTATTTTTTTAATAATGGAGCATAAAGAGATAGAAATACCCCCATTAACCCTCCAAACAAAACTCTTAAAAAGGCAACCACCATTGCGGTGATTAGGGTATATTTCGCGCCATACAATAATAAAAGATGCATATCCGCTCCGTTTCGGTCCGTTCCTATAATATGTTCCAAAGAAGGTGGAAACGGTGCCCTGCCAGTCACCTTAGACTTTTCATCCATAATTATAGTCTGCTTATTAAAGTCCTCCGGTCCGTAAAGGGGATAGAAATAACTTGCCAGAAAAAGAAGGACAAGGATGGCGGCGCCGATGGTTGTTTTTTTATATGTCCTCATAAACTAGCACTCTCCTTCCCTTTATAAAACCTCGACACCAAGTAGCCAGTTGCTTCAATCAACAGCAGAGGTAGGGTAAACAGCAGCAGGCAAATAACAAGCATTAAGATTTCTCCGGTTCCAAGGGCAATCACAAAATTTTTCGTAAATCCTTGAATGTTAAGCATAAACTCTAAAAGATAAATAGTAGATAGAATGATCCAAATACTAGTTCTTAGCTGAATAATATAAAGCGGAAAAATATTGCGAAGCATATGAACCATTAATATTCTAAACTGGCTGAGCCCCTTGGCTTTTCCATATAGAACATAATCCCGTAACGCTTCTTCTTCTAAAACCTTAATAAAAAATTGGATTAGAAACAGGGTTGGGAGAAATGAAACGGTAATGATCGGTATTACATAAGGCTTATGACCAAAGTTACCGTACAACTGTAAAAACTTAAGTCCAGTCGTTTTATATAGTGTAATAACAAAAAACTGAAATAGAAAAAGGATAAGCAGGTCCGGAACAGCTTCAAAAAAATTGATAACTCTCTTAAAGAGGTTTCCTAGTTTTTTAGGAGCCATTTGTACCAAAATAGCCGCAGCCATACCAACGAAGACGACCACCAATAGAGAACTGAAGACAATCGTCATCGAATAAAGATAGCTTTCAGCCAGATTCAATTGTTCATATAAACGTATGAAACTGTGGCTGCCTAATTGGGTTATCTTTTGAAAATTGGCTTCGACATATTTCCAAAAGGGCTGAAAGGTAATGGTGAGTGTATCCCCTATGCCGACTAAAGATGGTAAAGCAAACACAAAGAGGATTCCTGCTACCATAAGAAAAATTCTTAAAGGAATTTCTAATAATTTATACATGCTGTCACCTCGGTTCAAAAATGTTAATGTTCCTAACCTAATTAGACGTAACAACCCTGTTTTTTTATTCAGATTTTTCCAAAAAAGTTTAAAAAAACAATAAATTTACAGTTTTACCAAGAGGTCAGCAAAACGGTTGAGGCCTATGAAGAGGAAATATTAATGGGAATTTCAGAGGAAGAACTGAAAACGGCCATTCGCATGATAGATGATATTCGAAGAAATATAATTCAATCAGGAGATGGAGAAGGTGGAACAAGCAAGAACTAGATTGTGGGCGAAGGATTTTATGGTGACCGGCACCGAAGGATAAGGAAAAAGAGCCCGCCCCTATGCATCAAGGGGGCGGGACTCCGTTTCTCAGCAACTCGCTCTAATATGAATTTGCAACAAACCTACATTGGTCTGTCATTGTTTTGATGGGAGATATATTTTTGGGGTATCGCATCATTATACGGCATTTTGCTATGTCCGTAGCTGCGATGAATCATCATATACAGTAAACCAGCAGCGACAACTACGATTCCCGAAACGACCACGATATAGTTATCATACCAAGCTGCATCTGGCGTTCTTGGCCAGCACATGTTGATCATTGCAATTATTCCATAGATAAGAGCACCAATATTGATAGGCAGTCCCCACTTGCCCAATTGGTACTTGCCACTTGGCTTCCATCCTTTTAATCTAGCTCGGAGTGCAGCAAGGACAACCATTTGGAATCCAATATAAATTCCAAGCGACGCAAAACTGATGATCTTTGTGAGTGCGTCTGTAGATACTTTTGAGCCAAGAACAATAATAGCTGGAACAATAGCTGCAAGAAGCAGCGAATAAGGTGGAATGTGACGAGCAGGTGAAAACTTTTTTAAGTATCGGCTTCCTACAATCATGTCATCACGCCCATAAGAATAGGCAAGTCTGCTGGCGGCCGCCTGTAAACTTATTGCACATGAAAGGAAAGAAATCAATACAATACCCATTACGATCTTTGCACCAACATTACCAAATGCATTAGTTAATATCGTATCAACTGGCGTAACGTCTTTACCAGCGATAACTGCCGGAATATCAGCAATGGAAAGTACTAAAGCAAGGCTAACAAAAACTGCGGCAGCACCACCAATGTAAATCGTCCTGCGCATTGCCTTTGGGATCAGAGCACCTGGATTGGGTACTTCTTCCGCAACATCACCACAAGCTTCGAACCCAAAATATAGAAAAATTCCGATTAGTCCTGCTCCAGCAAATGCATAAAAATAGCTATGGCCGCCTTGGGCACCAAAAGAATCAAAGAGCACATTAATACTGTGATGCCTTTGAGTAAATAGCAGCCAAAAACCAACTGCAAGCGCGCCAATAATCTCAGCAGTAAAACCAATTATTGCTGCAGCTGCGAGAACCTTTGTGCCCAGGAAATTGATGATTGTCGATAGTGCAAGAATGACGATTGCACAAAGAATGGTTGAGTCCACTGATACTTCGAAACCCAAAACCTCTGCCAGAAAAGGTCCAGCTCCATATACAACACTGGCAATCGTAACAAACAAAGCTATTAAGTAAACCCAGCCAGTCATCCACGCATACTTTCGCCCCCATAATCTACGGGCCCAAGGATAAACTCCTCCTGCAACAGGGAATTGTGCAACAATCTCACTAAAGACAAGTGCGACTAGTAATTGTCCGAGACCACAGATGATAAGACTCCAAATCATTGGTGGGCCGCCTTGAGCAAGTGCGTATGCAAATAATGTGTACACACCTACTACAGGAGAAAGATAGGTGAACCCAAGCGAAAAGTTTGCCCATGGACTCATGTCTCGACGAAATTCAGATTCATATCCAAGCGATGCCAGATGGGCAGCATCACTATCATGAAGTTCTGATGCAGATAGGTCCATTTTTTTGTTAGGATGTTCTTGCATGTTTTTAAGCCCCCTTAAAATAGAAAATAGTTACATTTTCTTACATGCAAATATCGTGCCGGTATATAGAATAATAGAAATATTCTGAAAGAATAAATGGAAACTTCACTATTAATCTTCAACTATGTAATAACTTTGCGATGGGGGAAATAAGGGAATAGAGATAGGGGAAAAAATGCTTTTTATTCTTTTCTGCATAAGTTATTCATCACTTCATAAGAACCCTGCTCTTTTTTCATTGGAATTCTAAGAAATGAGTATTCAAATAAAAAACCTCATTTAAATGGTATACGGTGAACCGTTCTCGTGTCTCTATCGATGTTATACTATTTAAAAGGGGTGATTGCTTTGGAATTAAACGATGTTATCTTCGGGCACAGGTCTATACGAGAATATGAAAATAGGGAAGTAAGTCAAGAACTGTTGGATCAAATCTTAGATGCAGGCATCCGTGCCTCTTCTAGCGGAAATATGCAGACGTATTCGATTATCGTCACAAAAGACAAAGAGCTAAAGGAAAAATTGTACTCCGCACATATGGAGCAATCGATGGTAGTGGATGCACCTATTCTATTAACATTTTGTGTTGATTTTAATAGAATGAGAAAATGGCTTGCGCTTAATGATGCACCAGTGCATTTCGATAACTTCATGAGCTTTATGATTGGTGCCATTGATGCCACATTGGCCGCACAGAACTGTGCTTTAGCAGCAGAGAATGCCGGGCTGGGCATTTGCTATATGGGATCAACGCTTGCAAATTGCGATCAAATTGGCGAACTGCTAAACTTGCCGCCCAATGTCGTGCCCGTTGTGGGTTATTCATTAGGGCACCCCGCGGAAAACCCAGCTCCGCGCGATCGTTTGCCTAGGCATGGACTTGTTCACTATGAACAATATAACGATTATTCAGATGAAGACATTCTCGAAATCTACAAAGATAGAAATGAAAAGGGTTGGGACCGGTACATGGCCAATCCTAGGCTTAAGGAAATGACCGAACGACTGGGATTGAAAAACCTCGCCCAAATCTACACCATTGCCAAGTACACGAAGGAATCTCACCTCGAGTATTCACAAACAGTGCTGAAATACTTGGAAAGGCAGAATTTTATGGATAATGAGTGAAGTATCCCAACTTGGATAAAGGGAAAAAGCCTTAAAGAAGGGATTCCTCTAATAAAAATATTAAAAATAGACCATTTTCATGATGAGCGGATCCAGTAATAAAGTCTGGAAAACTGTTACATGAAAATGGACAAAAAAAGGATAGATAGAGCATTTATTCTGCTCCACTATCCTTTTTATTAGTGACTTAAAAGTGAAGGTCACTTCTTAATAAATATTAAACTCCCATTTTCCCCTGAATGACAACCTGCTCCTGCGTCTGCTTTTGCTTCTTATTTACAAGATAGATACTGGTCACGATCAGTACAATTCCTAAGAATAAGAGTTTCGTAAAGGGTTCATTTAATAATACAGTCCCGATGATAACTGCGAGCATTGGAACTAAGAATGTAAATGTTGCCACAACACTCGCATCCCCTGTTTTCACAAGTATGACGTAGAGAATCCAAGAGAGCGCAATCCCTAAAATTGAACCAAATGAAAGCCCCCATAAATAAGTATCATTCCAAACAATACTAGTCCATTTTTCAGACGAAAGTCCAGCTATCATCAAAACAGATCCGCCAATTAAACACTGGATTGCAACCATCCAAAGTGAGTCAACCGAGTGAGAATTTTTTTTGGTGTAAACTGTACCAAATGCCCAGGAAAGCGCGGATAATATACCGAAAATAATACCTAAAATGGAAACATGGCCGGAAAATCCTTCTGCGCTTACAGAAATAACTCCAAGAAACCCGAGAACAAGTCCCAATACTTTAGTTAGTGTCATCGATTCACCTAACCATAGCCATGCAAACAGACCTACTAAAATAGGTTGAAAATAGACAATGACGGAGAATAACCCTGATGGTACTAATTTTAGCCCCTCGGTTTGAAGCCCATAGAACAAAGCAATATTTAATGTTCCGGTTACGACATAAATTTTCCAATTCTTTCGCCATTGGATACGGGCACGTGTTTTCCAAATGACCGCACCTAAGAGCACGCCGCCAAATAAACACCTCATCCCGGCAAAAAGCAAAGGAGGTGTATATACTAAAGCAAGTTTATAAATCGGCCAAGAAATACCCCAAATCATAATTAAGCCTGCCATCATTAAAAACCATTTTAATTTCATCAGATCTCTTCTCCCTCAGTTTACTTGAACTAACTGACTGGCTCATAGATCTTAGATATATAGAGCCTATCTTCTATTTTTCAATAAAAACTAACTTTAATAGAATACGCCCCTATGTAAAATATTTCAATAAAGAAATCTTGGATAACAGCGGTTCAAGTTCCTGTTTCTCGTAGCGAACAGTGACAATCACTGTTCGCCATGGATTTGCAGGATTGGAAATGGTTTATTCCTCCTGGCAAAAGTTCATTTTATAAACCTGAGAAAGATATCGCCTTCACACAAAAAAGGGCATAAAAATGTTTTGCCACATACACTCGGGACATATAGAGTTGCTGTGACTAAATATATTTAGGTAACCAATTGATTTTTCAGACATTCCCATATTTCCTTATAAATTTATATACCGAATCGGCAAATGTTTTTTTCTGTTCTTTGAGATAGGTAATAAGCGCTTCTCTGTCTTGAAGCGATACGTCCCAGTCCTTGGGAATTTCCATGATCACTTCTTTGATTGACTCTTCCGGCAAAGCCAAGATTTGTTCAATATATGAAGAGACGATCGTTACATCTTCCTGCATCCCCGCTGTCCAAATATGAACGATCGAATCTCTCTTAAATCCTTTATGCTTTTGCAGCGTTGCCTCATTCCATTTGTATCCCCCCGAAAAACATTTTCCGTGATCGATCATATGAATATTATATTTGCCTCCCGGAAGCTGCTCTAAAAGAATGTTACTTTTTGTGCGATCACGGTTATGCACCCAATGGTCGAAGACGAAAATTCCGGCTAATGCCTCGTGATCGTTGATTTCATTTTTAGTCGGATGAGGAGGTTTCTTAGATAGGCCGATGCAATTATCTATAAATAGACTGGCAAACTGGCTGCCTGGTTTGTAATCGGAAGAATACTTTTTCGGTATAAACTGAATCTGCTCCTTTGACATTTGGACAATTTCAAATGATACGACAGGTAAAGAAAGAAGCTGCCCTAATCTGGCGACGACGAATTCGTTGACTAGCTCCCTTGTTCCGTGGAAATTGTTTTTACATTTTACCGCATAACGATTTCCGTCATTAAATAAAAATAAATGTGCAGCGCTTCCAGATAGAGTCTCCAAATATTTTACAGGTTTTAAAGACGTCATGGTTCCACCATACTCCTATTACTAGAATGTTACTTTACTATATTCAAAAGAAATGGAAGAGTATTGGACAAAAGGGATTTTTTAGGCCCTTTTCTGGCAATTTGAGCATGGTTCTTTTTCTTAGCTAGTGCAGGAGAAGGAACAGTGACTTGTCTGCAAAATGAAATACTAAGAAGTTAGAAGGGTAGCTAAATTCTTTCCAATTTTAGAAAAATATTATCAATATTGCTAAAGTGGTAAGTTGATAATTACTATGTTTTGCAGTGCACTTTGGCAAAAATGAAAATATATAAAGAATTGTAATATTAAAACTGTTGATTTTATAAGGTTTACAGGATTGGCATAACTTTTGCATATAAAGATTTGTATACAACTAAAAGGAAGAATTAAAAACGGTAGCATTTCAGAGTACTAAAATTAGGAGGCGTAATAATAATGAACTATTCATCAAAACTAGTAAAAGTAAATAAAGATCCAGGGCATGGCTCACACATCTCCCCTGTTTATATGACTTCAACATTTGTTTTTGATAATGCAGAAGTAGGAGCACAACGCTTTGCAGGAGAAGATCCAGGATTTATGTATTCACGCCTGGGAAATCCAAATGTAAGAGAACTGGAAGAGAAGGTAGCGGCATTGGAATTTGGTGAAGGTTGTTTGGCTTTCTCATCTGGAATGGCTGCCATAACTGGCTGTCTTTTGGGTGTTTTACAGGCCGGAGATCACGTTGTTGCACACACAGCGTTGTATGGGGCAACGCACGCATTTCTAACTCAAACGGTAAAGAAATTTGGAATTGATGTAACATTTGTACCGTTTAAGACAGGGGAAGAGCTTGAACCACACATTATAGATAGAACGAAAGTGGTCTACTTTGAAACCCCCTCCAATCCTACGCTTTCCTTAGTGGATATGAAGAGTGTAGCGGCGATCGCAAAGCAAAAGGATATCTTGACTGTTGTTGATAATACGTTTTTGTCCCCATATTTACAAAATCCTTTGCTATGCGGCATTGATATTGTCATCCACAGTGCAACAAAATATTTGTCGGGTCATGGATATCTTATTGGCGGACTAGTGATTTCCAGCAAGGATATTATTGATCCGATGAGAAAAGAAGTGCAGAAGACTATGGGAGCAAATTTGTCCCCTATGGATGCCTGGCTTCTCTGTCAAGGGATACGTACATTGCACATTCGTATGGATCGTTCACAAGAAAATGCACAAATTTTGGCTGAACGCTTGGAAAAACATAAGGCTATAGAGAAGGTTTATTTTCCAGGACTAGCAAGTTTTGAAGATAAAAATATCATGGAGAAACAAATGAAAGGTCCTGGAGCAATGATTTCTTTTGTCTTGAAGGGAGGATACGAAACAGGCGTTAAACTTATGAATTCAGTAAAACTGAGTACTTTAGCAGTTTCCTTAGGGGATGTAGGTACATTAATTCAACATCCAGCTTCGATGACACATGCGATAATCCCTAAAGAAGAAAGAGAAAAAGCAGGTCTCTATGATGGACTCGTTCGTTTTTCGGTTGGAATTGAAGATGTAGAAGATATATGGAAGGATCTCGAAATGGCATTAGATTAACTGTGCGGCCTCTGGGGTACCGGTCGGGCGGGGGGAATCAAGCCGGGGATAGGTTTAAACCGGGAGATTTGTTAAGCGTTTAGGTTAAATATGATTTGGAAAAATCCAACTAGAAAAAGAGGGTGTATAAAATGCTAAACCCATTGGCTTTAGAATTAAATCATGTTATTGAAGAACGGAATAAACCAGTATATGAGATGTTTTCATTGTTAGGAAAATCCTTGTATTTCCCAAAAGGAATTGTCAGCCAAGCAGGAGAAGCAAGGGGGAAAGCGGACATTTTTAATGCAACAATCGGGATGGCTACAGAGGGTGGACAACCCATTTATATAGATGTGATTCATAAAAACCTCTCCGCCTACGATCCGAAAGATCTGTATCCCTATGCACCGCCTGCAGGGAAACCGGAGCTGCGTGAGGTTTGGAGGAAAAAGCTTCTAAAGGATAATCCTTCACTTGAAGGAAAGGAATTCGGCATCCCGATTGTGACGAGCGGGCTGACCCATGGCTTGAGTATTGTATCCGACCTTTTTGTGGAAAAAGGCGATTCGATTATCTTGCCGGATAAATATTGGGATAATTATCAGATTCTCTTCAACGTCCGCCATGGCAGCGAGACCGTGACTTATCCTTTATTTTCGAAAGCTAACGAATTTAATGTAGAAGGGTTGCTGGATGCCCTTTTATCCTGCAAAAATGGTAAAGCGATTCTTGTGCTAAATTTTCCACATAATCCTACCGGATATACTCCAACGGAGAATGAGGCAGAAGGAATTCTTGAAGCCATTAAGCAGGCAGCGGATCTAGGGGTTAATATTGTTGCTGTTATGGATGATGCTTATTTTGGATTATATTATGAAGATTCAATCAAGGAATCTTTATTTGCTCGTTTAGTAGAATTACACCCGCGTGTCCTCCCGATTAAAATTGATGGGGCAACGAAAGAAGAGTATGCTTGGGGATTTCGCGTAGGGTTTCTCACATTTGGAATTCAAGATCCTCTGGTTTTAGAAGCGTTGGAGAAAAAGGCGATGGGTTCTATTCGAAGTACGATTTCATGCAGTCCGCACCTTTCCCAAACAATCATTTTGGATGCCTTATTAAATCCCGAATTCGAAATGCAGCGCAACGAGAGAAATACAGTAATGGAAGACAGGGCCAAACGGGTCAAAGAAATATTAGCAGACGGGAAATTTGCGGATGAATTTGAACCCTATCCCTTCAACTCAGGATATTTTGTATGCCTTCGCATCAAGCATTCCGATGCTGAAACACTAAGGGTCCATTTGCTCAATCAGTATGGAGTAGGAACGATCTCCCTTGCAAAGACGGACCTTCGGATTGCCTTTTCTTGTGTTGAATTAAACGATCTAGATCGCCTTTTTGAAATGATCTATCAGTCTTGTAAAGAATTAAATCCAGTTTCTATAAAGCTGTGACATTTCAGAAATGATCTATCACTGGGAAAACGCTGTTGCTTCTTTATGTAAAGTTCATTAAGAATATTTTATAATTATAGTGTTCTACTATTCCAGTTTCAAGGAGTAGGAGTTTATGCAGGCTCTATTGGTAACTAGTATTAAACAAAGGATAGTGGGGGCGATTTCATATGAATTTAGCACAATTTCCTAGAAAGCGATATACACCAACCTATACACCCATTGAAAAATTACAACATTTATCTGAGGTTCTTGGGGGTCCTTCCATCTATATGAAACGGGATGATTTACTTGGACTGACGGCTGGTGGAAATAAAACAAGAAAGCTGGAGTTCCTTGTTGCAGATGCAGTAGAAAAAGGTGCGGATACGTTAATTACCTGTGGTGGCATTCAATCCAATCATTGTCGTTTAACGCTAGCTGCTGCTGCTAAAGAGAATATGAAGTGCATTCTTGTATTGGAAGAGGGGCTTTTAACCAATTCTGAGCCAGATTTTAATGGGAATTATTTCTTGTATCATTTACTGGGCGCTGAAAAAGTCAAGGTTGTACCGAATGGGACAGACTTGATGAAAGAAATGCAACAAGTAGCGAAAGAGGTAACAGAAGAAGGACATATACCTTATATCATTCCGGTTGGGGGATCGAATCCTATTGGGGCAACAGGATATGCTGCGTGCGCTCAGGAGATTTTGGCACAGTCCTTCGATCAAGGAGTCTCGGTCAATGCCGTCGTTTGTGTAAGCGGCAGCGGCGGAATGCATGCAGGTTTGGTGACGGGCTTTTATGGAAATCAAAGTAATATACCCGTAATTGGAATCAATGTAAGCAGAGGTAAAGCGGAACAAGAAGAGAAAGTCTTTCAGCTTGTTAAAGAAACATCAGCACATATTGGCATCCCAAGTTCAATCCCTCGTGAGGCGGTTACGTGTTATGATGAGTATGTCGGACCAGGCTATGCTATACCTACGCCAGAAATGGTCGAGGCCGTCAAGCTCATCGCAAGAACAGAAGGGATTTTGCTGGATCCAGTCTATACTGGTAAAGCGGCAGCGGGACTCATTGATTTGATCCAAAAAGGCTTCTTTAAGAGGGAAGATAACATTCTATTTGTGCACTCTGGCGGATCCACAGCGTTATATGCCAACACTTCGCTCTTTCAGTAAAGTTTTGTTACTCAAACGTCTGAAAATTTTATCAACTTTCGGAAAAAATTTTCATTATTGAAAAATCTAGTATAATCATTTATATAAGTGTATAACGGAAAAAAAGAAAAAATGGCAAAACAATGGGTGTTTTGCTTTTTTTCGTACATAGTTTTTTGGAATTTAAAGTTGGCTTGAAAATTGCATAGGGATAAAGGACAGTGAAAAATTTTAAAAGCACATGAGTTGTAGGAGGGAGAAACAGTGAGGGGTATCACTCAAAATCAGGAATTTATTCAACTATTTTCAGAGAACCTTACAGCGGTACTTGGCTTTGATATCACCATCCTTGATCGAAGCGGAAATCGGGTTAGTGGAACAGGAAGTTATCAACATCAAATTGGCAAACCCGCACCTGATGGCTCCTTGTTGCGGGCTGTAATGAAGACTGGCAGACCCGATATGACCTATGATGTCATTAAAAATGAATCCCATTGTATGAGCTGTAAATTTTTTAAGGAATGTAAAGAGACAGCAACCATTGGTTATCCAATCGTCAAGGGAAGTGAAACATTAGGAGTCATCGGGCTCATGGGCTTTTCTACAGAACAAAAAGAAAAGATGATCGAAAATGCTGATTCACTCAAGAAATTTCTCCAACATCTGAGTCTGGTAGTGGAATCTCAGTTAATCTCGCAGAATGAAAGATTCCAAGCACAATGCCATTTCTACGAAGATACATTAAATTCGAATAAAGTCATTACCTTTGATGGCTTCATCAGCAAAAATGAGGATATGAAAGATGTAATCCGTAAGGCCAAGCGCATTGTAAATAGCATGGCAAATATTTTAATTAGAGGCGCAACGGGAACGGGAAAAGAGGTATTGGCTAAGGCCATTCATTATGAAGGGAATCGGAAAAACCACCCCTTTGTTGCGGTTAATTGTGCCGCTATACCGGAGAATCTACTGGAAAGTGAATTGTTTGGCTATGCGGGCGGGGCTTTTACCGGGGCAAACCGGGAGGGAAAAGCAGGGAAGTTTGAGCTGGCGAATAATGGAACTATCTTTCTTGATGAAATAGGAGATCTTCCTCTTTCCCTGCAGCCTAAACTTCTTAGGGTATTACAGGAAAAAGAGATTGAAAGAGTGGGAGGAAACAAATCACTGCCTGTAAATGTTCGGGTGATTACAGCAACGCATCGCAATTTAGAAGAAATGGTTCAAAACGGTACATTTCGTGAGGATTTATATTATCGAATCAATGTGATCCCGCTGCATACAAAGTTATTGAAGGAGAGGAGGGACGACATTCCCTTCTTTCTCCAGTACTTCATTTGTAAATATTGTTCGAACTTAAGTCGTATGTACTTAACTATGGATCCACAATTGGAACAATGGCTAATCCAATATGATTGGCCCGGGAATATTAGACAGTTGGAAAATGTTGTGGAGTATATGGTGAATATGGCAGAATCGGATGTACTTGGCTTTCATGATCTTCCGGATTATATGTACCAATTTCAAGCACCTATTCATACCGGAGGGTTAAGTTTAGATGAGATGGTGGCCGAATATGAAAAATCCATTATCCAAAGTTTCTTCTTAGGTGGTCATGATCGAAAAGATAAGGAAAAAGTAGCGGAAGAATTGAAAATTAGTTTATCGACACTTTATCGTAAGCTAGAACGATACAATCTAAAAGTTTGATCACTTTACCTAAGATTGCAAATTTCATTTGCAATCTTTTTTCGTCTCCACGGGGGATATTTTGAATATTTGGAAATATTTTTTTCGAATTTGGGAACCGAAAAACAGTACGGAGCGGTAGGTTATCACTATATTCGTCGCGGAAATGGGAATTTCTCAATTAGTTCGATAGTAGGGATGTTGAATTAACAAGGATTTTATTTTGGCACAACTCTTGCATTAAATGATTACGAAAAGGTGGAGGTGAAGTCCAGTTGAAAAATATAGGCAAAATTTACAGAATATTTCAATGATACAGAATAGTGAAACTGAAAATCTGCAAATCATCCATTTTTTAAAAATATAGGGGGGAAATTATTTATGAAAAAGAGTTTCATCATCATCGCTTTTTCGATACTCGTAGCACTTCTATTATCTGCATGCGGAAAGCCCGAAAATCAGGCAGCAAGTCAACCAGGCAAACAGGCAGATGCGGGGAAGGATTTGCTAGAGCAAATTAAATCGAATGGGACCATTAAAATTGGAACAGAAGGAACTTTTGCACCTTTTAGTTACCATGATTCTTCAGGGAAGTTAACTGGTTTTGATGTTGAAATCGCGGAGGAAGTCGCAAAAAGAGTTGGTGTGAAACCAGAATTCATTGAAACCCAATGGGACGGTATGTTCGCAGGACTCGATTCGAAGCGGTTCGATATTATTGCTAATAATGTGGGAATTACTCCTGACCGCCAGAAGAAATACGATTTTTCAGAGCCGTATATTATGTCAAAACCTTTCTTAATTGTTCACAAGGACAATAATACGATTAAATCATTTAAAGATTTGAAAGGAAAAAAATCGGCTCAGACATTAACTAGTAACTATAAAAATATAGCAGCATCTTATGGTGCTGAGATCGTTGGAGTAGAAGGTTTTAATCAATCCATTGATTTATTACTTTCAAAACGTGCGGATGCGGTTGTAAATGACGGACTATCCTACCTTGATTTCAAAAAGCAAAAGCCTGATGCACCAGTTAAATCCGTCGCAGAACTTGATGAACCGGCAAAAATGGGAGTCATGATGAGAAAAGGGAATAAAGAATTGGTAGAGGCTGTAAATAAAGCGCTTTCTGACATGATGAAGGATGGTAAATATTTAAGTATTTCACAAAAATACTTTGGAAAAGATGTTTCAAAATAGGGAGGGTTCTACATGTTTGCAGACGAAAGAATGGACCGAATTGTTGACATCATTGTAAATTCGTTTTTCCCGATGTTAAAAGCTGGGGTTGCGTTTACGGTTCCCTTGACATTAGTATCCTTTTTTCTGGGACTCCTTCTTGCTTTACTTACAGCATTAGCTCGAATCTCGGGAATTAAACTTTTGGACGCTATTGCAAGATTTTATGTATGGGTGGTTAGAGGAACACCGCTGCTTGTTCAGTTGTTTATCATTTTCTATGGCCTTCCGAGTATAGGCATTACGATTGGCCCCCTTCCTTCTGCGATTATCGGTTTTACGATTAGTGTTGGCGCCTACAACTCAGAGATTATTCGTGCGGCAATACTCTCCATTTCCAAAGGTCAATGGGAGGCGGCTTATTCTATTGGGATGAGCTATCCGCAGGCATTAAAAAGAATTATTCTCCCTCAGGCAACAAGGGTATCTGTCCCGCCTTTGGCAAACAGTTTTATTAGCTTGGTAAAGGATACATCGTTGGCCGCTACCATTACGGTGACTGAAATGTTTAGAGTTGCTCAGCAAATTACCGCAACAACCTATGAACCGTTGATACTCTATTGTCTAGCAGGATTTATTTATTTGATTTTCAGTACCGTTCTTTCGAATGCACAAGGACAGATGGAAAAACGACTCGATCGTTATGTGACGGGCTAATTTGATAGGGGGAAAACTACATGATTGAAATAAAGAACCTGCATAAACAATTTGGACAAACTGAGGTTTTAAAGGGAATCGATCTAAAAATTGAGGAAGGCAATACAGTTTGTATTATTGGGCCATCGGGTTCAGGGAAAACAACCTTGTTACGTTGCCTGAATTTATTGGAAACGCCTACAAAAGGGACCATTAAGCTTGGAAAGTTTTCTTTGGATTTTCAGGATAAAAAACCAGTTTCGAAAGATAAGGTGATTAAGTTCCGTCAACAAACGGGTATGGTTTTCCAAGGTTACAATTTGTTCCCTCATATGACTGCACTTGAAAATGTTATGGAAGGTCTTGTTTACGTTCGTAAACAAGACAAGCAAGCCTCTCGTACGAAGGCTCTTCAATTGCTCGAAAAGGTAGGATTATCGGAACGGGCGAACCACTATCCATCCCAGCTATCCGGTGGACAACAACAACGTGTAGGAATTGCACGGGCGATGGCAATGGAACCTGAAGTTCTGCTTTTTGATGAACCTACTTCCGCGTTAGATCCTGAGTTAGTTGGTGAGGTTCTAAAGGTCATGAAAGAACTTGCTAAAGAAGGAATGACCATGGTTGTAGTGACACATGAAATGAATTTTGCGCGTGAAGCAGCAGATAAAGTCGTATTTATTGATAAAGGTGTAATCGTTGAAGAAGGAACACCTCAACAAATTTTTGAACATACAGGGCATGAACGGACATTACAATTTTTAAATAAACTTTGTTCATAGGCAAGGGACGGTACCCCCAAGCTGAGGAAGAATGGAAAACTCGTTACTCGTCACTTTCCCGCAAGTTAGAACGACAGAATCTTATAACTTTACCTTAGGATTGCAAATTTCAATTGCAATCTTTTTTTGAATAATTAAGAAAATATTTTCAAACCTGGGAATCGAAAAACAGTACGGAACGGCAGATTTACACTATATTCATAGCAGAAATGATAAATTCCCATCTTATTCGGAAGTAGGAAGGTTGAATTAACAAGGATTTTATTTTGGCACAATACTTGCATTAATATCGAAAAGGAAGGTGGAGGAAATTAAAAAAATGTAGCTTAAATCTGCGTAAACGTAGATGACTAGAGGAGGGTTTATATGAATGATTTAACAGACTACAAAGTGATTATTGTTGGCGGCGGAAGTGGCGGTATTACAGTGGCAGCACGTCTATTAAAAGAATCACGGGCTCTATATGGAAAAATTGCCATTATTGACCCTGCTGAAAAACATTATTTCCAGCCACTATGGACATTGGTTGGTGGCGGGGTTGTTGATAAAAAGGTAACAGAGAGAGAACAGTCCACTTTAATTCCAGATGGCATTGCATGGATTAAAGAAGCGGTTGAAGCGTTTTTTCCAGATGAACAGTCAGTTGTAACAGCTTCGGGCAACAAACTGAGTTATGACTTTTTAGTGGTGGCAGCAGGTATTCAAATTGACTGGCACAAGGTGAAAGGTTTAAAAGAGAGCATTGGCAAGAATGGCGTTTGCAGTAATTACTCTTTCGATTATGTCGAAAGTACTTGGGAAAATATCCGCAATTTCAGCGGCGGGAATGCCATCTTTACAAATCCGAATACACCGGTTAAATGTGGTGGTGCACCACAAAAAATCATGTATCTGGCGGATGATTACTTTCGAAAATCAGGGGTTCGCTCGAATTCCGCGATCCACTTTTTCTCGGGAGCGGGGAGTATTTTTGGAGTCAAAAAATATGCAGATACATTGAACAGCGTAATTGAAAGAAAAGGAATTGAAACGCATTATCTACACAATTTAGTGGAAATAAATGCAACGCAAAAAAAGGCCTATTTTAAAAACCTTTCGACGGATGAGTTGGTAACGATTTCCTATGATATGATTCATGTCGTCCCGCCGATGAGTTCGCCTGATTTCATTAAGAAAAGTCCATTAGCTGCAGATACTGGCTGGGTGGATGTAGATCAATATACATTGCGCCATAAAAAATATGGAAATGTCTTTGGAATAGGCGACTGTACCAATTTACCAACATCAAAAACTGGTGCCGCTATTCGCAAACAAGCTCCGGTTCTTGTTCAGAACTTGTTATGTTTAATGAACCAAAAGACAGGTATCCAAAAGTACAACGGCTATACTTCGTGCCCACTCGTAACGGGATATGGAAGCTTAGTTTTAGCAGAGTTTGATTATGATTCTAAGCCGGATGAAAGCTTTCCTTTTGATCAAGCAAAGGAAAGATACAGTATGTATCTATTAAAGAAGCAGGTACTCCCCATTGTATATTGGAACGGAATGCTAAAAGGCCTGCTATAAAAAAACGTGTTAGTGAGAGGAAGAATATGCAGAAAACAACCATTGATCACTTATCTAATCTCCAACCATTACTTTCATTATTGAGTCAGAAGGAAATACAAAACAGTTTAATCCAAACACTGGAAAAACTACCCGAACTTGTTGACCAGTATTCTGCCCTAGAACGAAATATTGCTTTTATTAAATCCGTTCTAAATGATAAAGAATCGACGGAATATTTATTGGGAGGATTAGAAGATGAAATCGGTAAATACATTCCCACTAAAGATTCATTGGAAGCATTAATGGCACTGGTCCATAACCTTCCGAAATATACTAAATACTTGTCAATGGTAGAACCAATTATGGAATTCCTATTATCGATTTCCCGAGATCAAGAGTCCGTTGATTATTTATATAAGGGGGCACAAGAAATCGCAGGTCCGATCCAGCAAAAGGTTGAAAATGGTTGGGATTTGATTCAGCGGGCAAAAAAAGAAGCGGACAAAGACCATTCACCTGTGACCATCTTTACCGTATTCAAATTAATCAAAGAGCCTGCCGTTCAACGGAGTATTCATTTTGTTAAAGCACTTTTAACCCTTGCTTCTGAACCTAAATTAAAATAATCGACTTCTAAAGGAGTGTTCAATTTCATGTTAATTAAATATTTTTATGATGAGAAATTGGCTCATGCCTCTTATTTGGTCGGGTGTCAAGCTAAGGGAGCAGCCATTGTGATTGACCCTTCCCGCGACGTCCATTCTTACTTGAATGCTGCGCATGCCAATGGATTATCGATTACAGGTGTTACGGAGACACATATTCACGCCGATTATATTTCTGGTTCAAAGGAGCTGGCTTCCAAAACAGGGGCCAAACTTTATCTCTCAGATGAAGGGGATGCCGATTGGAAGTATCAGTTTTTCGATCAGTACGATTCCCAATTGCTCAAAGACGGGGATAGCTTTTCAATCGGGAATTTAACCTTTGAAGTTCTTCATACTCCAGGGCATACACCGGAACATCTTTCATTTTTATTGACAGATGGCGGCGCAGCAGTCCAAGCTCCTATTGGCCTCTTTACAGGTGACTTTGTTTTTGTCGGAGATGTGGGCCGTCCTGACTTACTGGAGAAAGCTGCTGGTGTAAATGGTTCGGCCTATTCGTTAGCAAAAAAAATGTTTAAATCCTTGCAGCGATTTAAACAGCTACCAGACTATTTACAAGTATGGCCGGCGCACGGAGCAGGTAGTGCATGCGGGAAATCACTGGGGGCAGTGCCTTCGACAACGGTTGGATATGAAAAGCTAGCAAACTGGGCGTTGCAATATGATGAGGAAGATCTATTTATCGAAGCATTACTTTCCGGGCAGCCTGAGGCGCCAAAATATTTTGGAATCATGAAACGACTAAATAAACAAGGGACGACCCTAATCGAAAACCTTGAGCCTGTCCTTCATGCACAAACTTCGTTAACCGTCGTTCAGGAATGGACCCAAAACGGTATTGTGGTGGATACCCGGCCGGCGAAGCAATTTGCGGAAAAACATATTGCGGGAACCATCAACCTACCCTACAATCAATCCTTTGTGACTTGGGCCGGATGGCTGCTTGAATATGATCAGTCGATCTATTTATTGGTAAGTGGAGAAAATGAAGCGAAAACGCTGAAAGCATTACGATCAATTGGACTTGATCAGGTTAAAGCTGCAATGGATAGCACGTTCATTGAACAGCTCGAATTGAACGAAATGGATGTCGCGGATTATAAAGCAGTTGAACCGAAAGAGATTATGGATAGGTTTGATGAGTATTATGTTCTTGATGTTCGTCGGTACAGTGAATGGATGACAGGGCATATTCCGCAGGCTCACCATATCATGCTTGGACATCTAAAAGACAGAATGAACGAGATTACTAGAGAAAAACCACTTCTTGTCAATTGTAAATCAGGCGCAAGATCGGCCATTGCCGTTAGTCTATTGAAAGCAAATGGATTTGACCAAGTCCTTAATTTAACAGGCGGGTTTGATCAATGGGTAAAAGAGAATAATAAAGCATTGAATTCCACTGAGCTTACTGCTAAAGGGAAAAGATTATAAGCCGGAACAAATATTGCGATATTAACTAGTACATCGTGAAATGTAAAAAGGAGTTATCGAATGACGATTCTTCAATGGATTCTCACAGTTGCTTCAGGAGGAATTATTGGCTTTACTTTAGGACTTATTGGTGGTGGCGGCTCCATTTTAGCTGTTCCTCTTTTGCTTTATGTGGTCGGGGTGAAAGACCCGCATATTGTAATCGGCAGTACAGCCCTAGCTGTTTCCATTAATGCCTTCCTGAATCTTATACCTCATTCACGTGCAGGCCATGTTCATTGGAGACCGGCAATCGTATTTGCTATACCAGGTGTAGTTGGAGCCTTCTTTGGTTCTTATCTTGGCAAGCTTTTACCGAGCAAGAAATTGCTGTTTCTTTTTGCCTTACTTATGATTTTTATGGCCATTAAAATGATCCTACCCAAAAAGACTGTAAAACAGGTAGCAAATACAGAAACAGAAGGTATGAGTTAAATGGATAAATTTAATGGAAAAAAGTTAACCCTATTCGGAGTTATGACAGGATTAGCCTCTGGATTTTTTGGCATTGGCGGCGGATTTTTGGTTGTTCCTTCCTTACTTGTTGCCACAAATATGGCTATCGTTGAAGCAATAGGTACATCTTTGTTTTCTGTAGGAACTTTTGGGCTCACAACGGCACTAAATTACAGCCTTTCTGGATTGGTTAATTGGTTCGTAGTACTGGCACTTGTATGCGGCGGATTTATAGGGGGCATCTTTGGTACGTTCGTTGCAAAGCGTTTAAGCAAACAACGACAAACCCTTAACTATGTATTCTTTGCTGTTGTCATCACCGTAGCCATCTATATGATTATAAAAAATGCAGAAGCTTTGAATTTATGAATCTATATAGTTTGGTGTAGTAGTTAACTAGATAGGGGGGATGCGAAATGAATTACAACTTCGATCAGGAAATTAACCGGATGAAAACAGCTTAGATTGGCCTTGAATGAAGGTCACATTTATGGTCTAGGGGGAGAAGGCTTTATGAGAATGAATATCGCATGTCCCCGCTCTACTGTGGTAAAAGCTCTACTTCAGTTAGAACAAGCATTCAAGCAACTTTCCCCTACAGGAAAGTAAAACATCAGCATATTGAGGAGGAATTAGGATAGTTCACACTAATGAATATGATTTCAAAGATTTTGTTCAGGATATGACCGATATGGTTGAACGGAGTCAGAATGATAACGAATGTGTTGTGGAAGCGGAAAGGTTGGTTGGTAAATTAATTCAATCCCAATCATGGCTTCCTGCTGAGAAGAGAAGGCCAAGTGAGGATGGGTACTCGCGACATCTATTGTATTTTGACCCAGAGGATCGTTTCGAAGTGATCGCGCTAGTCTGGAAGCCCGGCCAGAAGACCACTCTTCATGATCACGATGATACATGGGGAGCAGAAGGAGTTGTCGCGGGTAAGGTTAAAGTGACTAACTATATACGATTAGATGAATTATCTGGGAGCAATATTGTTAAGTTACAGCATACTGATACCATCATTGTAAACGAGCAGAATACAGGAAAGCTGCTACCTCCAGCAGACTGTCATATCTTGGAGGGGGTGGGTAATAAACCAGCTATCACGATACATGTTTATGGGAAGCAATTGAGAAAATTTCGGGTATTTACCCCTTTAGACGAAGAAGGGTTATATCTTGCAGAAGAAAAGCAGGTTGAATACTCCCCTGCTTAGAATAGATTAAATAGTGAAAGTGTGGTCCTGTCTGTCCCTTAGACGTTCCGGATAACATCACAAATAGCATTCGAAATATACAAGAAAAGGACAGTGATTTCACTGTCGTTTCACATTAATTTTAGTTTGAATAATAAAAAATTATTTAGGAGAGTGTTTTTAATGGAAAAATATCCTGCAGCGATTGGTCCTTATTCGGTATACCGTAAAATAGCTAATTTGATTTATACGTCTGGGCAGCTTCCAATTGACCCAGAAATAAACGAATTTCCTAGCGATAAAATTGAAGATCAAACAAGACAATCTCTATTAAATGTAAAAGCAATACTCAAAGAAAATGGCGCGTCGATGGATGATATCTTAAAAACAACCGTTTTTCTAAATGATATGAATGATTTCAATGCCATGAATGAAGTATATAAAGAATTTTTTAGTTTTCCCTACCCTGCAAGAACAGCTGTTGCGGTTGAAAAACTGCCTAAAAACGCCTTAGTTGAAATAGAAGTTGTTGCGGTAATAGATAAATAAAAATGGAGGTGAAGAAAATGGAGCTAGATACAAAATTAATTCACGGTGGTCCGTTGACTGATCTACATACCGGAAGCTCATCCGTACCTATCTATCAAGCCTCTACCTTTCATCAAGCTCAATTTCCGGAATCACAAGAGTTTACCTATACACGTTTTGGTAACCCAACAAGGAAAGCATTAGAGGAAACGATTTCCGGTTTGGAGTTTGCTAAATATAGTTATGCCTTTTCTTCCGGTATGGCGGCAATTTCTGCGGTACTGCTTAACTTCTCACAAGGGGATCACGTAGTCCTTCCTAAAGATATTTACGGGGGAGCCTATCAGCTCGTAACAGAGATGTTTCCGAGATATGGAATTGAATACACTTTCGTGGATGAGACAGATCTAAACGCCTGGAAGAAGGCAATCAAGGGAAATACAAAAGGAATTTATATTGAGACACCATCTAATCCCCTATTAACAGTTACCGATATTAGAGGTGTTGTTAAGTTAGCAAAGAAATACAACTTGCTGACCATCATCGACAATACGTTTATGACACCGATTTTCCAAAATCCGATTAAATTTGGAGTTGATATTGTCATACATAGTGCGACAAAATTTATCAATGGCCATAGTGATGTAACCGCCGGATTGGTTGTGACCAACGATCAAGACATTGCGGAGACGTTATTCAAAACTCAAAAAATGCTTGGCAGTATGCTCCCCCCATATGATTGTTGGTTAATTTTAAGAGGAATCAAGACCATGAAAATCCGTATGGAAAAGGAAGTAGAAAATGCGGTATTTATTGCGAAAGAGCTTCAAAAACATAGCAAGGTGAAGGCTGTTTATTACCCGGGCCTTGAAAATCATAACGGAAGAGAGATCCATTTTTCCCAAGCAAGCAGCGGTGGTGCTGTCTTAACCTTTGATTTAGGAAGCTATGAAAATGTGAAGGACTTTTTTGCGCATGTAAGCATTCCTATAGTGGCCGTTAGCTTAGGGGGTGTAGAATCAATATTATCCTTTCCGTACACCATGTCCCATGCCGTAATTCCTGAAAAAGAAAGGTTTGAATTAGGGGTGACAGACGGATTAGTGCGGCTGAGCTGCGGCATTGAAGATAAAAATGATCTTCTAAAGGATTTATGCAAGGCATTGGATCATGTAAAAGCAGAAAAAGTGATTATTTAATTACCAGTGGTGGGATATAATCGAACCATGCGAGAGAGACTGAAGTTCTGGCGGCAAAATATCAGATGAAGTCCTTGTTGATTTTAAAAGAAAGTGAAAAAAAGCTTATTTGATAATGTTATTGGTTTACGCAAAAATGGAAACGCATTCGCAGTGATTTTAAGGAAAATGAGGGGTAAGCATGATTCACAACTTTGATGAAACGATTAATCGAATTGGTTCTGATTCCGATAAATGGGACAATGAAGGGGAAGGCGGCACATTGATTCCGCTGGGCATTGCCGATACTGATTACAAGGCACCGCGTGAAGTATTAGACGCTGTAAGGGAAAAGGTGGATTTTGGCGTATTTGGTTATGGGTATTTTCCGCGTGATCGATTTACTGATGCTATTAAAGGTTGGTATGTCCGTCATCATAAAATTGATATAAGGGGGGACGAAATTAGTTATGCGCCTGGATTAATGACAGGTGCGTTATGGATGTTTTTAGATGCTTATACCAATCCGGGTGACAAAGTAGTGATACAGCCTCCTGTCTATGCCACCTTTAAAAAGGTAATTGAGAATTTTAATAGAAAAGCAATCGACAATCGATTAATTTACCACAAAGAAGATGGTTATCAGATTGATTTTGAAGATTTAGAAGACAAACTAAAGATGCCCGATGTGAAAATACTCCTTGTATGTAATCCTGCTAATCCAATCGGGCGGGTATGGACAAAAGAGGAAATGAAGAAAATGTATGATTTATGTCGCGGGAATAACGTGATAATTATAAGTGATGAAATTCATAGTGACATGATTCACAAAGGGCTGCCCTTTCACTCCTTTTTAGAGATTTGTGAGGAAGAGGATGAACATGTTGTGGTGATGAACTCCCCTAGTAAAACCTTTAATCTAGCATCCTTTTTTAGTGCTTATGTGATTGTAAAAAATAAAAATATGAAGAAAGCATTTGATGATATTTACGCAAAATATCACTTTGATTATAACTATTTAGGAGTTGAGGCTTTAATCACTGCGTATAATGAATGCGATTATTATGTGGATGAATTAAATGCTTATTTACGAAGCAATATTGATTTTTCGATTAACTATATCCATAAACATTTACCGAAGTTAAAAGTTCAGTATCCTGATTGTTCCTATTTGTTATGGATTGACTGTGAAGGGCTAGGCCTCACCGGTACTGAATTGGCTGAATTTTTTACAGACGCAGGGGTTAGAGTCAATCAGGGGAGTTCATATGGTAAAGATAGTGGTAACTTTGTAAGAGTAAATATTGCTTGTACAAGATCATTACTAGAGCACGCATGGAAACAGATTAAGCTAAACTATGACAAATATAGTTTTTAAAAACTAATTGAATTGTGAGGTTCTGTGTATGGGGAACAAACCTGAAAATCAAGGAAATGCAACTGCTGAATGGGAAAAAAAGTCTTATAAATTTCCGGTATCATTTAAATATGCAGTGGTTTCTGTCTTAATCTTTTTCGGCCTGCTGCTTACAGGAACACTTGGTTTTGGTGCATCTCTGGAATTAATGTTCTTGTTGTTATGGATTGTTGTAAGCCTGCTTGTCATGAAACTGGGATATAAATATAATGAGGTTCAAAATATGGCTTGGGAGATGGGTAAGCAATCTTTTGAGCCGAATACAATTATTTTAGTAGTTGGCGTGTTGATTGCTACCTGGATGGCTTCTGGTACAATCCCTTATGTTATGTATTGGGGCTTAGAATTAATTTCGCCGCAATATTTTTTAATCACGGCCTTGCTCCTTACATCTGCAACATCTCTTGCAACCGGAACTTCATGGGGGACTTTGGGTACAGTGGGTTTGGCCTTAATGACAGTTGGTAATGCACTTGGAGTTCCCCAAGCAATGACAGCAGGTGCCATTATTTGTGGTTCCTTCTTCGGAGATAAATTGTCACCCTTGTCTGATAGTACAATTTTAGCAGCTACCGTTGCCGGCTCTAAAGTAATGTCACACGTTAAACATATGTTATGGTCAACTGTCCCAGCGTATATTCTAACAGCAATTATATTTATCATTTTAGGCTTAAAGTATGGAAAAGACGGAGCGAATATACAGGAGATTCAACAAATTACTGGTGTAATATCAAAGCATTTCAATTTATCCTGGATTTCATTGATTCCTCTCCTGGTTGTACTAGTAATGCTCGTAAGGGGCATTCCAGCTATTGTTTCGCTGTTAATGGGAGTGTTTAGCGGTCTGGCTGTGGCTGTTTTTACTCAGGGATATAATTTAACAAAAATGTTTGATATCATGACCAATGGATTTGTGTTTAAAAGCGGCAGTAAGTTAGTTGACCCCATCCTAAGCAGAGGCGGGCTCTACAGTTTAATGAGCTCATTCCTTGTTGTCCTTTTAGCCATGTGTGTAACGGGAATGCTGGAACAATCTGGGATTCTTAGTTCTTTAGTGGAGCCATTAGTCAAACGAACCCACGGCTCTACATTTAGAATAACACTAGCTACAATGGTAATCGCATTAATCACAAATATGATTGGCTCATCGATGTTATTAACTTCAATTGTAGCGGGTTCACTTATGAAAAATGTCTTTAAAAATAATAATTTGGCGCCAGAAAATCTTTCACGTAATATCGAGGATGTTGGGACGATGGGCGCACCGGTTATTCCGTGGAATTCGAACGCAATCTATTGTTCGCAGATGTTGGCGGTATCGCCATATGCCTATTTCCCATATGTTTTTCTAGCCTTCTTTGTCCCATTATTCGATTTAGTTTATGGTGCCACTGGATTTGCAATAAAGAAGTTAAAGCCTGAGAGGATCGAGGGTGTTGAAACAGCATCTAAAGCGATCTAAGTAAATAATGCTTTTATATAGGCGATTCCTGATAACATTTATAGGAATCGCATTTTTATTTTTGGTAAGTCGTCTATATACTAGCGATGATTTTATCCTTAATTTCCAAAAAAACCTCCCTTTTAAGACCACTACAAAATCCTCATTTAAGTAGCTCCATGTAAAGAAGTTTATATTGTTTTACCTAGCAAGATGATTGAATATATCCCAAATATTGTTCAAGTAGTTACAACACCTATCCTGTATCTTTCCTTTAAAACTTTCCTGGCTTTTAATCCACCGTTTGAAATTTGAGTTGGTACATGTTTTCTTGGTCTTGAAAAAATTTTTCTCAAACGTGATAGGAAATAGGAATGATTAACTTATAAGAGGCTGAAAAAATAGTGATTTTACAAGGAATTAAAGATTGGCACGAATATTGCAAATTAATATTCATGACTAAGAGATAAGGAGGTAAGCGATGTATAAAGCCGTTATTCTAGGGACTGGACCTGCGGGGTTAACCGCAGCAATCTATTTAGCACGTGCTAACATAAGTCCTTTAGTCATTGAAGGGCCTGAACCAGGGGGGCAATTGACATTGACAACAGATGTCGAGAATTTTCCAGGTTTTCCTGAAGGGATTATGGGACGAGAGTTGATGCAGAACATGCGAAAGCAAGCTGAGTTTTTTGGAGCAGAGTTTAAACGAGGCTGGGTTAAAAAAGTCGACTTTTCCAATAACCCATTTACCTTAACGGTGGAAGGAATTGGGGAGCTTAAAACGCAATCTTTAATCATTTCAACAGGAGCTTCAGCGAAACTTTTGGAGATTCCAGGGGAAAGAGAAAATATTGGGCGTGGGGTAAGCACCTGTGCAACATGCGATGGATTTTTCTTTAGAGGAAAGAAAATTATCGTTGTCGGGGGCGGAGATTCTGCTATGGAAGAGGCAAATTTTTTAACGAAGTTTGCTTCGGAGGTTCGGGTTGTCCACCGCAGAAAGGAGCTTCGCGCTTCCCAAATTATGCAAGACCGTGCCAAAAAGAATCCAAAAATTACGTGGAGCTTAAATTCCATTCCTGAAGAAGTGATCGCAGGGGATCGACACGTTACTGGCTTGAAAGTAAAAAACAGCGAAACAGGAAAAGAGGAAGTTCTGGAAACTGATGGTATTTTCATTGCCATTGGGCACAAACCAAACACAGCATTTTTAGACAATCAAATCAAAACGGACGATATGGGATATATCATGGTGAATCCTGGTGCAACCGAAACGAATATCCCAGGTGTATTTGCCTGCGGGGATGTTCAAGATCATAAATACCGCCAAGCTATTACGGCTGCGGGAAGTGGTTGTATGGCTGCTCTGGATTGCGAAAAATATCTTGATGCAGGTGAATTATGTAGTGGAAACAATCTATCTATCATTGAGAACCAAATATAGGGAGGATTTTAATAATGAGAGAGATTAAAACAAAACAAGAGTTTGAAGAGGCGATTCTATCAACAAAACCAGTTATGGCCAAATTCTATGCCGAATATTGCCCAGACTGTCAGCAAACCGATTTATTTATGCCCATCCTGGAAGAAGCGTATAGAGAAAAAGTAGATATGATCGCAGTAAATCGTGAACATTTTCCAGAGGTATTAGAGAAGCTGGATGTGTACGGAATCCCAAGCTTTATTGCTTTTAAAGAAGGGAAAGAACTGAACCGCTTTGTAAGTAAACTTGGAAAAAGTCAGGAAGAGGTTGAACAGTTTCTTAATCAAATTGTAGAGCCAAGTGGAAAACAAGGATAGGAAATCCTAAGTAACAGTGCCTGTCACCACCCACATTCTGTCGAAGAATTCGACATTATTCGGGGCGTGACAGGCACTGTTTTTTCTTGAATCTTTTTTTGATTCAAGCGTTTTTTCTATTTTTTTATTAATCTACTGGGCGGTTTTCAAATTCGTAGTTTACTGATGCAGGAGCCACATGTGCTCGATCAAGAGCTGGTGTATCCGGGCGAACAATTTGATTGGCTGATGGTCACTTCTTCCTTTTTACATTAGCCGCTTTAGTATTTTTTGCAACTTACTATGATTATTTTGTCCAAGCCAAATCTCTTTAATTGCATATTTTACTGTATTAAGGAGGTGAGTTTAATGTTTCGTATAATTGATTATAAAGCAACAGAACCGGTTCGTAAGGTTGATCAAATTAGACCAATAATGATTCCTCATTCTCCGAGAAGATTAATAGTAGCACATATTACTATAACTATTCCTCGAAGAAATGCAAAAGATAATAATGTGGAATTAATTGCGACAGTGGGAGTGCGTGGAGTTACTGGTACATCTCAACTTTTGTTTAAGATCTTCCGTGATGGAAAGGAAATCTTCAGGACTCAAGAAGGAGTGGAATCAGACCCTACGTCAGAGGTAAACTATATAGCAACATTTCAAGCTATAGATATGGATGTGAGAAGTGGCACACATCTTTATCAAGTAACAGTTGAAAATATTACTAATGGTACAGAAGCTGCTGTTGTTGGACCAATTTCCTTTAGTGGTTTAGCAATTGCCCCTTCCGAAAAAGATGATCATAACGACTACTAGGACATGAATCGTAACATCGGAGTACGATCGAGAAATGTGCGTAACGAGTGGATATAGGAACCATAACCGGCATTGCAAAAAACGCCTTCAAAAATCATGAACTGCACCCCTTATTGTTAGATTGTGTCTAACAATTGGGGTGCAGTTCAATCTTGATTCAAGCGTTTTTTCTATTTTTTTATTAATCTACTGGGCGGTTTTCAAATTCGTAGTTTACTGTTGCAGGAGCCACATGTGCTCGATCAAGAGCTGGTGTATCCGGGCGAGCAATTTGATAGGCTGATGCTCCAACGATTGATGCAGCTTGTTGCAGCTTTTCCTTGCTGATATGTTCAATCGTATCTGTTGGCTTGTGATACTGAGGCTCAACAGGTGAATGAATAAATAGAGCAGAAGGAATGCCCACGTCATGGAATGGCTGATGGTCACTTCTTCCTAACTGTCCATACGGCAGCGGCACATCATACATTCTAGATCCGGCTGAAGCTCCTAAGTCCGTCACAAGATTCTTTTTACCGTCAATTGTGTACATGATTAATCCACCTAATGGATGATCTTCTCCCGCTTCTGCCCCCCCAATCATATCCATTTGGAAGTGGGCAACCATGCGGTCTATATCACTTTTTGGAAGTTGTGAAACGTAGAAAGACGAGCCCACCATCCCTCTTTCTTCAGAACCGAATGTTAGGAAGCGGACTTCGGTATCAATCGGTGTATTCACAAAAATTCTTGCAAGCTCCAATACTGCTGAGACTCCGGAAGCATCGTCATTTGCACCAGGTCCGAGATGAACAGAGTCATGATGTGCACCAATCGTGACAATCTGGCCTGTGTCCTTGTTTTTGTCTGGCTTTAATTTAGCTTCAACAACATAAGAAGTTTTCTCGATTTTTTGGATATCAACCTCTAGTGTGGCTTTTACAGAGCCGTTCTTTAATCTTTCCACTAGATTTAGGCCTTGTGCACGAGTAATTGCTACAGCAGGAACTTCTCCATTGGCTTGTCCAAAGTTATTACCATTAGCGCTGTTGTTATACATGAGAACCCCAACTGCTCCTTTAGCAACCACATTCTTCACTTTATCAACAAACGATATATCACCGCGTTCCACCAAGGCAATTTTCCCTTTCACATCATCAGTAACCGTTTTTGCTAATCCAACATTAACTAGCTCTGCCGTTACATTCCCGCTTCCACTGCCGCTAAAGGCATGACCGTTTAAATCAACTCCGTCAACTTTAGCCAGTTCACGGTTTGTCTTATAATCATAGATTGGGAACGGTATTCTTTTAGTTTCGAGGCCTAAGCTCTTAAACTGGCTTTCTATGTACTCAACCCCACGAACCTCTCCCTCGGTACCCGCTTCCCTAGGCACTGCCGATAGATACTTAATCGTATTGTACATATTCTCTACGTTGATTTTTTTGATAACCTTGTTGTCAAAAGCTGTGTCTGATTGTGCATTTGGGGCACCATTTGTCTGAGCATACACCACCCCTGATGATAAAATCATGCTTGCTGCTAGAACCGTGATAATCGATTTACGACGAAACATGAAACTCCCCCTTTGAAAAAGTGATTCTCTACTATTATTCCAATTTTGGTAATTATAGTAAATGGGGACAAAATCCTAGAAGTTCCCTTAAAATCCGCAAATGGCAATACACCGAATCGATTCATTAATTTGCAACAACTCCCATATTTCTCTATATCAATATGATAATTAATAGTATCTCATTTTTAAAATTACATATATTTTCATATAAAAAAGATAGATTACGATATTAATTTTCCCATCTACTATTACATTCGCGTAAAAAGGACATTCCTACGAAATCCCTATTATATTTATTTTTTTTTAAAGACAAAAAATTCCTCTGAAAATTTATAGTTAATTCCTAAGATTTTAGAGGATTTTCAAGCACATAAAGTCGGCATTCTTTTTTCTTACATTTTCTTATTTTTCTTGATAAATATTCCATAAGCATTAGTGCCTATCACCACCCAATTTCTGTCGAATTCTTCGGCATTATTCGGGAGGTGAAAGGTTGTGTTTTGTATATAAAACATTGTTTATTTCTATTTGAAATATCATTGACAAATATATTCTGAAAATTATAAAATTGTTTTATATTAAAAATATTGTTTTAAATATAAAACAAAATGCAAGGAGGTTATTAAAATATAAACTGAGTTGAAAGAGTACAGCTAGCTATGTGAAATATATTTATAGGCAATTTTTGAAGGTCTTTTCAAAGTTATAAAGTTGGACGAGAAAATCAGACTTTATGACAAGGCAACTACTGTAAGTTAGAGCATAAAAAAGTCTAATGGAATTAGGTGATATTCAATGATTAAAAGAAACAATTCAATTCAAAGATGGTTAGGTGTATTAACCTTATTAGCCATTGTTATTATTTCCTATATCGATCGAATAAATGTCTCTATTCTTATTACCAATGAGGAATTTTTAAATGTATTCAATATTTCAAATGATCGAGTAGCTCAAGGAGAATTGATGACCTTATTCTTGGTTGGGTACGGGATAGCAGCTATGTTCTTAACCCCAATGTATGAAGCGCGTTTAGGTGTAAGGAAAGGGCTAATCGTTAGTATTTGTATTTGGGCAATATTTACCATTATTTCACCATTTTCCGGGTCGCTATTCTTATTACTTTTCTTTCGTTTTATTCTCGGTGCAAGTGAGGGGCCGTTATTTTCTCTTAAAACGATGTATATTAAGGACGAGTTCGGCGAAACTGAGCGAGGTAAACCCAATGCGGTAAGTTCAATGGGGGTTTCGATAGGATTAGCGCTTGGGTTTCCACTAATTACATATTTTATTTTCCAATTTAATTGGCATACCTCATTTTATCTATTGGGTTTTATTAACCTTGTAGTTGGTTTACCTCTTATTCTAATGTTTATTAAAACAAAAGAGAGAGAGGGGAATAAAGTTAAGCTTAAAAAGCAAAAACAATCAGACGAACCTATAAAAACCTTTATATCAGCGTTGAAAACACCGGGACTCATTTGGATTCTGGTTATTGAGGTCACAACATTAAGTTATTTATGGGGAAGCAGTTCATGGTTACCATCCTATCTTTTAAACGAAAGACACTTTTCAATAAAACAAATGGGCTTTATCTCTTCGCTGCCATTTATCGTTAGTATTGGTTCAGGCTTTTTAGGCGGCTATTTAATCGATAAAATTTCAATTCGAAAAGCTTCACTTTTGTTTGTAGTTGGAGGCGTTTTAACCGCATTATGTGTAACCATTACTGTTATTTCACCTAACCGGACGATCGCTGCATTGGGTTTGGTTTTAGCAAATGGTTTCTGGGGAATTCAAGGTCCGGTTATTCCAACTATGGTTCAATTTTTATCTAAGGGAAAAAATGTTGGTAGCACCTATGGGATTGTGAATGGAATTGGAAACTTAGTATCAGCCTTTATGCCCGTTATTATGGGTGCGTTGATTGCCGGCCAAGTAAAAGACAACTTTGCTGCAGGATTTTCTCTTCTTATAGGGACACAGGTAGTTACAGCGATTTGCGGCATCATCTTTTTCTTTTACAAAAAAGATTTATTGCTTGGAATAAATAAAGATATTAGTCAAAAAATTATAAGCTGATAGATTTATAGAAATTACAACTTTTACGTAGAAGAAGTGAATATTAGAGGGTGTGCAAATATGTTCGTAAAGAGAGGATTTCCCAATTATTTTTTGTAACTTTATAAATTCCTCAGCAAATTACTGGCTGATTTGTATGAACCATAGATGAGTCACCATAAAAAATAAAACAAAAGGAGGGACATAGATGTCTACTTTACGTGAAGAAGCATTAAAGATGCATAAGGAGAATAAAGGGAAGCTGGGTGTTCACTCTAAGGTTCCAGTACGAGATGCAAAAGATTTGAGCCTTGCCTATTCACCGGGTGTAGCTGAACCGTGCATTGACATTTATGAAGACGAAAGCAAAGTATATGAATATACAATGAAAGGGAACCTCGTAGCCGTTGTTTCAAATGGAACAGCTGTACTAGGGCTTGGAAATATCGGCCCGAAAGCCGTAATGCCGGTTATGGAAGGAAAATCATTGTTATTTAAATCATTCGCGGATGTGGATGCTTTCCCGATTTGCTTGGATACGACCGATCCGGATAAAATAGTCGAAGTTGTCAAACTATTAGCACCGACTTTTGGCGGAGTTAATCTGGAAGACATTTCAGCACCTCAATGCTTTGAAATTGAGGATCGCTTACGAAAAGTTTGTGATATCCCTATATTCCATGATGACCAGCATGGTACAGCCATTGTTACAGCAGCAGGGTTAATCAATGCGCTAAAATTGGCTAACAAAAATATCGAGGATATTCGCGTTGTGACCAACGGTGCTGGAGCGGCAGGTGTGGCTATTGTGAAGCTCTTGCTTCGTATGGGGGTAAAAGATGTCATCTTATGCGATACAAAGGGGATCATCTATGAAGGTCGACCTGTCGGAATGAATCCGTTCAAAGAGGAAATGGCCTGCATAACTAATAAAGAACAAAAGCAAGGAACACTGGCGGATGCGCTTGTGGATGCTGATGTCTTTGTTGGTGTATCGGTCGCAGGTGTCGTAACGAAAGAAATGGTTCGCTCGATGAATCAACAACCCATTATTTTTGCCATGGCAAATCCGGTACCGGAAATCATGCCGGAAGATGCAAAAGAAGCTGGGGCGCTAGTCGTGGGGACAGGACGTTCTGATTTCCCAAATCAGGTCAATAATGTACTTGCCTTCCCAGGAATTTTCCGTGGTGCTTTAGATGTTCACGCAAAGGAAATTAATGAAGAAATGAAACTGAAGGCTGTTTATGCCCTTGCTGAATTGATTTCAGATGAAGAACTTCATGCCGATTATGTCATTCCTGATCCGTTCGACCGAAGAGTAGTCGCACATGTAGCAGCAGCTGTTGCTAACGCTGCAATAGAAACCGATGTTGCACAAAAAATTGTAAATATAGAAGAAATCAAAAAGCATCTATTAACACTAGTAGAAGAAAACCAAATTGCTTTAGTATAAATGAAGGCGCGGTTTTGGCCTGTGGGGTTTCAATCGTTTAATCAAAAGTGAAAAACATAAATTGGCAGAAACTGATTGTGAAATACCGCCTTCACAAAAAAAGGGTATAAAATAACCGAAATTGCAAAAAACGCCTTCAAAAATCATTTTTGAAGGCATTTTTTGATGTTTGGCACTAAAAATGCCCTCAAAAATGAAAAAAGGAAATTCGCTTTCCCTTGCCATTCTCGATATTGTAGAAGTGCTGAAGATGAGGATATTCACATAAAGCCCTGTTAAAGGAAATGGTGATGAAAGTGTGTCATAAAGCATCACTTTCTAAATGAAAAACATATGACCTTTTTCTTCATTTATTTCTATATCAAGTATGAAGGAATTTTATAAGAAGAAAGGCAGTGGTTGAAGATGGCAAAGTTTAGAATGGTACGTACTGATTTTTGGAAGAATCCGATTGTATTAGAAGAAATGACCCCGGAGGACAAATTTTTTTATCTTTATCTTCTTACGAATCCACTTACGACTCAAACTGGCATCTATAAAATTACAAAAAAACAAATGGCTTTTGATTTGGGCTATTCGATTGAGAGTGTTCATTCGTTAATGGAACGATTCATCGACCATCACAAGTTGATCCGGTACAATCCTGATACGAGAGAACTGGCGTTGAAAAAATGGTGGAAGGATAACCAGGTTAAAGGCGGGAAACCGGTGATGGACTGTATTTTTTCCGAGTTAAAGGATGTGGAAGATCTTTCACTAATTCAATATGTTTCGGAAGCCATTCAAAATCAGGAAATACGTAGTCTAATTGAATCATTTTTTGAACAAGAAGAGATGGTTTTCGGCAAGGAAGTTAACGGCCCAAATGAAAATCATACATATCAAGATACTGAATGTGAAGAGCTTGACGATACGCTGACGCCTCGTAATACGATACGGGGACAAAAAGAACAAGAATATATAAATAATAAAATAAATAAAAAACAACAACAAGAAGCCTTAAATCCAAATCTAGAGGAAAATCCAGACATCGAGAATCCATTACAGAATGATCAAAAGGATGTGAAAGAAATTGTAGAGTTTTGGGACAACAATGGATTTGGTTTTTCGAACGTAAATGCCAAACAGCAGCTGTTATCTTGGTTAGAGGATTTTAGCTTCTTACAGCCGAAAGAGGTGATTTTAAAAGCGATGAATAATGCCTGCGCCAATAACAAGCGAAGTCTGCTATGTGGTGGGGATCCTGCAAAACTGGTTAAATGATTCCTTACTTACCGTAAAAGAAATTGATTCCTTTTATGAAAGTCAGAATTGCTCAGCAAAGCATAGGAGATCAACCGAATCGTTTCCTGCCGGAAGAGCTATTCCAGGTGAATTTAAACTTGACCTAACGGCAGGTGAAGATTGAACGACTTTCGGATCTTGCTATATTTACAGTATTTATTTTTAATAGTTTAGCAATTTATGCCCTTTTTATTTTGCGAAAACAGGATAAGGGTAAAGAAACAAAAGGATTATATAAATTTTCTCTATATTCTTTTACACCAATCTTGGCAATAGTAGGTTCGGTTTATATTGTTATTAATTCCTTTATTAGCAGTCTCACTTGATGCCGGCATTTCTAATGGGATTATGTTAATTGGTTTGGTGGTTTACTTTGTTCAGAAATCTAAGGTTCACGATAATGATCATAACGAAGGTTGATAGATTGCTCGCTCTAAGTTAGAGAGCGTTTTTTGTGATGGAAATTTTATTGATACTATATTCATGGAAAAAGCAGTTGCTCAGGAACCAAACAAACCCATACCAATTTCTTAAAATACCCATGCTTCATTTAACTTAATTCCTTAAAATACGCAATCATAAATTCCCGGAATTCCCGAACGACCTTTGAAGTATACCGCTCCGTTTTCCATGCCATTCCTATCGTTCTTGTACAGACAGGCTGTTCAATGTGCAATGGAACAATTTTTTCATAGTGGGAATAGCGGAGGGTATGCTCGGTTAAAAAGGATATACCCAATCCCTCCTCTACAAAGTTATGAATGGATCCCGGTTCTTCGAGTTCAAAGGCGATTTTCGGTGTGAATCCTGCTTTTTCACAAAAACCATCTGTTAGCATTCTAAAGGGATTTGTCGGCTCTCTGTGAATAAATTGTTCATCTGCCACTTCCTTTAACTGAATGCTATCTCTCCCAGCCAAATGATGGGTATCCGGGACTATAAGGAATACTTCATCCTCCATAAGATTAATCCAGCTGATTCCTTCTTTCTCAATAGGAAAGTAAGTAACACATAAATCGACATCCCCTTTTTCCAATTGTTCCACAAGTCGCAAGGGAGAATGCATACTTACTTGAAAATTGGCGAATGGATATGCCTTACGAAATTGACTAATAATATTCGGTAATAATGGGGTATGCATGACAGAAAGTGAAATTTGATTCTTGCTCTCTCCTGCGAGTTCCGCCATCTCAAGCTTGGCAGACTCTAATTCAAAAAAAGCTTTATCTACTCCTTTTAAAAAAATTTTCCCAAATTGATTTAGTTTAATATTCCTGCCCTCTCGATCAAAAAGGGGAAAACCCAGCTCTTCCTCTAAACGAGAAATGGTTTGGCTTAGTGACGGTTGTGCAATCGTAAGCTCTTTGGCAGCCCTTGTCATATGTTCAAAATGGGCAACGGTTTGAAAATACCTTAATTGTAAGAAATCCATTTGTCCACCTCTATTGATAGTCCTCAACCTATAAGCAAATAGTAATACATATATTAGTCATTATCAATTGATTGGAGTATGATTGAGGATATAAATTATTTTGAAAGTCGAAATAAATTCCAAATAATAAGAAAGGTGTTTATATGGAGAATTGGAAAAGAAATTTATTTGTTTGTTGGTTCGGTTCATTTGTGACTGCCGCGGGGATGAGTCAAATAGCCCCTATGCTACCTTTATATATAGATCAGCTAGGGGTACACGCAACTTCAGAGATTGAAAAATGGTCTGGATTGATTTTTGGTTCAACCTTTTTAATCTCAGCCATTGTTTCGCCTATTTGGGGAAGACTTGCAGATAAAAAGGGCAGGAAACTAATGTTACTCCGTGCGAGCCTTGGAATGGCCATTGTCGTTTTTGTAATGGCATTTGTACAAAACGTTTATGAATTACTCGCATTACGGATGTTAATGGGTGCCGTTTCCGGTTATATTTCTGCATCGGTTACATTAGTTGCAACACAAACACCGAAGAAAAATTCAGGCTGGGCACTCGGTACACTTTCAACAGGCTCCGTTAGTGGCGGGCTTCTAGGTCCTTTAATGGGAGGGGGTATTGCAGAATTCTTTGGAATTCGAAGCTGTTTTGTTGTTACAAGCGTGTTATTGTTAATCGCCTTCTTTGCCGTTCTATTTTTGATAAAAGAAGAATTTACACCTGTCCATAAAACACCGTTAGCCTTTAGCCAAGTTTGGAAGCTAGTTCCTGATACGAGATTGCTAATTTCATTGTTTGCTAGCGCATTTATTTTGCAAATTGCCAATATGTCCATTCAGCCATTAATTACTGTTTATGTAAAAGAATTATCACCACATGCAACCCATTTATCTATGATTGCGGGAATGGTGGTGGCTGCTGCCGGTTTAGCCAATATAATCGCTGCTCCACGATTAGGTAAGCTTGCTGACCGGATTGGTTCAAGAAAAATATTGATCGGAGCACTTATTGTTGCAGGAATTATCTTTATTCCACAAGCTTTTGTGAAAACACCATGGGAACTCATGGGACTTCGCTTCTGTCTTGGACTTGCGACAGCTGGATTATTGCCATCAATTAACAACCTTGTCCGAAAAAGTGCACCAGATGAAATTGTTGGTCGTATTTTCGGGTATAATCAATCTGCACAGTATATTGGTACTCTCGGAGGATCTGTATTAGGCGGGCAAATGGCAGCATTCTTTGGCATTCATTATGTGTTCTTCACTACGAGTGCCTTATTACTTATAAATGCATTATGGGTTTACAGTATTAATCATATAGGTAATAGAAGAAGGACCATGTCACATAGTCATTAAGCTGACCTTGAGCCATAGATAAACCCTCTGTATTGATTGTGTTTTCGTCGACTTAATCATACACGGTTTATCATGGCTTTTTCATTTTTTCAGCTTGTTGCATTTGATTACAACGAGCTTTTTTATTTTTAAGTGGAAAATGAAGAATGATTCTTTATCAGTGGTGATTACCCTTTACCCTTTGCAGATGTAAATATTAACATTTCTTTTGTTTATTAAAACACACTACGTACTAATCCCCCATCTATTCGTAACGCGGAACCATTAATGGCCGAGGAAAGCGGACTACTTAAGAAGGTGACAAGATGTGCGATTTCTTCTGGTCGAATAAGCCTTTGAATAATGGAGGTTGGTCGATTCTCTTTCATAAATCGCTTTTCAGCTTCGCCCATTGTCAATTTCTCATTAGGATAAAGGTTATTTAACATGGTTTCCACTCCTTCTGTTAAAGTGGAACCAGGCATAACAGTATTGACAGTCACATTTGTTCCTTTAGTCAGCTCATGTAGAGTACGTTAACTTTATAAGAAACCAGAAACTGTAGGTGAATAAATCTACAGTTTTTATTATGGGATAATGATATTTAATATCTATTCTGTTACATATATTGTAATTTGTTATAATTACAATAGGACTATTGTAAGGAATGGAGTTTTAATAAATGGATGTAATTAAAACAGAACCATCAGCGGCACCAGTAATACATGCTCTAAGATCTATAGGTTACAATCCAAGCACCGCAGTGGCCGACCTAGTAGATAACAGTCTAGATGCCAAGGCAACCCTGATTAATATAAATTTCGAATACAATGAATTAGACGGCATCATAACCATAACTGATAACGGAACCGGCATGAACGAAGAGATGCTGCAAACAGCCATGAACATCGGCTCAAAAGATCCTCGGGCTACAAGAGGCGCAAATGAACTTGGAAGATTCGGAATGGGTTTAAAGACAGCTTCCTTCTCGCTTGGTAAAAGGTTAAGTGTCCTAACGAAATTTGAAGGCGTTTTCCATGAACGATGCTGGGATTTGGACCACGTTTCCGAATGCAACGAATGGCAGCTATTCACTTCTATTCCTGAAGAGGTCAAACAAAGAATGGGAACAATAGAGGGGAATAGCGGCACAATTGTTAGCATTGATAAATTGGATCGTTTTATGGGATACGGAGGAAAACGTACATTAAAAGAAACCAGCTTTTTTAGTAAGGTTTCACGGATCAATAAGCATTTGGAATTTGTTTTTCATTCCATTTTAGAAAAAAGCGATGTCCAAATGTATATTAACGGAAAAGAAATAATCCCATGGGATCCGTTTATGAGATACCATGAGCATACAATTGAGGGAGAAATGCAGGTTCTGAGAATTAACGAAAATAGAATAAAAATACAATATTTTATTTTGCCCCATGCTTCTCACTTAACAGAACCTGAGTATAAAAAAGCAGGCGGTTATAAGGGCTGGAGGGATCATCAAGGGTTTTACATCTACCGGGAGAATCGCCTATTACATTATGGTGATTGGATGGGATTATTCCCGAAGGATGCTTCTGCACAGCTTGCAAGGGTACGAATTGATCTGCCGAATGCAGCTGATTCTGATTGGCAGGTAGATATAAAAAAATCTGGAATCAATCTTCCTGAAGAAGCGAAAAGACGACTTGAGGCTATATCAGCAATTGCTCGGAAAGTATCAAAGGAGATATTTTATTTCCGTACTCAAAGCACAAGACCAGGCGAGACATTAAAAGGCAGTTTAAACACATGGGAACAGTCCGGAAGAGAGGATGGTCCACAATTTATCTTAAATCGAAATCATCCAATTTTAGCCGAGTTATTTAAAAAAATGGATGATGAAACGACAAGGATCCTTAATTTATATCTTAAGTTTGTCCAATTAGGTTCTCCCAGCAATATTATAGATTCTCCAAAAGTACCTGAAGAGATTATTCAAGAGGTATCCGACTCTCAAAAAGAGCTTGTCATCCAGTTTGCCTCGACTTTATTAAAAATAAATGTTGCTGGTGATGAGGAACAGCTTTTGAATATGTTGATTACACAGCCAGCATTTGACGGCATTAATAGAGCAACCCTTATGAAGATTGTATTGGAGGCCGGTTTACTTGATTGAACTTGATAAGAAAATCCTTTTTGAACAAACATTTTCTACTAATTATTACTCGTTTAAGTCATTTTTTAGTTCGCAAGAAGCAGCTGAAAAAGCTTTTAATATGGCAAAGATGACTGTTCAAAGTATCAGTGACATCGATGAAGAGACATTGGCAATGTGGTCTTTACAAATGTACAAAAAATATAAAATTGGTGTGGATATTCCTAAACCCCCTATTATGGTAGAAAATAAAGGAAAAAGCTGGTTTTCCCCTCAAATGATATCTAACGGCTTTTATTGGACAAGGTACCGCCAATTTTTAACCCAAATAAAGGGTTGGCCAATGGAATCAGTTGAAACTATTGATTATACGACAAATGAAATCATGAAATCCCTTGGAAATCCTAAGTCCATGGAGCCGTTTGACAAGCGCGGATTAGTCCTGGGGTTTGTTCAGTCTGGTAAAACCGCCAACTTTACAGGATTAATTAATAAAGCATACGATGTCGGATATAAATTAGTTATTGTACTATCGGGCATTCACAATGACTTAAGGGCTCAGACACAGATTAGATTAAATCAAGAGGTTATAGGAAACATGATGGATAAGGAAGGTAAGCCGCTAGGGGTTGCCCGTGTTTATGCAAATACTCCAGATCATATTATATCTTCTTGGACTACAGCAGAAAATGATATTAGTTCTCAGCATGGGGGGACCAGCAATTTAAATTCCCCTACTTTAATGGTGGTAAAGAAAAATAAAACGGTTTTAGAATCTTTACGCGATCAGCTGATATACCATCGTGATTTATATAATTTAGATATCCCTGTTTTAATCGTGGATGATGAAGCGGACCAAGCCTCAGTTGACACTTCTGACCCGGCCAAGAATGAGGACCCTAAAACAATCAACAGTCTTATAAGACAAATACTAGAGGTTTTTAAACGAAAAGCTTATGCGGGTTATACTGCCACCCCGTTTGCCAATCTCCTTATAAATACTGAAGCAAGAACAACTGAAGAGGGACTGGACCTTTATCCGAAAGACTTCTTAGTGGGGCTCCCAAAACCAAAGGATTATTGCGGTCCAGAGGAGTTTTTTAATGTCTATGAAGACCCGTCATATAAGAGGCCTAGTTTAATCCGCCATCTAAGAGAAGAAGATATTGAGATATTTACTACCATAAAGAAAAAAACTGATGCGGATAAGTTTGAAGAGGTTCCTCCTCAAATGCGTGAGGCCATATTAGCATTTTTGCTTACCATAGCCATTAGGAATCTTAGGGGCCAGAGAAAGACTCATAATTCTATGCTAATACACACTTCACGATTCAAAGATGTACAGTCCAATGTAAAGGATGAAGTGGTAAGGACTTTTGAGGCGATCTCACATCAGATTCAATATAATCCGAAAAGTAACGTTCTTGAAGAAATAAGGGCTCTTTACGAACAAGATTTCATGACCACGACGGAGAAGTGGCCGGAAGATATTAAAATATACAACTGGGAAGAGGTTTATGAGGAACTTAAAGTAGCAGCTGGCATTATACAGGTTTTTGAAATTAACGGGAACAGCAAAGATGCCTTGGATTACCATCAATATAAAGAGGATGGCCTGAATGTCATTGCGGTCGGGGGAGATAAATTATCCCGCGGCCTGACACTGGAAGGGTTGAGCATTACCTATTACTTCAGAAACACTGTCATGTATGACACTCTTATGCAGATGGGCCGCTGGTTTGGATATAGAAAAGGCTATATGGATTTATGCAGAATTTACACTTCTGAAGAAATAGCTTCGAACTTTGAGCATTTGGCCATTGCTATGGTCGAGCTTAGAGAGGAATTTGACCGGCTGGCACAAATGGGCAAAACTCCTATGGAGTATGCGGTGAAAATGTTAAGTCATCCAACCATGACCTTAACAAGCCCGTTAAAAATGAAAAATGCTATTTCCTCAACGATTATTTATGAAGGGACCTTGCAGCAGACCAGGATATTCGGACATAGCGAAGAGTTTTATAAAACGAATATGAAGGCAACAGAAAAGCTAGTTAAAAGTCTTGATTTGGTAAAAACCAAAATTGGCAAGGGAAAGACCGGTTATTATGTAGCATCCCTTGTAAAAGCCGACATTGTTAAAGAATTTCTGGGCGATTATGAGACTAGAGGGAATAAGGCCGATTCAGGTTTGATGAAGAATTATATTCAATTTGCCAACGATAAAGGGGAATTAACAAATTGGACTGTTGCTGTTGTTGAAGGGGATCCAACAGGTGCTGGTCCATACCCAGTAAATTTGGGAGGCTTATTTTTAGATTCGGCAGTAGGACGGGGAACAGATATGAAACCGCCGGGCAATAAGGAACAGGATGTAGATATAAAGGCAATTGTAGCCCCTAACCAGGAATATATCGATATTGAACCTGAAAAACTTAAGGATAAAAAGGATAGGAAGGATAAACGTAAATTGCGTCCAAGAGAAAATGGGATGCTGTTAATCTACCCATTGAATCCAAATGTCCCTGTCTTTAAGAACTTGAATGTCCCATTTTCGGAAAAACTTGTTCCAATCGGTATAGCCATTTCATTCCCTTATTCTGATTTAGACGAAACTGATGTTTACCAGGTAAATAAGACTGTCCAATAACTATTAAAAGGAGAATGGCTGTGGTAGACGTTAAAACGGAATTTGAACAGATGATTGGGGAACTTAAAGACCAATCAAATGATGAATTTTATAAATTGAATGTACTAACTGATGAAGCTCCATTTATTTTTGCAGGGATTGATGCTGGCAATCTAAATAGAATGCTGTATATTGACTTAGGACAATCCCCCTGGGAGGATGAACAAATAAATGCCCTCCCAAAATGGCGCGGTTTATCGATAAAAATGGAGTATTTTGAGAAGATTTTTTCTTTGAAAAATCGGAATGTACTAATCATACGGCAGGAAGATGAACAAAACTCCGAGATTTTTGATTCGGTTCTTCAAAACTTAGTGGATCATTTAATGAACTATAAAGAGGATTCTCTTTTTACCAATATATTTACTGTCTTGGATAGATGGAGAACATTTTTTCAAAGAGGCGGCTTTAAAAAGCTTTCGGAAGAGCAGCAAAGAGGCTTATTTGGGGAGCTTTGGTTTATCAATGAATGGCTGGATAAGTTCCCCGGACAGCCGCCTCTTATCATTGAGCAATGGTATGGGCCGACTAAAGGAAGAATTGATTTTAAAAGCAATAAATTCGGCTTGGAAATAAAGACTGTTTCAGAAAAATTATCAAAATCAATTAAAATTTCGAATGAGGACCAATTAAAACTGAGTGAAGCTATTTCTACAATCTATCTGTATGTTTGTTTCTTAGAGCAAAGCAAAACTCATGGAATGTCTCTTCAGGACTTAGCAGTCCAAGTCAAAGAGAAAATTGCGAAGCGTTCAGAACGAATTGCCCTTATCTATAACGACTTTTTAATGGATTTGGGATTTAGGGAAGAGGAATATGCTGACCCCCTTTACTTTGTAGAAAAGATTGAGGTTTATGAGGCGGGGGAAGGGTTCCCAAGACTGCTTAAAGAGGACCTCCCAAGAGGAATCTCTCATGTAACATATAATATAGACTTAACTCATTGTTCGGAATATGAGAGGGATAAAGAGAAAATATTTCAATACTTTAGAGTGGATGGGGAAAAATGATTGAATTAAGACAACGAAAAGAATTTCTTATAGATTTTATGGAGGAACTGGAAGAGAAGGCAATAAAGGCAGGGAGTTATCAAATTCCTTTTCTTGATAAGATGCTGACCTTTATGGACCGCCCGGATGAACCTGAAATTTTGTTTCCTCCGTATTTAGATACAACAAAAAATATTGCAATCAACGCTTATGCATATGATGAAGAGAACAATACGTTAGATTTATATGTTGTAGATTATAACTTTGAGCAAAATGAGGATGATTTGCTCACTATCAGCATGACGGCCATAACGGAAATTACGAACAAGGCAAAAAGGTTTATTACAAATGCACACTCCCTGATGGAGACCATTGATCAATCATTGCAGGCTTATGATCTTGCTAAGTTAATATCAGATAAGATTGAATCTATTAATGAAATAAATATCTTTGTGGTCACAAATTTGTACTATACCTCAAATAAACCTGTTGAAATTTCCATTCCAGGGATTGAGACTGTAAATGTCCAAGTCTGGGATATTGACCGTGTCCAGCAGCTGATAACCGCAGAGCAGGGCATAGAAACAGATTATATTGATTTTGAGCGGGATTATGGGGAACCATTAACAATGATGCTGGTACCAGACCCCGTCAGCGGAGTGAAAAACTTTGATTGTTATGTTGGCTACATTTCCGCTGAACTTTTGTCAAAAGCCTACGAAGAATGGGGCCAGAAACTGGTGGAACGAAATGTAAGATCCTTTCTTCAAGCAAGAGGAGGAACTAATAAAGGAATTCGCGATACTTTAAAGGATCCATTCCAGAGGAAAATGTTCGTCGCCTATAATAACGGTATTTCAACTGTAGCCCGGGCCGCCGAAATTGAGAAAATTGATACAGGAGAAAATTTATATAACATCAAAGGATTAAGCGGCTGGCAGATAGTAAATGGAGGGCAAACTACTGCTTCGATTCACCAGGCTTATAAGGATGGCATTAATCTAACGGATGTTTTTGTCCAAGCAAAGTTAACTATTCTTCTTGTTAACGAGTTTACTACTCAGGACCAACATTTGCTAGAAGATGAGATGGTATCACGCATTTCCCAATATGCCAACACGCAAAATAAAATTAATAAATCGGACCTTCTTGCAAATACAAGATTTATGTCTGATTTAGAGAAGTTTTCACGTAATATTTGGATACCTGTTTTTGACGGACGCAAGCCTGAGAGCAAATGGTATTTTGAGCGGGCAAGAGGCCAGTATATGGTAGATATTAACCGAAGAAAACGAGGAAAGGAACAAACCGAATTTAAAAAACAATATCCTAAAGATAAAGTGCTGACAAAAGTGGATATAGCCAAATACTTTATGTCATGGGAAGGCTATCCTCATACTTCAAGTAAGGGTGGGGAAGAAGCATTTAATAAGTTTATGGATTTAAACAAGAGTTTCTGGAAAACCGAAGGAAGCTCTCAACCCAAAATGACATTGTCTGTTTACCAAAAATTAATCGGAAGAGCAATAATTAATAACCGTGTTCAGGAAATTGTCGATGAAATGAAGTTGCGAGGATATAAGGCAAATGTCATTTATTATACTGTGGCAATGCTTAACCATTTATACGGTGACAAAATAGACCTGGTAGAGGTTTGGAATGCACAGTCTCTATCCGATAAATGGGATGATGTAATCAGGATAATTGCGGACAAGACGCTAGCTTTCCTCAAAGATTCAGCCGGAGACCGTAACGTGACTCAGTGGGCAAAACAAGAGGCTTGCTGGGTTCAGTTTAAGGAAAATTGTTCGAAGGAATTGAGTAATCTTATATAAACATTTCACCCTTTGCCTTGATCTTTAAGGCGGAGGGTGTTTTGCAATTTTTTGGGGAAAAAGATTACTGAATGTACTGAAGATTATTATCAAATTTACGCTAAAAATCTAGTATTACCTCTATGAATTTTTGATGATATAATTGAAAGGTTATTTACCTTAAAATTTGATTTAGAACATACATTCGTATAAAATAGGAATTGAAGAATCCTTTCTGATTCCTGAAAGGTATTTATTAAAATATCAAGAAGACTTCTTCTTGTAGGAGTGAGGCTAATGGAAGATAAAAAACTACAAGTAATGGATCTTTTTGCAGGTGCCGGTGGTCTCAGCAATGGATTTGAGCAGACAGGAAAATTCGAAGTGAAAATTGCAGTAGAAATTAATGAGAATGCTAGAGAAACTTATTTGGAGAACCATCCTTATATTAAAGAGGAAAACTTCCATAAAGACATTACAAAATTAAGGTATAAAGACGAAGATGGTAAATTACATGAGGAATTTCAGAAAATAGATGTTATCATCGGCGGACCGCCTTGCCAGGGATTTTCAAATGCAAATAGACAAAAGAATACTCTTATTTCTTCAAATAACCAGCTTGTGAAAGAATATTTAAGGGCTATCGAGGAAATTAAGCCAATAGCGTTTGTTATGGAGAATGTTAAGACATTAGAATCAGAGAAACATAAATTTTTTATTCGTAAAGATGACGAAGAGAAGATAGCTGAATTAAAATTAGAAGAACAAGATGAAATTATTAGAATAGGGACTCTCACAGTTAATCCTGATAGTCTAAAATCATTTTTAATTAATGCTTATAATAACAATATTGATTTATCCTCTTATATAATAAATAAGGATTTATTTTCAAAATTAAATCTATTGTTAAGGTATGCACAGAAACAATCAGAGAATAGCCTTATTGATTTTGTTAATAAGGAAAACAATCACAAATATTTTCTAAAGATTGTAAAAGATAAATGGAATGAAATTCATGAAGAATACTTGGATATTTTCTATAAAGATGCATGGATTGCTTTGGGGGAAAACTTTAAAAGAATTCTAGATAATGATACTTCTTCCATTATGGAATTTTCAAACTTACTAGAACAAATCATTGAGGCCCAAAGATTAATAAATAAAATTTCTGAAATAATTGACCATAATATAAAACTTTATGGAGATGAAATTATCAGCGACAACGCTGAAATTCATATTAAATCATACAATGTATTTGAGTATATAAAGGCAAGGCTTTTGGATTTAAAATATGTTTTTAATGCCGGTAATCATATCTTTAATGCGGCGCAATTTGGCGTTCCGCAGGAGAGAAAGAGACTCATATTATTTGGAATTAGAGAGGATGCTTTAAACGGGAAGCCACTTAAACTACCAGAACCGCTCTTCAATAATAAGTGGGAGTTTTATAAAATAAAAGATGCTATTTATGACCTTGAAAAATTACCGCCTAAAATAGATGTTAAAGATGACGAAATCTTTAGAGGAGAAACAGGAGCAATTAACGGAAATCCTCTAAATGAATATCTAAATAAATTTCAAAATAAGTATCTAAAAGATCAATCTGAAAAACCTCTATACAATCATGTTAGAACAGATTCGAGGGAAGTAGCATTAAAAAGGTTTAGCTCATTAAAGGAAGGTCAGAATTTCCATGACCTAGATGATACGTTAAAGTCAACCTACAGTGATCATAGTAGAACGCAGAATACTATTTATAAGAGACTTGATTATAATCAACCTTCCGATACTGTTGTTAATGTAAGAAAGTCAATGTGGATTCATCCTAAAATAGATAGGGCAATTAGTATTAGAGAGGCTGCAAGATTACAATCATTCCCGGATTCCTATAGATTTTTTGGATCAAAAGATTCTCAGTATCAGCAAGTTGGGAATGCAGTACCGCCATTAATGGCTAGATTTGTGGGCGAAAGTTTACTAGAATCCCTCGGAATTGAAGTTGAAGGAAAAATTAGTGACATTATTAATCCTAAGAAAAAAATGTTAGTTAAATAAAATAGATTTGTTTTGAGCCAAAAATTTTTTGGCTCTTTTTTTTTGGAAAAATAAAAAGAGCCAAGCCATAGTATTACTTTTACTTAGAAAAATAAGTATGGCAAATAATAACACGTCTAACAGGAAGTTTACTGGGAATAACTAAAACTTTTTGCCAAATAATGTGATAAAATTACTTTAGTAAATAAGATTGAAAGAGGTGGGTAATTTGTCTCTTGAAGATTTAAAAGTATTACATAAGAAAAGGGTAATTAATCTACCAGAGTGGATTCGTTTTGCTTTTAATTTAGGAGCGTATTTTTATGAACACGGAATTAAGTATAAAAAGCCTGTAAATATTATTATTTCCCTTCCTAGTGATCAATATTTTCCATTATTTATAGCGATGGGAATTGCGGATAAAACTTTTTCGATGCGTAAACAGATGAAGTCAATTAGGAAAACGATATTAAGTTTAGGTCAGGGAAGCCGGATTATATATCAGGATGAACAGTCTTCCAGGAAAGCCTCTGTAATTTGTATAGAACCAAGTCCTGTATTTGAAAATGAAATGATTCTTAAAATTAAGGATGGAAAGATTGAAAGAGGTATTCCAGAAAAACAATGGATGGAAAGGATTATCTTATTGGATGAAGAATTCGATGAGATTAAACGAACAAGAAGAGTTAGTAAAAATCAGAAAATAGGATTGGATAGCCCATTGCTTAAAAAGCTTTACACTACTAACCAGTTAAATACTACTGCATTTTATCCGGGAGATGAGTTTTATCTAATAGGAAACGTGGCACAATTCGAAGAGTCAATAGAGGAACAGCTTTTTACTTACAATGGTATAACTGGTAATGTAAGCGATTTCCTTTACATGGATAACCGGAATAGCTATACCAATGGAAAGTTTTTTTCGTCACAAATAAAGAAAATTGAAGCAGAAATAAATAATGAAGCACCAGCAATTTTTACAAATGTAATCAGCTATTTAAAGCAAGTAAAATACTTTTCAAGTAATCCAAAAATTATTATATCAAGCAGGACGGAAAATGATTTTCGATTTTATGAAATAAAAGAAGAAATAAAAAGAGAGATGCTGCAGGGGGACTATAAACTGGTTACTAGTGAAATTGTGGGGTGCCTCGAATCTATTGGTACACCGATACCCAATGGCATTGAGTTTCTTGCTTGGAGGTAATAGATTATGAATTTTAGCAAAATATTAGATTTATATAATTTAGATGCATGCTCAGTTTTATTTAAGCACGTAGAAAGCAAAGAATTGCTTATTCTTGCTGATAGTATAGAGCGGTTTAGGATTGAAACACAAACTAAATATGAAAATGACGAACATTTACTTGATGTACTAGGCGTGTTGAAAAAAGTATTCTTCAAGTTTACAAGTAGTTTTCTCCCTTTTAATAAAGTTATTAACCGCGATTTGGAAGATGAAATGCTTAAAAAGTTTTTTCAGCTAAAACGCAGTTATCCTGATTTATTTGAAAATATCATTACTCCAATTGCAAAGTCGTATAGAAAAGTAGTTGAGGAAACTAACAATTATTTACATGAATATTTGAGTGGTTATATTAATAGTAATGCAGATGTTGGAGTGAGGGTTGCAATAGTTACTAAAAGGCCGCTTTCTGGTGAGGAGATAATGTTAATCACTACCGAAGTCAAATCATCTATAAAGACGAACATTTTTACTGAAAATAGCTTTAGAAAAAGTTTTGATACATTTGATTATGTTATCTATATTGGTAATCCCAAATATTTCGGTGAATACGTTACTAATACTTTTAAGGGCAAGACGGTGACATTTATCTCCTATGATATTTTTTCAAATTCAATGACTGAAAAAAAGGTCTTTGATGAGATTATTCCAAATGGAGCTTACAGTACAATTTTTAAGAAAATTACGTTTGGTGAGCCTTCAATTAAGAAAGGTAATATCCATTTAGAACGTTCAGACTCTACTAACGCAACAGTAAATAAATTTATAGAAGAACAACAAAATGAAGAAAGTAATTCTTCTGATTTAGTTGAAGCGAATATTGTTTATTTAGAAAATGAAAGATTCTTATTTGCCCCAAGAGATTCAAAAATACGTGTTTTTACTCCCGATGAAAAAACAAATTTTGTTAAACAAATTAATTTTAAAGACGTCGAAGTTGATGATTATATTGTTATCCGGAATGATAGGGATACAAAACTTATTGCTGAAGTAGCTGACCAAGATGTATTAAAATCAAGAGCGAAATATTACCGAACACTACAAAGCGAATGGAAGGATAAACTGCGTTTTAATGTTAAAAAGAAAGGAATTAAACGTGTAAGTGATATTTTGACGAATAGGTATCAAATTAATACTGCATCATCACAATCTTTGAGGTCCTGGTGTAATGAAGAATCTATTTGTCCAACTGAGCTGCCGAAACTTCTAAGGGCTCTTAAGTATGAGAAGAATAAGCTCGAAGAGATTTATGAAACAATGAAAAAAATTCAACAAGCCCACCGTAAGGCAGGAAGAATTATTTCTGAAAAACTGATGAATGAAATTTCTAGAGACATAATGAGGGAGTTACAGGAAAAAGGTTTCTATACCTTCAAGTCCAAAGAATTTAACGGAGCTTCATTTAATATTGAAAGAATTGTTTCAATCGATCATTCTAGATATCTTATTGCTCCTTATAATCTAATGAAACCAATTAAAATAGATTAGGGATGGAAAGGAATTGCAAGATATGGGGATTTCTTTAGAAAATTCATTAATTAATCGGCAGAAGGTCCTGAATAATGTAAGAGAAGAAATTATAGGTCCTGGACAAATTAGAAGTCACTATCAAAAGTTTAATCCAATTGGAACAACAATATTTGAGTCAAGAGAAGAATTATACAAGCCCTACTACTGGGAAATTGGCGGTGTAAAAGAAGAGATTCTTCAAAGGGAAACTCCAACAGAACGTTATGTGAGCGGGCATTTATTTCCATTAGGTATTAGCAGGGATGATGAATTAACCCTTGAAACTCCTGTAAATGAAGATTCCAATGAGAATCAGGATGACGAAGGGAAACTCGATAATCTATTTCAACAGAATGAAGGTGTTGAAATGACTGAGGATGATGGTGAAGTAGAGTTATTTCCTCAACGTAATGATTTTATGCCGTCCACAATGGGATTGACCTTTTGTGTTAATAAGGAAATTCCACAATTAAAGGTCATCATAGAGGGAGGAAGCTATACTCCGCATTCAGTCAGAGTTAAAGGGGAGAGTAATACTGTTAAGTGGTGGCTAAGGGAAACCGTTGAAGGGAAATGGGATTTGCCTTTGACTGAACTTATTACTCAGAAGCAAATTGAAAAAGTTGTGGATATAACTAATAAAAAAGGGGAAAAACTTAGCCAGTTCCAAGTTCAATTTCAGGCACGTCTTCGGGAAGTCAAAGGCCAATATATCATTACTATTAGTGTCACTAACCGCTCTCAAACAGCAAAGTTTGACCGCCAGCAATTAATTTTATTTCAAGCGAAGATGTCGATCAGCACTCCAGAAAAATACGCATTTTCTGTTTATCCTAAACAATATCAAATGAAAAAGTATTTGAGTGATGAAGAGGCATCGACAGAACTACTTTATCGGAATGAAGGTGTTTATTCATTTGGTCATGGATGTGCTGCAGATTGGGAACAAAACAGTCAAACCATACAAAAGATATCTACAACATTTATGCCAGAATATGAAACGCTCAGCATGACACCAAATGTTTTTGTAAAACAGGGTAATAAGAAAATTGAACTAGAGATCAAAATGAGTGATTTAGCTGGCCTTTCCTCACAGGATCACCCAGAAAAAATACTTCAACCATTAATTGAAGGGTATAGCGAATGGATTGAAAGGAAACAAAGGGAAATTGACCTTATTCCGGTATTACTACAGCCTGCTGCAAATCGGCACATGGATTTATGCAGGGAAAGTTTAACCAGAATGAAAAAGGGACTTGAATTGCTAAAGGATGATCAAATACTAGAAGCATTTCGTCTAGCAAACCTAGCGATTCTTTTACAGCAGGAGAATGGAAAAATGAAACGCCAGGGGCGTGTGGAAGGAAATAAAATATTATTTACAACACCAATTAAAGAAAGTGTAATCGATGAAATAAAACTTAGGTCTGCCCAAAATACCTGGAGGGCATTCCAGATTGCCTTTATCTTGATGTCAGTTGAGTCGTTAGTGGATGAAAGCAGTTTTTCAAGGGAAGTCGTCGATTTAATTTGGTTTCCTACTGGAGGCGGTAAAACTGAAGCCTATTTAGGAGTAGCTGCTTTTCAAATAATTCTTAGAAGATTAAAGAATCCTTTGGACGCAGGGGTCGATGTTATGATGAGATACACACTGCGGCTTTTAACGGCGGACCAGTTTCAGCGATCTTCGAGGCTGATTTGCGCCTTGGAATATTTAAGAAAAAAACACGAGGAAAAGCTAGGGATTTCCCCTTTTTCCATTGGAATTTGGGTTGGTTCCAATACAACTCCAAATACGAATAAAGCGGCAAAAACTGCTCTACACAAATTACAGAAAAACGAAAGAAATGCACAGCATTTCATTGTTAACAATTGTCCATGGTGCGGGGCTGAATTGGGCCATTATGAGGAAAAGGGAAGTAAAAAGAAGTATTACTTTGGCTATAAAAATGACAACGATAGATTAGTTATTCATTGCCCTGATAAGAATTGCCGTTTTCATGATGAATTACCTATTCATATAGTTGATGAAACTATTTATGAAAAACGGCCAACCTTTTTAATTGGGACTGTTGATAAATTTGTTCAGTTAGTTTGGAAGCCAGAGGCAAGAGCAATTTTCGGGATTGATATGGATGGAAATCGCTTTGTCAGCCCTCCTTCATTAATTATACAGGATGAGCTCCATTTAATTTCCGGTCCTTTGGGAACACTGACTGGCCTTTTTGAAGTATTAATAGAGGAACTATGTTTAAAAAATGATGGAGGAAAGTATATAAAACCAAAAATTATTGCGGCAACTGCGACAATAAAACAATTCGAAGAACAGGCACTTGCTCTGTTTGGAAGGGAAAATGCACGGTTATTCCCAAGTCCTGGTTTAGAAAATGAAGATTCCTTTTTTGCTACACCCGCAATTAATAAAGAATCTGGTAAGCCAATGCCAGGCAGAAAATATGTAGGGGTTTATACAACCACTGTCCGGTTAATGATGTCTCAGGTTATGGCTTTTTCATCGATTCTTCAATCGACTTCTGAAATTAAAGAAGATGAACGGGATCCCTATTGGACATTACTTACCTTCTATAATACTTTGCGAGAACTAGGGGGCGGCTTAACCTTAACACAGACGGACATACCTCAGTATTCTAAGTCGATGTCAATGAGAAAAGGAAATCTTAAGGAAAGCCGATATATTAATAGTGTTCTAGAATTAACATCTAGAAAACAAAGCCATGAAATTTCCAAAACAATTGATGATTTAAAACTAACATATACGCCAGGTAAGGATAAAGATAGAGATACAACGATAGATTTATGCCTAGCCTCGAATATTATTGAGGTAGGAGTGGACATAGACCGTTTATCCGTTATGGCTATTGTTGGGCAGCCAAAGATGACTGCACAGTATATTCAGGTAAGCGGGCGGGTTGGACGTCGATGGTGGGAGAGACCAGGTCTTATCTTCACATTATATTCAAATACAAAATCTAGGGATAAGTCACATTTTGAGCATTTTAGAGAGTACCATCAAAAATTATATGCCCAGGTGGAACCGACCAGTGTTACTCCTTTTTCAGATTCTTCCTTGGATAGAGGACTTCATGCTGTAATAGTTGGATTTTTACGTCAGGCATTAAATGATGATGTAGCCAGGACACCGGACTGGAAAGAGATTGAAAAGTTTATGAAGAACAAGATTCTACCTTTTTATAATCGGTTAATAGAGAGAGCAAAGCTTGTTGATTCGGAACAAGTGGATGAACTGAAAAAGAGATTCTTAACTATCTTAAAAAGATTGGAAAAAGGTGGATATACTGCATGGAAGGTTGATTCAAATGTAACAGGATATATGTATCCAGCAGGAACCGTTGTTCCAAAATTATTAAAAAACCAAGCCGAATCTATGATTAATTCCATGAGAAATGTGGATTCTGAATGCAGGGGTTTAATTGTTTCTGTTTATATTTCGGACTCAAATTCTGATGATAGTGAAAACAGTTGGGAGGCTTTGTTTTCATGAAAGACTTACCCTTAAGAAGAGGTCAGTTAGTTACAACCTTTGGACCAGGTGCCTTAGTTATCAGCCCAGAAGGGGAATCAGCCATGATTGGGGCCCTAGATAAATGGTATTACGACAAGAATGAACGCCGGATTGATTCGTTAGATGAATTTGATATTCACGAACCAAGGCTAAAATCATTATTGAAGGTTAAGCAATTATTATTGCCGCCTGATTTTAGACCAAGTTATAAATATAAAGGCGCGGGAAATGAAATAACTCAAAATAATACTGATATCTATATACCTTTGTTAAGGTTTCCCACTTGGCATTATTGCCCTTCTTGCAGAACACTGCATCAGACATCGATGTCCTCCAGAACAAGCTGGCTGGACTGCAAAGATTGTAAAAAACTAAGGAAGATGATTCAGGTCCCCTTTGTTATGGTATGCAATCAAGGACATATATCCGATTTCCCTTGGAGAGAGTGGGTACATGGCGATGAGAAAACAACCTGTAACGGGTTGATGAAGCTGGTTTCTACTGGAGGAGCGACATTAGATTCTCTTAAGGTAAAATGCAGCTGTAATAAAGAAAGGTCTCTTAGAGGAATTATGTCACGTAAGTCAAATTCCGAAATGGAAGAGGATAGAGTCAGTGAACTAAGCAAGAGATTAAATGAAAAGTCAAATGAATTATATCAATGCCCAGGTTATACACCTTGGTATGGGTCGGAAAAAGATCATGAAAGCTGCACTTCTTTTCCCGTAGCAGTATTAAAAAATTCGATTAATGTGTATTATCCAAATACCATAAGCGCTATTCACTTGCCAGGGGAAAATAAAGAGGTAGAAGATATTATTGATATGTTTGAAAAAAATGGAATTAGTTCTTCCTTGCTAAGTGACTTTGACAAACTTGAAGATAAGATAAAGATTGCAAAAAGATTATGCCCACCTGAATTTAAAGAATTTAATCAATCGGATATAGAGTTAGCAATTCTATATATTGAAGGGGCATTAGAGGATGAAGCAGAAGTTGACCAAGTTAGACCTAAACGGGCTGAAACTGAGTTAAGGAAAAAAGAGTTTGAGACTTTGATAAAAGAGGTAGAATCCAAAAACTTAAAGGTTAAAAAAGAATGGCAGTGCCAACAGGTAATTGTTGAGGATTACTCCACCTATTTTAGTCATATCAATCGGGTTACGAAGTTGAAGGAAACCATAGCCTTGACAGGTTTTAGCCGCCTAAGTGTGAATGAAGATGAAAAGAGTCAGAATCAAATTAACAAGGGGAAGAAACTTCTGTATAAAGACCCAAATCTCCCTGAAAATAGTTGGCTTCCGGCATATAAGGTTTATGGTGAAGGAATATTCTTTACACTAAACTTTGATAATTTATTATCTTGGGAACAGCAAGAGGATGTTTCGAATTATTTTAATAGATTGTTGTCTCGTGTAAGGAAAAGGGGAACAACTGTTGATGAAGCTTTTATAAAACCAAGAAATGTACTGCTTCATACTTTGGCACATGTCATTATTGATGAGCTTGCTTTAACATGCGGTTATAATACGGCTTCGCTGCGGGAGCGGCTTTATTATAATGATGACCAAAGTGGGGTTTTAATTTATACATCTTCTGGAGATGTTGATGGTACATTTGGCGGCCTTGTTAGAATGGGTAAGAAAGAGAACTTCTTTCCAGTAGTAGAAAAAGCAATCGATAAGGCAAGATGGTGCAGTTCGGATCCTGTTTGCTCAGAAATAGGAAAATCCTATGGCCAGGGCGTAAATAATTTGAATGGAGCTGCCTGTCATAGCTGCTCTTATTTGCCTGAAACATCTTGTGAAATAGGGAATTTATTTTTAGATAGGACATTACTGATTGATCCTAAAATAGGATTTTTTCAATGATGGCAATGTTAAAAAAGTATGGGAGTCAAAATATTTTGGCTCTCTTTTTTTCAAAAGGGTTTGTTGCTACTGTTTCTATCAATGAATTCCGCTATTTTTTTTATTGCTTTGTTGAAATCTTTTTTGAATTCATGTTCCCAAACTCTTAGGATGCACCAGCCCTTTTCCTCATAATATATATTCACCTCTATATCCCTTTTTTTATTTCTTTCAAGTTTCTTTTCCCAATAATCTTTGTTAGACTTTGGCATATTGCCGTGCAGTGGGCAACAATGCCAGAAGCAAGAGTCAATAAAAATGACAATTTTATATTTCTTTATTGCAATATCAGGTTTTCCAAAAATATTAACATTTTTACGGAAGCGAAAACCCATTCTCCATAGTGCTTTACTGACTCGATTTTCGAGAGCAGATTTTGATTTTATTGCTTTCATATTTTTTGTCCTTTGGTCTTTTGTCAAATTATCTGCCATTTTAAAACCTCTACCCCAAATTTAATATGATATAAATTACCCTAATGAAGAAATTTAAGTCAATCATAGAAATGTTTAAAAACGGATACATTTTTATCATTTCTATTGAGTTTCCTTTGCCAAAAAACTACTCACTGACATTCCTTCGGAATCGTAGCACACGATGCCATAAAGATTTACAAACAATTTCTTTAAGCTTGGATGTGGACCGAATGGAACCCATAATCCTGCTAAGGACTTCTGGCGCAAACTTGTCAGGCACCGATAAAACCTCCCTTTGATTTATATAAAAGCTATAGTATTACCTATTTTGTCCCAAAAATAGACTCAAATCCTTCTGGCCCGATGCAGCCGATAATTTCTAATTAACATAAACTCAAAGTTATTACCTGATAGAGGACAGATTGTAGTGCCGAATCAATCGGAACAGGAATACATACATAGAAAAATTGTTGAGGAATTGGAAAATGGCATCGTGAACGACGAATCAAAAGAAGGTTTTTTAACTATTATCAATCAAATGGTAAACAGAGACAGTATAAAAGGTATCATATTGGGCTGCACAGAACTCCCTATGATAATCAAAAATGAGAAATTAACTATCCATTCACTAAACAGAGCAGAAATTCACATTAATAAGATTGTCGATACCATTTTTGAGAACAAAACTTATTGACCTTTAATCAAAAAAGCCAGGTATAATCATAAGTTGTTTCGTTGTATGGAGAGTATTATATGCAAATAGTTAAAGAATACAAAAACGGGCACATCTCCTTGTTAAGGAAATAATGCCCCAATTAATGCGATTTGAGTATTTTTGGTACCACTTTCCCTATTTTTTTAAATTCATCAATGCCCGATAAGCATTGGCTTCCCCAGAACCATATAAGGCATCTTGGCCAGGTTTTCCATAGTCAATCGCTGTTTGTTTAATGATGGCTGAAACTTGTGAAGGCTTTAAATCAGGGTGTGCAGCTTTAATAATGCCCGCAATCCCAGCTACTTGAGGAGCAGCCATCGAAGTACCTGCGTTATAAAAATAAGGCATACCCAAGTAAGTTGGCCCTGTACTAAGGATTAAGTTCGTCATATCCGCCGTGGCTGGGTCAAGGGTTTCGGCATATTTGGCACCAAAATCTCCTCCGGGAGCTGCTACATCAATCGCACTGTTTCCATAATTGGAGAAAAAGGCAAGTTCCTGTTGGGACCATTTGTTTGAGGCAGATACATTGATCACTCCAGGCATTTGTGCCGGTACAACAGTTGTTGGTCCCCTGAGTGAGATTCCGAACGGTTCATAAAGGGAGTTTAAGTAATTAGTAACCTGATTCTTGTCATCCAGGTTCAAGCTTTCATTTCCACTCGCCGCTACTACGGTTACGTCGTTCTTCAGAGCGTATTGGATCGCGCGTTTCCACAATAACGTATCGGCCGTTGTTTTATAAGTTTCTCCTTCGATGATTGTTTTCGAAGTATTATAAAGTCTTAGAGACATATTAATGACGTCTACCTTATCATTCGCAGCTGCTATGATGCCATCAATGATAAAGGATGGGAGAGTAAGAGCTTGGTCCGAATAGAATACACGATAGGTACGTATTCCCAGCTCTGGTCCTACGCCTTTGACATTTCCATTTGCCGCAATGATTCCAGACACATGTGTTCCGTGGCCATTACGATCCACGATATCATTTGAGTCTCCGGTTTCTGTTGCATCCATGCCTGCAGGGACCAAATTCCGTCCGCCAAGAAGGTTCTTCCGTAAATCTGGATGTGTTGGGTCAATCCCTGTATCAATTACCCCTACAACTGCTTTATGTATAGTTTCTCCTCTAGCATTTTCATATCCGCCGGTTTCAATTTCATACGATTTCCCATTGTTCGTTACCCTTTGAATGTCCCATTGCTCCTCCCATAGACTTCCTGGTTGGTTGAGAGCTTTTATTTGGGCAGTGTTTTGAATTATAGCCGGCTGGTTTAATGCAAGTGGTACCTCTTTACTAACAACCTCAATGGATGGCTCATTTTTGAGATTCCTTAAAAATTCAGGATGTTCGGACTGTGCTTCGACTCCTCCCACTTCCGGGAGTGCTTTTACCACTCGGCCGCCTGCTTTTTTGATTACTTCTTCGTATTCCTTTGGCAGCTCGTTTTTAAATGCAATCACATACAGGCTTTTCCCTTCTGATTTCGTTAATTGGTTTTCAGCAGCCAGGCTAGGTGCTGCACCTCCTGCCACGATCCCGAACCCTAATGTAACGGAAAGCAAGGTTTTTACTAAAACTTTCTTCATGTTCCTCCTCCTTTTTGTTGTGGAATATATTTCCTTATCTGTGACTATATTAATTTAACATTTTTATTCCATTTTTAGAAATAAACTGTACTGGGTATATCAACAAAAAAAAATGGAGAAATTGTTTATTGGAAAGGAGAAGTTTTTGGGGGACCAGGACTTGCAGTAGAAGCAACCAAAACATTATAGAAAAACGGCCTATTTGAAGATATTGTTGTTTAGAGTGTCAGATATTGTTTCTAGCATTTAAATGAATGTTAACGTCATTACCTGAGTGTTTGAAATATATATGGCTTATGAACTGATCTTACAGATATATCCGTTAACGTTTTTGCTATAATCAAACTAATAATTGGAAAATTTGTGCTATTAGGCGTTGGAGCTATGGATGCAAAACATTATGGGACAATCTTTTTACTAAAGCTTGAATGAACTACTGACTTAATTTTTTTAAAAGGGAGTCTGTAAAATGAACCAATATGAAGCTATCATTTTAGCATTAGAAGATTTAGGCGGGGAAGGGACAATCAAGGAAGTGGAATATTGGATCAATGCCAAGTATCCTAATACCTGGAAAAGTGCGGGTACGGCACTTGCTGATATGGTCCCGAAGTCGTTAGGTGGGAATCATTCATCTAATGTGAGTGATGAATATCGTGTACTGGAAAGGGTTTCGCCAGGGACCTATTGGTTATTTTCAAGATGATTTTGGGATTTGATTAGTAATACAAACCCAAGTACTGAATGCTCGGAGAAAACTCCGGGTTATTTTTTATTACTTATTGAATAGTGAACGCTAAAATTATGCCTTTTGTGGTAGTGTTTAATCGCCAAAGCATTTGTAGGAGAATCTATTTCTTATTTTTCAACCAGCTAACGACCCCATAAATAATAAGCAGTAACACCCCTATTTCGATAGCATGGTCGGCAAAGTTAAGAATTCCGCCAGAGCGAATGATAAAATCTGTCACCTGCCCAAACCAAAGTCTATCGATCCCATTTCCAATTGCTCCTCCGACTAGGAATCCAAAACTACAATCGATGAGAGCACCTTTCATTTCTCCGGTTCTGCGAAAATATAAAACAACTATCACGAAAAACACAGCCAAAACTCCGAAAAGCCGTGCATAGCCTTGAAATATACCTCCTGCCATCCCGCTATTTTCGATATGTGTGAGTTGTATTCCCCACAATGTAAATGTTTCATTGATATCAATGTAGGCACGAATAAGATATTTAGAAAGCTGGTCCATCACAATAACGAGGATTGCAATTACATAAAATAGCATATAATAGTCCTTCTTTCTTGCGGAATAATTTGCATCCTAATCCTCATTATAATTGGAAATCCTTTTTCTATTCTATTATGAGGCTCGCCTTTTTACGTGTAAAAACTTCCGATAAGGAAGCGTCCCTGTAGACGTTAATTCCTAAAAGGTTTGAATACAAACTGATTCCTGGCAATCGTTAGAGAAGGAATCAAAAAAATAATCTATATTTTCTCCACGCTGGTGCAGATCATTATTTGTTAGGTCCAATATATTTAAATGAGTAAATATGAGTTTTCGTTAGATCAATGACCTCCTTGATAAATGTCTCTTGTGTTTCTTTGAAGCCATTTTGGATCCAATTGTGAAGAAGTCCGTAAAAGCCATAAGCTGTATACCTTTTAAAATAATCCATATTCACGGGGATATTGTTGATGGTTTCAAACATAAATTTTTCCTGATAAATTTTTAAGATTGTTTGAGGGAACCGTGTATGCAACCCTGGTAACGTGTCATCGTAGTTTATCAATGTAAAAAAATTTCGATTTTTATAGATATAAGAAACGATATTAAAAGATGGTGCATTTAGCTTGGCTGAATACATTTTTTGACCAGGTACATATGGTTTACCTACTGAGTCTTCTAACCCCTGAAGCATGGAAACCAGTAAATCCTCAGCTAATTCAATTTTATCTGTGTAATGGATATAGAAGGTACTGCGATTATAAGCGGCATAATCGACGATGTCTTTTACAGTAACGGAATGGTACCCCTTCTCTTTTATGAGTTCAATCAATGTTTGCTTTAAATGCGCTTTTGTTCGATTTTGTCGTTGAGATTGCGTATTTTGTTCATTATTCATGAAAAAACCTCCCCAATATAGACAGATTTATCATAAGTGTCTACTAGTTAGACACTTAACGTCAAGTTTGAATCAGTGAAAGGTTCTTGGTGATCCTTTTACTTTTAGTTTCTTCTATTGAAGCAGCGTTTAAATCAACGATTGAAAGTTTTGCTCCTTCTTTTGCTGCTTGTAAGGCAGAGGTTTGGCCTAAACCAGATCCTGGACCTTCGGTCTGCTATTTTAGTCAATCCGAAATTCGTTCCCAATCCATGAGTACAGCCATAAGAACAACCTATTATTTCCCCTTTGGAGAGAGATTTTTTGAAGCGTGTATTAGCATTTAGTCAATTCCTGTCCAGCGGCCACCTCCATTTATAGATTCGTAAGTTTATGGCATCAATTTAATACAAGTTAAACTAAAAGTATGAATAATGTGGTATTAAGTTAGTAAAAATTTATGCATAATTTACACAAAATTTACTAATTTGTTATCCAAATTAACAAACTATTTTTATAATGTGATTGTACATAAGGAGGAGTACAGTTCGCTGGAATGGCGAAATATTAGATTGGGCTTCTAGGGTTTAAATGTATGATTATTCTGAAAATTGGAGGAAGAATGATGAAAGCGAATAGGTTAAAAAAAATGGTGGTAGGTACAACATTAGCGGTGGCACTGTCGGGTGCAGTAACGAGTATTGATGTTCCCTATAATGTTTTTTCCAACAGTTTGTCTTCCGTTGCGTTTGCCAATGAGGGAACGGTGCTTAACTTAAAATTTGATAACAATGCCAACGATAGTTCGGCAAGTGCTCTTACTCCTTTGGTCCACGGCAATCCTGGATTTTCACAAGGACGAATTGGACAAGCCATTAGTTTTACCTCACCAGGACAATACGTAGATCTGGGCAGTTCTAATGAACTTCAGTTCGGCGATAGTACGGATTTTTCAGTCTCATTTTGGTTTAAATCAGATGGAATCAATGGTGATCCTTCGATTATGTCGAATAAAAACTGGAATTCCGGGAGCAACACGGGGTGGAATTTAGCTGCGAACTCCAAAAATCTCATCTGGAACTTCAAAACGTCTGGAAGCAGCAGACTGGATTATCAAATGCCAGATGTTGTCGACCATACTTGGCATCATATTGTCGTTACGCACGATAGAGACGGTGATGCCCGTTTTTATAAGGATGGAGCTCTAATTCATACAGTTAATATCTCTGATAGGAAAGGAACACTGGACTCTCCTTACACAACTAAAATTGGTCAGGATGGGACAGGCAGCTATGGGTCCACACTAACTGCGAAAGTAGATGAGTTACAAATCTATCGTAAGGCATTGACAGAATCAGAAGTCCATTCCATGTACGAAACCGCTCCGCCGCTTCCGCCTACACCAGTAGAATCAGTCACATTAGATCAAACGAAGCTTGATCTTAAATCAGGTGCACCAATGCCGCTTACAGCAACGGTCTTACCGAATGATGCAACAAATAAAGAGATTAAATGGAGCTCCAGCGATGAAACTGTTGCAAAAATTGAAATGATCAATGATCGTCCCACTGTAATTGCTGGAAAGCCTGGCGATGCAACGATTACAGCCAAAGCCATTGACGGGGGGAAAATAGCTTCCGCCAGCGTACATGTTTCGAACTCTATTGATGTAACGGGTGATGGTTTGCTCAACCATGAGGATTTAAATTTTATCTTAAAAAATCAGAACAGCAGTGAAGGTGACCAACGCTGGGAGAAAGCTAAAACAGCGGATATAACGGATGATAAAAAAGTGGATAAAGCAGATGTGCAAATGATGAAAGATAAATTAGCTCCATACAAAAATGATTTTCTATACAAGCGAGTTGTTTTTATCGGAATTGATGGGATGGGTAATGCTGTGAAAGCCCCCGAAGCAAACGCACAAAATATTCAAAAGCTAATCAGTGAAGGTGCTGGAACGTATGAGGCAAGAGCGATGCTGCCAACGATTAGCGGACAAAACTGGGGATCTATTTTACACGGAGTCGTTCCGTCCAAACATAAAGTGACGAACGACATTGCAGCTGCCAACTACTATCCTGAAAATAATCCTTATCCTTCCTATATGAAGCTGCTGAAACAAGAACGTCCAATGCTTCAACAAGCTTCTTTCATTACGTGGTCACCGATTAATAAAGGAATCATTGAAGATTCTGCCGGTGCTTATAAGGTAAATGGCGGCAACGATGCAAATACGACCCAAAAAGCGGTTGACTTTATCAAAACAAATGGTCAAGACACCCGAAACATTTTCATTCATTTGGATGAAGTGGATGGTGCTGGACACACTTATGGCTATTTCACGCCAAAATTCTATGAGAAAGCTCAAAAAGCAGATCAGTACGTCGGCCAAATTATCCAGGCATTAGAGGAAGAGGGATTGATGGAGGATACGCTAGTGATTCTCACTGCCGACCATGGTGGAAAAGGAACTGGGCACGGGGGAGACTCCACAGCAGAACAGACTATTTTTTGGGCGGCAAAAGGAGCATCCATTGAACCTGGCACCGTCTTGAATGGTGTGGAAAATGTTGATACTGCAGCTGTTGTTGCACATGCCTTGCGTTTGGATATCCCACAAAATTGGGATGCCGAAATCCCGGCAGGATTATTTAAAGAAAAATAGTATCATGGGTTGCAGTACCTAGTATATAAGATAATATGATCGTAAGGTTTTTTTCTTAGGCTGTGTTAAAGATTACTGTTGATTTTTTAACCCTGTTGATTGGAGCGGAAGGCGCGAGACTCCTGCGGGAGTACGGGACAGGGGAGACCCCGCAGGCGCTGAAGCGCCGAGGAGGCTCCCCGAACCGCCCGCGGAAAGCGAAGCGCCTGAAGCGGAAATCAACAGACTATTTTAACACAGCCTTTTCTTAAAAAAAGACCCCAGTTAATTCATTTGTAAGTAGAGGCGCCTGACAGAGAAGCCTAAGCTGACTATTCCATAATGGAGGATGAATTGATATGGGGTCAAAACAATCTTTAAACGAACTTTATTTCAAAGTTACATCTGTTTTATAGTTTATTAGGTTATGGTTTTTATGGATTTTGTTTAATTTCTCTAATGACTTTTCTTTTTTTAAATACATCTTCTCTTTTACGAGCGCAATCATGGAGTTTAAATGTGCTTTTGTCGTTGAGGCTTCGTATTTTGTTCATTATTCATGAAAAAACCTCCCTCAATATAGACACATTTAGCATAAGTGTCTAACCAGTAGACACTTAATGATTTCTTAATGATTGTTTAATGTGAACAAAATAGTAAAATTGAATTGTGAACAACAAAGCACAGATAATAGATTTATCTATTATCTTTCTCTAGAATGTGCTAAAGAATTCTTGATACTACGAGGAGGATTTAGGATGGGAAAATTACAAGACAAAGTAGCTGTGATAACAGGTGGAGCATCTGGTATTGGGGCAGCAACAGCACGTTTATTTGTTTCAGAGGGAGCCAAAGTGGTTCTTGTTGATTTAAATGAGGAAAAAGGGAAAGCATTTGAGGCAGAGCTGAAAGCGCTTAATGCCGAAGCTCTTTTTATAAAAGCAAATATTACGAGTGAAGAAGAAGTCGTAAATATCTTTAAACAAACCGTTGAAACGTTCGGCAAAGTGGACGTAGTCTTCAACAATGCGGGTATTGGCCGTGTTCATCCTTCACATGAATTAGAGTATTCAGAATGGCGCAACACCGTAAATGTTGATTTAGATGGTGTTTTCTTAGTAGCACGTGAATCCATCCGAGAAATGTTAAAAAAAGAAGGTGGCACGATTATTAATACGGCATCTATGTACGGTTGGGTTGGATCACCAGGTTCAGCAGCCTATAACGCGGCAAAAGGCGGCGTGATTAACTTAACTCGTTCTCTTGCACTTGAATATGCAGAACAAAATATTCGTATTAACGCATTATGCCCTGGTTTTATTGACACACCAATTATTCCGGAAGAAAGCAAGCAAGTTTTAGCTGATGTCACACCGATGAAACGCCTTGGTAAAGCAGAAGAAATGGCAAAAGCAGTGTTATTCATGGCTTCTGATGATTCTTCATTCATGACTGGTAATAGTTTGATTGTGGATGGCGGCTATACTGCGCAATAATAAATCATGGGAACCAAGTAGAAAATATGACATGTCACCGGTATATATCCTTAATGTGAGATATTTTAATTACAAATAATTTTTAAAAATACACTTTAGACCTTGAAACTAAAACAAAGGGAGGAAATTTCCAATGAGTAATCGTTTTGATGGAAAAGTGGTATTAATTACAGGTGCAGGTTCTGGTTTAGGACAAGCCTCTGCCTTACAAGTAGCAAAAGAAGGAGCGAAACTTTCACTTGTTGATTTAAACGCTGCTTCATTAGAAGAAACAAAAAGCAAAGTGTTAGAAGTTGCACCAAACACAGAAATGCTGCTGATCACTGCGAATGTGGCAGATGAACAAGCAGTTGAAAACTATGTAAATGAAACAGTTGAGAAATTTGGAAAAATCGATAGTTTCTTCAACAACGCAGGGATCGAAGGAAAACAAAACCTAACAGAGGATTTTGGCATTGATGAATTTCAAAAAGTAGTTGGTGTCAATTTAAATGGTGTGTTTTATGGAATGAAACACGTTTTGAAAGTCATGAGAGAACAAGGCTTTGGCTCTATTGTTAATACTGCTTCTGTTGGAGGTATTCGCGGGGTAGGAAACCAATCTGGTTATGCAGCTAGTAAGCACGGCGTGGTAGGCTTAACTAGAAACTCTGGAATTGAATATGGTCAATACGGAATCAGCATCAAAGCCATTGCACCAGGCGCAATCATGACACCGATGGTCGAAGGTTCATTAAAACAAATGGATCCAGATAACTGGGAAGAGGTAGGAAAACAATTTGTTCAGCCAAACCCAATGAAACGTTTCGGTAAACCAGAAGAAGTGGGCTATTTAGTAGCATTCCTGCTATCTGATCAAGCCAACTTCATCAACGCAGCTGTTATTCCAATTGATGGTGGACAATCTTATAAATATTAAGAGGTGTGGAGAGAGTTCTCCCGTTTCACCTAATCTAACCGTCAATTCAATCTTTTTGAATTCTATTTAATGAAATAAACCCCCTCTCAAATGATGAGAGGGGCTATTTTCATTAGACACTTTGGGATAATTGTTCATTCCCTGCCTTCTTATTAACCAATTTTCTAAATAAAGGAGTGAACCAACGATCTAATCCAATTTTTCCAGCATTTATTCCTGCTGCAAGTATAATGATACCTATTATAGCCATTTGAGGATTTGTGCTTGTAGTTCCTGATAACATATAAGCAAAATTCATAGTAAGCGCCATTAGTATAGAAAATGATGTGAAAATTCCTAAGATTAAGCCGAGCCCTACTAAAAATTCTCCCCAAGGAACAATGACATTAAAAAGATCCACGTATGGAATTGCAACCTCTTTTAAAAAATTACCCCACCAGGGTTGCACAGCTGGATGTTCACCAGACATATTTTTAACTGCTCCGTTTAAAAAGCCGGAGGCATCGAATTTTCCACTAGAGATTTTTCCCCAGCCAGCATTTAACCACTGCCATCCAAGATAAAGTCGAAGTGCAGCAAGCAGCAGGGATACAAAACGGTTTTCCTTTAAAAATTGAATAAACATAATAATACCTCCGTAGTAAATGATAACGATTATCATTGATATTGATTATCATTATCATGCATCACGTTCTATTTAGCAATAAGTAAAAGGCACCAAAGTAATTTTCCAATTCTAGTTAATTATTCCTAAAAACATACAAAAGAGCGACTGTTCAATAAGAGCAGTCGCTTTTTTTACTGATGAGTATACATTTGGGATAAACCTAAAATACACAATGAGTAAAATGGCTGTGTGTTATGAATGTTAATTAGTAATAGGAAACAAGCAATTTAATGAAGCATTGATAATCTGCTGCCGTCACAATTTGAGCTACATTCCCTTCTTCAGTCAAGATCGTGGCTAACGAATCCATAACCTCATGGAATATTTTCCGATCGTCCTTGCTAACAGATAGAAGTAAGACTAAGTTCACGGTTAAGTCATTCCACTTAATACCCTTGGGATTTAATAAGGCGAACATTCCTGTTTGTTTCGCATTCATTTTGATTGCGTGTGGAATCGCAATCCGGCCAAAGGCTGTTGAGGACATCGCCTCCCGTTCTTTTACACTGGAAAGAAAAGAAGTATCGACATATCCTTTTTGTTCCATGATTTTGCACATCATCGTAAGGGTATCCTCTTTTGTCCCTTCAGAATGAACGATTTCAAATAATTGCTCATCCATGACGGCTTCAATATTTTTCTTGAAGGATTCCTTCCGCTTCATTTCCTTTAGCTCACTGATTTTATTGGACACTTTGTTTTGATCAATGCTTGAGAAAAAAGGATTAATCACAACATAGGGCATCTTCGGAACCGTATTCAGCTGTACGGCCGAAATGACCAAATCACTATTTAATGCATCCAAATCACTTTCATTGGTCACAATGTGTTGAATGAGCAGGTCTTCACCAAACTGTTTTGTTAACTTATCCGTCAATTGTACATTGTAATTATAGTAAAAGGGAAAAAGGATCGAGCAGACAATTTTGGAATTGGCCTGTTTTTGCATCTCTAAGGCATAGCCTAAATGAAAGGCGATGTAGGCAATTTCATCATCACCAACACTATAGCCAGTTTCTTCTTTAATCGTATACGAGACATGAACAGCACAATCATAGATCGATGGACAGTTAAGCTTAATGGTAGAAGTCAACGGATTTTTACTTGAAAAATGATTCTCCAATCGCATAAGCAAATTCTTGATATGAAGGGTGAAGCGTACTAGAAAGTCAGGATCGTCAATCACTAGATAGTAATTACTTTTTAAATCTTCGAGAATTTTTCCGACTAGATTCAAGCACCTCAATCCGGCAACGTCCTGCAAATCGGAAAGCTGTAGGTGCATGAAGTTGATACTTGTCCCGCTGCTGGAAATAAGGAGAACGAGGTCGCGGAGTTCTCCTTCGGAATACTCGAGGTTAAAATGTTGCCCTAGTTTCTCGGCAATCTCAACAGCAATTTTGTATTCCTTATCCTGACTGACCTCTCCATCTGCTTGCTTCGGATAAATAAAGCCGTTTTTCATCCGATCGATGGCGATGGCAATATGGAGGATGAGATTGGTTAACGAATAGTCATTTGTAAAATAATGATGGGTCGAAAAGACTTCCGCCACTGCAGCACGGATATAATCAATATCAAAACCCTCAAAGGATGCTTTTAACTTATCAATATCCAAAAAATTATCATTAGTCTCGCTATAAAGAATCGAGCTCATCAATTTCCGTTTGCTCTTTTCATTGCCAACGATTTGAAGCGAGTCCCCGTTGATTTTCAATTCCAAATCATGATTGGCCAAACGGAGTTTTACTCTACGCAAATCGCCTTTTAGCGTTACTTCGCTAATATATAGTTCATCACTTAAATCGTAAATATTAAGCGGAGCCTCCGCATTAACCAGACATTTTAATAGATAATCAGACCGTTCTATAGGGGTTTGGGGAATCGTTTTATTCATAGATGCTAAAAAGGGGTTTAATTTTTGCAAATCGACCTGATAACCCTTTTTAGATGAAAGGATCAAATCATGTTGCATTGAGTTAATCTCGGAAATATATGTTTTTACACTTCTTTTTGAAATACCTAGTGTACTTGCAAGCTGAGTAGATGAGGTCCAGCCATTTTGTGTGCTTAGATGACGTAGAATATTTCTGTATTTTGCATTCATAGAATTTCAGCTCCATTTTTCTTGAAATATGGATTTGCACCGTAAAATACATATATTTGCACCGTAAAAAATATTTTTTTGCACCACATTAGTGTAAACGAATATTTGAGAGGTGTCGAGATTCACTTTATAGTGGAGATAGAAACAAATGATAGCGCTATCAAATAAATGAAGAACTGAGGGGATTTAAATGAAAAAATTAAACGTACTATTAGTTTGTGGATCTGGAGCAAGTTCTGGTTTTATGGCATCGAATATTCGTAAAGCAGCGGCAAAGCGGAGCCTCGAGATTGACATTAAAGCCCGCGGTGAAGCAGAAATTGAAAACTATATTGATCAAATCGATGCCTTAATGGTGGGGCCTCATTTAGCCTATATTTTAGATGAAATCGAAGAGTATATCGGTGATGCTGATGTAAAGGTGATCCTGATGAAACCTTCCTACTATTCCACTCTTGATGGTGATGCAGCTTTAGAAGATTTATTAAAGGAATTCTAAAACTTAAGGATTCGAGGTGTATTTTCACATGCAAAAAATGATTACATGGCTGGAAAAAGATTTCTCACCTAAGATGATGAAAATTAACAATAATGTTTGGGTCACTACGTTAAAAGACTCGATCATGCAATTGCTTCCATTTATTTTATTAGGTTCTGTATTTTGTTTATTAACCATCCCGGGTGATGTCTTCCATATTAAAAACTACCCGAATTTCTGGACACTTTTCGGTTGGACCATGGGTCTGTTATCTCTATTAATTTCTTTCTTAATTCCATTTAACTTAATGGAAAAGAAACGTTTGCGTAAACAACGTTTTATCGCAGGTTGTTCAGGCCTTATTACTTTCTTAATTATTATTACTCCACAAGTCATTGCGGATAAAGCTGTTGGCTTCAGCCATGAATCGTTGGGTGCAGGTGGTATGTTTGTAGCGATTGTTGCGGGCGTATTTACTGGTTTCATCATGGGGCTTTTTGGAAAGTTCTCCTTCTTTAAAGAAGAGTCCGTCATTCCTGACTTTGTCCGTGCCTGGTTTGATGCCATGCTGCCTATTGCAGTTGTAATAGTTACCACTTGGTTGGTAGTCGATATCGCAGGATTCGATTTATACAACACGATTCAGAAATTATTCAAACCGTTAGGAAACATAATGGAATCACCCTGGGGCTTCCCACTTTTGACCTTTATTACCTGTTTCTTATACACATTAGGTATTTCCACTTGGGTGCTGACTCCAATAACGAAGCCGATTTGGTTAGCGGCCATTACCGCTAATGCTACTGCTGGAGCACACTATCTTGTTACATCTGAAACTCTCTTTTCAGCCTATTTGTTCGTTGGTGGTATCGGTACAACATTGCCATTGGTTTTGATGATGGCTTTCTCAAAGAATGCGAAACTGAAAGCGTTGGGACGAGCTAGTATTACTCCTGGGATTTTTAACATCAATGAACCGATTGTTTTTGGGGCGATTGCTTGGAATCCTATCATGATGCTGCCTATGTGGATCATCTCGATTATTTTACCAATCATCATTTGGATTGGAACAAAAGTCATTCACTTTGCTCCCATTCCAAAAATCGTCTTTGATTTATGGTATGTGCCTTTCCCAATCTCGACTTGGATCACAACAGGGACTATTAGCGGCATAATTTTAATGCTCATCTGTGTGACGGTAGCGACTCTTATTTGGTACCCATTCTTTAAAGTGTATGAAAAACAAGAAATGGCTAACGAAACAAAAGAGGTAAAAACCACTGCCAAATTAAAAGAAGCGAAATAATGATTTTAAGGAGATTTTAAAAATGATAGATGAGAAAACAGCTCAGAATTCAATGCAAATTATTCTTCATGCCGGCGATGCACGCACCCATTGCATGAATGCTTTAAAAGCGATTGAAAATAGTGATTTTGAAATTGCGAAAGCGGAAATGAAGCGAGCGAATGATGAAATCGTCAAAGCCCATCGTATTCAAACAAATGCCATTTCAGAGGAAACACAAGGGGAAAACGGCGAATACTCTGTACTGTTTGCCCATGCCCAGGATACGTTAATGACGATTTATAGTGAAATTAACATTGCCAAACGAATGATCAAGATATTCGAAGCCTATGACGCGCGTTTAGCGAAATTAGAAAAACTGGAAAGGGTGAATGAACTTGAATAGAGTACCTGCAGGTTTCCCAAAGGACTTTTTATGGGGCGGCGCTATCGCCGCCAATCAGGCAGAAGGCGCATATGACCAGAATGGTAAAGGCTTGAGTGTAGCCGATATTAATGAATTCCGTAATGATATTCCGATTGAGAAAAAGTCAAACAAAGAAATTGACTCTCAATACATCAAAGATGCTTTAAATAGCACAGATCGCGTGTTCCCAAAACGTTGGGGCATTGACTTCTTTCATACGTATAAAGAAGATTTGAGACTATTAGCTGAAATGGGCTTGAAAACATTTAGAACATCTGTTGCCTGGTCACGGATCTTCCCGAACGGCGATGAGCTGGAGCCAAATGAAGAAGGCTTGAAGTTCTACGATGATTTATTTGATGAAATCATCAAAAACGGCATGGTGCCGATGATTACAATATCACACTATGAAATGCCTTTACAATTAACAACGGCTTATAAGGGCTGGTATTCTCGAGAATTGATTGAATTCTTCACTCGTTTTTGTAACGTATTATTTGATCGTTACCACGAAAAAGTGAAACATTGGATCATCATTAACCAAATTAACTTAATCGTACATGAATCGTTTAACCATTTAGGGATTGCTGAAGATAAGGTCGATAATCTTTTGGAAGCAAAATATCAAGGTGTGCACAATGAAATGGTGGCTTGCGGCTACGCAACGAAATACGCTCATGAAAACTATCCTGATTTACAGATCGGCATGATGTTATGCGGCGGCCCAGCTTATCCAGCCACTCCAAAACCCGAAGACGTACTAGCTACGGTTCGTCATAACCAGATGGAATACTTCTTTGCCGATGTATTGCTGCGCGGGTATTATCCTGGTTATGCATTCCGATATTTTGATGATATTGGTATCAACATAGAGTTTGGCGAGGGCGATGAGGAAGCTCTGAAAAACACGGCTGACTTTATGTCCTTCTCTTATTACTATACTCGCATTTGCGATGCTGAAAGTTATGCAAATGGTAATGAAGACTACCGCAATCCACAATTGGATGCCAATCCTTGGGGCTGGTCTATTGATCCAGTTGGGCTTAGAACCTACCTGAACTTGTTCTATGACCGTTATCAGTGCCCAATCTACATCACCGAAAATGGTGTTGGCTATTATGACGAATTGGAAAATGGCGAAATTCACGACTCTTATCGGATTGAATACTACCGCGCACACATTGAACAAATGAAAGAAGCGATCAAAGACGGTGTTGACCTTCGCGGTTACTACGCTTGGGGACCTATCGATATTATCAGCTGTTCATCTTCTGAAATGTCCAAACGCTACGGTTTTATCTATGTGGATCAAGATGATTATGGCAATGGCAGCAAGAAAAGAATATTAAAAGACAGCTATAATTGGTATAAAAAAGTTATTAAGACTAATGGTGAAGACTTAAGTATATTAATTTGTGAAAGCAAGCATTAGTCCAGAATTGGTTGCTGGAGCAGGAAACAGGGTGTCCCAAAAGCATGACTTTTAAGGGATACCCCTTTTTTGTACATAAAAAAATAAGAAAATCGTTCCCTTATCGATTGTGCTAAGCGAGCCGTATTTAATGAGAAAAGGTTCCTAAAAATAGGAACCTTTTTTGGAAATGTATCAATTAGTCAATGTTACTTAATGGTAATTTTTGTAGTCAAACCAATGCACGACTTACTCAATACGTCGAATCATAATACAAATAGTATTAATTCTTTCTGTACTTATGACTATAAGGGTTAAATGGTGTAAAATAGGAAACGGAATAATCTAAATTAATAATTTCACTGTATTCAAACACTTTGCTGTTTTGTAGAATCCCTCTATTGACGATCTTCATTGCCGCAGTACCCTTCTTGCAATTGAGGAGCTCAGCATCTTCTTTACTGACATTTACGGCACTATATGTTGTGATGAAGTGAGATATTTGGTAATCGTTTTGTTGTACATAATCATGTACGGAGCTTGTTACTACTGCTTCATTTAAATCTGGAAAATAGGAATAGGGTAATCTGGTCGTTTCAATTTGTACTTTTTGATAATCGACAATCCTAACCCGTTTGTACTCCCATAACTTTGCATTTTGCCCGTTGATATCAAAGATTTTTTCTAATGCTGCATCAGCGGTGATCTTTTTTATATAGATCATCTTAGATTCAATTTCTTTAAATTTTTTTTCAGTTAATGAATTATAAATTAATGGACTTTTATATTTTGTATCACTTACAAAAATTCCTGAACCTTGGATGATTTTGATACATCCAATATTGACGAGTTTTTTCAATGCTTCCCGAATGGTATATCGTGAAACGTCATATTGCTTCGCAAGATCCCTTTCAGTAGGCATTTTTTCTCCAGCTTTGTATTTATTTTGATAAACCTTACTTAGGATATCATCTGCAATGAAATCTCTTTTTTTCATCATGATTACCTCAGGGATGTTTTTAACAACATTCTATATAATAAAAACCCTCTTAAGCAATATACTAGAGAGGGTTTGTTTAATTATGGTGTATGAATTGAACCATTTGGAATACGTGCTTGAGTCCATTCATGCTTTCTATATCTCACTGGATATTCTTTGGCCATGTCTTCATTAAAATCAACGCCAATACCAACTCTCTCAATTGGATATATATATCCATCCACTACTTCAACTGAATGAGGGAACATTTTCTTCGTTGTTTCATCGGGTTCCTGGATCTCTTGAATCGCTGCATTATGAAGATGAATATTTAAATGAGTATTGACAGCTACACCAATTGGAGTCATGTCAGATGGGCCATGCCACGCTATTCGGACACCGAAATTTTCGCAAAGTGCTGCGAGCTTCAGGGCAGGTGTGATACCGCCAATCTGGGAAACATGGCAGCGAATATAATCAATTTGCCGATTGACAATCAGATTTTTCCACTCCATTGGGTTATTAAACAGTTCACCAATGGCGATAGGTGTTGTACATTGTGTTCTCAACTGAGACAGCCATTCGGTTTGATCCGGAGGCAAGATATCCTCGAGGAAGAATAGCTTATATGGTTCCAGATCTTTGGCCAATTGAAGTGCCTGATTAGGAAACAGTCTTTCATGGACATCGTGCAAGAAATGAATGGAATAGCCATACTTTTCTCGTAAAGCTTTAAACATATATACAACATCTTTCATATAGATGTCCGGATCGAAATATTCACCCTCACTAATATGTGTGGTTAAGTGCATATCATGATTTTTGCCGCCATATTTCCCTAATTGGCAGCGGATATGGCGGAATCCTCGTTCCATTAGCGTATCCACATTATGAAAAAGTTCCTCGAGCGTAAGCCCGTCCGCATGGCCATATGCCGCAATCGCGTTTTTGGACTTTCCACCAAGCAATTGGTAAAGTGGCATGTTTGCTAGCTTTGCCTTGATATCCCATAAAGCCATATCGATACCTGCAATGGCATTATTAATAACCGGGCCATTTCTCCAATAGGAATTGACCATCATTAATTGCCATAAATCTTCTATATGGTTTGCATCACGATCAATTAAAAGAGGCTTTAAATATTCATCAATAATGGTTTGAACAGCTAATGGACGCTGCTGAAAAGTGGCACATCCATATCCGAAAATGCCTTTATTTGTTTCTATTTTGACAACAATAAGATTATGTCGATGTGGATTCGTCACAAATGATTTTATATCTGTAATAATGGTGGGTTCCAACTTTGATTCTCCTTCTCTCTGCATTCAATTGTGTCAAATCAAAGTGATTTATAATTAGATTTAAACACAGTAAATTTGCAGCGTCAATTTGGTCAGAAAGGTTAGTGAAATAAAGCAATTTACCGTACCAATTTATAATAAAATTCCGTGAAAAGCTTTGGAATGAAAAGGCTTCCGTGATTTTTTTGGTTGTTTTTAACCGTTTTCAATAATTTTTTCCTTATGCTATTATGAGCGTGTCAAATCAAAGTGCAATATAGAAAGTCTAATTGGAACAAGATTCAATATAAGGGAGATGAAACGGAGTGAAAGAAAAGGAAACGGTCAAAAAAATCATAGAGTACGTGGGAGGGAAAGAAAATATAAAGAAAGCTTGGCATTGTATGACAAGGCTTCGCTTCGATTTATATGATGAGTCTTTAATCTCACATGATCAAATAAAGAAATTGGATGCCGTTATCGGGGAGCAATTACAAAGCGATCAATATCAAATCATCATCGGGACAAATGTACAAAAATATTACTCTGTTTTGTCAGAGGAATTGGGAATCGATGAAGAAGAACTCGATGACAAGGGAGATAATAAGAAAAAAGGACCTTTCGGACGATTATTGGATGTTGTATCCGGCGTTTTCGGACCAATCGTTCCAGCCATCGCCGGAGCAGGTATGATTAAAGGTCTTATCGCCGGGTTAATTGCCTTAAAAGTTTTATCAGCTGAAACCGATACGGTAAAAATGCTTGACTTGATTTCAAGCGGCGTGTTTTACTTCCTGCCATTTTTCCTGGCTGCATCTGCAGCAAAAATCTTTAAAGTCAATCAATACCTTGCCATCGCGATTGCAGGCGGCTTTATGTATCCGACCTTAATCGACGCTGCTAAACTGGGCAAGATCCATTCCTTTGACTTTTTTGGTTTGCCAATTCCTGTTTATAATTATGCTAGTGCGGTTATACCGGTTATCTTGTCAGTATGGGCATTAAGCTATATTTATAAGTGGGTTGACAGATTTATGCCAAACCTGTTGAGAACGGTATTTACCCCTACTTTAACATTGTTTATTGCAATCCCTTTTTCATTATTGGTAACAGGTCCATTGGGTGAATATGTAGGTAAAGGTATAGGCTTTATTGTTCAATCCTTATTTGATATTTCTCCAATCTTGGCAGGAGTTGTCATGGGCGGATTCAGACCGATTGAAATTGTTTTTGGCGTGCACCATGCTATCACACCAATTGCACTTCAGAACTTCGCCGATAAAGGGTATGACATGTTAATGCCAATGATGTTTATGACCAATATGTCCATTGCCGGCGCCACTTTTGCAATGGTTTTCAAAACCAACAGCAAAGCGGAAAAATCAGTCATTTTTTCTGCGGCTCTTTCAGCTATTCTCGGTATCACAGAACCAGCCTTATTCGGGGTACTGATTAAGAATAAAAAAGCGTTTATCGCATGTTCAATCGGCAGTGCAGTGGCTTCCACCTTCTTTGCTACAATGGGAGTTCGAATTTACGGATATATTCTTTCAAGTATTGTAAGTTTGGTTGCCTATGTCGGACCTTATTTCCCATATGCTTTAATCGGAATTGCCATCGCAATCGGCGGTTCATTTGCCCTCACTTATGTGATTGTTAAAAAAAATCGCAATAGCGAAATAAACAACGTTCAAACTATCAGAAAAATTGGATAAATCTAACAAAAAAGAAAGTGCTTGATTGCCTAATGGCAGTCGAGCCTTTCCTTTTGAATGGACTAAAAAATAAAAACAGGTGATCAATTTGAAAAAAGTATCGATTCTAAACAAATTAATAAACAGCGGAGTAATTGCGGTTATTCGGGCAGATTCTAAAACGGAGGCTTTGAGTATAACTGATGCCCTTGTTAAAGGGGGCATTACCGCACTGGAATTGACCTTTACCGTGCCGCTGGCAGAAATCGCCGTTCAAGAGATAAAGAATAAGTATGCAGACCATCAGGATATTGTAATAGGTGCAGGGACTGTATTGGATGCAGTTACGGCAAGAATTGCGATCATGGCAGGTGCAGACTATATTGTAAGTCCATACTTTGAAGACGAAACAGCTAAATTGTGCAATTTATATCAGATTCCCTATTTACCGGGATGCATGACATTGAACGAAATCGCAACAGCTTTAAAAGCGGGTGTCGATATCATCAAACTATTCCCGGGAAGTGCTTTGGGATCGGAATTTGTGAGTGCTGTTAAAGCGCCGATGCCACAGGTGAATATCATGCCCACTGGCGGCGTGAACTTAGAAAACATGGAAAAATGGTTTGCTAAGGGATGCTCTGCTGTCGGCGTTGGCGGCAATCTAATCGCACCGGCCAAAAGCGGCGATTTTGACAAAATTACTACTCTAGCAGAAAAATATATAGAGAAACTTAACGCAATCAGAAAGTAAGAGGGTGAATGTTATCAAACTTATTGCAATCGATTTAGATGGTACATTATTGTCTTTGGAAAATAACATTACAAATGAGAATCTTCAGGCGCTCCAAAAGGCGCAAAACGAGGGGCACATTATTATGATCTGCTCGGGCCGCGCCCCTGAGGATATCGAACAAATTCTAAAAAAATGTGATATTTCCTGTCCCATTGCCGGAAGCAATGGAACGCTTGTACAAGCAGAAGGAAAGCTTTTAGCCAATGTTTCTATGAATATGGAAAACGTTGCACAAATAGCAGACAAATTAGATGAGAAGAGGATTCCTTATCGCGTCTACACAAGTAAGGGAATCTTTGTACCTTCCGATTGGTCAGAACGAGTGGCTCTTACTCTCGAAGGAAAAAGAATCGAAGGGATGTCGGATGACCTTTATAAACGGATCACTGAACAGCCGCAGAAATCGGATCTCCTCAATTATTTTGATGATTATCAAGAATTAATGGACAGGAACGACTTATCGGTTCAAAAATTCTTTGTGCCCATCTTTGATGGAGAGAAAAAAACGGAGTTAACCGCCTATCTCAATGGAATTTCAGGGATCGTTACCACTTCTTCAGGTCCCTGGAACCTTGAAATCATGGATCAAAACGGTAATAAAGGTAATGCACTCAAAATGGTTGCGGAATACTTTGGTATTCCATTGGCAGATACCGTGGCCATTGGTGACAACTTTAATGATGTTCCTATGCTTGAAGCAGCCGGATTATCGATTGCCATGGGGAATGCTGATCCTACAGTAAAAGAGCTCTGCGATTCTGTAACACTGTCGAATGCTGAAAATGGAGTGGCTTATGCATTTGAACATTTTATACTTAACCGGTAAGGAGACAAACGGATGAGAAGCGTTTTAACTTTGGGAGAGATTCTGCTTCGGTTATCTACCAGTAATGATTGTCGATTAAGCGAAGCGAAACAATTGCAGGTCATTTATGGTGGTGCTGAGGCTAATGTTGCGATTAGCTTGGCTAATTTCAACCATCAAGTATCCTTCGCAAGCAAAGTTCCCAATAATCCCCTTGGACATGCTGTAAAAAAACATTTAAAGCGTTTTGGGGTTTCAACTGAATTTTTGCTATTTGGGGGAGCTCGTTTGGGAAGCTACTATTTGGAGAATGGCGTGGGGGAACGTTCTTCTTCTGTCATTTATGATCGTGCTCACTCCAGTTTCGCAGAGATGGAGCGGCTGGAGTGGTCAATGGATGAGCTATTTCGTGATGTTGAGTTATTTCATATTTCCGGCATTACACCAGCGCTGTCAGCGGGTTGGGCAACTATGACGCATCATTTAATAAAAGAAGCAAAAAAGCGTCATGTTAAAATCAGTTTCGATATGAATTATCGGGGAAAATTATGGAGTTACACTGAAGCGGGAAAAGTATTGGCGACCTTGCTTCCCTACGTCGATTATTGTTCCGTCGGAAAACTGGATGCGATCAACCTTCTAGGGATTGAGGAGCACGAACTTGATGACCTTTCTTATTATTACGAACAAATAAACAAGATTTATCCTAACATTGAGGTGTTTTACTCTACTTTACGGGAAATCAACTCATCTAGTGACCATACATTGGTTGGAACCCTATGGAGTAATGGGGCGCTTTACAGGTCAAAAAAACATTACATCGCGCCAATCATTGATCGTGTCGGTGGCGGCGATGCATTTTCAGCAGGAATTTTACATGGAATTCTTTCAAAACACGATTTTGATTATACCGTTTCTTTTGCAACAGCTGCGGCAGCCTTAAAGCATACCATTTTTGGAGACTGCAACCAATTCTCCATCGAAGAAGTAGAAGAATTTATGAATCGTCAAGATCAAAGAATCATTAGGTGATAAAGGGGTATTATCATGTTTAAAAATCTATTTAAGAATAATAAGAGTTTAGTAGAAGAAGTATTTTCACCTATGGACGGCGAAATTGTTTTATTATCAGAGGTGCCGGATCCTGTCTTTGCACAGAAACTAATTGGGGATGGCGTTGCCATTGTACCAAAGAGCGGAAAAATGGTTTCGCCTGTAAACGGTCAAGTGATTCAGGTTTTTCCTACTAAACACGCAATTGGAATCAAGACAAAAAACGGGCTAGAAATACTTATCCATATTGGATTGGAAACCGTTGAATTGAACGGGGAAGGTTTTGAAGTACTGGTTGGCAGCGGATCAACTATTAAAATCGGCGACCCACTGGTGAATGTGGATTTAGAGTATTTAAAAAGCAAAAACAAAGAAATCATTACCCCCATCATTATTACAAATATGGAAAAAGTTTTGGAAATCACCCCAATTCATAACGGGCCGGAAGCGACCTGGGGGGATGGATTGTTTACTTGTAAAATTAAATAAATAATATGCAACCGAAAGGATCAGGATTCAACTGAGCCATTTTTTTAAGTTCTATTGTTTTCGGAAAAAGTAAAGTAAATGACAACCACGATAAGCATGGAAATAGGTATTCTCCATTCAATAAGCCTAACCAAAATTTATTAATAAGAAAGCTGGCTTCAACAAATGAAGCCAGCTTTCAATTTAATTATTATCCCCATAAGGGTCTATTGTTTGAATCGTTCCGTCCTCGTTATATTTCAGTTCCGTGTATTTCACAGATCGTTTATGGTCGACGCCATCGGATAACGAGCAATCGTGATAAAACAGATACCACTTATCTTTAAACTGGACGATCGAATGATGAGTGGTCCAGCCGATGACAGGTGTTAGAATCGTCCCTTTGAACACAAATGGGCCTTGTGGATTTTCACTAACTGCATAAACTATTTTATGGGTTGTTCCCGTAGAATAGGAGAGATAATAAAGACCATTGTATTTATGAACCCATGGGCCTTCGAAATATCTCCGGTCTTCGTCACTTGCAAGAATCGGATTTCCATTTTCATCAACAATGGAGATCTCCTGCGGTTCGCTTTTAAATGTAAGCATATCATCACTTAGTTCAGCTACTCTTGGTCCTAATGCCGGTTCTGTCGGAGCCGGACCTTCGGCATCTGGATTAAATGTTCCTGTCTGCCACTTTTCCAGCTGTCCACCCCAAAGGCCGCCAAAATAAACATAGGCTTTTGAATCATCATCCGTTAACACAGCCGGGTCAATACTGAAGCTGCCGGGAATGTAATTTTCCTCTGGTGTAAAAGGTCCTGCAGGACTTGAGCTTGTCGCGACGCCAATTCTGAAAATGCCATCCTTATCTCTTGCAGGGAAAAATAAATAATACGTGTTATTTTTGTATGCCGCATCAGGTGCCCAAAGCTGTTTGCTTGCCCAAGGAATATCTCTTAAATGTAGCACTTCACCGTGGTCTACACATGGTGAATTTACATTATCCATAGATAAAACATGGTAATCTTCCATCTTATACTGATCACCATTATCATTGGAAGGTTCATCATGATCAAGGTCATGAGAAGGATATATATAAATTTTTCCTTCATATACATGGGCAGAAGGATCTGCCGTAAATATGTGCGTAACTATAGGTTCATTAGGTTTTGAATTTTTTTTCATAATATCCCTCCATTAAATAATGTAAGATTTACATATTTATTATAGCTGAAATGAGTTAACTTTGTATATCCGAACAACTAACTTTTTTATGGATAGTTTTCAGTCATAGAGTATTACAGTGGAATTTCTAACATTTATCAATGCCTCAAAATAATTTAATGAAAAAACTAGGAGAATTTGTTTGAGAGTTATACAAATTTTATTTATACTTAGTTTATATGATAAACAAATAAAACAAAAAAATTCATCAAACTATTTAAAAATTTTAAAATATAAGCTTCCATCTCAAATTAAATAAATCAGCTCCAATACCCTGGAGCTGATTTTTAAAATTATAGTTACTAATATCTTTTACATAGGAATCTGGATAAGGATTTAAGAAGCTTCTACACCGTCTTTTATAAAACTTTCTACCACAAATGCGGAAACACCTAAAGCAGCAGAAAAGATGGAAAGCTGTGAAAAGTGTAATTGCATTTCTTTTCGGTGAAAAGGAAGCGTATGGGTTTCAATCGCCTTTCGGATAGGCTGCTCCAGCCACTTTTTAGCCTTTGCCAGCCGGTTTCCAATAATGACTTGCTCAGGGTTAAACGTATTAATAATATTATTAATTCCATACCCGAGATAATTGCCAATTTCTTCAAACAGGGCTAAGGCACTAGGGTCATTTTTTTCAGCTAATTCAATCAGCAACTCCAATGATAAATACTTTTGGTTTGCTACATTTATCAATGCGTGTTCAGAGGCGTATGTTTCCCAGCACCCTTTACTGCCGCAGCGGCACTGCCTGCCGTTTACCTCAATAATCATATGCCCCATTTCTCCGGAAAATCCATTTTTTCCTTGATATAAGTTATCATCTAAGATAATACCGACCCCGATACCGATCCCGGCACTTACATAAATGATATTTTGAAAATTTTGACCCGCTCCAAATTGTTTTTCACCATATGCACCTGCATTTGCTTCATTTTCAATGATAACAGGTATATTGAATTTTTCTTCAATCGCTGTTTTCAAGGAAATGTCGCTCCAATTTAAATTGGGAGCTAGCAGAATGGTCCCTTTTTTATCGACAATGCCAGGGACACCAATTCCAATCCCAACTATTCCGTATTTACTAGTTGGCTTTTCTTCTATTAAAGTGCCAATCATTTTTACCACATGGTCCAAAACCGTCTCATATGAGTTATCCAGAATTAATTGATTTTTTTCAAGCAGGATATTTCCTTTTAAATCCGTTAGTACACTTAAAATATAATTAACCCCAATATCAATTCCAATCGCATATCCTGCGACTTTATTGAAATGAAGAAGGACGGGGCGGCGTCCACCGCTGGATTCACCTGGACCGGATTCATAAATTAATTCTTCTTCTAATAATTCATTGACCAAGGAAGAAACAGTAGCTTTATTTAAGCCTGTTACTTGTGCAATATCTGCCCTTGATAAAGGTTCTTTTTGCAAAATGATTTGTAAAACGAGGGATTTATTATTTTTTTTAACTGTATGCTGATTCCATGTCATCGTTTGCATTCTTAACGCTCCTAACATAGTAAGTATATCAATTTTAACATAAACTTTGTTTGTTTGATATACAAACTTACACCTAAGTGATATAATGAAATTATTCATATTCTAAAATGTCTATAAAAAAATTATAGACGATTTATTGAAAAATAACCATGTTCTAGGCTGTTAGTCATATATAAATGTCAATTCGAAGGGACTGTTAGCAATGAAAAAGGTCCGTTGGGGAGTTTTGAGTACAGCTAATATCGCTCTTACTCAAGTAATCCCCGCTATATTGCGTTCGGAAAATGCGGAGATTGTGGGAATAGGAAGCAGAGGCGATAAAGCTAAGGCTGTCGCTGCAGAACATTCTATTCCAAAATATTATGATAGCTATGAGAAACTACTTAATGATCCGGAAATTGAAGCCGTTTACATTCCGCTGCCCAATCATCTACACAAGGAATGGGCAGCAAAAGCAGCTGAACATGGAAAACATGTTCTCTGTGAAAAACCAGCCGCATTAACGGCAAATGAATCAAAAGAAATAATAGAAGCTTGCAAAGAAAATAATGTGTTATTTATGGAAGCATTTATGTACCAATTTCATCCCCAGCATCAAAGGGTTCGAGAAATCCTAGCATCTGGCGAAATTGGCGAGGTCAAATTGATGCGTGCCAGCTTTTCGTTTTTCCTGGGAGAGAGGCAAGAGAATATCAGGATGAAAAAGGAGATGGGGGGCGGCAGCATTTTCGATATTGGCTGCTATTGTATTCACGCAATTCGCAATATCCTTAAATCAGAACCCAAAGAAGTGGAGGCCTTTGCTGACCTTGATTTTCAATCGGGCGTAGATTTATCAGCCGTTGTTTATATGAAGCTGGAAAACGGAGTAAAGGCAATGTTTGATTGCAGTTTTGATATGACCTTTAGACAAGAATATGAAGTAATTGGAACTAAAGGCCGAGTAACCGTACCAAGCGCCTACCGTCCAGATGTAAATGGCAGTGAGGGACTTATTATGGTTCATTCAGAACAGGGAGAACGTACTGAAAAAATTGTTGGCGACCAATATAAGAATCAAGTTGAGCATTTTTCCAAAGCAATTATTGAAAATATCCAGCCCTCTTATCTTCCGGAAAATACATTACAAAATATGCGAGTAATCGATGCCTGTTATCAGTCAATTGAAAGCAAGGCAGCAGTATTAATAGGGTAAAATAATTTTCAATTAACTTTTTATAGCAGCTGATGCCAAAGTGAAATATTTCTATACATTTAAATAATAGAAAGCAGGGGAACAAATTGGTAAAAAATATATTTTTTAATGCACATCATTCACCAATAGGTGCTTTTGCAAGTTTTACACTTGGGTTTTACGGTGATGGAGGCGGGTTGGATTTAGAGCTTGGCCGGCCGCCCAGGAAAAATGTATATGTGGGAGTCGAGTCGATAGACAGAGAAGGGATTTATGAAGCACTTCCTTTTTTTGATATCGTAGAGGATGAAAGTAAGCGTTATGACATTGAAAATATGGATCCTGATCAAAATAAACCAAAAATCATTTTCCCTTTCTCAAAAGAAGATATAAAACGTGATTTCCAATTAGGTACAGATACATGGAAGGCAGGCGATTTAACCTTTACTATTTATTCTCAAGCCCAATCCGTACCAGATCCTTCTTCAGCTGCGGATGAAGAAATGAAAGCAGCCTTAGTCCCTGCCGTCTGGGCGGAGCTTACCATCGATAATACAAAAGGAACGAAAAGCCGCCGTGCCTTTTTTGGCTACCAGGGCAATGATCCATATAGCTCGATGCGTCGTTTAGATGACACATGTGACGGGATAGCTGGTGTCGGACAAGGCCGTCTGACAGCTATTACAACGAACAATCCTAACGTGAAATCAGCGCTCCATTTCAGCCTTGAAAACATTTTAACAACACCAATTGAAGAAAATTGGACCTTCGGCTTAGGACCATTGGGAGCACTAGTAATGGATGTTCCGGCAGGAGAAAAATGTTCCTACCAATTTGCCGTTTGCTTCCACCGTTCAGGTTATGTAACAGCAGGAATAGATGCATCTTATTATTACACTAGATATTTTCCAAACATTGAATCAGTTGCCGTTTATGCGCTGGAGAATTTTGATCAGTTCAAAAATCGTGCTGAAGAAGCAAATGGTTTAGTAACAGGTGCACATTTATCAGAAGATCAAAAATTCATGATGGCCCATTCTATCCGCAGCTATTATGGTTGTACACAATTGCTCGATGTTGATGGCGAGCCTTTCTGGGTAGTGAATGAAGGCGAATATCGCATGATGAATACCTTTGACTTAACCGTTGACCAAATCTTTTTTGAATTAAAGATGAATCCATGGACCGTTAAAAATGAGTTAGACATGTTTGTAAAACGGTTTAGCTATGAGGATAAAGTACGTTTCCCTGGTGATGAAACGGAGCATCCTGGAGGAATCAGCTTTACTCATGATATGGGTGTGGCTAATACCGTTTCCCGTCCACATTATTCGTCGTATGAGCTTTACGGATTAGACGGATGTTTTTCTCATATGACCTATGAACAGTTGGTTAACTGGGTGTTATGTGCCTCCGTTTATGTGGAACAAACAGGGGATCATGAATGGTTAAATGACAATTTGGCTATTTTTGTCCGCTGTTTTGAAAGCATGTTGAACCGGGATCATCCGGAGCCAGAAAAGCGGGATGGAATAATGGGGCTCGATTCAACACGGGTAATGGGCGGCGCTGAAATTACAACTTATGATAGCTTGGATGTTTCACTAGGTCAGGCAAGAAACAATATTTACTTGGCAGGAAAGACATGGGCATCTTATGTTGCGCTCGAAAAGCTATTTGCCGATAACAATCTTGAAGAATTGTCAAAGGCTGCAGCCAGCCAAGCTGACAAATGTGCTGCGACAATCGCCAGCCATATGACTCCTGGTGGTTATATCCCAGCCGTTATTAAAGAAGGAAACGATTCTAAGATTATTCCAGCGATTGAGGGACTTATTTTTCCTTATTACACAAACAATCATGAAGCACTAGATTCAAATGGTCGCTTTGGCACCTATATTCAGGTATTGAAAAAGCATTTAGAAACAGTACTTACGGATGGAGTTTGTTTGTTTGAAGATGGCGGATGGAAAATTTCTTCAACTAGTAATAATTCATGGCTGAGTAAAATTTACTTAAGTCAGTTTATTGCCCGCCAAATTCTTGGGTTGGAATGGGATGAAAAGGGCGGACAGGCAGATGCAGCGCATGTTGCTTGGTTAACGCATCCAACTTTATCTATTTGGAGCTGGAGTGATCAAATTCTCGCTGGTGAAATTATTGGCAGCAAGTACTATCCTCGTGGTGTAACAAGTATTTTATGGCTTGAGGAAAGTAAAAAATCATCGCCTTTAGTGGCAGCCTCTCAAAAAGCATAAATTTGAAAAGTGACTGTCTAGGTAGTCTAGACAGTCATTTATTCTATTAATCATATCTCAAAAAAAGAAATAATATTTTTTTATTAATCTTAGTTTATTGGATAGACAAACTAAGTTGAGGGTGATATAATCAAATCAGAGTTAGGGTTTCAGATTACAAGGTTGAAGTTTTGAAAGCCGTTACATTCTTGGATCTATTACTATTTATTATAGGAGGAGTAATCCCATGACTTATTTCGAAAACATTCAGAAAATCCAATTTGAAGGTGCATCATCTAAAAATCCTTTATCATTTAAGTACTACAATCCAGAAGAAAAAATAAACGGGAAAACAATGGAGGAAATCCTTCGTTTCTCTGTCGCTTATTGGCATACATTCACAGCTGATGGAACAGATCCATTCGGCGTTGGAACAGCAATCCGCCCATGGAATCATTTAAGTGGTCTTGATTTAGCTAAGGCACGAGTAGAGGCTGCTTTTGAACTCTTTGAAAAATTAAATGTACCATTCTTCGCTTTTCACGATGTTGACATCGCTCCAGAAGGTAGCACATTAAAAGAAACAAATGAAAACCAAGATATTATTGTTTCAATGATCAAAGAATATATGAAAACAAGCAAGACAAAATTGCTTTGGAATACAGCTAATATGTTTACGAATCAAAGATATGTTCATGGTGCAGCTACTTCTTGTAATGCAGATGTATTTGCATACTCTGCAGCTAAAGTAAAAAAGGCTTTGGAAGTTGCAAAAGAACTTGGAGCAGAAAACTATGTTTTCTGGGGCGGCCGTGAAGGCTACGAAACTCTTTTAAATACGGATATGAAGCTTGAGCAGGACAATTTAGCACGTTTCTTCCATATGGCTGTAGATTATGCGAAAGAAATTGGCCTGAATGTTCCATTCTTAATCGAGCCAAAACCAAAAGAGCCAACAAAGCATCAATATGACTTTGATGTAGCTACAGGTCTAGCATTCTTACAAAAATATGATTTAACAGATTACTTTAAGTTTAATATTGAAGCAAACCATGCTACTCTTGCCGGCCATACATTCGAGCATGAGCTAAGAACTGCACGTATTAATGGTATGCTTGGATCTGTGGATGCTAACCAAGGTGATACACTGCTTGGCTGGGATACTGATGAATTCCCAACGGACTTGTATTCAAATACATTAGCTATGTATGAAATTTTGAAAAATGGCGGTTTAGGTAAAGGCGGACTTAACTTCGATGCGAAAGTAAGAAGGGGATCATTTGAGGCGGAAGATCTTTTCCATGCACACATTGCTGGTATGGACGCATTTGCCATCGGACTAAAAGTAGCGAACAAGCTTATTGAAGATAAAGTTCTTGATAGCTTTATCGAAGAGCGCTATAGCAGCTATACAAAAGGAATTGGTTTAGATATTGTCGAAGGCAATACAAACTTCCGTGAATTAGAAGAATATGCCCTTCAATTAACAGAAATTAAGAATCAATCAGGCAGAACAGAACGCTTAAAAGCATTGGTGAATCAGTATATTCTAGAAGCTCTTTCAAGCGTGACTGTTTAAGATATCTAAAAAATATGAACAAGAAATGTGCTGGAAGTTATTACTCCAGCACATTTTTTAGAAAAGGAGGATAACCATGAAATACGTAATTGGTGTTGATCTTGGAACAAGCGCAGTAAAGATTTTACTCGTTAACCAAAAGGGTGAAGTTTGCCAGGAGGTTTCTAAAGCATATCCTTTAATAATTGAAAAATCTGGATATAGTGAGCAGGATCCAAATGAATGGGTTGAAAAAACATCTGAGGGAATAACGGAACTCATTCAACAATTTAGTGGAGATGTTAAGGATATTGAAGGAATCAGCTTTTCAGGACAAATGCATGGTCTAGTTTTATTAGATCAAAACAATCAGGTTTTGAGAAATGCCATTTTGTGGAATGACACTAGAACTACGAAACAATGCCAAGAAATTTATCATGTTGTCGGCAAAGAGCATTTGTTAGAGGTCACTAAGAATCCTGCGTTAGAAGGTTTTACCCTGCCTAAAATTCTCTGGGTTAAAGAAAATGAACCTCAAATCTTTGATAGCTCAAGCGTGTTCTTACTTCCAAAGGATTATTTGCGTTATCGGTTAACGGGGAATATCCATATGGAATACTCTGATGCGGCAGGTACTCTCATGTTAAATGTAGCCAAGCGGGAATGGAGCACGGAAATATTAGATCTATTCGGCATTACACCAAAGTTTTGCCCGCCATTAGTAGAATCTCATGCATGTGTAGGAACAATCTCTGCTGAGTTTGCACAAGCAACAGGACTATCAGAAGCAACAAAGGTGTTTGCTGGTGGTGCTGACAATGCGTGCGGCGCAATCGGTTCAGGGATTCTATCAGAAGGGAAAACATTAAGCAGCATTGGTACATCTGGTGTTGTTCTTTCGTATGAAGAAAGAAATGACCTTGATTTTGAAGGGATGGTTCATTATTTTAATCATGGCGAAGAAAACGCTTATTACACCATGGGTGTAACCTTGGCAGCTGGGTATAGTTTAAGCTGGTTTAAAGATACTTTTGGCAAACAGGAAGCATTTGATCAATTCTTAGAGGGCGTAGATTCTGTTCCTGCCGGCAGTAATGGATTAGTCTTTACTCCTTATATCGTTGGTGAGAGGACACCACATGCTGATTCGAACATTCGAGGAAGCTTTATCGGCATTGATGCCTCTCATGAAAGAAAGCATTTCGCCCGTGCTGTCCTAGAAGGAATAACGTTCTCTTTAAATGAGTCGATTGAAATTTTTAGAAAAAATGGAAAATCAATCAACACAATTATTTCAATTGGCGGCGGTGCTAAAAACGAGACATGGCTGCAAATGCAGGCTGATATTTTTAATGCAAAAATCGAAAAGCTTACCAGTGAACAAGGGCCAGGTATGGGAGCAGCGATGCTCGCAGCATATGGATGCGGCTGGTTTACCTCATTAAAAGAATGTGCCCAAGAATTTATCCAAACATCTAAAACCTATTACCCTATTAAAGAAAATGTAGAGACTTATCAGAAACTTTTTGGGATATATCAGCAAGTTTACACACAAACAAAGGTTCTTAATGATCAACTAAAGGAATTTAGAAAATAAGAAGCAGTCTTAATAAGGTGGAATGCATTCATGAAGAAAATAGTTGTCAGTGAAAACGCACCAGAACTATTTAAAAAGAATTGGAAGCTATGTGTCGGGACTGGAAGATTGGGACTAGCCCTGCAAAAGGAATACCTTGAACATCTGAAGCTGGCAAAAGAAGCTATAGGCTTCGATTATATACGGGGCCATGGTCTTTTGCATGACGATATCGCCATTTATCGTGAAATGGAAGTGGACGGGGAAATACGCCCATTTTACAATTTCACGTATATTGATAGAATATTTGATTCTTTCTTGGAATTGGGGATTCGCCCCTTTGTAGAGATTGGATTTATGCCAAAGCTTTTAGCTTCGGGAGATCAAACAATCTTTGATTGGAAGGGGAACGTTACACCTCCAAAAGATTATGAAAAATGGTCCAATCTAGTAAAGGCGGTTGTTTCTCATTTTACTGAACGTTATGGTCTAGAAGAAGTATTAAAATGGCCATTTGAGATTTGGAATGAACCGAATCTAGTTAACTTTTGGAAGGATGCCGATAAACAGGAGTATTTTAAATTATATAAAATGACGGCGAATGCAGTGAAGGCGGTTCATCCTGATCTTCAAGTCGGTGGTCCGGCAATTTGTGGCGGTGCTGACGAATGGATTGTTGAATTCCTTGACTTTTGCAATAAAGAGAAGGTCCCTGTGGATTTTGTTTCTCGTCATGCTTATACATCAAAGCAGCCAAGTAAAGTGACCTATGATTACTACTATCAAGAATTAGTTGAAAATACGTCAATGCTGGAGGAGTTTAAATCGGTACGCGGTTTAATTAATGAATCTGCATACCCGCATTTGCCATTCCATATTACGGAGTATAACACATCCTATAGCCCTATCAATCCTGTACATGACACAGTGTTAAACGCCGCGTACTTAGCTCGGATTCTTAGTGAGGGCGGCGACTATGTTGATTCTTTTTCCTATTGGACATTCAGTGATGTGTTCGAAGAGGCAGGTGTACCAAAGGCGCAGTTCCATGGCGGTTTTGGGTTGATCGCGTTAAATGGAATTCCAAAGCCAACCTTCCATTTGTTCTCTTTCTTCAATTCTCTCGGAGAAGAACAGCTATATCGCGATGATAATACGTTAATTACAAGAAGAAAAGATGGCAGTATTGCTATTGTTGCATGGAACCTGGTAATGGATAAAGGGACTGGCTTTGAAAAGGAAGTTGAATTTGAGCTCCCTGTATCCTTTAATGAGGCCTTTGTAAAACGCCAAACTGTTGATGAAAATCATGCTAATCCTTGGCGGACCTGGCAGGAAATGGGACGTCCGAGATTTCCTGATAAAACGAGTATAGAAACATTACGCCAGGCGGCAGTGCCCCTTGTTAGAACAACCAGAACACAGTCTGTTAATGGCAAAGTAACTTTCAAGACTAGCTTAAGCAAAAATGAAGTGACTTTAATTGAATTCATCCCAGTTAAAGACGAAACCGAAACATACATCGGTTTAGACGATACCTTAATAACTTCTTATTAAGAAAATGGCTGTGTGAATGGTAAATGGTGATTTTGTAACTATGTTGATTGTAGCGGAAGGCACGAAGACTCCTGCGGGAGGCTCCCCGGACCGCCCGCGGAAAGCGAAGTGCCTGGAGCGGAAATCAACAGCCAAATTTAAAGAGCCTATAGTAAAAAAATAAGGGTTGATGGGAGGCTAATAAGATGAGGTTAACTCAAGGGAATTCAGCTTCTTTTTATACAGGGGAGTATCAGAATCTGTTTAAAGAAATCGGTAAAACAGAGGAAGAGATCAACAGCAGAATTCAAGAAACATGGGAACAGCTTTTTAATGGGGACGAAAACACCAGATTTTATTATCCGGTGGGAGAAGATTTAGGTTACATGCTGGATACGGGGAACCTGGATGTACGTACAGAGGGCATGTCTTACGGGATGATGATGGCCGTGCAAATGAACAATAAGGATGTTTTTGACAGGCTCTGGAAATGGACAATGAAAAACATGTACATGACGTCTGGAGAAAATGCCGGCTATTTTGCCTGGTCCTGTAGTCCTGATGGTTCAAAAAATTCCTATGGTCCAGCCCCGGATGGAGAAGAATTTTTCGCCTTGGCCTTATTCTTTGCTTCCCATCGCTGGGGAGACGGACCAGATCCATTCAACTACAGTGTGCAAGCAAAGGACCTATTGCGGACCTGCCTCCATAAAGGGGAAGACGGCGAAGGCTTTCCAATGTGGAATAAAGATAATAAATTAATTAAATTTATCCCTAATTGTGAATTTTCGGATCCATCCTATCATTTACCTCATTTTTATGAATTATTTGCGTTATGGGCCTATGAAGAAGATCGTTCATTTTGGAAAGAAGCAAGTATTGCCAGCAGAGAATACTTAAAGATTTCCTGTCACCCGGAGACAGGTTTAGCGCCGGAATATGCATACTATAATGGAAAGCCAAACAATGAAAAGGGCTATGGACATTTTTTTAGTGATGCTTATAGGGTAGCAGCCAATATTGGACTTGATTATGAATGGTTTAGGGGCGATGAATGGGAAACAGAGGAAGCCAATAAAATCCAGGGATTCTTCGCTGACAAAGACCCGTCTGATTATCGTCGTTATACCATTTCTGGTGAGCCTTTTGAAGAGCAATCGCTTCATCCAGTTGGTCTGCTTGCGACAAATGCTATGGCTTCTCTAGCTGCAGATGGGCCGGATCGTTTAAGATGGGTTGAGTTATTTTGGAATACACCAGTCCGAACAGGCGTAAGACGGTATTACGATAATTGCCTCTATTTTTTCAGTCTGCTGGCGTTAAGCGGCAACTATAAAATTTGGATGCTTCAAAAGGATAAATAAAAACTTTTATAAAAGGAAGATCCCATAAGTCAATAGGCTTCAGGGAGAATGCAAGATGCATTCTCCCTTGACTAATAACAGAGTTTAATAAAAACTCTGTTATTTTAATTGTAAATTCGCCATGAATTTTATATGATTAATATAGTTAGTTTGTTGTTTGTATAAACTAACTTCATGCTATTCATTTACAAGGAGATGTTTAAATGACCACGCAAACAAGAGTGGGGATTCCTTCTTTACAGAAGGTGTATGAAGACTATTTTGACATCGGTGCAGCAGTAAACCTTCGAACAATAGTGACACAGGAGAATCTATTAGCACAGCATTTTAATAGTATAACGGCGGAAAATGATATGAAATTTGAATCATTACAGCCGGAAGAGGAGCAATTTACGTTTGAAAAGGCCGATAAATTGGCAACGTTTGCACTTGAAAATGGCATGAAGATGCGAGGGCATACATTAATTTGGCACAATCAGACACCTGCATGGGTCTTTCAGGATTCAGAAGGAGAAAAAATTACAAGAGAACAATTGTTAATACGGATGAAGGATCATATTACGACTGTGATGCAGCGCTATAAAGGACAAATTTACTGCTGGGATGTAGTGAATGAGGCGGTAACTGACGAAGGAACTGAACTATACAGACAAACAAATTGGTTAGACATTATCGGTCAAGATTATATAGAGAAAGCCTTTGAATTTGCACATGCGGCAGATCCCGAAGCTCTGCTTTTTTACAATGACTATAATGAGTCAAATTCAGAAAAGCGTGAAAAAATTTATCAGCTTGTTAAGTCATTGGTTGATAAAGGGATTCCAATTCATGGGATTGGCCTCCAAGCCCATTGGAATTTAATGAATCCAAGTATTAATGAGATTCGTTCGGCAATTGAACGATATGCATCACTTGGACTAAAGCTGCAGCTTACGGAATTAGATGTATCTGTTTTTACTTTTGAAGACAGGCGAACAGACCTTACTGAACCAACAGGTGAAATGAAGGAACTGCAGTCAATAAGATATGAACAAATTTTCCAATTGCTTAGAGAATATCGCGAAGTGATTACTGCCGTTACCTTTTGGGGAGCTGCTGATGACTATACATGGTTAAATGATTTCCCTGTAAAGGGCCGAAAAAACTGGCCATTTCTTTTTGATGAAAACCATCAGCCAAAAGAATCCTTTTGGAAGGTTACGAGCTTTTAATATTAGTAAGGAGGAGAAGAATTGAAAGCGTTTATACATAATGATTTCCTATTAAATAATGATTCCGCCAAAATTCTTTATCATGAATATGCGAAAAACATGCCTATTATTGATTACCATTGTCATTTGGAACCGAAAGAAATTGTGGAGAACCAACCGTTTACCAATCTTACACAAGTTTGGTTAGCGGGAGATCATTATAAATGGAGGGCAATGCGCAGTGCCGGGATTGATGAGAAGTATATTACGGGAGACGCAAGTGACAAGGAGAAATTCCTCGCCTGGGCAAAAACAGTGCCGCAAACGATTGGAAATCCTTTATACCATTGGACTCATTTAGAATTAAAACGTTACTTCAATGTAGATATATTGTTAAACGAAGAGAGCGCTTTAGAAATTTGGGAGAAGTGTAATCAAATCCTGCAAAAAGGTGAGATGACGCCTCTGAGTCTTATTAATCGATCAGATGTAAAAATGATTGGAACAACAGATGGACCGTTAGATAGTCTAGAGTATCACAAAGCAATTCGAAGCAATGAAAGTATTGCCGTCAAGGTATTGCCTTCTTTCAGGCCAGATCCTGCTATTGAGATTAACAAATCTACTTTTTCTCCTTTTATTGAACAGCTAAGAAAGGTAACAGGTTCTGAGATAACTAGTTTTCAACAATATTTGGATGCATTAGAAGATCGGGTCCATTATTTTCATGAAGCTGGCTGCCGTATTTCCGATCATGGCTTTGAAGGCCTAGTCTTTGAGGAATGCTCTTTTCATGAAGCGGCTGCAATTTTTCAGAAAAAGCTAACAGGGGAATCGATTTCGATTCTGGAGGAAAATAAATTTAAAACGTTTATTATGATTTTTCTTGGTGGGCTTTATGCTGCTCATAATTGGGTAATGCAGCTGCATATCGGGGCCATCCGTGACAATAGTACAAGGATGTTTGAACAAATTGGCCCTAATACTGGCTTTGATTCGATTAGTGACTTAGAAATGGCAAGGCCTTTAAATGGGTATTTAAATGCATTGGACAGGATTAATCAACTTCCAAAAACGATCATATATAACCTAAATCCTGCCCATAACTATGTGATTTCGTCAGCTGTTGGAAATTTTCAGGGTGGAGGAGTCAGAGGGAAAGTTCAATTTGGCTCAGGCTGGTGGTTCAATGATCAAAAGGATGGGATGATCCGACAATTAACTGATCTTGCAAATGTAGGATTACTTAGTCACTTTGTCGGCATGTTGACCGATTCAAGAAGTTTCTTGTCGTATACAAGACATGAATATTTTAGACGTATTTTATGTAATTTAGTAGGTCAATGGGTCGAACTCGGTGAAGTTCCAATGGATTATTCTTTCTTAGGCAGGGTTATTCAGGATATCTGTTATAACAATGCTAGAGATTACTTTGGTCTGACTGAATAGTAGTTTTTAAGTTTTATGACATACACACCGAAAAGGAGAAACAAAAATGCTGACATTAAATCCGAATTTGCAAGGGAAAGTCGCAGTAGTCACTGGCGGCGGCGGTGTTTTATGCGGCTGCATGGCAAAAGAGCTGGCCAGGCAGGGAATGAAAGTAGCCATTTTAAATCGAACATATGTGAAGGCTTTAAAGGTTGTTGACGAAATTAAGTGTAATGGCGGGGAAGCCATCGCGATAGAATGTGATGTATTAAATGTAGAAAGTGTAAAAAAAGCAGAGGAAATCGTTTCTGCTGAATATGGAAACTGTGATGTGTTAATCAATGGTGCTGGCGGAAACCATCCTAAAGGAATCACAACAAAGGAAATCTTTGAGAAAAATGATCTTAACAAAGATGATTTAATGACTTTTTTTGATATGACACCTGAAGGGTTTGGATTTGTTTTTAATCTAAACTTCATCGGTACACTTATTCCAACTCAAGTTTTTGCCAAAAGGATGATCGATAATCAAGGAACAATCATTAATATTTCCTCGATGAGTGCTCCAAGTCCAATGACTAAGGTGCCTGCTTATAGTGCAGCAAAATCGGCGATTGAGAATTTTACTAAGTGGCTTTCCGTGCATTTTGCAGAAGCAGGTATTCGTGTTAATGCCATTGCACCTGGATTTTTCTTAACTGAACAAAATCGTGCACTATTAACGAATCCAGATGGAACGAATACTGAAAGAACAAACAAGATTCTCGCACATACACCAATGAGAAGATTGGGGAAGCCTGAGGATTTACTAGGTACCTTATTATGGCTGGCCGATAAAGAAGCAAGTGGTTTTGTTACAGGAATCAGCGTCCCGGTAGATGGCGGCTTCATGGCCTATTCCGGAGTATAAATGAAACCAAAGTCCCGAAATGTAAGAGCCGGAAGGAGTGATTATATGGACGTGGTTACAATTGGTGAAACAATGGCAATGTTTACACCTCAATCATCACCATTAATGAGGTATGCAGAAACTTTTATAAGACGATTTGGTGGTGCTGAAACCAATGTGGCCATTGGATTAACAAGATTAGGACATCACGCTGGCTGGATTAGTAAAGTTGGAGACGATGAATTCGGAAAATCCATGCTTTCGTTTATACGTGGAGAGGGCGTAGATGTCAGCCAGGTAGGGATAGATGAAACAGCACCAACAGGGATGTATTTTAAAGAAATCAGAAGTGGTAATCAAGTACGCGTTCAGTACTATCGTAAGGGCTCGGCAGCTAGTCAATTGCAGCCATCCGACCTAAATGAACAGTATATTGCGAATGCGAAATACTTACATGTTACTGGGATCACGCCCGCATTAAGCGAATCATGTTATCAAACGATTTTAAGGGCAATTTCCATCGCTAAAGAATACAAAGTAAAGGTCATCTTTGACCCTAATTTGCGCAGAAAGCTTTGGTCAGAAGACAAAGCAAGAAAGGTTTTACTAGAAATTGCTGCTCAGGCAGACATTATCCTGCCTGGCGTCGAAGAAGGCTCTTTCTTGTTTGGTGAAGAGGAGCCTGAAAAACTGGGGGATTTATTTTTAAAGCTTGGAGCATCCATTGTTATTTTAAAAGTCGGTGCAAAGGGCGCCTATTACTTTAGTGCAAATGACAAGCAACTGGTCCCAGGCTATCCGGTGAAAAACGTTGTTGACCCAGTCGGAGCAGGGGATGGATTTGCAGCCGGGTTTATTTCGGGGCTGCTAGAAGGTCTCCCTTTAGATCAGGCGGTAAAAAGAGGCAATGGGGTTGGAGCAATGGTAACCATGATTCCTGGTGATTTCGAAGGATTGCCAAGCCGAGAAGAGCTTCAAGCTTTTATGGAATCAACAAATTCCGAGGATGTAACTAGATAAGGAGGTACGTATGAGTTTATTACAGGAAATAATCGAGAGTGGAGTCGTTGCTGTAATACGGGGTGCCAAGCCTGATACGATTGTTCCGATTGCGGAATCATTAGCGGCTGGCGGCGTAAAGGCCATTGAAATCACCGCAGAAACGCCTGGGGCGTTACGATTGATTGAAAAGGTTTCGATTGAGCTTGGCGATCAAGTAATAGCTGGTGCTGGTACTGTATTGGATCCGGAAACAGCCAGGACTGCGATTATGCATGGAGCGAAATTTATTTTTTCACCGACAATAAACACAGAAACAATTAAAATGACGAAACGCTACGGTGTCATCAGTGTTCCTGGTGCCATGACTCCTACGGAGATTTTAACAGGATATGAATGCGGCGCTGATCTTATAAAAGTTTTTCCTGCCAACATCCTTGGCCCTGGATATTTAAAAGACGTTCATGGGCCATTGCCGCATATTCCACTTATGCCTACCGGTGGAATCGATTTATCCAATGCCGGCAGTTATATAAAAGCAGGGGCAATCGCAGTCGGTGTAGGCAGCACTCTCGTAAATACAAAGGTTGTTATGAATGATGCATATTTCGTTGCATTAACGAACAAAGCAAAGCAGTTTGTAGAAGAGGTAAGAACTGCTAGAGATAGTAAATGAAAATATGATAGGAGGAAAGACAGTGATTAATGTAGCAATAGTTGGTTCGGGTGCAATCGCGTCTGCACATATAAAAGCGTATCTAGGATTTTTAGGAAGGTGTAACATTGTTTCTGTTTGCGATATTTATCCAGAAAAAGCCGAAAAGATGGCAAAAAATCTCAACTTAAATGTTGATATATATAGCGATTATAAGCAAATGCTAGATCGCCCGGATATTGACTTAATTTCTGTTTGTACCCCTCCATATACTCATGCAGAAATAGCGATCGCTTTCTTGGGGGCAGGGAAACATGTCCTTGTTGAAAAACCGATGGCTTCTTCACTTGAAGAATGTGATGCAATGAATCGAGCTCAAGAAAAAAGCGGAAAAATCCTATCGGTCATTTCACAGAACCGTTTTACAAATCCGATGATGAAACTAAAGTCGATTCTCGATACAAACTTAATGGGACCGATTGTCCATACTCAAGTTGATTCCTTTTGGTGGAGAGGACACAGTTATTATGATTTGTGGTGGAGAGGAACATATGAGAAAGAGGGCGGTGGATGTACTTTAAACCACGCCGTCCATCATATTGATATTTTTCACTGGATGAATGGTATGCCATCAGATGTTACAGCGATTACAAGCAATACATCCCATGATGATGCTGAAGTGGAAGACTTGTCTATTGCCATTTGCCGTTATCCAAATGGAAGCTTGGCGCAAATAACAAGCTCGGTTGTCCACCATGGGGAAGAACAGCAATTGATTTTTCAAGGGAAGAATGCCCGTGTATCCGTTCCATGGAAGGTAAAAGCATCGAAATCAAAACAAAATGGATTCCCTGAAAAGGATGAAGAATTAGAAACGAAGCTCCAAGAAGCATACGAGCAGTTGACAGATCTTGAATTTGAGGGCCATGCTGCTCAAATTGATGATGTTTTATCGGCGATTGAAGGGAAAAAGGAAATTCTTATCGATGGCAAGGAAGGAAGAAAAACACTTGAATTAATAACTGCCATTTATCAATCGGCAAGTACAGGTAAAACGGTAAAGCTACCATTAGATGAAAGCAGTCCTTTCTACACACAAGAAGGTGTATTAAAAAATGTAACACATTTTTATGAAAAGAAAACCCACATTGAAAATTTTGCTGACAATGCAATTACCCTCGGCGGAAAGTACGAATAAACGTATCACCTCAAACTTTAGTGATGGAAAAGGAGCGGTTGGAATGGATCGGAATGATGGGATGAATTATGCACCCAAAGGTTTGGTTAAACGTGTTGTCGTTGAACCTGGCGTTTTTCAATTTGCTGCCATTGGATTAGATCATGGCCATATTTATGGAATGTGCAACGGCTTAATGGAAGCAGGCGGACAATTAGTTGCTGTATATGATCCAGATCCAAATAAGGTAAAAGGCTTTGTGGCAAGATATCCTGAAGCGAAAATCGCTTCATCCGAGGCAGAGATTTTAACTAATGCTGACATTAAACTGGTTGCCAGCGCGAATATCCCGTCTGAACGCGGACCACTGGGGCTTCGCGTACTTGATCATGGCAAGCATTATTTTACCGATAAGCCCGCCTTTACCACAATGGACCAAGTGAAAAAGGCAAGACAAAAGGTAGCTGAGACCGGACTTAGATGGGGAATTTATTACGGCGAACGGCTGCACTCTGAAAGTTCCATATTTGCCGGACAACTAATTGAAGAAGGCGCCATCGGCCGGGTGATTCAAGTAATGGGTACTGGCCCGCATCGTGCGAATCCTAAAAGCAGGCCAGATTGGTTTTTTGATCCTGAATATTATGGCGGAATTCTTTGCGATATTGGCAGCCATCAAATTGAACAATTTTTACATTTTACTGGTGCGAAAGATGCTAAGGTATTGCATAGCAAAATAGGAAATTATCATTTTAAACAATATCCAAAGTTTCAGGATTTTGGGGATGCTACACTTGTCGCTGATAATGGTGCAACCTTCTATTTCCGAGTCGATTGGTTTACGCCAGACGGGCTAGGGACGTGGGGAGATGGAAGGGTCATTATTTTAGGTACTGATGGCTATATTGAAGTAAGAAAGTATATTGATATAGCCAGAGATTCGAGAGGCGATCAATTATATCTTGTTAACCATCAGGGGGAAAAACACTTTCAACTATCTGGTAAAGTTGGCTGCCCGTTCTTTGGAGAATTTATTCTTGACTGCTTAAACGGAACTGAAAAAGCGATGACCCAGGAACATACATTCAGAGCTGCTGAATTATGTATTGAAGCGCAACAAAAAGCTATTTGGATTGAAACTGCGGAACAAGAACCATTAGTTACACTTGAATCTAAGAACTAATTTGAAATATTGGGGATTGAGTTGCCTGCACCTAATTTAGGCAGCTCTTTCCATACTAAAGCATAAAGTGTTGAAAGGATCGAACAACATGTCATTAACAATTCAGAATGTCCTGGATAAATTAATGGAGCCAGTGGATAGAATTCCAAACACAGCAGACACCCTCAAGTCTGGTGATTCTACCGCAAAAGTAAAGGGGATTGCCACTGCGTTTATGGCAACACATAACGTCATTCAACAGGCGATCAACCTAGGGGTAAATTTGCTCATAACCCATGAAGGGATTTATTACAGTCACCATGACAAAACAGATTTTTTAGATAATGACCCTGTAGTTATGGAAAAAAGAAAGCTTATTGATGAATCCGGTATTGCTATTTTTCGTTTCCATGATTATTTGCATCGATATCAACCAGATGGAATTATGGTGGGTTTGCTAAACGCTTTGGGATGGCAAAAGTATGTAGAGGAAAATCAAGCAGCTGCAACAATAGTAACAATCCCAACTAGAACAGCTGAGGAAATTGCTAAGTACGTAAAGACTAAGTTGGGCATTTCGTTCGTACGGACTGCTGGAGATTTATCAGCTCCCTGTACTCGTATCGGATTGTTAGCAGGATTTAGAGGCGGCGGAACGTTGTCAATTCCACTTTCTAAGGAAAAGAATCTTGATTTAATTATTTCAGGGGAAGGTCCAGAATGGGAAACTCCCGAGTATGTACGGGATGCGGTTTATCAAGGGAAAAATAAGGCGTTAATTGTTCTTGGACATGCAGAAAGTGAAGAACCTGGTATGAAGCATTTGGCAGAAGGGATATCAATCATGTTCCCGGATATTCCAGTTCATTTTATCCCTGAAAAGCCCACATTCCAAGTTATTTGATATGAAAATGACCGAAATTGGAGCATGATAACAAATCGTTATGTAGTTAAATCGAGATAATAAATTTAATTATTTGAATCTTAAAAATATAGCTGAAACCGCTTGCAACTAGATACCCACGATGGTAGAATGAAATTAGATAGTTTGTAGGTTAAACAAACTATGTTGGGAAATTATAGTAAGAAAGAAATTGAAATTCCTATATGTTATTCATTGATCCAGATCAAATGTAAGACAAAAGAATAAAAAAATAAAATAAGGAGGCGAATAAAATGAAACAAATAGTTGAGCTTTCAAACCAAACACAGGAAATTGGAATCCCCAACATAATGAACACAAAAAGAGCTAGAATACTTAAAGCCCTAAAAAAGGATTGGCAATTGTACTCTCTACTAGTTTTACCAATTATTTATCTGGTGGTTTTCAAATACATCCCGATGATCGGTAATATTATTGCCTTTAGAAGATTCATTCCTGGAGGAAACATTTTTGGTGAAGAGTGGATTGGGCTTCATTACTTTCAAATGTTCATAGGGGATGCGAACTTCTGGCACGTATTTAAAAACACTCTTGTGACTAGCAGTTTAACATTACTATTTGTTTTTCCTGCTCCAATCATTATTGCCTTGTTATTAAATGAAATAAGGTCTACAAAATTCAAAAAATTCATACAAACGGCTTCTTATTTACCTCACTTTCTATCGATCGTTATTATTAGTGGAATGATTTTACAATTAACATCTACCAGTGGTGCAATCAATGCATTAATTAAACTTTTTGGCGGAGAACCTATCCTTTTTATGCAAGATTCAAATTGGTTTAGGCCCGTTTATATCGTCTCTGAAGTTTGGCAAACGATGGGATGGGGAGCCATTCTTTATTTAGCTGCTCTTACCAATATCGACGAATCCTTATATGAAGCGGCGAAAATTGATGGAGCTAACAGATGGAAACAAACCATTCATATTACGATTCCAGGAATTCTTCCAACTGTGATTACATTACTAATCTTGAATATTGGAAGCATCATGGCAGTAGGATTTGAAAAAATCTTATTAATCTATAACCCATTAAACTATGAAACTTCGGATGTTATATCTACTTATCTTTACCGGGTAGGTTTACAATCTAGCAGCTTTAGTTATGCGACAGCAATTGGCTTGTTTGAATCCATCATTGGATTGGTTTTAGTCTTTTCTGCCAATTATCTATCTAAAAAATTTACCGACAATGGATTATGGTAAGGGAGGAGAAACCAGTGAAGGATTCCATCCAGTACAAAATATTTAAAGTTATTAACGTAATTATCTTATTACTAATTGTATATGTGACTTTATTTCCTTTTCTGAATGTGGTTGCCCAATCATTTAGCGGTCAGGCAGAAATTAACGCAGGTAAAGTCAGCATAATACCAAAAGGATTTAACGTTGAAACCTACAAAACGATACTTCATGACAAGACCTTCTGGACCAGCTATCGGAATACTATTGTATACACAGTTGTAGGTACATTCATTGCGATGGCGATGACGACAATGTTTGCTTATGTATTATCGAAAAAGCGGCTTATGGGTCGCAAGTTCTTTACCTCCATGGCCATTTTTACAATGTTTTTTAACGGAGGATTGATTCCTAACTATATCCTTATTAAGACACTTGGGTGGACGAATTCCATCTGGGCAATCGTCGTACCTGGTGCTATCAGTATTTTTAATATGCTGATCATGAAATCATTTTTCGAAGGAATGCCGGAGGAACTTGAGGAAGCGGCATCGATTGATGGAGCCTCGACATACAGAACATTCTTACAAATCATCCTGCCGTTATCGAAACCGATTTTAGCAACAATGGTTCTGTTCTATGCGGTAGGAAACTGGAATTCATGGTTTGGGGCATTCCTCTATTTGGACAATTCTAACATGTTTCCTGTGACTCTTTATTTGAGGAATCTTTTAGCAGGAGCAACATCCGGTCAATCTGCTGGTGCTACTTCTGCAGATGATTTGACCCAAATTGCTGCCAATATTAAGGCAGTAACCATGGTATTAACTGTATTGCCAATTTTATGTATCTATCCGTTTATTCAGAAATACTTTGTTTCCGGTATCATGCTTGGATCCGTAAAACAATAATTTGGATGCAACTTATTTCCATAAGTTCATTATAAAATTACAAAAATGGAGGAAAATGCAATGGCAAAGGTTTTAAAGAAGTTCATGTTTTTAATTGCGTTAATTACTGCGATTGGTAGTTTACTATCTGCTTGCAGCAGTGATAAAAGTACAAGCTCAACTGCCTCTTCTTCTACTAAAGACAAGGGTGCATCCATGGCAGACTATGGAGTCGGAAAAACATTTAAAGCATCAAAACCGATCTCATTTACAACGATGTACAATGATGCTGCGTGGTATGCATATAAAAAGGATTGGCTGTTATGGAGTGAAATTACAAAAAGAACTAATGTTACCTTAAAACCGACAGTTGTTCCAATGAGTGATTATGATCAAAAAAGAAGTTTATTAATTAGTTCTGGGGATGCACCGTTAATTATCCCTAAAACATATCCAGGTCAAGAGACTAAATTTGTTTCATCCGGTGCTATTTTACCGATTAGTGATTACGTAAAATACATGCCAAACTATATGGATAAAGTGAAAAAATGGAACTTGCAGCCTGAAATTGATAATTTACGACAAGAAGATGGTAAATATTATGTACTTCCTGGATTACACGAAGAAGTATGGCCAGATTACACATTAGCAGTTAGAACCGATATTTTCGAAAAGAATAATATCGCCATTCCGAAAACATGGGATGAATTTGAAGCCGCATTGAAAAAATTAAAAGAAATTTATCCTGATATTACACCATTCTCTGATCGTTGGAGTACAACAGGAGCAGTTAGTCCGCTGGGTGCTTTATTGCAATATGCAGCTCCTACTTTCGGAACTGTCGGCGGCTGGGGAACATCAAACTATGTTAAATTTGACAAAGAAAAAAATAAATTCGTTTATGCTGGTGCAACAAACGAATACAAAGAAATGCTTCAGTATTTCAACGGACTTATCAAGGAAGGTTTGATAGACAAAGAAAGCCTTACCCAAAGTGATGATGTAGCAAAACAAAAATTTGTAACAGGTAAATCATTTGTTATTAGCAGTAACTCTCAAGAAATTGTAGCAATGCGTACTGATATGGACAAAAACCTTGGTGCAGGCAAATACTCTATCGCAAAAATTGACGTACCTGGAGGACCTAAAGGCAACGTTATCGGCGGTACAAGATTGGAAAACGGAATCATGATTAGTGCTAAGGCAAAGGATGATCCTAATTTTAAAGCTTTACTGCAATTTATTGATTGGTTATGGTATAGCGATGAAGGTGAAGAATTAGCTAAATGGGGCGTTGAGGGAACAACCTATAAAAAGGAAAATGGTAAACGTGTTCTTATGCCAGAAGTTAACTTCCTTGGCCTAAATCCTTCCGGAACGAAAGATTTACGTGTTGACTATGGTTTTGGAACTGGTTCTTTCGCATATGGTGGAACAACGGATTTACTTCAATCCACGATGAGTGAGGAAGAAGTTAAATTCCAGGATAGTATGCACCAAAATAAGGAAGTATTACCAGTAGATCCGCCATATCCAATGAGTGCAACGGATCAAGAACAAGCAACACTTATTTCTACACCATTAACAGATACAGTAAAACAAAATACTGCTAAGTTTATTTTAGGTAGCCGTCCATTATCTGATTGGGATGCTTATGTTTCCGAATTAAAGGCTAAAGGTATGGATAAATATTTAGATATGGTTAATAAAGCTTATAAAGAAGCTCAAAAGAAGATTAAATAATAGAACATAATGATAAAGATGAACTGCCTGCAATGATTACTCCTTTACAGTTGCAGGCAGTTTTCTTATCAGGGCTTTTACTAAATCATTAAAGGGAAGATGGTTATGAAGCAAAAAAATGCGTTCGGTGAAGGAACATTCTTTGGTTTAACAAATCATATTTATGCTCTTTTAATGACGAATATTTATTTTGTCCTGAGTAATATTATCTTTTTATTTTTTTTCATCACATTAGAACCTACTTTTTCAAATATCACCATTTATTTTCTAGTACTTATACCAACAGGACCTTCGATTTCTGCGCTTTTCTATTCAATTGGAAAATTGATTCGTGAAAAAGAGCTTTCTTCGTTAAATGACTTTTTCCACGGATATAAAATAAATTTTAAAGACTCGATGAAATTTTGGCTCCCGCTTCTATTTGTCTTATATATTCTATTTGTTGATTTACAATATTTTAATGCAAATCCATCTACAATCAATAGTGTTTTATCGGTTGTATTTATTATTGGTATTATCTTAACGATGATCGTATTAATGTATGCCTTTTTGATTACCGCCGGTTTTAAATTTAGATTGAAGGATATTTGGAAGCTTTCTATTTATTACATTTTCAAAAAAGTAAAAATTACCTTAGGTAATATTGGTATTATCTTTATTACATTATTTCTCACAACCATAACATCAAATTTTTTAATCCTATTTATAGCAAGCCTTGTTTCTTATTTATTCATGCTAAATAACAAAGAGGTATTGGAAGATATTAAAGTGAATTTTTGCGAACCGGAAAAACACCTTGGTTAGGAGTCAGCTTGGCTCCTAAAGATTCGGACGGTTTGTTTAATCGATAAACTTACTTAAAAAGGGAAGCAATAACTTATGAGTACACTAATTTAGAATGGAGGAATGACCGATGAAGATCGGATTCAGATGGTATGGGAAGGGAAATGATTCGGTTACCCTTAATCATGTTAAACAAATTCCTGGAGTTGAAACCATTGTTTGGGCCCTCCATGACATGCAGGCTGGAGAAGAGTGGCCGATGGAAAGAATTCTTGAAGTGAAAAATCAAGCGGAACAATTTGGATTTAATATTGATGTGGTAGAAAGTGTAAATGTTCATGAAGATATTAAACTTGGTCTTCCAACCAGGGATCTGTACATTGAAAACTATAAACGAACAATTGAAAAGCTTGCTAAAGTTGGAGTTAAGGTCATTTGTTATAATTTTATGCCAGTGTTTGATTGGATCAGAACAGATTTATATAAAGCACATGAAGACGGCTCCACGGCACTTTTTTATGAAACTTCTAAAGTAGAAACACAAGATCCTATGGAATTAGTGAATAAAATTGCCAAGAATCCGGACTTTACTATGCCGGGATGGGAACCTGAGCGCTTAGAGAATATTACAAAGCTCTTTGAAGCATACAAGGATGTCACGGAAGAAGATTTATTTAACCATTTGCAATATTTCTTGGAGGCTATTATTCCAGTCGCGGAAGCTAATGATATCAAGATGGCTATACATCCGGATGATCCACCATGGACTGTATTCGGACTCCCTCGAATTGTAACCAATCAAGATAATATTAGGCGGATATTGAAACTGGTTGAAAGTCCGTATAATGGTGTGACACTTTGCAGCGGTGCTCTGGGTGCTTCACTAAACAACGATGTCGCAGCAATGGTTAGGGAATTTGCTGATAGAATTCCATTTGCTCATGTACGCAATGTAAAAATCTATGAAAATGGAGATTTTATTGAAACCTCTCATCGAACAAGAGACGGTTCCGTTGACATTGTAGGAATTATGAAAGCTTACCATGAAAATGGCTTTAATGGCTATATTAGACCGGATCACGGAAGACATATTTGGGACGAACAATGCCGCCCAGGTTATGGTTTGTATGATCGCGCTCTCGGAATTATGTATCTATTAGGAATTTGGGATTCTTTAGAATCTGAACAATCTAATAAAGTAAATGTCAGTTCAGGTATCGCGGTTGAAAGTATTTAATTTTTAGGGAGGATCAACTATGAAAGTATCACTTGAAAATCCATTGAAGAACATGACTGAACTATTTAAGGTTCAACATACAGAAAGCTATGATTGTTGGCTGCAGTATAAAAGAATTGAAGATGAAACACTCGTTCATGAATATCAAGGATGGTGTGAAACTCTTTCAATCTTAGGAAATGCATTAATATTCGAATCAGCAAAAAATGAACTTTTGCAGGGAATCTCATCCCTGTTGGAGTTCATTCCAACTATAACATCTGGACAGAAGGATCGGGCGGGTCTTGTTTTAGGAACGATGGATACGATTGATCGTTCTTTAGAGATTGACCTTGATCAATTAAATGATGATGGATATGTGATTAAATTCGCTGTGACGGAAGGGATAAAGAATATTTATTTGATTGGGAAAAATGATTCTGGCGTAATATATGCCGCGTTTCATCTTTTGCGATTAATGCAAAACAGAGAGAAATTTCAGCAGCATACGATCATTGAAAATCCTAAAAATACATTGCGGATGATTAACCACTGGGACAACATCGATGGAAGTATTGAAAGAGGTTATGCAGGTAAATCCATTTTTTATAGGGACAATAAATTACTATTGGACTTGGAACGAATTACGGACTATGCACGATTGCTTGCTTCAGTTGGAATTAATGGAGTTGCGATTAATAATGTAAATGTTCATAAGGTTGAGACCAATTTAATTACAAAGTTTTTACTTCCGGATGTAGCGAAAATTGCAGAAATTTTTAGGGCATATGGAATCAAAACATATTTAAGTATCAATTATGCCAGCACCATTGAAATTGGAAATCTATCAACCGCTGATCCCCTTGATCCAGACGTACAACAGTGGTGGAAACGGAAAACAGAGGAAATCTATAAATATATTCCTGACTTGGGTGGTTTTTTAGTAAAAGCAGATTCAGAACATCGTCCAGGACCATTTACGTACAATCGGAATCATGCAGATGGAGCAAATATGCTTGCTGAAGCACTGGAGCCTTTTGGGGGAATCGTTCTTTGGAGATGCTTTGTTTATAATTGCTTGCAGGATTGGCGTGACCGTTCCACTGATAGAGCTAGAGCGGCCTACGATCACTTTAAACCTTTAGACGGCCAGTTCCTTCCTAACGTTATTCTGCAAATAAAGAATGGACCGATGGATTTCCAGGTCCGTGAAGGCGTGTCACCATTATTCGGTGCAATGGAAAATACAAACCAGATGCTGGAATTCCAAATCACACAAGAGTATACAGGACAGCAGAAGCATCTATGTTACCTAGTACCTCAGTGGAAAGAAATTCTTGACTTTGATACGTATGCAAAGGGTCAAGGGTCTCCTGTAAAAAAAGTGGCTGATGGTTCACTGTTTGACTATAAATATAGCGGTATTACTGCCGTATCCAATATTGGCAATGACTATAACTGGACGGGGCATACACTTGCACAAGCTAACTTTTACGGCTTTGGCCGTTTGACATGGAACCCGGATTTATCCGCTGAAACCATTACGAAAGAATGGATTGGGCAAACATTTGGCCACGATACAGCTTTAATGGAAGCAGTTAGTAAAATGCTTTTATCATCTTGGAGCATTTATGAGAAGTACACCTCACCGCTTGGTGTTGGCTGGATGGTAAACCCTCATCATCATTATGGGCCAAATGTAGATGGCTATGAATACGATGTTTGGGGCACTTACCACTTCGCTGATTGGCAGGGTATTGGAGTTGACAGAACTGTTAGGACAGGGACTGGCTATACGGATCAGTATTTTAAAGAAAATGCAGATATGTATGAATCACTTGATACTTGTCCCGATGAATTACTTTTGTTCTTCCATCATGTTCCGTACACTCATCAACTTAAATCTGGAGTGACGGTCATTCAGCACATTTACAACACCCATTTCGAAGGGGTTGAAGAGGCAGAAGGGCTAAAAGAAACTTGGATGTCATTAAAGAATAAGATTTCCGCTGAGCGATACAGTGATGTTTTAAAACGATTAGAAGAACAAGCCCAACATTCAAAGGAATGGCGCGATATTATCAACACGTACTTTTATAGAAAATCAGGAATCAAGGATGAGAAAAGCAGGACCATTTATTAATCCAAAACCTGGCCTAAAGTCACGGCCTAAAAGTGTTAAGCATCAAACTACTTTAAGGAGAGGTTAGAATGTCGATGATTACTAATCCAATCTTGCCAGGGTTTAACCCTGATCCTTCTATTATCAGAGTGGAAGATGATTATTATATCGCTACATCCACTTTTGAATGGTTCCCTGGGGTTCAAATCCATCATTCAAGAGATTTAAAGAATTGGAAATTAATCACCCATCCTTTAGCACGAAAAAGTCAGCTTGATATGATAGGCAATCCAGATTCAGGTGGAATCTGGGCTCCTTGCCTAAGCTATCATGAAGGTACGTTTTACTTGATTTTTACAGATGTAAAAAGTCATATTGGTCCATTTAAGGATACGCACAATTATCTAGTAACATCCCAGGATATCACGGGTCCGTGGTCAGATCCTATTTATTTAAATAGCAGTGGCTTTGATCCTTCGCTATTCCATGACGATGACGGGAGAAAATGGCTTGTCAATATGGTGTGGGATCACCGGAAAAATAAAAACTCCTTTGGTGGTATCTTACTTCAGGAGTATTCTCAAGAGGAAAAGAAATTAGTAGGTCCGATTCACAATATATTTAGAGGTACTAAATTGGGACTGACGGAAGCACCTCATATTTATAAGAACAATGGCTACTATTACTTGATGACAGCTGAGGGCGGCACCCGATATGAGCACGCGGTTACGGTAGCACGTGCAACTTCTATTTATGGACCCTATGAAGTAGACCCAATTGGGCCTATCCTAACATCATCTGGGAAGCCTGAGTTGGAACTGCAAAAGGCAGGACATGCTAGTATTGTGCATACCCAGGACAACGAACTCTATATGGTACATTTAACGGGTCGTCCGCTAAAGCCTTCTATGAATTGTAATTTGGGAAGGGAAACGGCTATTCAAAAAGCAACGTGGACTGAAGATGGATGGTTAAGGCTGGCAGATGGCGGAACGAGTCCGCACTTAATGGTAGAGGCACCTGAACTGCCAGAATATCCATTTGAGGTTGAACCAGAAACGGAACATTTCGATGGGGAAGATTTTAGCATTCATTTTAATTCGCTCCGTGAGCCCTTAAGCGAAGAATGGATTACAACAAAAGAAAGACCAGGTTTCCTAAGATTAAGAGGCAGAGAATCATTTAGTTCGATGCATCGACAAAGCTTGTTAGCACGCAGACAACAGGCCTTTTCGGTTCAAGCCGAAACGGTTGTTGAGTTTAATCCGGAAACCTATCAGCACATGGCCGGTCTAGCATACTATTACAATTCAAAAAATTGGTACTATCTTTTTGTGAGTCATGATGAGGAAAAAGGGAAAAGCTTAGGGCTAGTGTCGAGTGACCATGGAGTATATGACGAACCTTTAGAAGCTCCTGTTTCTATCGAAGGCTGTGAAAAAGTATATCTAAAATCCGATATTCATTATGAAGAACTCCAATATTATTTCTCTAAAGATGGTATCGAGTGGACTGCCATCGGTCCTGTTTTGGATGCCAGCAAAATTTCAGATGATAATGTTGAACTAAAGATAGGCAGCATTTTACTGGACCAAGGATTTACTGGTGCATTTATTGGAATTTGTGTGCAGGATTTAAGCGGACAAGGAAAGTTCGCTGATTTTGATTATTTTACGTATCGTGAACGTAAATAAATAGGAAAGAAGGCTGAAAAGATGACAACCGGTCTTATGGATGCTGCAGTGATGAACAAGCCGCTTGATATTGAAATAAAGAAGGTTAGCGTTCCAGAACCAAAAGAAGACGAAGCACTCCTAAAGGTATATTGTATAGGTGTGTGTGGTTCAGATGTCCATTATTATGAGCATGGAAAGATTGGCCGTTACATAGTGAAAGAACCGCTTATTTTAGGACACGAATTGGCAGGAGAAGTTGTAAAGGTTGGATCGGCTGTTACGAATGTCTCGGTTGGTGACCGAGTAGCTGTAGAACCTGGTGTTACATGTGGAAGATGCGAATATTGCAAGTCTGGACGCTACAACCTTTGCCCTGATGTTGTGTTTATGGCCACTCCACCTGTTGATGGTGCATGGGCTGAATATGTTACGATCCGCAGTGATTTTCTTTTCAAGCTGCCGGAAAGTATGAGCTTTGAAGAAGGGGCTTTACTTGAACCGCTATCAGTTGGCTTTCACGCCATGAATCGCGGTAAAGTGACACCGGCTGACCGCCTTTTTGTAAGCGGGCTTGGGCCAATTGGGCTCTTAGCAGTACAAGCTGCTAAAATGTTTGGTGTTTCCGAAATCTATGCCAGTGATGTTGTCCCTTACCGCAGACAGTTAGGCCTTGAAATGGGTGTAACGGACGTGATTGATCCGCTAAATGATAATGCAAAAGATCGCATTGCTGAGTTAACCGGTGGAAAAGGTGTGACAGTTGTTATTGAGTCTTCAGGAAATCAAAGGGCCATTGCAGATGCTGTCAAAGTGGTGAATCGCGGCGGGAGAATAGTCTTTGTCGGCATGCCAGCTGCCAATGAAATTCCGCTTGATGTCAACCAGATCATTGATGGGGAAATTGACATATACGGAATCTTCCGTTATGCCAATACGTACACTAAGGCTATCCAAGCACTTACCAGCTCTGGAGTTGATATTGAAAAAGTCATCACTCACAAGTATGCCTTAAGCGATATTAAGGAAGCGGTTGAAATGGCGAGAAAACAAAAAGACACCAGCATCAAAATCATGATTTATCCCGATAAGGAAAATGTTCAAAGATAATACGCAAGTATGAATTCCAATTTAATAGATAACTAGAATCTAATATTGGATTGAGCAAATATGTAAAGATGGCAAATATACATTTAAGTTAATAATAGAATGAATTGAAGTGATCAAATATTTGAGAGCTGGCTATAATAGTCAGCTCTCTTTGAAAATTTTGATTTACATTGTTTCCCGGTTAACAACTGCCCACTAGGGTGCAGTAAATAGTGAAGATGGAGTAGTGAGGATGAATAAAATCAAAGCAAAAATGATTCTAGAAAAAGATTTTAAAATTGCTGAGATTGATAAGCGTATATTTGGTTCCTTCATAGAACACCTTGGCCGTGCTGTTTACGGAGGAATTTTCGAACCAGGACATCCGCAAGCAGATGAAAATGGTTTTCGAGTGGATGTAATGGAAATGGTTAAGGAGCTTCAGGTTCCGCTAATCCGTTACCCTGGTGGAAATTTTGTCTCTGGCTATAGGTGGGAAGATGGAGTTGGCCCTGTTGAGAATAGACCACGGCGGTTGGATTTAGCTTGGAAAACAACAGAAACAAACGAAATAGGTACAAATGAATTTGCCAAATGGGCAAAGCTAGTGAATGCAGAAGTAAATATGGCTGTTAACTTAGGAACCCGCGGTATTGATGCTGCAAGAAATCTAGTAGAATATTGCAATCATCCGGGTGGATCTTTCTATAGTAATCTAAGAATTTCTCATGGCTATAAAGAACCTCATAAAATTAAAACATGGTGCCTAGGGAACGAAATGGATGGACCATGGCAAATTGGCCAAAAGACGGCAGATGAGTATGGCAGGATTGCTTGCGAGGCAGCTAAGGTAATGAGATGGGTGGATCCAACGATTGAGCTGGTTGCCTGCGGGAGTTCTGGTCGAGGAATGCCTACTTTTGCAGAGTGGGAAGCAACTGTTCTTGATCATACATATGATCATGTCGATTATATCTCTTTACACCAATATTACGGTAATAAAGATAATGACATTGCCAATTATCTTGCACTGTCGCTTGAAATGGATGACTTTATCCGATCAGTCATTTCCATTGCTGATTATATGAAGGCGAAAAAACGCAGTAAAAAATCCATTCATCTTGCCTTTGATGAATGGAATGTTTGGTACCATTCCAATGAGCAAGATAAGTTAATAGAACCTTGGACAATAGCTCCTCCACAACTGGAAGACATCTATAATTTTGAGGATGCATTAATGGTTGGATGCATGCTTATTACATTATTAAAGCATGCGGATCGTGTGAAAATTGCTTGTATGGCTCAATTAGTAAATGTAATCGCTCCTATTATGACAGAAGTAAATGGAAAGGCATGGAGGCAGACGATTTTCTATCCTTTCATGCATACCTCTGTTTTCGGCAGGGGAATTGCCTTAAATCCGATAATTTCCTGTCCGAAATATGACAGTAAAGATTTTACAGATGTTCCTTTATTAGAAGCCACGGCTGTTTATAATGACGAAAATGAACAATTAACCATCTTTGCTGTCAATCGTGATGTAGCAGACAGCTTGTTGTTTGAGTGTGATATTCGGAACTTTGAGGGATATTCAGTATTAGAGCATATCATCTTAGAAAATAATGACCTGCAGCAAACCAATTCTGCTCATGAAACACCTGTTGCACCACACGCGAACGGAAACGCAAGTCTTGACAATGGATTGATCACTGCAAACTTGCCTAAATTATCTTGGAATGTCATCCGCTTAGAGAAAACTCAATAATTGAGGAGGGCTAAGATTACCCTATACAAACCAAGAAAGGGAGTACACTAAACATGAATAAGAAAATACTTTTTAATGATGGATGGGAATTCGCCAAAAGCAGTCTGGATGTTACGGATAGTACGACTTTGACATTCGAAGCAGTGGATCTTCCCCATGATTGGCTTATCTATAATACATTAAATCTTTATGAAAACAGTGTTGGATGGTACCGAAAGAGATTTACATGGGAGAAAGAAGAAAGCCAGACTCTCTTGTGTTTTGATGGAGTTTATATGGATTCCTCCCTTTATGTCAATGAGCAGTGGATAGGAGAATGGAAAAATGGTTATTCCCCTTTTGAACACGAGATAACAGATGTTTTAGTGGAAGGGGAAAATGTGATTCTTGTGAAAGTGGTGCATCAAAGCCCTAATAGCAGATGGTACTCGGGGGCCGGCATCTATCGTAATGTATGGCTGAAGGCAAGAGATAGGAATCATATTGTAACTGATGGAATTTATATCACAACGCAACAGAAAGAAGATGGCTGGCAGGTAGAAATCGACACAGAATTGAACATCCAAGAAGTCGTAAAACTCACACATAAGATTATTTATAAGGATCAAATTATTGCCACTGCTTCTGAGAGGATTGATTCAGTCTGCACGCTTAGTCTATTGGATAAACAAAGTCTGTTTATAGAAAATCCGGATGTTTGGAGCACAGATGAACCAAATCTTTATCAGCTTATCACCCAATTACATTTGGGAGAGGCAGACAAGGAAATTGAATCCATTTCTCAGAATATCGGCTTTCGAACCATTATCCTTGACCCCCAAAATGGTCTTTTTCTAAACGGTAATAAGATGAAATTAAATGGGGTTTGTGAACACCATGACCTGGGTGCCTTAGGAGCTGCGTTCAATAAGGATGCACTAAAAAGAAGGTTTGTAATATTGAAGGAAATGGGTGTCAACGCGATCCGGACAGCTCACAATATGCCTGCAAAAGAACTGATGGAATTAGCTGATGAAATGGGGATGCTAGTCGTTTCAGAAGCTTTTGATATGTGGGAAAGACCAAAAACTAAGTATGATTACGCACGATTTTTTAAAGAATGGGCCCCTATCGATGTGAAAAGCTGGATCATGCGGGACCGCAATCATCCGAGCTTGCTGATGTGGAGCATTGGGAATGAAATTTATGATACCCATGCAGATGAAAGAGGGCAAGAATTAACAAAAATGCTAATGGATTGTGTTCGAAAATATGATCCGAAAAAAAATGCGAGAGTCACGATTGGCTCGAATTATATGCCATGGGAAAATGCTCAAAAATGTGCGGATATTGTCAAGGTTGCAGGATACAATTATTCAGAAAAATATTATCAAAAACATCATGAGGAACATCCAGATTGGATTATCTATGGGAGCGAGACAGCCTCTGTCGTACAAAGCAGGGGAATCTATCATTTCCCATTTGAAAAATCGATTCTTGCAGATGATGACGAACAATGTTCAGCCCTTGGAAATAGTTCAACCAGCTGGGGAGCAAAGTCTGCAGAATCCTGTATTCTAGCAGAAAGGGATACACCGTTTTCTCTCGGTCAATTTATCTGGACGGGATTTGACTATATCGGCGAGCCTACACCTTATCATACAAAGAACTCATATTTAGGGCAGATTGATACAGCTACCTTTAGGAAGGACTCGTATTACATCTATCAAGCCGCATGGACAGATTATAAAACAAAACCAATGGTCCATATTTTCCCATATTGGGATTTTAGTAAGGGACAGATGATTGATGTTCGTGTCTGCACGAATGCCCCTAAAATTGAACTGCAATTTAATGGTGTCACGATCGGAACCCATGATATTGATCACGAACATGGAACAGAGCTTGTAGGCTGGTGGAAAATCCCTTATGAAGCAGGGGAACTTAAAGCCATCGCTTTCGATGAAGCAGGAAAAATCATTGCTACAGATGTAAAAAAATCCTTTAGCGATGCGAGGAAGATTCGCTTGCACCCTGATAGAGACAGACTTACTGCGAATGGGACAGACTTGATTTTTATGGAAATTTCCATGGAAGATAAGGATGGAAACCCGGTAGAGAATGCCAATAACCGAGTTCAAGTCCAGGTGAAGGGAGCAGGCCGCTTGCTTGGCCTTGATAATGGGGATAGTACGGATTATGACCAGTATAAAGGGGAAAGTAGAAGATTATTTAGTGGAAAGCTAATGGCCATTATAGGAGCTACCTTAGAACCAGGAAAGATTCAGGTTGAAGTAACCTCCAAAGGTTTAGAAAGCGAGATTGCAGAGTTTGAGTCCCTTCCTTATAAGAATGGAGACTTAGCTGGGATTTCGGCCCATATGAAGACTCATGACATACCAGTTGTGATGGGAACCAATGAAGAGATACCTGTTCGTAAGATTGAAATCATCAGTGAATCAGGACAAGTGTTTGATGAAACAAGAAAAGAGATGGTAGTACACGCAAGACTTTACCCAGAAGATACCTCTTATCGAGAAGTAGAGTGGAGTGTCGTGAATGATACAGGGATTGAGTCTAATATTGCCAAAGTAGAAGCGCTTGGTCATGAAGCAAAGATCATCGCTTTAGGCGATGGGGATTTCCGGGTCCGTTGTACGAGCAAGAATGGCACGGACAAGACGAAACTCATATCCCAGCTAGAATTTAAGGCAGAGGGTCTAGGCACTGCCTATAAGGATCCTTATGGATTTATCTCTGCAGGCCTCTATGATTATAGTAAGGGGGAAGTTGGAAACGGCAACGAAAGAGGAGTTGCTACAGCCAGAGATGGCGAAACCCAAGTAGGTTTTCGTGAAATTGATTTTGGTCCGTTTGGCTCTGACACGATCACGATTCCAATTTTTGCCCTATCCAGTGAAGAGTACCCTATCCAGATCTGGGAAGGTATGCCCGATCAAGAGGGAAGTAGCACAGTGGCAGATGTCATCTATCAAAAACCATCAAAGTGGAATGTGTATCAAGAAGAAACCTACCATTTGTCAAAAAGAATTCGCGGCATTACTTCCATTTGTTTTGTTCTCAACAAAAAGGTGCACATAAAGGGATTTTCATTTGTGAAACAGAATCGTGCCTTTGAACAAAATAATGCTCCAGAATGTGATCACATCTACGGGGATATGTTTGAGATAACTGAAAATAGTGTTGAAGGTATTGGAAACAATGTATCACTAGAGTTTGAAAAGATGGACTTCACAACTGAAGGAGCTGCAAAACTCGTCGTTTTTGGCAGGTCGCCGATTGATAAGAATACTATTCATATCCGGTTTGCTAATCATGAAGGAGAAAGTAATCAATTAGTCGAATTCACGCAATCTGATAAATATGAAGAGCGCGAATTTAAGATGGATAAAATTACAGGGATACAAAAGGTGACCTTCATATTCCTGCCTGGATCCAATTTTGATTTTGGCTGGTTCCGCTTTGAGCGCTAAGGACCAGGTCATTTAAGAAATATTAATAATGGAGGAAACATAAATGAAGCTTGAATCAGCTCAAAAACTATTATTTATCGGTGATTCCATTACAGATTGTGATCGGTCCAAACCTGAAGGAGAAGGATTGTTTGGTGCCCTCGGCAAGGGCTATGTCTCCTTCGTCGATGGACTTTTGCAAGCAGTTTACCCGGAACTCGGCATCCGAGTTATTAATAAGGGAATAAGTGGTAATACTGTCCGCGATTTAAACAGGAGATGGCAGGAGGATGTAATCAAACTAGAACCCGATTGGTTATCTGTCATGATTGGCATAAACGACGTTTGGCGGCAGTATGATACTCCATTTATCAAAGATAAGCATGTTTATCTGGACGAATATGAAGAAACACTTCGGAAGCTGGTTACAGAGACGAAGCCATTAGTAAAGGGTCTTGTACTTATGACCCCATTTTACTTGGAAAGCAATATACAAGATAAAATGCGCCAGACGATGGATCAATACGGACAGGTTGTCAAAAAATTAGCAAAAGAAAATGATTGTTTACTAGTGGATACACAAGCAGCTTTTAATTTGGTATTAAATGACCTCTATCCTGCAGCATTAGCTTGGGACCGTGTCCACCCTTCCACAGCCGGTCATATGATTTTGGCCAGGGCTTTCTTGAAAGAAATCGGCTTTAATTGGCTTCGCTCTTAATGTAATGGAAATAATTAAACGGAAGGAAGATAAAAATGAAAGTTGTTAAAGAAAGGTTTGGACAAATCGATAACCAAACAGTCTTTTCGTTTACGCTGGTAAATGATCATGGTTTGGAGGTTACCGCCATTAATTATGGTTGTATCATAACTAAAATTATGGTTCCGGATAAAAACGGAAATTATGAAAATATTGTAATCGGACATGACACTTTAATTGACTATGTCAACGATCCCTATTTTCTTGGTGCAGTAGTCGGCCGGGTGGGCGGACGTATTAAAGGCGGTTCATTCGAACTTGAAGGGACAACGTATATTGTTCCAAAAAATGATGGTAACAATCATTTGCATGGCGGGATAAAAGGTTTTAACAAAGTGGTCTGGGATGCTGAAATCGTCGAAGACGGGGTGTGTTTTTCCTATTTTAGTTCTGATGGTGAAGAAGGGTATCCTGGGAATTTACATATAAGGGTAACGTATACGTTAGATAATTCTAATCAGCTAATAATTCATTATGAGGCCGAAACCGATAAGAAGACGTTGCTAACCGTTACGAACCACTCTTATTTTAACTTGAGCGGCAACCTAAAGAAGGATATTTTACAGCACACCTTAAAAATAAAGAGTGATCAATTTTTAGAGCTTGATCATGAGTTTATTCCTACCGGGAATTTTATTGATGTGAAAAATACGCCATTTGATTTTACAAGTGAAAGGGAAATAGAGTCCGGGAGCTTGTCTGATCATCCACAAAACGTTTTAGTAGGAAATGGCTTCGATCATCCATTCCTATTAAACACAAATCATAATAACGAAATTGTTTTAAAGGATCCTGAGAGCGGACGTGTTCTGACGATTGAAACAGATGAGACTGGGGTTGTGGTTTATTCCGGTAATTCCTTAAAAACTGAAGGAGAATTCCGGGGAACGGCATCTGCGAAATACCTTGGTGTTTGCTTGGAGACTCAAGGGCTGCCAGATGCTATTCATCACCCTCAATTTCCTTCCATTATTTTACACAAAGATCAACAGTATTCAACTGCAACAGTTTATAAGTTTGGAATTGAAAAGGAATAAAAAAGGAGTTTGCAAAATGAAATATAAAAAAGGGTGTAGAATTGGCAGACCAGTTAAAATGGATCGCCGAGGGACGGAAATCAATGGCTAGTGCTGCATTGCGCTGGGTTTTGGACCAAAAAGAAATTACTTGTATTATTCCTGGTTTTAAAAATGTTAAACAGGTCGAGGATAATCTTTCAGCCCTTGAGACAAAACCATTCTCAAAGGAAGAAAAGCAAGCCGGACAACGATTCTATGAGGAAAATGTAAAGAATTTTATTAGGGGTCCTTATTAATTGGAGGGAAGCATTCCAAATGATTAATGAAGTTCCTGCATCGCAGAGGGTTGTTGCGATTACGTTTGATGATGGGCCTAATCCCATTTATACACCACAAGTATTAGAGATTTTTTCAGAGGTAAAAGGAAAAGCAACATTCTTTATGATCGGTGAGCAAATGATGAACAATCCTGAGGTTGTAAAACAAGTAGCGGCCGCAGGACATGAAATTGGAAATCATACTTACACACACCCAAAGTTATCTCAGCTAAGCCCAGCAGGCTGTTTAGAGGAAATCGAACGAACTGAGAAATTAATAGAAGATCTTACTGGACAAAAGCCTGTTGTATTCCGTCCTCCTTACCTGGATTATACTAGGGACACGATTTCATTACTTCAGCAAAAAGGATATTTAATGATCGGGGCTCTTAATTTAGAGGCTCAAGACTGGGAACAGCCTGGGGTAGATCATATCCTGGGAAAATCTAGAAACTGTGTAAAAAACGGCAGTATTTTAATTTTTCATGATGGCTATGGAGACCGTACACAAACAATAGAAGCGGTCCGTAATCTCGTTAATGAATTATCATTTCAAGACTATCAATTTGTAACAGTAAGTGATTTATTAAAACGAACAGATTTAGTGTAAAAAAAGGGAAGTACAACTAAATAGGTTGTACTCCCTTTTGTTTCTTTTCTATTTTTTGAAATGATAGGTAGCAGCAAGCCATGATTATCCCTGCAGTTAAGCTTCCTCCAAAGAAAAATAAAAGTGCTGGTAATACTTTTATCACAAAGAATACAGCTATAATTCCAAGCAGCATGACAATGTTATTAAACGGATTTATCAGCATAATGAAGAAAGCATTTTTAAATAGTTGAAAAAACGTAACATGATAATGAACATAAACTGGAAAAATGTATAAAACGCTCATAATGATTGCAAAAATAATTAAGTATAAGGGTATGTGAGTTGATTGAAGTAAATGACTAGTATCAACTTTCATGTAGTACAAATTAATAAAAATAAGACCCGCGAATAACGCTAAAGCAATGCCCAATCCATTACTTCTAAGAAATTCTTTTTTATAGGCAGCCCAAAAGGTTTGAAAAACTGGTACATCACTTTCTCCCATCATCCATTTACGAAGAACTGTAAACATAGCAACAGTTGCAGGTGATAATCCGAAGAACACTAACCCAAGAAAAGAAAAACCAATCCACAAAAAATTGACATAGGCAAACTTTGTGATCCACTCTGTAAGGGTAAATAGACCTCTCATTGATAGTTTATTCATAAAAACGTCCCCTTCATTTATTGCGCTTACAATGTCGCTAGATATCATTATAGCCCATTGAATCATGATTGAACATCGGTTAGATTTTCTAACATTTCGTATATTGAAATAATATTTAATGTTACATAAAAATACGTTATAGTAAATAAAAAACTATTCTATGATAAAAAGGGTGATTCATACATGTTTTCACGTCTGCATAAATGGAACACCTTACGGAATCAAATACTTGTCGTATTCTTAGTAGTAATGCTGATTGTCTTATTAATTGTTGGCCTCCTAACATTTAATCGGATGTCCGCATTGCTGAAAAATAACGCAGAAAAACAAATAAATCAGACTGCCGTTGAAGCAAATGGAAGATTAGAGTCTTTATATAAGCAAATTAGTACCGCATCTAAACTAGTTATGACCAATGATAATACCCAAAGCATCCTGTCAAAAGGATATGAACGACAGGCGATTACCTTTTCTGAGCGACAGCAATTAAAAGGTATGGTGAACACGATTCAGGCGAATACGGACGGGATATTTGCTTTTGAGCTTTATACGAATCATTTCACTCGATTACTTCCTATAGATAATACGAATTTAATCACGCGAATTGATGGCAAGTGGATTCGAGAGGCTAATGAAGCGAAAGGACGACTGGTTTGGATTGGAGATGATCCGAGCAACTCAGATAATATATTAGCGCTAAGACGTGTGAATTTAATGGACCATGACTTTGCTAATGGCGGTTATCTTCTCATTAGTATCTATAGAAGTTATCTACAGTTTGCAAACCAAGATAAAACCTCTATTCCGAACCAGTATTCCATTCTTTTAGATAGAGAGTCAAAGCCAATACTTTCAAACTACGAGAAACCTCTCGAGCCTATCATCAAAAATAATTCACCTACTCTTTCATTGGACAAACAGGATTATATGGTTACCAAACAGACCTCAAATGAAACGGGCTGGACCCTAATCATATTAACTCCAATAAAAGCTCTTACAGAGGGAATTAGTGTTTTAAAGGCTGGAATCATTATTTCAGGTATTATTGGGTTTATTATCTTTTTTTTCAGCTCTCTATTTCTATCCACCTTTATTACCAGACCTATTATCAAATTGACGGAAACGATGCAACAGGCCAGTGAAGGCTCTTTAACGATGAACCCTAATGTGACTACGGTAAATGAAATCAAAGAATTAAATAGTACCTATAATCAGCTCGTGAAAGAAACGAATCATTTGATTAAAATGGTATATCAAAAGGAAATTACCCGAAGTCGAAGTGAATTAAAAGCCTTACAGGCTCAAATTAATCCTCATTTTCTTTTCAATACATTGGACGCTCTTAAGTGGACCCTGGAGGATAAAGATGAGGAGGAACTGGCTGAGTTTGTCGTTGCCATGTCTGAATTATTCCGTTATACCATAACAAAACAAACGGAAGGAGACTGGGTAACGATTAAAGATGAAATTCACCATATTGAGAATTATATGGAAATTATCCAAATGCGGTTTGGTGACCAGTTAAAATGGAATCTAACCATGCCTTCAGCGTTCTCGCACGTTAAAATCCCCAAATTGTTGATTCAGCCGTTAGTAGAAAATGCTGTCCTCCATGGGGCCGGGAATACATCTAAGCCATGTACAATATGTGTTTCTATCCAGCCTGCGCATGATCCGGATTACTTGCAAATTCTAGTAAAAGATGATGGGCCGGGGATCAATGAAGAAAGGTTGGAATCTATTAAACAGGCCATGCAATCTGGAGAGGTCATGTCGATAAAAAAAGGTAATGGGATGGCGATTTCCAATGTTCATAAACGCCTGGAATTATACTATCAAGACCATTTAAAAAGTGGGCTTACCATCACGAGTGAAGTTAACATGGGGACCACAGTTTCTTTTGTAATACCTCTAAAGGGAGAGGAAGAACAATGCTGAATACAAAGACCATTTTAGTTGTGGACGACGAACCAAGAACCCGCCAAGGGCTGAAAAAAACATTGGATACGTGGGCAAATGGAAACTATCAAATCTTTACCGCATCTAATGGAGAAGAAGCCATTGAACTTATGCAGCAGCAAAAAGTCCATATCCTAATAACCGATATCCGCATGCCAGAAATAACAGGTCTGCAATTACTAAAAATAGCAAAGGAGCAGAATATCCTTCCAGTCATCATTGTGATTTCGGCCTATTCTGAGTTTGAATATGCCCAGGAAGCCCTTCGTTTAGGCGTGATTAACTATTTACTAAAACCGATCAGCAAAAAAGCTTTAATAGAGGCCGTCGAAGATGCTGTTCAAGCTGTTGAAAAACAAGAGCGGGCGGGAATGATTGAAAAAGTTGTAGATATGAAGCTTGTTGATGCCAATGCCCAAAACCCTTCAAATCGTGTACCGATAAAGGAAGCGATCGATTATATCAACAACAATATTAAGAATGAGTTGACCCAGAAAGAAGTGGCCGATCATGTTCATTTAAACCCAAGTTATTTAAGTGTCCTATTTAAAGAACATGTCGGGCTGACCTTCAGTGAATATGTAACGAGACGGAGAATTCAACGGGCGAAGGAATTATTGATATCTTCTAATCTCTCGATTAATGAAACCGCAGAAGAATCGGGGTATAAAACGGCTAAATATTTTATTAAGATATTCAAAGAATTTGAAGGTATGACACCAAGTGCATACCGGAAAAACAATAATGAAAGGGCTCTCTAAAAATAGTAGTATTTTTCCTAATCGCCGTGACCTATTTTTCTGAACAATCTGAATGTATTCTATTAATGTAAGGTAAATCAAAGATAAGGTCATAGGGGGAATTACATTGTTTAAAAAGAAAACGGTTGCAATCATAATGTCCGTAATCATGCTTGTCTCTCTAGCACTTGCAGGTTGTTCTTCCTCAAGTTCATCTGAGGAAAGCAGTGCAGAAGGAAAAAAAGTTATCAAATTCATGCATTTATGGCCTGAAGGCAGTTCCAATGCCCAGTTCTCCATCGTAAAAGACATCATTGGAGAATATGAAAAAGACCATAAAGATATAAAGATTGAAACAGAAATTCTAAATACTGATCAGTACAGAGAAAAGCTTAAAGTTTTAGCATCTTCTAATGAACTCCCTGATGTTGGTATGACTTGGTCAGATGGATTCATTAAACCTTACGTAGATGGCGGCATGTTAGCACCATTAGACGATGTAGTAGATAAAAATCCAGACCTTAAGGATGCATTTATTCCTGGTGTGAAAGAATCATATGCTGTTAATGGAAAAACATATGGTCTCCCTCTAGAGTTAAACATTTCATACGTTTTCTACAACAAGGAAATCTTCAAGAAGTATAACCTTGAAGTGCCAAAAACTTTTGAAGAGTATAAGAAAGTAGTTAAGACATTAGCAGATAACGGAGTTGTTCCTGCTACTGTTGGAGCGAAAGATGGCTGGCCTGCATCATTCTGGTTTATGTATCTTGCAGACCGTATCGGCGGCCCTACGATTTTAACAGATGTTATCCATGGAAAAGCGAAAATGGATGACCCAGCCATTCTTAAAGCAGCACAAGAAGTACAAAACCTTGTAGATATGGGCGGTTTCGTAAAAGGAGCAAGTGCTTTATCAAACGATGATGCAAAAGGTTACTTTATGAATGAAAAGGCAGCGATGTTCCTAACTGCAACATGGGAACTGCCAAACTATACAACTAGCCCTGATGTGAAACAAGAATTTAAAGATAAGATCGGTTATTTCAAGTTCCCAACTTATGAAGGCGGTAAAGGTACCGATATCAACAGTTATGTTGGCGGTCCTGGTGTAGGTTTATTCGTAGCCAAAGATTCTAAGGTTCAAAAAGAAGCAAAAGATTTCGTTGGTTTCTTCGTGAAGAAATGGGGAGAAAAATCAGTAAAAGATGCTGGTGTTATCCCTGCTACTAAAGTAGACACAGCAAACCTGAAACTTGCTCCAATGTACATTGATATCTTGAAAGATTTGAGTGAAGCATCAAACGTTACAACTTATTTTGATACTCAATCAAGCCCAGCTGTATCAGAATTACACCACGATTTAGTTACAGCTCTATTTGGAAAACAAGTTACGCCGAAGGATTTTGTCAAGCAGCATGCTGATGCACTTGCAAAAGAACAAAAGTAATTAATCGTGATGAAGTCGCTTTAAATCGTAGAGGGCATATAGGATATGCCCTCTACTTATTTAAGAAGGGAGTATAAAAAAATGAAAAATGTAATGTCTAACAAACTAGTAATCACACTTTACGTACTTCCTGCGTTAATACTTATCCTTCTCTTAATTTATATCCCAATCGTCTTAACTGGTTATTATGGATTAATGGACTGGAACGGCATCGGCAAGATGAAGTTTATCGGTTTAGACAACTACATCGCGTTAGTCAAAGACAAATTATTTTGGCAAAGTACATGGCATTCCATGTTACTAGGTATTTTTTCTACTGTAAGCTTGATAGGGTATTTAATCTTGTCGTTGATCTTAGCCAGCAAAATCAAAGGTGCCAATTTTTTACGAAAAATTTATTTAATTCCGATGCTATTATCGTCGGTTGCTATTGGACAGCTTTGGGCGAAGATTTTTGACCCTACAAACGGCATGATCAATAGATTGTTAATCATATTTGGGGTTGATAATCCTCCTGTCTGGTTAGCCGATTCTAAGATTGCGCTATATGCCCTCTTTTTTCCAATCGTTTGGCAATACGCGGGTTTCTATATCATTATTTTCTACGCTGCCTTAAAGAATGTACCGGAAGAACTGATTGAAGCGGCGAAAATTGATGGAGCTACTTCCATTCAAATTGCCTATAAAATAAAGCTTCCTCTCATTGCCGGTGTCATCAAAGTCATGGTTATTCTAGCAATTGTCGGCTCATTAAAGTATTTTGACTTGATTTTCGTCTTAACTGGAGGCGGACCTAACCATGCAAGTGAGGTTATGGCTTCTTATATGTATTCCGAGGCTTTTAGTAAGTATAACTTCGGATATGGAAGTGCGATTGGATTCGGATTATTGATCATCTGTCTTGTGATGACTTGGCTGATTCAAAAATTACTATCTTCTAAAGATGTTGAATTTTAACAAAGGGGAGTGAAAAAGATGAGTAAAGCAGCAATGGAAACAAAAATCAATACGACCCTGTCGGCTCCTTATAAAACTAGTAAATCGTTCGGAAATAGAATCGGATACGGAATACTTTACGTTATTCTGGGAATCATTGCGATTATTCAAATCTATCCGTTAGTTTGGTTACTCCTGTTTTCCCTAAAATCCAATCAAGAGATTTTTGGCATGTCGCCGTTCTCGCTGCCACAAAATCCACAGTGGGGCAACTATGCAAAGGCATGGTCAGCAGGCCATATTGATGTTTACTTTATTAATAGTGTGCTTTACACCGTTATAGCTGTTGTACTTACTGTGATCCTTGCAAGCTTTGTAACATTTGCCATCACCAGAATGCATTGGAAATTGAGCGGGCTGGTTCTTGGTTTGTTTATGGCGGGGTATATGATTCCCCTTCATTCAACTTTAATTCCATTATTTAACATCTTTAAATCTGCCCATCTGATAGATAATCCAGTTTCAATTATTTTATCTTATGTAGCGTTTAATCTTCCAATCACCATTATGATTCTAGCAGGGTTTTACAGGACACTGCCGAGGGAGATTGAAGAAGCAGCCGTTATGGATGGCTGTTCCATCCACAGGATATTTTTTCAAATCACATTACCAATGACTATTCCTGTACTTTCAACAACCGTTATTATTAACATGATTTATAACTGGAATGAATTCGTCTTTGTCAATACTTTCCTAAGTTCCGACAAATGGAAAACCATTACCGTGGGTGTCAACAACTTTGTTGGACAGTACTTAACAGATTGGGGTGCGATTGGTGCAACCTTAATGATTAGTATTATTCCTGTATTAATTGCTTACTTCATTCTGAGCGATCGAATTGTTGAAGGGATAGCCGCAGGATCTGTAAAAGGATAAGGATGAGAAAGGGCTGGCTCGTAAAAAGAGTCAGCTTTTTTTAAATGCGCCACATAAAAAAATCAGCTGCTTAACAAAATGATAAACGTAGAATAATTTTCTAGTTGAATGCATGTTATATAACGTTAGGAAATAGTAAAATTATCTATATAATGCCAAAGGGGAAATGACATGAGAACTTTTCAAGAAAAATTAGAGAAATATGCTGCTCTTGCAGTTGAAATCGGAGTAAACCTTCAAAAGGGTCAAATTTTATTTATTTCAGCTTCTATTGAAAGTTACGAGTTTGTTAAGTTAATAACAAAAAGAGCCTATGAAATCGGAGCAAGCGAAGTCAATTATGAATGGAATGATGACGCTTTAACCCGTATGAAATATGAATCGGCATCCGATGATGTGTTTACCGATTTTCCAACATACCGTGTCATGCAGCGGGAAGAGCTAGCCGAAAAGAATGCTGCGTTTATTTTCATCGATTCAAAAAACCCAGATCTATTAGATGGAATTGAACCAGAGCGTATTTCGAATTTTAATAAAGCAGCAGGAACTGCACTTACCAAGTTTCGCACTTATATGATGAATGATAAATTTGCCTGGACGATTGTCGCCTATCCTTGTCAGGCTTGGGCAGATAAAGTGTTCCCGAATATTGATAAAACAGAACGATTCAATGCGCTTTGGGATGCTATTTTTTCTGCAACGAGAATAGAAGAAGAGGATACAATTGGTGCATGGAAAGAACATATAGCGGCTCTTGATAGGAAAGCAAAATATTTAAATGAACGTAAATACAAATCTCTTCATTACCGCGCGCCAGGCACCGATTTAACCGTAGAACTGCCAGAAAAACATATATGGGTTAGTGCAGGAAATCATAATGAAAAAGGGACACTATTCATTGCGAATATGCCTACAGAAGAAGTGTTCACTTCTCCTAATAAATACGGCGTAAACGGCTTTGTTTCTAGTACAAAACCGTTAAGTTACACAGGAAAACTTATCGAGAACTTTACCTTAACATTTAAAGACGGCAAAATCGTAGATTTTACCTGTGAAAAAGGGTATGACACACTAAAACAATTAATTGAAACAGATGAAGGCAGTCGGTATCTTGGGGAAATAGCTCTCGTTCCGCATCATTCGCCGATTTCAAAGTCAAACACTGTTTTTTATAACACACTTTTTGACGAAAATGCTTCCAATCACTTCGCGATTGGCGAAGGATTTCCGTTTTGTTTAGACGAAGGAAAAACAATGTCTAAAGAAGAACTTGCGAAAATCGGTTTGAATGAAAGTTTGACACACGTAGATTTTATGATTGGCTCAAGTGAAATGGATATAGACGGGCTTCTACCTGACGGAAGTTCCGAACCCATTTTCCGAAATGGGAACTGGGCATTTTAAAACTTTTGTAGGCATGTAGCGGAATTTCAAAAAGAAAGAATTTTAAATAGTGACACTAGGGGGAGGTCCCTGGTGTCTTTTTGTATCTTACAAATCTGTTTTGAGGGCAAGCACTTTTTCTGATCCTTTATTCTACAACTTGCTACATTAATAGTTTTATTTCTTTATACCTCCAAATCTGTACCGCCATAGGAATGGCTCTATTGGTTCAAATGAAGTTAATACCTGCCACAAGAACAGTCCCAAGGTCCTGAGACAATGAAAATAGGCTTTTGAATCAGTTACAATACCCATCCCAATTACATAATTTGTTGAAGAGAAGACTTTAGGTATTGGTGGATATATCTGTAAGCCTATTGTTTTCTCATCTTGATGTCTCTGTCCATTTTTCATGTGCCCGGCAAGTCATGCCGAATTTATATACTATACGGAGGTATGAAAATGAATCCTTGGCAAAACGATCTTCAAATGTTGAATGTTGGTGATTTCCAGGCTAGCCAAGCAGTTCCTTTTGACTTAAACCAGTACTATATTGATCAGGCACGTCAATTGGGTGGCCTTGGCGGTATCGGTGGCCTTGGCGGTATCGGTGGCCCTGGCGGTATCGGTGGCCTTGGCGGTATCGGTGGCCCTGGCGGTATCGGTGGCCCTGGCGGTATCGGTGGCCTTGGTGGTATCGGTGGTATCGGCGGTATTGGTCGCTGTTTTAGTTGCTTTAGCTGTTCCAGCTGTTCTAGTTGCTTTAGCTGTTCTAGCTGTTTCAGTTGCTCTAGTTGTTTCAGCTGTTCTAGTTGTTTTCATCACTGTGGAGGCTGTGGCCGATGCGGAGGCCACCGTTGCGGCGGTTAAAAGCTCTAGTTTTGGAATAATTCAGTGGTCCTCCCATGTAAAGAGAACGCCCCTGCCTGAGTTTTTGCAGGGGCGTTCTGTATTAGAAAGACATAAGGGACAAATAGAGATACATAGGATTATAGTGATGAATTGATGCAGAATTGAGGATCAATGCGGCTAAGGAGGAACGATATGACAAGTTTGAACCCTTCTATGCGTCTGAAAGTAAAAAGGGACACATTTTTTCTCCCTGATTCTAACAAAAGTGTGTATTTTCGGAATAACATTAGCTCGTTCCGTATGGAAGGCAGTACGATTGATAAGTGGGTTGAAAAGCTGATTCCGATGTTCAACGGAGAGTACTCCTTGGAGAATTTAACAGACGGTTTACCGGCCCTATACAGGGAACGGGTGTATGAAATTGCGGAAGTACTGTATCGAAATGGGTTTGTCAGCGATGTAAGCAAAGACCACCCGCATCAATTGGAGGATCACTTGATTAAAAAGTACGGTTCTCAAATTGAATTTGTGAACAGCTTTGTCGATTCGGGGGCATACCGTTTTCATTCCTACCGGCAAGCCAAAGTGCTGGCAGTTGGATCCGGCCCTTTTTTTGGTTCGTTGGTTTCATCGTTGCTGGATTCAGGTTTACCTAAGTTCAAACTGCTAATCACGGACAAGATACCGACCAATAGAAGGCGGTTAATGGAACTAGTGGCACACGCTCATAAAACAGATCAAGAGGTGGAAGTAGAGGAGATTACACTAAAGGAGAATGGGGTTAGATGTTGGAGGGAAATGGTCCAATCATTTGATGCCGTTTTGTATGTATCAGAGGAAGGCCATCTGGAGGAACTGCGGCCTATTCATTCGGTTTGCCTGGAGGAGAAGAAGATTTTTCTCCCCGCTATTCGTTTACAGAAGGTCGGTATTGCGGGACCACTGGTGCATCCGGACTCTGACGTGTGCTGGGAGTCTGCGTGGCGCCGATTGCACCATTCTGTGCTCATGAAAGACAGGCAAATAACCGGCTTCTCTTCCACAGCGGGAGCGATGTTGGCAAATGTGATTGTATTTGAATTGTTTAAAAAGATTACGGGAGTGACCACATCAAAACAGAATGATGAGTTCTTCCTGCTGGATTTGGAAACAATGGAGGGAAAATGGCATTCATTCTTTCCGCATCCACTCGTGACTGGACGAATGTCAGCTAAATGGGTGGAGGAAACCGAGAAACTGTTCGAACATAGCTCGAGAAAAGGTGAGCCAAGTGAATTGCTTCTTTACTTCCACCAGTTGACATCAGAGGAATCAGGAATTTTTCATATTTGGGAAGAGGGAGATTTAAATCAGCTACCGTTAGCTCAGTGCCGCGTTCAGGCGGTTAATCCATTGTCAGATGGGCCTGCCGGATTATTGCAAGAGATAGTCTGTACAGGTCTAACACACGAGGAGGCAAGAAGAGAGGCAGGACTTGCCGGGATTGAGTCATATGTGTCTCAAATGGTCGATTTGATGGTTCCAACTCTATCTTCACCTTCAGAGGTTAATAGTTTGGTAGAGCCACGAAAATTTGTTGGCATTGGTTCAGGGGAAACAGTGGCGGAAAGTGTATGCCGCGGGTTGCAAAAGTGTTTGGAAGAGGAATGGAGCAAGCAGCATCTTGGTAAAAAGAATTCTGTCACTCGAGTGCAGGTAAGTAGTCTGGAAGATGAAAGGTGCAGGTTTTATTTACAGTCATTGACTACGATGCAGGGAGAGCCAATTATCGGATTGGGCAAGGAAATTTCGGGTTTCCCTGTGGTATGGGTTGGAACGTGTGAAGGTTGGTATCGCAGTGTAGATGTGAATATTACGATGGCATTACGAAAGGCGTTACAACACGCTGTTTTTGGAGGTCAAAACCAATCATCATTCTCACCTACACTTCCAATGGAGCTTAGGTCAGTCCATCTGGAAGAAAAGGAGCCGCAGACTCTTGATATCCCATCTTATAACGAGGGAATCCAAGCTGATACGTTAAAGTCCGCATTAGAAGTCTTAGAACGTAATGATAAGCGGCTTTTGGTCTTTGAACTAGAACTTGAGCCTTTTTTGAAAGAGAAACTGGCAGGAGTGTTTGGTGTATTGCTTAAGGGGGAGGAATCCAGGTGAGCCCAGTCGTATTGGTTGTCGGAGAAGGGGTGATGGCGGATCGTGTGTGCGAAGAATTATTCGCCCATTACCATGTAGTGCGCCAATCCAAATTCGGAACAGTTATACCTAAAAAAATGGATTTAGCTCTGGTGTTGCAGGATGCCTGGAGTCCCTCCGACCATCTAAAGGCAGAAGACGTTTTTAGGCGAATCGGCACTCCATGGCTGCGAGGCTTCGTTTCATTTGGAGAGGGTGTAGTCGGCCCGCTTGTACAACCGGGGAAACCGGGGTGCTCTCAGTGTTCGGACATACGACGTTACATGGCAGGACGTGATCGGAAAGAGATGCGGGAGATGCATGATAGGTTGAAGGAGAACGGCGTAATAACGCAGGATGTATGGGCATCTCATTCAGGTCTTTTGCAGTTGGCACACCTCATTGGGGCGGAGGTACACCGAATTTTGCAAGGTAATGATGCTCGCTCGGAAAGACAGATCGGTTTAATCAATTTGAAAACCTTAACGAGTACATGGCACACCTTTCTGCCTATCCCATTTTGCTCAGTGTGCAGCGGATTACCTGATGATTCGGAGGAGGCTGCACGCATTTTATTTCAGCCAAGTCCGAAAATCAGCAATAACAGTTACCGCTCCCGTTCGTTGGAGGATCTGAAGAAGGTTCTGGTTAAAGACTATCTGGATCATCGAACTGGCTTGTTAAATGGAAAAATGGTTAATCTCGTACCGCCATTTGCCGATGTCAGTGTCAATCTGCCTTTGCTGCAAGGCGATGAGGGAACGGCAGGACGAACCAATTCGTATGAAGTAAGTGAGTTAACCGCCATTTTAGAAGGACTAGAGCGATACTGCGGATTGGAACCCCGCGGGAAACGTACCGTAGTCTACGATAGTTTCATCCATTTAAAAAATAAAGCACTCAATCCTATCAAAGTAGGTGTGCACGCAAAGGGGCAGTATGAGCAGCATGGATTTCCCTTTCAATCTTTTAATCCTGAACAACCAATGAATTGGGTTTGGGGTTATTCATTTTTGGAAAAGCGTCCCATTCTTGTACCCGAATTGCTTGCTTATTACAGTTTGGGCTGTGGGCGACAAGGATTTGTCTATGAAACTTCAAACGGATGCGCGCTAGGCGGAAGCATGGAGGAGGCCATTTTCTACGGAATTATGGAAGTGGTGGAGCGTGATTCATTCCTGATGACCTGGTATGCGAAGCTGACCCTGCCGCGTCTTGATCCTTCATCGGCAGACGACCAAGAATTGCAGTTGATGATCGAACGAATGCGGGCAGTTGCGGGATATGATCTGTATTTGTATAACTCGACAATGGAGAACGGAATTCCAAGCATTTTTGCTATTGCGAAAAACAGGAAGCAAAAGGGATTGAATCTCATCTTTGCGGCTGGAGCACATCTTGATCCAGTGCGTGCGGTAAAAAGTGCAGTTCATGAGTTGGCCGGCATGATGTTGACTCTTGATGAGAAATTTGAGACGAACCAAGAGAAATATCTAAGAATGTTGAAGGATGCATCCCTGGTACAACAAATGGATGATCATGGCATGCTCAATGGTTTGCCTCAGGCAGAGGAGCGTTTTGCGTTTTTACTGAATGATAATCGACCATTACGGACATTTGCTGATGAGTTCAACTGGAAGTCGAATCATATGGATCTTACAGAAGATCTGAAGGATATTCTTCAAGTATTTCGCCGATTGGAACTTGATGTGATTGTGGTAGACCAGACGACACCGGAATTGATACGGAACGGATTGTATTGCGTAAAAGTGCTGATTCCAGGGATGCTGCCGATGACTTTCGGACACCACCTTACCCGCGTAACGGGTCTGGAGCGGGTGCTGAAGGTACCGGTGGAACTCGGATATTCGAAACAACCTCTAACGGTCGATCAGCTCAATCCACATCCGCATCCGTTTCCATAAGGGGTTGCTAGGATAATCCAGCTCCCCATCGGTTTTTACCGAAATCGCCCTTGGTTGAAGGGGAGTTTGAATGGTTAACTGTTTTAAGGTAAAGGATTTCTACCATTTCCAGTTGAAGAACGTTCCTATGGCTATTTGAAAATATTTATTATAACAAAAACCTTGCTGATTAACCCAGCAAGGTTTTTGTTATAATGGAAAGAGAATATTTGGAAAATTAATTATAGAAAATGGTTTCAGAACGTTATAAGGAGAGATTGATACAGTGTATGAACTAAAAACAAAAGAAACGGAAAACAGTGTTATTGAGTTTATTGAGAAAGTTGATAGCCTTAAGAAACGGGAAGACGCGTATAAACTTTTAGATATTTTTACGGAAACAACGGGTTATCCAGCGAAGATGTGGGGACCAAGTATTATCGGATTTGGTTCCTATCATTACAAATATGAATCCGGCCACGAAGGCGATGCACCGCTAGTGGGCTTTTCTCCTCGAAAAGCAAAAATCAGTTTGTATTTTGCACCGGGTGATACAAAGCGAGAGGAACTGTTAATGGACTTCGGAAAATATACAACAGGAAAAGCGTGTGTGTATATCAATAAGGTTGCCGATATTGATGGAGAGGTTTTAAAAGAGTTAATTAACCAATCTGTTTTGTTTTTGAAAGAAACCTATCCGAATGAATAAAGGGGATGCAGTGCCAGCTGCTGTTCCTATATATGAAAGGAGATAATTGAAATGTCAGGCACGATACGAGAAAATATTAAACCCGGAATCAAAGTACGGGTTGTACAAAAACAAGACCAGCGTACTGGGAAATTAACAGAAGGTGTGGTCGCAAAATTGCTAACCAAATCTGCCACACATCCGCATGGTATTAAGGTTATGCTGGAGAGCGGTATTGTTGGCAGAGTGAAGGAAATAGTGAATTAATCGGTAATAACAGTAGAAAGAGAAGGCTATTTTATGAGAGTAATCGGTATTGATTTGTCCGGACCAAGCAATCATAGGGATACGGTTCTTTCAGTATTTGAAAAACAAGGGAGCCATTTAAAATTTGTTAAATGGATTAATCCTGTAAGTGATCAGGGAATCTTGAATGAGATTTTAGATCAAAGTCAAATAGATGAAGTAATTGTTGGAATCGACGCTCCATTATCCTATGAGGACGGAGGAGGGGACCGGCAAGGTGACCGTGAACTTAGAAAGTTTATTGTAACATTAGGGATGAAGCCGGGTTCTGTCATGACTCCCACTATGACTAGGATGGTCTATTTAACTTTAAGAGGAATCAGGCTTAGTAGGGAAATAGAAAGTCTTAAAACTCCACATCCTATTTCGATTGTAGAAGTGCATCCTGGCGCTGTTATTGGCTCAAGGATTTCTCCTAATGATATGAAGTATGTCTTGAGCTATAAACAAAACTTATCAGCGAGAATGTTTATTTGGGAATGGCTAGGACAGCAAAACTTAACAGAACTCCCCATTTTTAAAGAGGAACAAAGCCATTCTATCGATGCTTGTGCAGCAGCATTGGGTGCCTGGCATTGGAAGGACCCTTCGTTAGGACCAAAATGGATTCTTCAAGCAAATCCGCCTCTGCATCCCTATGATTATTGTTGTTGAATTACGTGGAAAAGGTAAACAAGACGGCTCTAATGCCGTCTCGGTTTTTGATATGTTTGTATCCCTTATTGACCAGAACTATCGTCAGTTTGTGATCCATCATCAGTTTGTGAACCATCATCGGTTTGTTGGGTATTGGGATCATCCGTTTTCGAACTAGTGTCTGAGCATGCAGTAACCACGCCTAGTAACATCAATGCTGACATCAGAGCAAATAACCACTTTTTGAAAGATTTCATTTTTTTATTCCTCCTTGAATGCTTGCATTTGGTATTACAGTCTTATCTTACAAGTTTTAATAGAAATAAGAATGAATTTTTCCATTTCTTAACATAACTTAACCGTTTCATAAAACGCCTGAAATATTCATTATTCAAAATTTACAGATTATTAATGAAATTCATAGCCTCTTAAATTTCGGTGGGGTAACGATCATTACCTTATCGGATTTTTTGAATCCGTCCTTCAAGGATGGGAGTGAGCGGAACTGTAAACTGTAACATGTATTTTTTAAACACATCAACATCTATAGAACCAACAGTTTTATGTGTCCCTTTAAGGAAAACCTTGAAATTGTCACCTCCACCGGCAAGGTAGTCATTTACTGTTACGGTGTATGTTTCTTTCGGATCAATCGCTTTTCCGTTAGCAGAGAAAATATCAACCACCTTGCTTCCAGCAGGTTTCGTGTCGTCCCAGGTATATTTCAACCCGGAAATTTGCAGCATTCTCAATTTAGCGGGCTGCCATTGCTGATTTAAAAGGAGGCGGATTTGATCGCCAGTCAGTGTCATTTTAACGAGTTTTCGTCTAAAGGGAAGAATGGTTAATAGCTCCTCATAGGTAATGTCTCCGTCACGAAGGTCCGCACGAATTCCTCCGGGGTTAATAAACGAAAAATCTGAATGCATCTCTTTTCTCAAAGAATCAGCAATGAGATTCCCCAACGCGGATTCTCCATTTTTGTTTCGACTGCTAGTGATTTCTATAGCTGCCTTGCCAACGACTTCATCAACGAAGGAAGAAACATCGGCTTCATACTTTTCGACCATTTTCTTGATTTCGTCATCCGGTTTAATCGAATCCTGATAGACCATCACAATTTCCGCCTTTTTGCTCACAATCTCTTTCGTGATGGAATCAAGCTCTAAGGAAACATCAGAGAAAGCCGTTCCATAAGAATAGGCTTGAACAAGCAGCTTTCCATCCACTTCTGTATTTAGATACGTATGGCTGTGGCCGGCAAACATCACGTCGACTTCCTTGTCTACCTTTTTGGCCATTTCAACGATTTCACCGGTAGCGGGACTGTCGGGACGAGCCTGCCTGCCTTCATTATGAGCCAATACAACGATCGCTTTTACACCTTGTTTCCTTAACTGTGACACCGCTTTATTAATGGCGGTTACTTCATCAACGAATTTAATGTCTTTTATTCCATCAGGATTAACCATGGAGGGTGTATCGTCTAAAACAACACCAATAAATCCGATCGGTATGTCATTTACTTTGATAATTTTATAGGGAGGAAGGAGTGGTTTACCTGTTTTGATGTTAATAACATTGGCACATATATAGGGGAATTGAGTACCTTCAAAAAATCCAGTATTGGGGTGGAATCCTCCTTGAATCAAGCGCATCATTTCTTTCTCACCTTGGTCAAATTCGTGATTTCCCAAAGTTCCAACATCGAAGCCTATTTTGTTTAACACTTTGATGGTTGGTTCATCCTGCAGTAGTGAGGATACGGGGGCACTCGCTCCAACCATGTCACCTGCATGAACCAAAAGGGTGTTCTTATTTTTAGCTTTCCTTTGCTTCAAATAGGCAGCGAGATAGTCTATACGGCCAACATCCTTTCCATTAAATTTCCGGGTGATGTTTAGCTGACCGTGAAAATCGTTTACGCCAAGTAATTGCAATTGAATGAAACGCTCCTTATTATTCTCGTTGCTTTGGGAAAAGCCTTTATTATCCGGAATCCCAGAGGCCATAACAATGCCCGCCGTCAAAGAAGTTGTTAGAACAAAAGCAAGAATTGCTTTGTTCATGGCGTTCCTATTCAATGTTCTTTTCACTCTTTCTCTCGCCTCCAAATCCTCTAGTTAGTTACAACTAAAGCATAAGGAAGGAATGTTAAGTTTGATTAACGATTTTGTCAATTTTCAGTTAATTTAAATGGCGGCCGTTTAAATAATGGCTACTGAAATGATTTGTTTTAAATACTTGCTACGTGGTAAAATTTAACTGTTTAGAATCGGATCGAGGTGGGGGATTAAAGTGGGAATTGATTTTCATAGTAAAAAAAATCGTGTTACCTATACAACCAGAGAAGCTGATCAAACATGGATTGAAGCCATAAACGGACTTGTTCCTATCGGAAAAATTTCTAATGCGGTCGATATAGGCTGTGGCGGAGGAATTTATTCAATGGCACTATCAGACATGGGTGTCGCTAAGGTTACGGGTGTAGATTTTTCCGAACCGATCCTTGAAGGAGCAAGAGAAAACTGTAAAGAATATAAAAACATATCCTTTAAGAATGGAAGTGCGTTTGCATCTGGTTTAGAGAGTAATAGTTTTGATTTGCTGCTGGAAAGAGCATTAATTCATCATTTTAGTGATTTACCAGCCTGCTTCAATGAAGCATATAGAATTCTTAAGGAGGATGGTTTCTATATCGTTCAAGACCGTACTCCTGAAGATTGTTTAATAGAAGGAAGTAATACTCATATTAGAGGATTTTTCTTTGAACTTTTCCCACGATTAATTGAAACGGAAACGAAGCGCCGACACGATACTCTTACTGTTGTCTCAGCTCTTAAGGAAGCAGGATTTAAAGATATTCAAGAGATAACATTATGGGAAACAAGAAAGGTCTATGAAACGAAAGGTCAATTACTTCAAGATTTGAGTGAAAGAACGGGCAGAAGTATTTTACATGAATTAGATGATAACGAATTAAAGGTATTAATAAATCACATCGATGAGTCACTTAAATCAGAGACGAATATCGTTGAAAAAGATAGATGGACCATTTGGAAGGCAGTGAAATAAGCTTTCAAAGGAATTTTTAATAATATGTTCATTGCAAGTAAAAAATATAAATCCATACAAATTAAAGCAGGTGATCAGTATGAAAGATGAGGAGAAAGATTTGCTGGCTGAAGCCCTTGAAAAGTTTGAAAGTTTGGAAGCACAGGCAGTCGATGGGATCACAATCGCACAAATGGAAGATTTACTAAAGCAATGTTTTGAATGAGCTTGGGATAGGATCCTAAGCTTTTTATTTTTTGACTGTGTTAAAAGGATAAAATTGGAATGTAACCGTTTTATATGCGATAATTTCAGTTGATGAAAAAGGGGGATGGTCTAAATGTTAGTAAGAGAAGTAACGGAAGCTGAATTCTTAGATTCAATGAAACTATCAATGTATGCCTTTCAATATAAGGTTCCGGAATCTGAACTGCCAGCCAGAAAAGAAGCAGTAAAAAATCATAGGATTTTAGGAATATGGGATGAGAAGCTTCTCGCTGCCAAATTACACATTATCCCGTTAAACATTTACATGAACGATGCCGAATGGAAAATGGGCGGCATCGCCGGGGTCGCCACGTATCCTGAATATCGACGAAACGGGTATGTCAAGGCACTCATGATTGATTCCTTGAAACAAATGCGCGATAACGATCAGATTGTATCGCTTCTGCACCCATTTGATATCTCTTTTTATCGGAAATACGGATGGGAAATATTAAGTGAAAAGAAAAAAATCACGATTGAAAAAATTGATCTAAAGTTTCTAGAACCGCAGGAAGGTTTTATTAGGAGAAATTCAAAAGAGACCCATAACGAAGAAATAGAACAAGTTTATGCGCAATTTTCTTCCCAATTTACTGGCATGCTAAAACGTGAAACAAATTGGTGGAAACAAAATATATATGATGACGATTCCCAGCTTGCTGTCTACTATGATTCCGAGAGCAGGGCAAAGGGCTATATTTTGTACCATCTGAAGGAAAGAAAGATGGATATCGAGGAGCTGGTTGCCCTTGACCAAGAAGCAAGGAAAGGGTTATGGAATTTTATCTGCCAGCATGATTCCATGGTTGAAACAGTAACACTGAATCTGGCTAGTCACGATCCTTTTCCTTATTTCCTGACGCAACCGAGGGTAAAAACAGAGTTATATCCATATTTTATGGCGAGAATCGTTGATGCTGAGGAATGTTTGCGGAGATTTTCGTTTAACAATAATGAAGATGAGCCCTTATTCCTGCATCTTGAAGATTCACATGCACCTTGGAATAATGGAAGCTATTTACTTGGAAATGGTGAAATAAAGGTATTTAAAGAAAAAGCAGGGGCTCAATGTGTACACCCTCCTAAAAAAGGAATTCGCTTAACGATCAATTCGCTTTCAGCGATCTTGTTTGGATACAAAAGACCTGTGGAGCTTTTTGAGATGGGATACTTAAAGGGGTCCAAGGAAGAGATTGAGCTTTTTGAAAAAAAGGTTCCAGTGATGAAATCATCATTTTTTGATTTCTTTTAATAGTTGTGGTTAAGGAGCCTCATTGAGGACATTTCTGTTGGTTTATTAACTAGTTTTGTCCCCAAGAAGCCCTATTGAGGACATTTCTGTTGATTTATTAACTAGTTTTGTCCCCAAGAAGCCTCATTGAGGACATTTCTGTTGGTTTATTAACTAGTTTTGTCCCCAAGAAGCCTTATTGAGGACATTTCTGTTGATTTATCAACTAGTTTTGTCCCCAAGATCTTATTAATGCAAAAAAGGAATTGTTCATATGACAATTCCTTTTTTTTATATCGAGTTTATTTGAAACTTTTCATGGCCCATAAGAGTTGAAGTTTTCTGGTGGGTATTCTTTAATTTTCTCCCTTAGCTGCCTTTCATCTGGCGGATTCGACCCAGATCGTTTATCAAAATAAATTGCAATTCCGCCTAATATAATAACAGGCATCAGTATATATAACCAAATCATTTTGACACCTCCAAAAGCTTATTACTAGTATTATATTATAAAATTAACTTTTTTTTACAATTTTTCAGAAAGTCGTTTTTCCTATTCGGACAGCTATGGTAATTTCAAAGGCAATCGAGTCTGAATGAGTGGCTCCTCAATAAAAAAAGAGAGATCGGTTTTAAAACCAATCTCCCTTTTTTATTAGTGGTTCTTCAAGATCATGTTAGCTTACCGTTGGAGGAGATCCTCGGTCGAAACGGCATGGGCATATATTCCGTTAAGTGCACTGATAAACGCATAATGAACCTGTTCAGCTGGCACTTTCTTTTCTTGATAAGATAAGTCCCTTGTCGTACATGCATCTTCAATAAGTGTACATTCAAAACCCAGGTCCCTTGCAGCTCTGACCGTCGCATCGATGCACATATGCGTCATCATTCCGCAAATCACTAGCTTAGTGACTCCGTTTTCTCTTAATTTGTTTTCTAATTCCGTATTGAAAAAGCTATTAGGTCTATGTTTTACGATAATACTTTCATGCTGTAACGGTAAAACGGCTTCATTAATTTTGGCTCCATCTGTGTCTGGAAGAAAGAACGTTGCCCCTTCTTGAATTGAGATATGCTGAATATGAAAAACAGGATGGTTATTCTGTCTAAACCATTCAAGAATGTTACCTGCATTTTCAGCTGCTTTTCCAGGATTGCTTAATTCCATCTTTCCATTTGGAAAATAGTCATTTTGAATATCAATTAAGAGTAAAGCTGTTCTCATTTTTTTCCACCTCATCAAAAATTGATTATAATAATATCATAGATAATCTCCTGATTTTAATCGATACTTTGATGAAACACTTTTAGCAAAAATAATTTCATGGTGAAAGGAATTTATATGGAACTTGATCAAATTGATTTTCAAATCCTCCAGTTATTAACGGAAAATTCACGAATTCAATGGAAAGACCTAGGGGAGAAAATTCATATGACTGGACAGGCAGTAGGGAATCGTATTAAAAAACTTGAGGAAAGTGGTGTCATTAAAGCCTACTCCCTAATAGTCGATGAAATGAAATCAGGGCTCATCTTTACAGCGTTTGTCATCATTCATATGGAAACAGCCAACCATGATTCGTTTATTCATTTTATTAAGGGGAGAAATGAGGTAGTTGAAGCTCACCGAATATCAGGAAAAGGATGTTACCATTTAAAGGTAATCGTTAAATCCCAAGAAGAATTGAATCTGTTTCTTGATAAACTTCTCGAACATGGGAACTATAGTTTAAATCTATCCATACAAGAGATCAAACAACAGAATCCGTTGACTGCAACTTTTTAATAAGTCAAAACCATAAAACAAAAAACAGGAAATCATTAACGATTTCCTGTTTTTTTTTAATAGATGACTACCGGCTCGTATGTGCTGAGATTCTCATACACGGTTTTCATAGCATTTACCGGTGTGTTGACACAGCCATGCGATCCTGCATTTAGATAGGCATTGCTTGCCCAGTTTGACCGAAAGCCGGCATCGTGGAATCCTTGTCCATCATTCGTAAAAGGAGCCCAATAATTAACTTGGACTTGATAACTAGGTTTTCCTCCAAGTTCTCTGCCCGTTAGTGTGGCAGGTGTCCGTTTATAGAGAATATACCAAACTCCTTTTGATGTATCATTACCAGTGCTGTGTTTGCCGGTAACGACATTCGTTGTAGTGGCTAATTTCCCATTTCTGTATATCCAAATCCGCTGCTCAGCAATGGATACTTCAGCATAGGTATCGCCAATGCCATTGTTCGTTAACGTGTCAAAACCGTAGCCTTCACCTTTCCAGCCATGGCCGATGATATTAGAAGCCGTAACTGATTTCTCTGCTTTTTCAAAAGCGGCCTGAACCAGTGCAACTTCTTTGTCCACATCTAATGCCCAGCCATACCCTTGTCCTTTGACCGAAATGACTTTGCCTGAATGGGTCTTAAAGGAGAAATTTTTATTCAATGTGGATTGAGTACTATTAATTTCGGCAATTTTTTTGTTAATGTCGCTTGGGTCAATCGTTACCTTCATGTCTTTTGAAACAGAGGCACTTTTAATTAAATCGCTGGCTTTTAACGTATGAACTTTATCCTGTACCTTATAATCAACCGTCTGCGCAAGGAGTTCCTGCAGCTTCTTCTGTTCATTTTTGATAACCTGGCTGTCCTCTTTGATTGGCTGTATGAATACAGGTTGAAGACGGATTTCACTCGTATATAAATGCTCCTCATAGGCCTTTAAAAGGCTGGCAACATCATACTGCTCCCCGTTGATGCTTTTTGAGACAACGATTTTACCTTGTTCCAAATGAACCTCTGCATCTTTCGGAGCTTTTAAAGTCTTATTCATAGAAATTAGCTTTTCTTCCACTTGTTTTTTCATTGTCTCGCTGCGGTACTGATCCAAAGTGCTTGGCATTAATGAAAAACTTTTTGCTTTTGAAGAAGGAAAAAAGCTCTGCTGGCTTTTTAATAATTTTTTGACTCCAGGCAGATCTGTACTCGTAAATTTCATTTCTGTATCGTTTCCATCTAAAATTTGCTGTTGTCCGACATAGACTACGTTCTTTAATACGGAAGTTTTTAATTTTTTAAGGGCTTGCTCAGCCGTTAGTCCCCCGACCTTTGTGCCATTAATCTTTACATTGGCGTTAAAGTGTTTTGCCTGATAATAGCCGATTGCCGCTATTACGACTGCAATAATAATGATGATACCTGTTGTAATGAACTTCCAGTTGGCAAAACTTTTCTTTGAGCTGCTACGACGTTTACCCAATTCTTCTACTGATTGATTTAATGCACTTTCCAAAAAAATTCCCTCCCGCAACGGTGATCAAGCTTTTCGCCCACCGTTTTAAAACTTTAAGTTTTACTTTCAAAGATTACAATTATATTACTCTATTATTACATGATAACTACTATTCTACTAGAAATTTGAGTCGAACTTTGTCACTATTTGTACACATGGAAAAATTTAATAAAAAAATACTAACTAAACCTAAAAAAAGCCCCTATTGGGGGCCAAAGAAGGAGGGAGGATAAATCCGGGTCATATTTGTATTTAAACTGAGGTCACATCCTTTTGTGATATTCTTCTCTTCCGGTAGGATTTTGTAGAAATGGCAGCAAGAAGGAAAATGGCAATAAGAATATAGGCAGCACCGCCAATCAAACCTAAGGAACGCGGTAAAAGATAATGCAGCGCAAACCCAGCTAAAAACATGGAAATACCCAATATCGTGTTACCGATTGTTGCCAAAAGTCCAAACATCGTTCCATGATACTTCTCAGGAATCTCCTTCATTAGAACGGTATCAAAACTGGCATTCCCAATGCCAGACATAAACGCCACACCGCAAAACAAGAGAAACGCAAAGCCAACGAAATGGGTACGGCTCAATAATAATAGAAACGTTCCTTCAAGCATTAAACAGAGTAAACCAGTAACTAAAAAATTTTTTCGTAATCGATTCGCGACTGAGTAGCTTAACGTCAGACCAATCCCCAATGCCCCATAGAACAGTCCTACCCCCACATCTCCCATCTGAAACTCATTTACGGCGTACACGCTTATGAGGACATTATCGATTCCGTTCATGAAAGCAATTAGTATTTCGCAGATTAATAGGATTTGAACGGGAGTAGACAGGCTGATAACTCTCTTAAACACAAACCAAAGCGACTCTTTTTCGAGAAGTGTCCCTTCCGTAGCCTGTTTATTTTCAGGAAACGAAATGGTTGAAATGATCGCTGCTGCACCTAAAAAGGAGGCTGCATTGAACCAAAAGGTAATATGAGGGCCAAAAATAAAGGCCACGATTCCTCCAGAAAAAGCGCCGCCTATTAATACAATGCCGATCAAGACTTGTTCCAAACTGTTCACCTTAATGAGCTGATCTTTTTTTACGAGCAGCGGGATGGCCGATTTTCTTGCTGGAGCATAAATGGCTTCCCCCGCCGCTAAAAGAAAGGAGCTTACATAAACAATCCAGAGATCTTCTTTGCTGTCCACCAACAAGAGGGTTAAGGCAAATACAATCCGAATTAGGTCTGTTGTGACCAATATCATTTTTCTTGGAAAGCGGTCAGCAAGCCTTCCGCCAATTGGTCCAAAGATGATAAATGGTATCAGCCGGATGGCTAGTGTAATGCCCACGGCAAATCCTGATCCTGTTAGCTGCAGCAGCATCGCTAATACGGCAACTGAACTAAAGCGGTCGCCAATTCCGTTTACGACTCCGGCGAGAAATAGTTTTCTATATTGTTTTTCTTGTCTTATAAACATTCCATCACCTTCTTTTATAACAATCTAATTTCATGTATATCTAATTAATTGGATAAAAAAATACGGTGCACCTGTACACCTGAAAACTAATTTAATAACTATCTAATTAGATGATAATTGAATTACTGTTGATAATCAAGTGTTTTATGAAGATTTAAGTGCAATTTTTAAGGTCGTTGTCACTATGAAGGAGCCAGAGTGCTCGTGGGATACAATTTTTAATGTCGGAGGGCACTGTGGGAGGAACACAGCGGGTTGCACGTTCGCTCTAAGTCGGATTTCTTAACGAGTAGTGCTGAAAATAGTATAATATTTCGTATTCCTAAAGTATTTTTGCAGCTATTTTCGAAAAGGGCGTGAAACATAATTGCTTCAGTTAAATAATTCTATTCTCCGTCAGCCATCTTTTGCAAAATTTTGGTTCTCGCGCATTTTGGCCTCTACATCCTTTCAGATGCTGTCCGTGGCAATAGGATGGCAAATGTATGACTTGACTCATGACGCCTTTAGTCTCGGTTTGGTGGGACTGGCTCAGTTTATCCCGATGGTTCTGCTCACCTTAGTTGTCGGGCAAGTGGCCGACCGCTTTGACCGTAGAAAAATTGTTTTTTGGTGCCTGCTTATTGAAGGAGGGATGGCCGGTCTTCTGCTTTATGGAAATCATGCCGGTTGGCTTGGCCGCGAACAGATATTACTGGCAGCTGCGATCATCGGAGCTTGCCGAGCATTCGAAGGTCCCGCTTCATCAGCCCTATTGCCACAGTTGGTACATAAAAAGATTCTTCCACAGGCGATATCTTTAAGTACTACGGCTGGGCAAACAGCTCAAATCCTGGGTCCGTCCCTTGGCGGAGTGCTTTTTTCGTTAGGACCCGCTTTCGTTTATAGTACAGCAACCGTAGCATTGCTGGCTGCAGCCATCCTGACCTATTTAATCACCGGCATGGAGCAAGCAGTCCGAAGGGCAGAACCCGTATCAATGCGCTCCATCTTATCAGGCTTGGTGTTTGTCTATCGCCATCCAGTCATCCTTGGAACCATTTCGCTGGATCTCTTCGCTGTCTTGCTTGGCGGCGCGACAGCTCTTTTACCAATATTCGCACAGGACATTCTTCATACTGGTCCTTGGGGATTGGGATTAATGCGGACGGCACCGGCGGTTGGGGCACTGGTTGTGTCAATTATATTGGGTTATTTTCCATTAAAGAAAGCCTATGGCCTTACATTGTTTGGGGCACTCTCTGTATTTGGATTATCCACCATGCTTTTCGCTGTTTCGACGAACCTGATTGTTTCATTGGCAGCCTTGTTTCTAATCGGAGGCTCGGACGTGGTCAGTGTGGTTATTAGGTCATCACTTGTGCAGCTGCAAACACCTGATGAAATGCGGGGCCGAGTTAACGCGGTGAACGCTCTCTTTATCGGTACTTCCAATCAGCTTGGCGAGTTTGAGTCGGGAACGCTTGCTGGATTTTTAGGAGCGGTTCCGGCTGCATTCATTGGTGGACTTGGAACGGTTCTTGTTGCCGGTCTGTGGATGTATTTATTTCCTTCCATCAGAAAGCTCCGTTCTCTCTCATAAAGTGTAAGGAAGTTATTACTAAACAAAAGGGTCGGCCTTCTAAGATTAAATAGTAGAAGGCCGACCCTATTTTTATTATTTTAAATGGTAGTTTTTTTAATCAGAAAGCTGTGCCCAGAGCAAGGGGACCACTAAGAGTTGGAATGAAATTCATCTTTTCCTAACAAAATAGTATTGGCCCCTCCTACGAACCTCCATCATGATTTCTTCTTAGGCAAAAATACATAGTCGAACACAAATTCTTTCTCCGTCAAACGATATTGCTCCAGTGTATAGGGCCCGCAGCTGCCAGAGCCGACTCCGGTCATGGCATAGTCAATGTTCCATACGGTACAGCTGCTTTTTTGCAGCTCGAAATGGTGTTTCTTTGCAGCCAGCTCTTCACGAGTATACTCTGAAGCGCAGAAGCTAAAAGGCGTTGTGCTGCATACCTTGATCGCCGTAGCCGCGTTTGACAATGTGCATTCTTCGGTATCGTAGTGTGAACCGTTCTCCTGCGGATAAATATAGTTCTCGAAAAGCTCCGGCACTGTTGCATGAAACTTGCTTTTATAACAGCCTGCATGCTTATCGGCATAGCTCTCATGCGGACCATAGCCGAAATAGGTGCAATTCTGAAAATCTTCGGTAAGAAAATAGCGCATGCCAAAACGCGGCAGATAGGCTAGATCTTTGCGCACCGATACGTGTAAAGTCACTTCTATGGCTCCGCTTCCCTGCACTTTATAGACGGCCTTCATCGTACAGAAAGGCGCTGCACGATCTGCTACAAGCGACAGAGGACAGGTAATGATAACACATGAATTAGATTGTTCTACCGACGTTTCGTACGTATAGGCATAAGCTGCATCCAGCCGCAGGCTTTTCCAGGAATGTTGACCGAAACTGGCAATTCCAGCCTCAATCATATCGTTATCCGTAGGGGCGCGGTAAATATCAAATTCTGCCGGTTGAGCAAAACACTCTTTGCCGTCTACCACACATGAATCAAAAGTACCAAGTGTTGTATTAAAATGATAGGAAAAAGCTTCGCCACACACGAGCCATCCAGTTTCGGTCTGCTTAGCCGTTACGGCGTGATGTGATATCGGCAAGATTACGCTTGATTTCTCTGTGGAAAGATCAAATTGATCAAACCCAAGAGGTGTTCCTTCAGGAATCAGTGGATGTTCGGCCTTTTGCACATATTCAAATTTCAGATACACACGAGATCCGTCAATTTGCGGCAGTGAAAGCGGCAATCGTGCTTTCGTGTGTGGAGCAAGGTTGAAATCAGCAATGCTGCCTTCGGTTATTTTTGTACCGCTTTGCTCCAGTGTCCAGACGATGGTAAGAGCATCGGAAAGGTCGGCAAAGTCTAGTTTATTTTCAGCCCAGAATGTGTTTCCTTGCCTTGTAACATGAACAGGACGCGCACAGTTTTTCAGCTCCAGCAGACCGGTGTGTGGCGTGCGGTCAGGATATACCAGCCCATCTACACAGAAATTCCCGTCATGCAGCACTTCGCCAAAGTCCCCGCCATAAAGATACAGCACGTTGCCACTTGCATCATGTTGTACAATAGCATGATCACACCATTCCCACACAAAGCCGCCAGCAAAACCAGAATAACGATAGAACAAATCATAGTATTCGGTTAAGCTGCCAGGGCCATTACCCATGGCATGAGCGAACTCACACAGAATCAATGGCTTTTTACATTCCTGAGCCAGTTTTTCAGTGGTTTCAAGGTCTGGATACATATAGCTTTCTAAATCTAGATTATCAAAATTGAATTTCCCTTGATCTTCAGGCATAAAATTCTTGGATTCATAATGAAGAAGGCGTGTACTATCCAAGTTCCGCACAGCTTCAATAGCGGCTACTGTATTGACGCCTAAGCCGCTCTCGTTGCCTAGTGACCAGATCAGCACGCACGGGCGATTGATGTCACGAGTGACAAGACGCTGCACACGATCCACAATAGCCGTTCCAAACTGCGGGTCGTGATGTACAAGCGCGTACCAGTCATTATCGCGCCAACCATGGCTCTGCCATGCGCCATGCGATTCCATGTCTCCCTCGTCAATCACATAAAATCCATATTCATCACACAGATGATAAAATTCAGGTGCATTCGGGTAATGCGATGTGCGAATGGCATTGATGTTATGCTGCTTCATCAACTGCAAATCCCGCACCATTTGCTCACGCGAAGCTACATAGCCTGTATCGGGATAGCTATCGTGACGGTTTACGCCTTTTAGTTTGATAGGTTGCTCGTTGACAAGTAATACATTGCCCTGTACAGATATCGAGCGAATCCCGATCGTATCTACAATGCGCTCCTGCAAGGTGTCAAGCACCATCTGATACAAATACGGCTGCTCGGCATTCCAAAGCACAGGGTGATCTATACTCAGGCAAAGTGTGTCATCGCAAGTTTCTCCCTGCGCCACAAGCGTGCCTGCTGCGTCCAGAATTTTGATGGATTTAATAAGTGCTTGACCGAAATCGTCAAACTTGAAAGTGATAGCGGCACTTTCTTGTTGTCTTGATGTTTGCACCACATAATGGCGTACATGATGTTGCGGGCGTTTCAATAGATAAACATCGCGGAAAATGCCCGACATGCGGAATTTATCCTGTGCTTCCAGATAGGTGCCATCACACCATTTCAGAACGACGACGGCGATCTCGTTATCACCATCCCGCAAGAACGGGGTAACATCATATTCAGCAGTGGAATGTGATACTTGACTGTATCCTACAAATACTCCATTGAGAAATACATAATGACAGGAATCCACACCTTCAAAATTCAAATAAAACTGCATTTCTTCTGTAAGCTCCACTGAAAAGGTGCGTTTATAAACACCGCACGGGTTTTCTTTTGGCACAAAAGGCGGATTGTACGGAATTGGATAATCAATGTTGACATATTGATGCTTGTCGTACCCGTACATTTGCCAGTTGGATGGAACGGGAAGGACGCTGTCTGAAACACCTTCCAGAGAAGCTTCAGCATAGGAAGGATAATACGCAAACTGCCAGCTGCCGTTTAAGAGTAATACACGCTCATTGTCTGCTTTCGATGAGGTGGTTGTACTGGGTGCACAAGGAATGTAATAAGCCCGGTCAGGCATTGTGTTGACCCTAACGATCTGCAAATCCTGGTGATAGTTGTAATTCATCATATCTCTCCATTCCCGCGTGATTTATAAAATTTGTACGTCTGCTATCATTGTAGTTAGGGAGGTTTTTCTTGCTCAACAAACAAATATGCTGTTCTTTTTGTTTTTCAACACTAGAAATCTCTAAAAACTAACGATTTCTTCAAAGTGTTATAAATCGTTGAGGCGCAATTTATTTAACACTATAAAATTAATTGGAATTACGATCATCTGATGCAGCGAATTATCGGAATGGTGGAACAGGAATATTCCAACACCAAACTTTGCCTCAGTTCCATTGCTGAAAAATTGCGCCTATCATCGAACCATGTCGGCCATTTATTCGAAACAGCACACGGGCAGTCGATTGCGCAATACATTTTTGACTTCGCATGCAAAAACTGGACGAATATATGCGCAACATCAAACTGTCTTTATCGACCATTATCGACAAGGTTGGTCTAGAGAGGAACAATTATTTTTACACCCGATTAAAAAAGCATTTTGGTATGTCCCTCAGTGAATATAAGCTGCAGCTTGGACAAGAAATCGATGGTAATTAACAGCTATATAACATAAAGAGCAGCCCTTTTCCTTATGGAAATGGGCTGTTTTTTTATGTTAGCTAGAAGAAATTAGAGAATTTAATAAAAATATGAGTTACAGCACAAAATTTTAAGCTGTAGAAAAAGCAAAAAACATCAAATTCTACAGTTTTTGAGATTGTTAATTTGAGATCAGCTTGACTACAATGTAAGGGATTTAGCTGAATATTTCGATAAAACGTAGATTTTATTTAATCACAAGTATGCAGCTACTTATCAAATTACAATTTCTGGGGGTGATTAATGAATAGAATGCAGCTACTTAATCAAATTACAACATCTGGGGGTGATTAATGAATATTGCAGTCCAACGTTCCGGCTTCGTTGCATAGCAAATAAAACAGCCCGCCAAACGAGAGCGACCGTTTGTGAAAACGGTATCATACAAGGGGGAACGACTAGAAACACGCATTTTATCAAAAAAATTAATTGGAGGAATAATTCGGTGAGGAAAAAAATAAAGCGACTTTTTTCTTTATTATTAATAATTGCTTTTATGGTTCCGTCGTTTTCGAATATCAGCACTAAAAAAGTAGAAGCGGCTCGAACAAACGGTACCGCGCCCTACATCAATCAATGGGTGGTTTCCGGCCCTTTTACCAAAGAGCAACCGCTTGGAAACATCGTTCCTGTGATTGGCGAGTCTTTTGGCGATCCGAATAGTTCAGAAACATCCACCTGGGAATATTTCGACGACCGGATTTTCAACCGCAATTACGACGATTACAATGATCTGATGGGATATTTTGATGTGAAGCAAGGGCAGGGTACAACCGACAAGTGGGTTGTAGCCGCCACCTATGTTTACAGCTCAAAAACGCAAACGGTTCAGTGGCAGGTCGGCGGTTCGGGTGTATATAAGCTTTTCGCCAACGACATGCTTAGTGGGCAACAAACCCAAGCCGCATCTCGTGTGAACAAGAACGGTACAAAATATCCAATCACATTAAAACAAGGTTGGAACAAACTTTTCATTGAAATTCAACACAAAAACCCCAGTACGAACAAGAATTTCCTTGGTTTTTATACAAGACTTTCCGACAACGATGGAAATGAAATTTCCGGTCTCACCTATTCTGTAGCGGGACCAAACGTAACCAATAACAAACTGAAAATTGTTACGCAGGGCCTTGCTATTGATAAAGATGCATTTAATACCCGTAATAAAAATGTCCCGGCTAACGATTATCCGTCCAACACCTTGCCATACGCTTACGACGAAAATCCATATGTATGGATGGTTGGTAAAATTGATGGCAAACTGAACACATCATCCATTGCCCCACAGGCATCTCCTTTTACATTCCAGGCTGCGGGCGGAAATCCCGTCTACACTTGGGGAATTGTGGATGGAGCATTGCCGCCAGGTCTGAAATTGGCAGAAGATGGTCATATCGAAGGGACTGTTGCAGACGGCGCTCATGGCAAATCACAAAAGGATTACACCTTCACATTGAAGGTAACTGACGCTCAAGGTTTTACTGCAACAAAGCAATATACCATAACGGTCAAGCAAAATCCGGTGGATTGGTTTATTCAGGGCAAAATGTCGGCTCTGTCCCACACGACAGGTACAATGCCAAACCTTTATGACCCGAACTATAACTATGACGAGTGGGCACAGACAGCGAAAGAAATGGGTATGACCATGCTATCAACAGAAACCATTCAAAATACCATTTACTACTGGCCGTCCCCCAACGCAAATTTAACCCCGAGTGATAGTAACAAGTTGTATAAATACAATGCTTTGTACCAGTCTGGGGAAGGCTCATGGCATGTCAAAGACAGAGTGATGCAGGCCAAGCAGGCTGCAGAGCGTTATGGCTTGAAGTTCGGTGTGTACCTATCGTCACTATACGAAGGTAAAGAAATTTTAGAAAGTGATATCCAAGGCTTGGTAGCAAGATACAATCCATGGTATCTCTTTGCCGATGGCGGCCCCGAGAGCTATTCCAATGTTGACGTGGCATGGAGTTCGGCCCGCAACTATAACGACCGTGTATTAATCGATGCGAACCCTAATGCTCAAACCGGCGACCAAGACATTACGCTTTACGAGCGTCCATTCTGGCACAGTGAACCTTACAACGACGGTGGCTGGGCGAATGGTGTTTTGCCGCAAACAAGAAAAGTTGCCCATGAGGAATGGAACGACCCGTATACAACCGCATTGGATGTTTGGACAATTTACGCAAACGGTAACGAACGAGACAATTGGCCGGAAGCAACAAAGGAACTCATTAACCAATACGGACACGGTTACGTCATGAATTATGACTCGTCTATAACGGTTACCCGCGGTATGGATAACCTGAGCAGCAATTTGGATAACAACAACATCTTCTCAATGGTGCCGATTTCCTCGCAGCAACTATCGGATATGCGTACTTCCATTGTAAAGTGGATGGTAAACGCCGGCGGCCCCGATCTGCGTGAATCCATGTACGGCACCATGCCATATACCATGGATTACACCATTAAACCAGGCTGGTATACCGACCCGCAGATGGCAATCGCCCACGGTCAAGGTCCAGACTGGGGTTACGCTATGTCCCGTGACCAGTATGTCTATATGCATATGATCAAAAACCTGATTTCCGGTACGAGCAAGACAGGATTTACCGGCCAAGACTCGATGAGCGGAATTGGTCCCTTCGATTACGCGGTTGATAAGGTCGAGTTGCTGAACAAGGGTGTTTCTCTGCCATTCACAACAAAACAAAACAATGGCAAATACTATATTACAATTGACACTTCAAGTGTAGTTGCCGACCCTATTGATACAATCATTAAAATTACAACAAAAAACCCTGCAAGAAAATACAAAATGACAAGTGTTAAATTGTTCAGCAGCCAAACTGAACCAAACAAACTGAAACTTAGAGCAGAGAGCTATATGAATAACTACACCAATGTTTTCGCACCTGCTAAACTTAAATTCACAAGTGACAATAAAAGCGTGGCAACTGTAGACTCTAAAACAGGTTTGGTAACAGCTGTCGGTGACGGTAAAGCTATAATCAAAGTGACCGCAAGATATAATGATGGTGTGAACGCTTCTCAGGTTAAGACCGACACATATCCTGTAAAGGTATCGGGCGGTGCGATTTCGGCTGCACTTCCGCTTGTCGGTGTTAATATGTTCACAGATGGCGCTCTGTTCTGGGGACAATTCTCTACAAATAAAGATCTTCCTGTGACATTCCAGGGCTTCACAGAAAAGGGCGGCGCGGTTGATATTCTTCATGGCAAAAATATCAAATACCATTATGCAACCGTTGAAGGTAACCGTAACAACCCTGCAGGCAAAATCATTGTCACGGAAGTGCCTGCAGATCAAGTGCCGTTCGTTGTAAACGGCAACACCATGCATTTTACAGGCAAAGTTTCCACCCCTACGATGTACAGCTACTGGGCTGACATCACGGTAGACGGACAGACCTATACGTCAACACGTAACTACATGACACTGATCCCGGATGCCAACGTTGCAGCTGGCATTACGCCAACAGTTACAAGCGACAGCGGTAATGCTGCAAAATTATCTGATGGTATCATCAACGATTCAACCGGCGGCAACCGCACAAAGTGGGGAGCACCGGCAAGTGATAAAAATCCAAGCATCACATATGACTTGGGTAAACTGTATGATCTTACGCGTGTCAATGTATTCTTTAACCATCATATGCCGAATGCGAACAACGTTACTTATTACAATGTGCCTAACAAATTGAAGATTGAGTATAGTGAAGATGGCGTGAATTGGATAGCAGGTAATGAAACAAGCAAATTGTCCGGCGGTGGATTGCCAACATCGAGAGATACGCTGGCGGTTCCAAAAAGCGATACAACCTTATATGCTTGGGAGCAAGAAGGTCTGTATTACAACTATCCAGTTGATCCGAGTAAACCTAGTGCGAGAGCTCGTTATGTAAGAGTCTCCTTCCCTGGCGGCGGTCAAGGCGGCAGCCCGGTTGATGTGCTGGAAGTCCAGGTATTCTCATCAGGAGATTTAACGGCACTTGCTAACCTTAAGCTTGATCCGAAAATCGGAGCGGATAACAAAACGGCAACGGTTGATGTAGAAGGTTATTCCTTCCTAGGTGATCCTCTTGACCTGACCAATGCGAAAATCGCGATCACAAGCGACAAACCGTCCGTTGCAGCAGTTGGCGCAGATGGGGTTATTACAGCTGGATCACAAGGTAAGGCGAGAATCCAAGTAACCGCAAGTCTTAAAGGCTACAGTGCTAGCGATTACTTCTATGTCGATGTAGATGCTAATGGAATCATGCATCTGAATCCTTATCTGAGAGAAGTGAAGCTTTCTCTCAATCGAAATACCATCAAGAAGAACGAACCAATCGTGGGCACTCTGGATGGTACGTTAAACACGGGTGAAAAGGCTGACTTATCGGCAGCCGCAATTGAATATGTATTCAGCGATCCAAGATTAGAGGTCGTTCCAGGCAGCAATACCATTATCGTAAAAGAAGCTGTTAATAAGCCATTCCAATCGACGGTGAAAGGAATCGTGACGCTTGATGGCGTAACGATAGAAACCAAAGAGGAAACGATTTCGGCACTAGGTGGGAATATCGCTAACATAGCGAATGTATCCGTATCGTCCGTAAGAGATCGAAATGGCGATCCTAATGGAAATAATCAAGATGATCGTTATTTGGGAGAAAAGGCTACAGATGGGAATAAGTCGACGACTTGGGCGGCGAAAAAAGCAGACAAAACGCCTTGGATAAAACTTCAATTTCCTAAACCTATACAAATAGACCGTATTAATTTGGTTGACCGAGGACACGAAGTGAATCAGATTGTTGAAGGTCTTCTGGAATGGGAAGGCGGCAGCCGAAAGGTTGAAAATATCAAGTGGGATGGTCAACCGGATAATATTGTGACATTTGAAACGCCTATAACGACAAGTTGGATTAAATTTACGATTGACCCTGACAATAAATACAATAATCCGGCCGATGCAGAATGCGGCTTGGCAGAATTTGAGGTTTATGAAGCTCAGCAAACCGTGAAATCCATCGTCGATTACAAATCGGTGGCCGTGGACACGAACGTTGGCGTCATTCCTGTTCTTCCGGCACAGGTCGAGGCCGTATACAACGACGGAACGGCAGAGCTTGTGGACGTTGTATGGGAGGGAATCACTCCGGATATGGTAGCCAAAAAAGGTGTGTTCACCGTTTATGGATCGGTTGAAGGAACAGCACTTAAAGCGAAGGCTACTTACAGAGCAAATTAGTGGATCAACAAGCGCCAACGACAACAGACAATGCACCGGAGGGTTGGGTCAAACAAGACGTTACCGTACTCTTGAACGCAACTGACAGTGGAACCGGAGTCGCTAGCACCAATTACATCATAAACGATGGAAAGGAGCAAACCGGAAATTCGGTTGTATTTACTAAAGAAGGCGTTCATACCCTGACGTACTGGAGTGTAGACAAGGCAGGAAATGTCGAGCAGCGACATATGGTCACCGTGAAGATCGACAAGACGGCACCGACCTTAAAGATTGAACTGGACCCGTCGATTCTCTAGCCGGCGAATCACAAGATGGTGAAGGTGAGTGCCAAGTTGGATTCCAGTGATACCCTTTCAAGTCCAATCGGTTGTGTTAACGTCTATTACCAGTAATGAACCGGAAAGCAAAGACGGAGATATCCAAGCGAAACTGGGCTCAGAAGATGCCTCGTTCAGCTTGCGTGCAACAAGATCCGATGAAGGAACAGGCCGAGTCTATACGATAACTTACACAGCTACCGACTATGCAGGCAACCAAACGAAGGCCACAGCCACAGTAACCGTACCGCATGACCAGTCTGGAAAGCCCAGAAAGTAAGATAACGGTACAATATTAAAACTAGCCCTCTATCATTAACTAAAGTTAATAGTATGATAGGGGGCTCTGTTATGTGCTAACTTAATTCTTCAAGATTTAGAGAATTTATTAAAAATATGAGTTACCCTACACAATTTAAAGTATAGAAGTAGTAAAAAACATCAAATTCTACAGTTTTTGAGATTGTTAATTTGTGATCAGCGAGACTACAATGTGAGTGATTTAGCTGAATATTTCGATAAATTGTAGTTTTATTTAATCACAAGTATGCAGCTACTTATCAAATTACAACATCTGGGGGTGATTAATGAATATAGCAGTCCAACGTTCCGACTTCGTCGCCTAGCAAATAAAACAGCCCGCCAAAAGAGAGCGACATTTTGTGAAAGCGGCATCATACAAGGACGAACAACTATAAAGGAGTCTTTTCATTATATGATATTGCATTATCGTATTTTGAACTTGGGAGAGGATGCTTATCGGTAATAAGTGAATGGCAAGCAATCGTTTGGAAGTTAGAGAACGAAGGGGGAAAAGTAAAATGGTGAAAATCAACAATAAATTCACTTCTAGCGTATTGGCAACCGTAATGCTTTTTGCATCATTAATGATTGGCTTGCCCGGTACGAATGCATTCGCACAGCAGACAACGGGTAACGCGCCGTTTATTAATTCGTGGCTGGTATCAGGTCCTTTCGATTCGCCTGTCGTAGACAACATTTATGGATGCCAGGTTGGTGAAGTTATCAATCTTGCTCCGCTGGCATCTGACATAACCGCTTCTTCATCAACGCTCGCCGTCAACCCTGTTTCGAATTTAGTAGATGGCAGTACCAAGAAACAGTGGGTGACCGAAAATGATTCCAGTCCGTGGGTAAATCTGAAATGGAAGGATCCTATTGCACTAAATGAAGTAAAAATTGCCCAATGGGGCGATTCGCGTCACGTCAATAATTGGTATCACCTTACATTCACGCTTGAAGACGGCAGCAAAGTCGAATCCGGTAAGGTTAACAGCACGTCTTCCAGCTCTGACGAGTCAACGGTGTATACGATGCAGCCAGGGCTGAAGAAAGTCGTGGAAATGAAGGTTGAAATCGATAAAGGCCGTACACCGTATCCTTCGATCACCGGTATTTCAGAGATCGAGGTATACAACAGACCAGCCAACGAATCCAATCCTGGTTCGGGTGTGATTACGCCTAAAATCGGCGATCCATTAGCCTTGAATCAAGAAAGTAATAAGTGGGAGTATTTCGATGATCGCCTCTATAACCGGAATTATGATGATTATCAGGATTTATACGGTTATTTTACGGTCAAAAAAGGCGTTGATACGAGAAACAAATACGTATACGCTCACACATACGTATACAGTCCGGTAGAACAACAAGCATATTTTAATGTAGGCGCCAGTGGTTCATATCGACTTTATGTAAACGACAAATGTGTTTCCGAACCGACCACACCTGTGGAAGTGCAGAAGGATTTGACCAAACAAGCTATCCAGTTGAAGCAAGGTTGGAACAAGCTGATGCTTCAAATCAAACATACATACACCGAAGATGTGAATGCCAACAACGTTCCGATCGCGGCAGATCAGAATGTGGCGTACCTCGGGTTCTATGGGAGAGTTGCAGATCAAAACGGCAATATGATCAAGGGCATTATTAATTCGGTTGAAGGTGATTCTGGCGCTCTAAGTATCGCCACGCAAGGACTATCGACCGAGGATGCCGTTAAAACGCCGCTGCCAACCGAAAACATGCCTTTTGGCTACAAGGAATGGCCGTATGTGTGGAATAAATCGAAAACGAGTAATAAGTACGGAGTTTCTGCTTCGGCATTCCAGTTCATGGCGAGCGGAGGCGCACCGGGTTATACGTGGAGCATTGTTGAAGGTAAACTGCCAGAAGGCTTGGAACTAAAAGCGGATGGCACCATCGCGGATGGTTTAGTGAACGGCAATGTCGACCTAACCAGCAGCAAAGGCATCATTAGTAACAACAGTGAACCGGGAGACTATAAGTTTACCGTGCAAGTTACGGACCGGAACGGGAATAAAGCGACCAAGAAGATGACCATTACCGTCAAGGAACGCCCGAATAAATGGTTTGAAGAGGGTAGGGTTGGGGCGTTAAGCCACACGATCGTAACTTACCCCTACTTTGTTGATCCGAATTTCTCCGCTGATTTATGGGCAGAGCGAGCTAAACGTCAGGGACATTCACTTGTCTCGATTGAAGCATTGCAACAAAATTATTATTGGCCGTCTAAGTTCGCAGACCCACAACATGAACGGCAAAAATATTATCCAAAAGATGAAAACGGCCAAGTGGTAGACGGATTAAAACAGTTTGAAGAGGCTGTCAACCGCTATGGCATGAAATTTGGTTTGTATTATGCAACCGAGGGCGGCGGCTTACAGCATTACTCTACGGATGTGTTCGTACAGAACGTGGAGGATCTGATTAAGCGTTATAATCCGGCATACCTCTATTTCGATGGCCCGCAAGCCATGAAAAATGCCAATTATGACGTGATGTACAGTAATGTTCGCAATTACAGCGATGACATTATTATCAATTCCAATGCATGGGGCGAAGAGTATGGAGACCCGGATTTAAGAACCGCCGAAGCCAGTCACATTTATTCAAATACAGGTGCAAATCATCTCTTAAAACGTACTCCCATGGAGCCATGGAAGTCTGTTCATACCAAGAACAACTATACGCCCTACTATGAGAAACGCGATGATTATCGTCAGGTTGCCAAAGAAATGATCATGAATGCCGGTAGAGGATACGTGGACAACAATGACCAAATGCCTTTAATGAGCCGGGGAACAAACTGGGATTCTCCGGAAGATGTTGCAACAAGATATCCCAAGTCCGTTCAAGAGTTTATAGATGTTCGTGAAGGGCTTGCGAGTTGGTTTGCGCCTGAGGGCAAGCCGGAAAGACACGAGTCTACAACGGGTACGATGCCCTATTTCTTATCGGGCTATGGCTACGAAGATGATGGAAAAGGAAACTATGAAAAGTTTGCCTTTCCTAACAGTACGACAGGCCCGCAATGGGGATACGGAACCTATAGAGACAACAATATATATCTGCATATAATGAAGGGTCCTGACGGCAAAAAAGGGTTTGACGCCATCGCAGGAAAGTCTTTAACCGTTCGTCCGATTAAAGACAAAGTGACTTCCGTCACCTGGTTAAACGAGGATATTCCTGTCACATCGTTTGAACAAAATGGCGATAGCCTGACCATCAACCTTGCCAATGTTCAGGCGGATCCGATTGATTCGATCATCAAGATTGTAACGGACAACCCTGGGCGCAAATATACGCTGACGAATGTCGTTGCAACGGGTGAGCAGTTGACACCTTCATCACTCAAAATCAATGCCGAGGGATATATGACTTTTCCGGCGCTTAAAGCCAAGCTTTCCGGGCTCACTTACAGCAGCGCAAATCCTAAAATCGCGAAGGTTAACGATAGCGGTATCGTGACCCCAGTAGCGAACGGAACGACTGCCATCACCATAAGCGGGACTTATGAAGGCGTATCGAATAAGGATACGTTGAAAGTAACGGCAAGAGACGGCAAAATTTATGTTGGCGAGAACATGATCGGCGCAACTTTAAAAGTGAATGAAAGAGAATCATATGGCGAGTTCGGCACATTGGAGAGACTTCGCTATGAAATCGAAGGCAGATCTTCGAAAGGCGGCGCCATCGGGCTTGACGCGGCACAAATTAAGTGGCATGGCGGTATCGTCGATCTGAAAGCGGGCGATAAATACAAGCCGGTCGTGATCAAGGAAGTAAATACGTTTACTTTCAAGGACGATGGAATCACCACGCCATATGTAGAACAACCCACAAGGGGAGTCGTTTGGGCAGATGTCATGCTGGACGGAAAGAAGTTTACGACGAATAAAATATTCTTGGACCTGCTGCCGTACCAAAATCTTGCAAGGACTGCTGAAATTACATCCAGTCATAACCAGAATGCAGTCAAACATCTGGTTGATGGCAAAGCTATTGACGGCATTCGATTTGATCAATCCAAATGGTCGGTGGCGGCTGATGAAAAAGCATGGGTTCAATTTAAATTACCTACAAAGTCTCAGTTAGCCAACGTCAATATTAACTTTAATACATTAGAACAAATATATACCAACACGCCAAAAACTATCAAAATTCAAACCAGCAATGACGGCGCGGAGTGGAAAGATGTCAGCACGGTCAACGGCCCAACAGGCACCGCTTATTTCGGATTCTATAACCAATATGCGTTAAACACGGAAGCGCAGTACGTAAAGCTTATATTTGAAGGCGGTTCAAACGGATCAACGATCGATTTGCTCGAAGTGGCCATCAACGGAATGGATACGTCTGACTTGTTTGATCGCTTTGATTATGCGTATAAGCCGATCGATGCGGCTACAGGCAAGTATGACATTCAGGCTTTTACGGGTGCGGGCGAACCGATTGATGTTAAAGATGCTGAGGTCACCGTAACAAGCGAAAACCAGGATGTGATTACGGTAGGCAATTCAAATCTGCTGACTGCAGTTTCACAAGGGGTGGCGAAGATAAGCATCAAGGTAAACATAGGAGGCCGTTCTATTGAAAATGTTACGTATCTTTTCGTTGATCAGTCAGGAAAAATCTATGAGGCTCCGTATTTAAACAAAATTAAAGTTACATTGAATAAAACGACAATTACACCTAATAACCCAATCGTTGCTGAAATAGAAGGCTTGTTAAATACAGGAAAACAAGCTGATTTATCGAGAGCCAAAGTAGAATATCAGTTGAGCGATTCCAGATTGGAGGTTGTTCCCGGCAGCAACACCATTGTGTTGAAAGATGCTGCCTATAAAACATTCCAATCGACTGTAAAAGTCAATGTAACGCTGGATGGAGTAACCGTGGCCTCTAATCAGGAAACCATTACTGCCAAGGACGGGAATATCGCCAACATTGCAAATGTAACGGTATCTTCCGTAAGGGATAAAAACGGCGTCCCTAATGGAGATAATCAGGACGATCGATATTCAGGCGTCAAAGCGATCGATAGAGATAAAGCGACTTCATGGGCGGCGAAACAAGCGGACAGAACCCCCTGGATTAAACTTCAATTTCCCGAGCCCGTGGAAATAAGTCATGTTAATTTGGTAGATCGAGGACATGAAATAAACCAAATTGTTGAAGGGCTGCTGGAATGGGAAGGCGGCAGTAAAAAGGTAACGGGTATCAAATGGCAAGGGCAGCCGGATAACATCGTGACGTTTGAAACTCCAATAACGACCAGTTGGATTAAGTTTACCGTCGATCCGGAGAACAAATACAACAATCCGAGCGGCGCGGAATGTGGATTGGCAGAATTCGAGGTATTTGAAGCGTCGGAGCAGGTTGTAAAAACCATCGTGGACTACAAATCGGTTGTTGTGGATACGAACATTGGCAAAATCCCATCACTGCCTGAGCAGATGGAGGCCGTATACAACGATGGAACTACGGGTATGGTTGATGTTGTTTGGGACCCCATCACACCGGACATGGTGGCGAAAGCTGGCACGTTCATCGTTCATGGGACCGCTGAAGGAACATCAGTAAGACCAAAAGCGATCTACAGAGTCATAGCGGTTGATACAGTGGTCAGCATCGATTCCTTGAAGGCATTGGTGAAGCGCTTTGCAGAAACCAAGGAGATCGATAATGCCGGAATTGCCAATAGCCTGCAGGCAAAGTTGGCGAACGGCAATTTGAAGAGCTTTGTCAACGAGGTGAAGGCGCAGAGCGGCAAGCATATTACAGTCGAAGCAGCGCAATATTTGCTCCGGGATGCAAGGGCTTTGTTAGCCGACTAGTTCTGTGTTTTGCAATATGGACGAATAAGGAAGAGGGGAGCGGAACTTCCGCTCCTCGTTTTTACTCTCTGAGGCCGGAATTTTAAAGAACAGAATATTTAATGAGAAGCTTAATGGCGGTTTAATTGGGAGAGCGATTTCACCGGAGCTGGTCGAGGCCCCAGTAGAAACGTGACAAGACTCCATATATTCACTTCCACAAATATTATCCTCAAACGCTTACTCGTGATTTTCTGTTAAATTCCGTTTCCTCCACTCCGTAGGAGAGAGACAGAATTGTCCCCGGAAAACCTTCGAAAATTGCAAAGGATCCGGATACCCAACCGATCTTGCGTTTTCATTGAAAGATACATAAATTAAGCGGCGACCGCTTCCCTCATTCAACAGGAGAGAAGTCGCCTAATTTTTTTCTGGAACCGCTCATAGTTATGTATTCAGTGATCAGCGTTCAGCTTCAGATGCATTGTTTAGTTTCGCCAAATGAAGCTTTTCTGTCTTTAGATACGAGAAGAAAGACTCGACGAATGCATTATCAAAGCAATTCCTACTACCAACTTACTTCTGGTCATCATGGAGTTTCGTAAACGACTTCGTCATGTATTGAAACTCTGTTAAGTGTAAAACAAAAAGAGGGGTTCTCCGCCCCTCTTTTTGTTTTCCTCCAATAGATCATCGTCAATCATAAAGTACGGTGAAACACGGAAATTTTAGAGAAAAGAATATTTTTTGATGAGCATCACGACGGTTTATTGAAGATTTTATTACTTTTTTTAGATGTCGACCCTCATTTGCTTTTGTAAAGTGAAATTATGAATCTTGTAAGGAGGAATAAATAGACGAAGAAGAAACGGATAATGATTTCCTGAAACAAAATCATTGCAGTGTAAACATTATTCTGACTCCAAATAGTGGCAACAATCCTGTCAGATCGATTAAGAGCAACTTATTTGAGACAAATGCCGACAAGTAATATTTAGTCCTGCAGGAACAGGAACAACACATTAATTGGAGTGTCTCGATTGAGCTCCAAACCATCAACATTTATCAACCTATGTATAGTGAAAGGGTAAAGGTGCCCCATTAACTGTATGTAGGGGGAATCGTACGACATGATGCTAAGAAGGAGATGGGGAAGTTGACTAAATTTCAGGATAAGGTTGCGATCGTCACCGGGTCCAGCAGCGGGATCGGCAAAGCGATCGCCGAGACGTTGGCAGGATACGGCACCCACGTCCTCGTTTGCGGGCGGAATGCGGAAAAGGGCCGTGAAGTTGCGGAAGGAATCGAAAAGGACGGCGGATCGGCGCTCTTCGTTCAAGTAGACCAGTTCCATCCCTCCGCGCCGAATACGCTCGTAGAGCAAGCAGTGAAAACGTGGGGCAGAATCGATTTTGTCGTCAACAATGCTGCCCTGGTGTGCAACAAGCCGATCGAAGCGGTAACGCATGAAGATTGGGACCGGCTCTTTGCCGTCAATGTAAAGTCGGGTTTTTTTCTGATTCAGAAAGCTTTGCCGTATTTGAAAGAGACGCGCGGCGCGATCGTGAACATCAGCTCGCTCAACAGCCAGAAAAATATTGCCGGAAATTTCGTGTACGACTCGCTCAAGGCCGCGCTGAACCATCTGACGACAGGGCTGGCGCTCGATCTGAAGGATACGGGTATTCGCTGCAACGCGTTGCTCCCGGCGGGCATTGCGACGCCGCTTCTGAACGATTGGTTCAAACAGCTGTTCGAAGATCCTGCTGAAGCGGAAAGGATCGCCGAATCCGAGAAGCTGAGGGCGGACGTGGGGTCGTCCCAACAGGTGGCGGATGTAGTTGCGTTTTTGTGCAGTTCTCAGTCGTCATGGGTCAATGGGGCGCTGATTCCGTTACATGGCGGGTACCAACTAGGGTAAAAGTAATTTAGACAATCCTAGGGGAGAAGATCAATAGAAGATCAATTAAATCGTTAACGCGCAAGTGGAAAATCTATGCTATTCACCATTCCCATTCCGATGTCGCCTATACCGAAAGGCAAGAGAAAATCGAGTCCGTACGCATCTCGGAAGAAGCGGATACGGTCGGCGTCCGGAGTGGAAAGGATTCCAATGGACGTGCGAAACGTTCTGGCCGGTCCGGAAGAACTGCGTCAGGTATATAGCTTATTCCAAGGACAACCTTTATTTAGTTAATAAACAATAAGCAATACAAAGGGAGGGTGAGCACAATGTCTTCATCGCTTATGAACGGAAGTATCGCGTGTATTCAGGCCTCAGAACGGGTCGTTCCACCGACGTGGGCGCTGCAGGAGCAGCAGCTTTTTGAAACATTAAACAAGGCAGCCAAAGAGTTCGTCGAGCGTTACACGCAGCCCGACGGTACGCTCATTTGGTTCGAGCATTGGCCAGGCATGGATGGATCGGATGATCCTTATGAAGGGTTTATGAATTTGGCGCTCTTGTATGTGCTCGGAGGAAGCAGCGAACTGTATGAAGTATCTCGTAAAATATGGGAAGGTATTACTTGGCAGTGGACGGAATACGGACAAATCCACCGCGAGTTCGATGCCTATTACGATTGGATGCACCATGGCGAAGGCTATTTGTATTTATATTTTCTTGGTCTGGCGGGACCTTCGACGCTTAAGGATCGGCAGCGGGCCAGCAAATTTGCAGCGATGTATACAGGCGACGACCCGGAAGCGCCGAACTACGATAAGGAGCGGAAGCTTATCCGATCGCCACTGACAGGCAGCCGCGGTCCTCGCTTTAAAGTAAACGAGGAGGATTGGAGCACGCATCGCGGCATTCTGGACGATTACTTAGCGCCTTACGAAGATATTCCGGGCGTCGATTTTGTAAGCGGCAAGTGCCCGTGGTCGAACGATGAGGTCTATAAACAGCTTCTCGCGATGATGAATCAGCGGATGAATCGCGGCGATGTGCCGCTGAATTTGAATGCAACGGGATTGATCACGCATGCGTTTCTTCATAGCGGAGATGAGAAGCTGCGGAGCTGGGTCGTCGAATACGTAAATGCCTGGCAGGAGCGGACCCGATCAAACGGCGGCATAATCCCTGACAATATTGGACTTACAGGTCAAATCGGGGAGTACAACGACGGCAAATGGTGGGGCGGCTACTATGGCTGGCGATGGCCTCACGGCTTCATGACGATTATCGAGCCGCTTACGAATGCCTGCATGAATAAGGTATTGCTTACTGGCGATATGAAAGGACTGCAGCTGGCAAGGGAGCAGTTGGATCGCAACTGGGAGCTGCGTCAAGAGAAGGAAGGCAAATGGCTGGTGCCATTCAAGCATTTCGACAGCGGCTGGACCGATTATAGGGAGGCGCTGCCAAAGTATCCGATCTATCTGTGGTCGATGTCGATGGCGGATGAGGATGTGGAACGCATAGAGCGCATCCCGAAAGAACAAGACTGGAATGTGGTCATAGTGCCGAGGTTCTCTGGCAGGGATCCGGAAACCGGACGGGAAACAAAGCATTATATCGGTAATACGCAGCCTTGGTATCAATATATCCGCGGGCTCAACCCCGATTATCCGCAGAAGATTCTAAGCGCCAATTACGAAATGATTGGCAACCAGCTCGCGAAGATGCGCTCTCCGGAAGGCAATCCGTATCAATGGACCGAGCATTACAGCGAAGGGATTTATTCGGCCATTCACATTTGGCAGGAAATGTGCCCGCTATATTTCGAAGGCCTTGTGCAGCTGACGTTGGGCGGACCGATGCACATTTCGCATGGGGGTCTGCAGCATGGGCGCGTACGCTATTTTGACGCAGCGGCGAAACGGCCGGGACTGCCGCCGGGCGTGTCTGCCTTGGTGGAGAAGCTGACACCGGATTCCGTAACGGTTCATTTGGTGAACACGAGTCTGTTCGATGATCGAGAGGTTATCATTCAAGCTGGCGTATTTGGCGAACATCGATTCTCAAATGGAGAAATCATCAATTCTTCGGACGAGGTGACTGGCACGATTGCGGCCCAAGGGAAATGGCTGAACGTATCGATGCCTGCGGGAACCGGCATCACTTTGAGACTGTCAATGGAGCGGTTTGTCCATTCGCCATCTTATGATATGCCGTGGCCTAGTGTAGATAAGCAGACTATGATTCATGGGAGGACCGAACAATGAGGATTGATGCCCACCAACATTATTGGCAACTTCAGCGCGGCGATTACGGCTGGCTGACGCCGGACGCCGGAGCGGTATTGTATCAAGATTATATGCCGAAACAGTTAAAATCGGAGCTGCAGCGATGCGACGTATCGGGAACGATTGTCGTGCAAGCGGCGCCGACGATGGAAGAGACGGATTTTTTGCTCGATTTGTGTGAACAAGAAGAGACATTGCTTGGGGTTGTCGGATGGCTCGATGTGACCGGTGCGGATTTTGAACAACATTACTTACGCTTTCGTACCAAACCGCGTTTTGTCGGGATCCGCCCGACCTTCCCTACTACATCTGACGGGGATTGGAGCTGTTATCCGCAATTGCTTCGCAATCTTGCATTGCTCGCTGAAGACGGCTTTCCGGTCGATCTGCTCATTCGGGCGGCTGATCTTCCTGCAATGGTGAAGCTATTGGAAGGTGTGCCGAAGCTGAAGGCCGTCATTGATCATTTGGCGGTTCCGGATATCGAGAGTAATAGAACGGAACCTTGGGCAAATGGATTGGAAGCGTTGGCAAGGTTTGAGCATGTCACCTGCAAGTTATCAGGATTAGCAACGGGATCCGGAGGAAAAGGCTGGACGGCATCCGAAGTTGCCCCATACGTCAAGCATGCGATCGATGTATTCGGGACGGAGCGCCTGATGTTCGGAAGCGATTGGCCGGTCTGCTTACAGGCAGGAAGCTTTACGGACATGCTCGAAATGGTTGGCGCAACGTTACCGACTGGATTGACTGAGGATCAAATCGAGGCTATTTTTGGCGGGAATGCAATTCGGACGTATCGGTTGAAAGAGAAAGAGGTATAGGAGTGAGGATATGCGTTTACAAGATAAAGTAACACTGATCACAGGTGCTGGCTCAGGCATCGGAAGAAGCACGGCATTGCTGTTCGCCCGAGAAGGAGCAGCCGTCATTGTTAATGACGTGGACGAGGTCAAAGGCCTTGAAACGGTACGCGAAATTATAGAAAAAGGCGGTGAGGCACTCTTCATTAAGGCCGATGTGGCCCAGCCAGAAGCGGTCAAAACGATGATAGATACAGCGATTGCTGAATTCGGCCGCATCGACGTGTTGTTCAACAATGCGGGCATCAGCGGCGTTGGCGCACTGCACGAAATCGAACCGGAGACGTGGGACCGGATTATGAGCATTAATGTCAAAGGCGTATTCCTGCCTTCGAAATATGTGCTGCCCTATATGATGGAGCGCAGAACGGGCTCGATTATCAATATGTCATCGTGTGTTGCTGAAATGGGCCTCGCGCGCAGAGCTTCTTATGGTGCAACGAAAGGCGCGGTGCTCGCCTTGACCAAATCGATGCAGGTCGATTATGCAGCCTATAACATCCGGGTGAATGCACTGCTTCCGGGGACAATTTATACACCGTTCATGGAGAACTATTTGAAAACCTCGTATGATGATCCGACAGCTGCGATTGAATCATTGAAACAGCGCCAGCTCAGTGGAGAGCTTGGCAAGCCGGAGGATGTCGCTAACGCGGCCCTTTTCCTCGCTTCGGATGAATCCAAGTTCATGATGGGTTCACCGCTGTACATCGACGGCGGCGTTGTATTCGGCAAGAACGCTTAACAATAATAGAATGGAGTGCAGGAACAAATGAAACTGTTGACTTATGAAGATAACGGGCAATTAAAACTAGCGATAAAAACGGAGCAAGGCATTCTGGATGTCGCAGCAGCGCTGAAAAGCATGACTTCCATGCCAGAAGGAACACTGCCGGTGACCATTCATGAAGTCATCGAAGGCGGAAGGGACGCTGTTGCTGTACTGCAGCGCTTGGCAGACCAAGTGTTAGCTGGCGGTGCGGAGGGCAAAGCTTATTTGCTCGATGAATCGACGATCCAATACGCACCCTGCGTGACGCATCCGAGTAAAATCATTTGCGTGGGACTCAATTACCGCAAGCATGCGGAAGAGACAAACGCGCCGATCCCGGAATACCCAATCCTGTTCAACAAATTTGCCAATACGCTAACAGGAAATGGATGCGAAGTTCCGCTGCCGGAGAAGGTATCGTCGCAGGTCGACTATGAAGCTGAGCTTGTGATTGTTATCGGCAAAAAAGCCAAATATGTAGACAAGGAACATGCACTTGATCACGTGTTCGGCTATTGCAACGTGAATGATCTGTCCGCGCGCGATTTGCAAATGCGAACCCATCAATGGCTGCTCGGCAAATCCTGCGACGGCTTTAGTCCTTTAGGACCGTATCTGGTTACGGCGGACGAAGTCGGCGATCCGAACAATCTGGACATTCGCTGCATCGTGAACGGCGAAGTTCGGCAGCATTCCAATACGTCGGATATGATATTCCATTGCGATGAAATCGTCAGTTATATTTCACAACATATGACGCTGCTGCCAGGCGATATTATCCTAACCGGAACTCCGGCCGGTGTCGTATTTGGTTATCCGAAGGAGAAGCAGGTGTATTTGAAGCCGGGAGATGTCGTAACAATCGAGATCGAAAAGCTGGGTGCTCTGACAAATCGCATGGTGAGCGAACGATTGTAGAGGAGTGGGAATATGGCAGCAAACAGGGTAACAGAAATCAAAGTGGCTCATCTTCATCCAGATCAAGTCGAGCGGTATGAACAGCTTCACCGCGATATTCCTGTCGGGAATGAACAGCACATGCGGGAAGCAGGCATTATATCTTTGCGGATTTTTCGCGAGGGACTGACGCTGTTTATGGTTGTCGAGTCGGATCCATCATTGGCGCTTCCAGATCGAGTCATCGATCACGAGCTGGAAGAAGAGTGGCATCGGCTGACAGGCGAGTGCTTTTCGAGCATTTGGTGGGATGCTAGCGAGATTTATAAGTTGCATAGGGAAGATTCGAAGGCATGAGCGAACGGCAAGCGGCAGTCGAGCAGTGGACGGCTCTAGATGGAGGAAATAAAATGAACATTAAAAACCCTATTTTGCCGGGATTTCATCCCGATCCTTCTATTAGTAGGGTAGAGGATGATTATTATATTGCCACATCTACATTTGAATAGTTTCCAGGCATACAATTGCATCATTCGGAAGGTTTGAAAAATTGGAAAAATATCGACTATGCATTGATGAGGACTTCACAAATTGATTTGAAAGGCTGCGATATTTCGGGGGGCGTATTTGACGTTAGGAGATTTTAAAGTGCAACCAAAAACATGGAATCAACAAATCGTTAAAAAGAATAATAAATCACTCGTCTTACAAATGATTTTAGAAAAAGAAACGATATCGCGGGCTGAAATTGCACAAGTTACCGGACTAAATAAAGCAACGGTCTCCTCTTTTGTAAATGAATTACTAGAGGAAGAACTGATTTATGAATCTGGTCCAGGTGAATCAAGTGGCGGACGGCGTCCAGTCTTACTCCATTTCAATAAAGTGGCTGGATATGCCGTTGGGATAGATATCGGGGTCAATTATATTTTATGTGTACTAACGGATTTAAAAGGGAATATCCTTATTGAAAAAAATCATTTACTCCTAGATACTTCCTTTACCGTTGTCATTGATCTAGTTATCACAATGATACACTCGATCATGGAGGAAATGCCGTCCAGTAAATACGGTATTGTTGGAATTGGAGTCGGTGTTCCCGGAATTATTGATAAAGCTGGAACAGTCCTTCTTGCCCCCAACTTAGACTGGAAAAATTTATCCTTTAAAGAGAAGATTGCAGATGAATTCCATCTACCCGTCATCATTGAAAACGAGGCAAATGCTGGGGCATATGGGGAAAAACAATTTGGCGCAGGACAAAATTATCAAGATATCATTTATGTAAGTGCCGGAATAGGAATTGGTGTTGGCTTCATTCTAAACGAAGAATTATATCATGGAAAAAATGGCTTTTCCGGCGAAATGGGTCACGTGATTATTGAAGTAAACGGCAGGCCATGTAGCTGCGGGAGCAGAGGATGCTGGGAAGCTTATGCTTCTGAACACGTATTGATTAACATGGCCAATCAAAAACATTTATCCCTTGAAATGTTGATTGGGTTAGCCGAAAAAAATGACGAGAGTGCCCTTAAATTTTTTGAACAAATTGGCTGTTATCTCGGATATGGAATTAATAATATCATTAATACCTTTAATCCTGAACAAGTTATCATTGGGAATCGACTAGCCAAAGCTCGAAGATGGCTGGAAGAACCAATTCGCCAAACGATTAATTCTCATACCCTCCCCTTTCATCACCGTGAAGTGAACTTAGATTTTTCAAAACTCTTAACCTATTCAGCAGCATTAGGTTTAACTGCTTTTGTAGTGGAAAAATTTATCAATGACGGTGTAAAAAACCTTTAATTTATTGTAGATATTATAATTCCATAATCAGCCCCATTATTTTTTCAAATAATGGGGCCATTTTTTGGATAAGTAAAAACCTCTCAATTACTAGCTATAGGTTGTACCGTTTTACCTTGCTTAAATCTTCCTATTACCACGAAACATATATTTCGGATGTATCATGAGACTCATTAATTATTCTGAATAGATGGAAATTGGTGAATGTATTAAAAATAGGAGTTACCGTGTAAGTTTTAATTGTTGAAAATCAGCAAATACTGCAGTTTTTGAGATTGCTGATCTGTGACCAACCTAGCTATAATGCAAGTAAATTTACTGCATATTTTGACAAATGGTCAAAAGAATGTGGTCTAGCTAGGGGTGATTAATGAGTAAGAATAAAAGCCGACATGTCTGCATTGAATTCAAAAAAATTCAGTCTCTGGAATGAAAACGCTTTATTATCGGTAGGAGATTCATCAGGCGTATACATACATAAATACCGAAAAACAAATGAAAACGTTAAAAGTTAATAGAAAGGAAAGGTATGATGATGAATAAGAAGAAATTCTTTACGATCATGATTGCGTTATGTATCGTTTGGGTCCCACTGTTTGGTTCTTTACAGACTGCTCAAGCAGCACAAGGGGAAGGTAATTCTCAAAATAAAATCCAAGCCCAATTCTTTGTTTCACCAGATGGAAAGGATAAAAATGATGGCTCCTATAAAAAGCCATTTGCCACTCTACAAGCTGCAAGAGATGCGGTTCGAAAGATCAATAAGAATATGACAGGTGATATTTACGTATTTATTTCAGAAGGTAAATATTATCTTGATGAAACGATTACATTTGACGAAAGAGACTCAGGTACGAATGGCTATAATATCATCTATCGAAATTTAGATGAATTATCCAGTGCCGAGATAATCGGCGGTAAGGTTGTCGATTCATCATGGAAATTAGTGGGAAGAACAGGTGCTGACGCTGACTTACCAGCTGCAGCAGAAGGAAAAGTATACAAAACTCATGTGGGTACAGATGTGATTTTTGATACCCTTTATGTAAACGATCGACGGGCAACATTAGCACGTACTCAGAACTTAAATAAATATAAAAATTTTCAATCGGCTTTAACCCCATACATGAAAAGTAAAGCAGGCGGAATTGGTGACTTGATTTATAGAGATGGTGATCTTGATCAAGAGTCACTAAACGGTATGGTAAACGCTCAACAACGCGGAGACCTGGATGCTTCCGTATATATGTGGGATGGTGGATACTGGGATTGGATGACGGATACGATTCCGATTTCTGCGATTGATACTGCAACCAGTAAGCTTGTCTACAAGACCGTTCCAGGCAAACCAGAGATGTACAGACCTAAATATGCAACAGGTACGAATGCAAGGTATTTCGTTCAAGGAAATTTAGGCTTTTTGGACGTTCCTGGTGAATACTATTTTAATAAAACAACAGGCGATCTGTATTATTACCCTGAGGGAAAAATAAAAGATAATGAATTTATTATTCCTACTGTCAAAGAAGTGGTCCGTGTAAAAGGATCCGATCGCACGCACATGGCTTCGAATATTGAATTTAGCGGCCTGCAATTCAAGGACACCAATACAACGGATTGGTACGCATATGGTTGGAACTGGGGAGATGCAGGAGCTGGTTTAGGTTTCTATCCTCCTGAAGCTAAAAATAGTACACAACCATCCTATGCCGAGCAATCCGAAAGAATTGAGTTCCAATACGGTGTGATTACGCTGACAAACACGAAGAACATCACGATTTCAAAATCACATATCAAAAATTCAGGTATGTTCGGAATCAATCTTTATTTGGCTAACCAAAATGCTGTGCTCAAGGATAACCTGATTGAAAACACCGGTCATGGAGGAATAACCATCGATGGCGGTTACCCAGGTGTGGCTGGAGATAAAAACGGTGATGGCTATAGCAGAGACAATACGATTACGAACACGATTGTTCATGATATTGGCGAGCTCATCGGCCAGGCCTCAGGTATCACAATTCAGCAATCAAGCTATAATACGGTATCACATGTAGAAGTCTATAATTCACCAAGAAGAGGAATTTTCCTAACTGCCGGTTATAGCCGTAATCCGAATGTAGCTTTCCCGAATGGCGATAAAGATTTCAATATTATGACAGATATGTACACGCACCATAATAAGTTTGAGTATGTATATTTGCATGATGCCCAACAAGATGGTGGAGACGACGGAGCTTTCTTTGCCTGTTATCTATATAAGGGTAAGAATTATAAACCGAATTATTTAAGCCAAGCGGTTATTGACAGCACGGGTCCAAATCCTACCATGGTCGATTTTGGTCCTAATGATATCAACTTAGATATGGGTGCCTCTGGCATGGAATTAAGCAATGTTAAAGCCACTAATCCAATGAACTTTAACATCGAAGTGAATACCATTACCCAATATGGGGATGTAATTAAGTTTGATAATACCAATGTAAATTATGGAACACACACCAATTACATTAAGGACTTTGACGACTCCAAGATGGAGTATGACAAAATTGGCGTAACATCCGCTTATCCTAAGGAATACCTAACAGATAGAGAACTCCTTTCAGAACCAGAAGATATCTATTTCAAAGAAAACTTTGAAAATGGACTGGATGATGCAGTTTGGACAACTCAAAACAATCAAGCGAAAATTTCAACAGAATTTATGTCTGAGGGTCCAATAAACGGAAAACTTAGTTTGGAACTGCTTGATAAAACTCGCATATTTAAGAATTTCCCTGAAAACCTGAACAAGGTCGTTACAGTCAAAATGTTTGATCGCCAAAATTATAATCTTGCTTCATATGATTCAGGGCGTCAGAATTCGGCTAGGGTTACCTCCATTGCACGAGTTGATGATGGTAAAAACATCATCGGCATGGGCTTGGATTATAATACGGCTGGAAAGTATATCGTCCAGGTTGGTGAGCAAAAGGAAGTTACCGATATCGAACGGACTTTTGGGTGGCATGAACTGAAGTTTGATTATACATCAGGTACAGAGGTAAAACTCTATATTGATAATCAATTCGTTAAAAAAGTTCCTTCTTCCGGATTTGATTATATCTCGCTTGGTTCTGACCAAGGTAGAGGGCAAGCCTTTTATGATGAGCTTTATGTTTTTGGCGGGAATCCAGCGACAAAGCCAATCCCTCCAACAACCATGCCTGTTCCTCCAGCCTATGATGCATCAGGGGATAATAAGCTACAGCTTAAACTTGATTTTGAAGATGGAAAAGTCCCTAATTTCGAAAAAATCGGGGGTATGCCATCAATCACAAGTGTTGTCACCGATGGCGGAAATCAAGTGCTAAAGGATGAGATTAGAGATGGCAATGATTTTTATGAGTTGAATGCTCCTTGGGATAATTACCTAGTCAACATGAAATGGAAATTTGATGGATGGGGTAATACAAATGTTCTTGGTGGAGCCTACGATAACTTTACGATTTATGTCATGACATCGAATGTGGGGTTGGCTCCAGGAAGAGCACCATTATCTTACCAAATCGTTTTTCGAAGAAATAAAAATGGGACGACTGGTTTTCCTGCCAACACGCCGTATTTCGAAATATCAAAACATACTGCTACGTCAGATACATCACTAGGTAAAGTAGGTGTGCCGGCTGGGTTTAATCCGAATGAATGGCATAATTTACAGATTCAAACGTTTGATGGTAAAGTGGGATTTGTTTTAGATGGACAAAAATTATTATCTGTTAATGACGGTCAATATAAATCAGGTGGGGTTGGCTTTGGTGGGATTAACGCCAATGTTTACTTGGATGATATCGAGATCATTTCTAATCCTAAATACGTAGATTACGATAATCACCTTGGATTAGATAATGTCGTATTAAACGGTAATTTCAACCCTAATTATTATACGTATTATGGCGTGATTACCGATACTAGGAAGCCAATTACGATTAAGAAACCGACGATCGTCCTTGATGGTGTAGAAATGAAACTACAGGTTAATGGCGAAACCATTCCATTTGATGGTGACCATGCATCGATTTCGCCAGATCAATTGATTAATGGAAAGAATACGATAACCCTTTCAGAGATCACTACAGCAGGAAATAAAGACTACACCATCTATATTGATAAGGCGTATGAGATTAGTTCCATCAAAGGTATAAAAGATACTCTATCAACTACCATTGATCATGCTCCGAATCTACCAAAAGAAGTGACCGTTACCTTTAAGGATGGTCGTTCACAATCTGCTAAAGTAAACTGGAGCTCAGTAAATCCATCATTGTATAAAAAGCCAGGTACATTTACTGTAAAAGGACAACTTGCAGATCTCAAAGGAACCCTAAGCACATTTAGTGTCACTGTAACCGTTGATGGCATCAAATCAGTAGATAAGCTTGGCAGTGTGACTACTTTGTCCGGTTTGCAACCAGAATTAGCCAAGTCCATTCGAGCTCACTATCTAAACGATACGAGAGAGTTGCCATTGACTTTTGCAGAATTGGATCCTTCCTTATATGCCCAAAAAGGGACCATTATAGGTGTCGGGTCTGCCGAAGGATATGAAGGTGATATCTTGCAGATCATAGAAGTAAAGGCTAAAAAAGGATACTAACCCCCTTTCATAAGAAAAGCGCAAGCGCCCTGGTCAGCGGCGTATGGCCTGGAGCGCTCCAACTGAGATAAAGGAAATACGAAGAGCCGGAGGCGATTCGATGTTGACTTATCGTAGGGCGGAGAGCGAAGGACACTAGCCGCTAGGGCGCTGGAGCTGGACAATTCTCAAAGTCGAAATTTATACTTTCTTATCTTGTGAGAAAATAAAAAGTGAAATCTATACGATCTTGTATAGATTTCACTTCTTTCACTAGATATGTTTATGCGGTATAAGCAGCAATCCGTTTTCATTCCATGTATTCCTACAAAATCTTCGAGCAACTCCTCTGCCTTCCCATTCCGTTTCATACATCTATTCCTTTGTCACTAAATCGGCATCATTTTCTTTTCCAAGTTGCAACTTGTACTCACTGAGTGACATACCAAAATGTTTTTTAAATCGTGTGTAAAAGTAATTGTTTTTTTCAAGACCAACCTTTTCAAGAATCGTCGACAAAGGCAATTTGCTAGTGCGCATGTATTGATCCAGTTTTTGAATACGGAAGTCAAATATGTATTGTGCAATCGACTGACCGTGTGACATTTTGAACAACTGACCGACATAATTCGGAGATAATCTAATTTTGTCAGCAATGGAGCTGAGACATAGCTCCGTGTTGGAATATTCCTTTTCCACGATTTCGATAATACGCTGCACTAAAAGGTCGTTGCTATTGGATGTGTTTTTTATTTCTGTTACCTTTTTGCTAATCTTTTGTAGAAATTCATTCATCAAACTATCAATATCTGCGCTCACTTCTGCATGTTGTATATCTTGCAAAAAAACCTGCAAAGTGAAATCTTGATTGTTCTTTATTGCGGGTACTTTACTTAATACACCAAAATAGATTCTGTAAATTAAATGGACTACGCAGAACAAAATCTCATCGTACGTATATTGATAAAGTAGTTTACTGATAGACTGATAGATCGCACTGGCTTCTTCATCATGACCCTCCAGTACTTTTTCGATCAGCTGGTCCTCTTTTTTTACTGAAACGTGAAATTCATCGGCATTGATTTCATCCAGCATGTAGGGACTGATAATACAACCATGTCCATAGCGCATTTTTAAAAGAATCGAATCCTTCATACTGTTATACATGGTTGGCAAATGTTCAAGACCCTGAAACAACGTGCTGTACGCCATAGACAGGGAAATATGTATATTCTTTTCTGTATTCCTTTGTATGTCATGTAACACACTTTCTACGTTATCTTGTAATACCTTATATTGCGATACTGTGTCACAATCTATCAGCATCACAAATTTATCAGAGTCACAGCTAAACACTTCACATTTACCGTAATTTTCAGCAATTTCTCCCGCGATATTGACTATCGCATAGCGCAAGGCCCATCGCTCCTTCTGGCTATTTTCAGTTATAAACTGACTGTAATTGTCAATTTTAAACAGGCACATACACAGCTGATTTGTGGCGAGATAATCCAAATGCAAATCATGCAATTTCCCACGTACAGTTTGTATTGAATATGTTGTACTTTCGCTTAAAAGAGCATTTAGAAATTCTTGTTTGGCAGCATAGCCTGTTTCTTTCATGATTTTATCGAGCTGTATATTTTGCTCCTTCATGGATTCAAATACAGACAGAATAACTTGAAATTCTTCCGTTTCAGATACAAGTGTATCGCTTCTTTCAGGAGCTTCCCCGTTTATAATTTTCGTCATTGCTTGAATAGGACTGTTCAGCCTGCGTGCCAAATACAGACAAATTCCCGCACTTAGAATGAATACGGCTATTACTATACCTGTAGCAACGATCGATGCCGTAATTACATCTTTGAAAATTTTATTAAAGGGTGTAACGCCAATGATATACCAGTTGTTTGCATTACTTTTGCTGCTCGAAACAAGGTAACGGGTCCCGTCAATTTTTTGCACCCGATTGTTGCTGCCATCTAGTTCCTGTGCTTTTTGGGCTAATGAGCGCACTTCACTCATGTTATGAACAAACTCCGGTGAGAGTGCCATACTTAATATAGAACCATTCGTGTCAACCACTAAAAAAGACGTCTCCTGTACAGGATCTTGACCATTGATTGCTTGAATGGATTCCGTAAGCGCTTTCGTTCGAATGTTGACAACAACAGCATTTTTCAAACCAGCTGCAGTGGCGCCAGGTTCAAATAATATATATGAGCATACTTTTGCCGATTGTGTTGCTTTATCTACCGATGCCACAATGGGACGACCACGATACTCAGCTACAAAATCTTTGTCGGTTAACAGCTTGGCAATCGCCTGATCTGAAAATGTGGATGTTGATCGACGTTCACCGCTCCGTGAGGAGTAAAACAAGTCCAATCCCGCATTGTAAAGATATACACTGTCGATATCTTTAAGTGTCAAAAAGTGCTTGTCAATGACCTTACTTGCTGAAAAAGATATGTGCTCATCGGTTTCCTTCATATTTAAAAAATTGATAATATCTTTGTCGCTGTACAAAGCATTTCCTAATTTTTTTGCGGTCTCATCAAGATAGGCAATGCTATAATTCGACTGGGCAATCAATTTCTCGTTATAGTGGCTGATCAATCTATTCGTCGTACGCAAATACGTAATCGTTAAAAAGATTGTTAGTAAAACTATAATGATGATCGTCATAATAAAAAAGGAAAAAAAGGCTTTACGTAAAAAACTCGTTCTATATTTTTTTGTTTTTATTGAGAGTTTCATAGCGATCTCCTAATCGTTCGACTTGTATGATCCTCCATTTCGAACTGTTAATAAATGGAGGAGAAAGGGGGATCTTCCCTATCCCCGTAAAGCAATTAGAGTCAGAATATTATTTTTTATTATAATCTTTAGCAATTTACGTCGCAATGATTTCCAACACTTTGTAGATATTGTTAGTTTTTAGAGAAAACTAGTGTTCAAAAACTTGGATAATAATACTTTTTATCGTTGAGTAATCATCACTCGATTCGTAGAATGAGCTCAGATATAAAAAATTTACACAGAAAGGAGTCAAATAATTGAAGGCGATTACAAATACATCTCGTCACACAGAAAGGAGTCAAATAATTGAAGGCGATTACAAATACAAATACAAATACATCTCGTCAGTATAAATCCAATAGAACCATGCGCAGTGTGCGCCGGCAGTTGCCTTTCTATATCATGATGACACCTGGAATAATTTTTATCGCCATCTTATTTTATATCCCGATGGTCGGTGTTCTCATTGCCTTCAAAGATTATAAGGCACGCGATGGTATTTTCGGAAGTCCATGGATGGATCCTTTATTCAAAAACTTCGAGTTTTTCTTTAAATCTGACGTAGCGAGAACGGTTACATTCAATACGCTTTTCTACAATCTACTAGAAGCAGTTGCCGTTACGATCTGCGCATTGACAATCGCTATTCTATTAAATGAAGTAAAAAACAAATTTTTATCTGCTACCTATAAAGGGTCCATTTTGCTGCCAACCTTTCTCTCGTGGATTGTCATCCAGTACATTCTATTCAGTCTGTTGAGTGTTGACCGTGGGATTGTCAATGGTGCGATTACAGGAAACGGTGGAGAAGCTATTAACTGGTACAGCGAACCGTCTTACTGGCGCATCATCCTGCCCATTGCTTATCTATGGAAAAATGTTGGTTACTTTTCTGTTCTATACGTGGCCGCGATTGCCGGGATTAACCCCGATTACTATGAAGCTGCGGAACTGGACGGTGCTTCTAAGTGGCAAAAAATTAGATATATTACACTGCCTCTTTTGAAACCAACCATCATTGTCTTATCACTACTATGGGTAGGAAAACTATTCAATGGTGGCTTGGGCGACTGGAACGGATTCTACACGCTTACTAATGATGCAGGTGCTCTTTATCAGACAACAGACGTGATTGACACACTTGTATTTCGCTCGCTGAAAAAGATCAATGATTACGGCATGGCATCGGCAATGGGTTTATACCAAGCGGTAGTTGGTCTCTTCCTTGTGTTAATCTCTAACTATATCATCAAAAAGAAAGATCCTGATAACGCACTATTTTAATCGATCTGTGGAAACGGATGCTATCTTTATAAGAAGACTTAGACCTGTTTCTATTGGGGGGGAAATAAATGATTCTGAGGAAACTGAATCTTTCAAAAATCACGCTACATCTTTTGTTCATTACCATGAGTCTAGCCTTTATCCTTCCGTTAATATTGGTTGTATCCATATCGTTTACGAATGAGAAATGGTTGATGGTTGACGGATACCGCTTTTGGCCCAAAGAGTTCAGTTCGGCAGCATATCAGTATGTATTCAGCGGAGCGGGCTCCATTCTAAATGCCTATGCAGTTACGATTTTTGTAACGGTTGTTGGTACCCTTTTACATCTGCTGATTACTGCCATGCTGTCATATTCACTGACACGACCCGAAGTAAAACATCGGAGAGCTCTCACTTTCTTTGTGTATCTTCCCGTTTTATTTAACGGCGGTCTTGTACCGCAGTATATTTTACTAACACAAATTCTGCATTTAAAAGATACCATCTGGGTACTGATTATCGTCTACCTCGTTTCGACGGTTAACGTGCTAATTATGAAAAACTTCTTCCGTACGATACCGGATTCATTAATTGAGTCGGCGCGTATGGATGGGTCGGGTGAAATTCGGACCTTTTTCCAGATTGTCCTACCGCTTTCCAAACCAGCATTGGCGACCATTGGATTGTTTGTAACTATTGCATACTGGAATGACTGGATGACAGCCTCATTGTACATCGAATCACCAAATCTGCGCCCCTTGCAATATCTGCTTCAATCTTTAATGAACAATATTGGCTATTTGCAGTCGAACGCACAAGCTTCACAGTCGATGGAAGCCGCTATTGGTATGCTGCCGAGTGAAGGTGCGCGCATGGCAACTTGCGTCCTCGCCATCGGTCCGATTATATTGCTGTATCCTTTATTGCAGAAGTATTTTGAAAAAGGTTTGACAATAGGTGCTGTAAAAGAGTGATTGTTCTTAGGGAATACACCACGAAGCGTTTGTAAACTTCGAATTATTTGATTTTGGCACGTAATCAATTCGAGTAATACGTTAATGATTAAGGGAACAACTTATCACTTCTTATTCTAGGATGTGGGTGGTCTTGTAACCTTAATAATCCTTAGATTTTAGGTGGTAACATGTAATTTGTCTATTAACCTTCTAAAATCAAGGATTCATTAACTTTTTACTATAGATGTTTTGACAATACAAATATTTTAAGGGGGAACCACTTTGAAGAAAATTGCTTCACTTCTGTTGTCCGTAACAATGCTACTATCTATTTTTCTAGCCGGCTGTACGCCAAAAGAATCAAGCTCTACCGGCGAATCTTCATCAGGTGATGGTAAGTTACCTGAGCTTACCTTCTATATGATGAACAGTCCGGTCAATGATTCTGATCGAATCATGAAGAAAGCTAACCAAATTATTTCTAAAAAAATTGGAGCAAAATTGAATCTGATAATGGTAGACAGCAGTACTTACGCTGACAAAATGAATTTGATGATCAATTCTGGTGACAAATGGGATCTAGCTTTCACCGCAAGCTGGGGAGGTATTAACTTCTTTGAGAACGCTGCCAAAGGAGCTTATGCTGACCTGACTGATCTACTTCCTAAATATGCACCTGAAACATACTCTCGTATCCCTCAGGGTCTATGGGATGGCGTGAAAGTTGATAACAAAATCTATGCCATGGTCAATTATCAGCAATGGGGCACTGCCAAGCGAATTGGATTTAGGTTCCGTAAAGATCTTGTAGAAGAAACAGGCTTTGACTGGCAAGCTGTAAAAGGCAAGCCAACCACCGAGGCCCTTGAAATGATCGGTCCTTTCCTCGGCGATGCCCTCAAGAAGCATCCTGAAATGATCGGATTTGAAACTAGCTCTACTTACAGCTTGTTTGCAAATGACCCGCTCTACTGGAATATGGAAGCGGTTGGCGATATGAGCATCCCTGGCTGGATTAACCTGGATAATCCAGACAAAGTCATCAACCAGTATGAGACAGAAGATTTCGCAAAGTTCACTAAAATTATGCGCGACTGGTATAACAAAGGCTATGTGCGCAAAGATGGCGCAACCGTAAAAGATACGACTCCTGACCGTAAAGCAGCTAAATTTGTCGCTGAGATGACCTATGCCTGGCCTGATAGCGTTGATGTTCCTGGCCAAAATCTTGCTATGTCTATGACTCCAACGGATGGGAAAACTACTGCTTTAAGCGTATCGACCACTCGGACGATTATTCCTGCAGCTGCTGGCTCTACCGCAGCTATTGCCGTTAATTCAGACTCTAAAAACATTAAAAAAGCTGTGCAATTAGTAGAACTGCTTAACACGAATGATAACCTGTATAAGTTGATTACGCTCGGTGAAGAGGGTGTTGATTACAAATACGACGAAAATGGTACGTATACTCCGATTGAAGGAAAATATAATTTCAACTTTAACGAATGGCAGATCGGTCAATCTTTCAGCCCTACATTTAACCGTGCTGCATATGACAAGAACAAAGGAGGGGAAACTGCAAAGGAAACCCAAAAATTTGTCTATGAAACAGACAAAACAGCAGAAACCTCACCAGTGACAGGCTTCGTATTTGATCCGTCTAAGGTGAAGACTCAAGTCGCCAACTGCTCTGCGGTTGCTACCGAGATGATTCCGGCACTTAGTTCCGGATCGGTAGATCCTGATAAAGTATTACCAGAGTTCCTCAAACGCTTGAAAACTGCAGGCGTGGACGACATTATAAAAGAAAAACAAGCTCAATATGACGCTTGGAAAAAATCAAAAAAGTAATCTCACATCTCTTTGTGAAATCCGGTGTATGATCGTTTATCGTACACCGGGTTTCTGTTTAACCAGCCTACTATAGAAAGGAATCCGTCATGCGCTATTCTCTTATGTGTAAATCATTTACAGATAGTGAAGTATTAAACTATGAAAAAATCAATATAAATCTGGAAAACTATCAAGTTAATTTTTCACACTATCCTTACCATGCATTAGTAGAAACGCAACCACTTCCACATGGACAACGGTTGTCTATTACATTGTCTTTTCAGGAAGATACAAGTTATCCAATGAATTTTACATTTGCTATGGAAGCGGAGCATTGGCTAAAAGACAACTATGTATTGATGCCCGGAGCGGTTTATAATGGCAATCGCTTTAAAAGTGTACCTCTTCCATACCCGCCATATTATGAACCTTCCCGGAACAGCCGATTTACAGATACCGAAGTCATTACAAGTATTCCACATCTAGATATGGAGAAGAGGCAATCAATCATCTCTTTACTTTCTGGGGATATGACATCGCCTTTATGCGGATTTTATGATTTTAACAGCCAATCCGGTTCTATTCTATTGGGTGAGCACCAATCCGGGAGTTATTATACAGGGTTTACCGTTACCGAAAATCAAACGGAGGGGCACGCTTCTTTTGAGATTTCTGTCCCGGGTGTACGAGAAAATACACAATACTTTTTTGGCGATCAAAACGATGGGCACGGCTTTCGTCCTGATGCTTCCGCACATTCGCATGATACTGGCGCCATGTTCAAACAAGGTGAATCACTCACGCTGACTGTTTGTGTCTTTCATTGGCAGCAAATATCTCTGCAAGACTTTTTCAAGCTGGTAAATAGAGCAAAAACTACTTTGGAAAACCCAAACGTCTTTTATAATGTGCCGTTCTATAAAGGGTATATCAGCGTCAAAGAGAAATACCAAAAGGAAAACTTTACAGAGGAAGGATATTACTCTGTGGGAACGGATTGGAGCAAACCCCAACAGTGTTGGCAAGCAGGGTGGATTGGAGGAGGAATCAATAGCTATCCGTTTTTGCTGGAAGATTCATCCGAACCACAGCTACGTTCCCTGTCAACGCTCCGCTTTATTTTTTCGCAGTTACAACATCCCAACGGATGGGTGTTCGGCATGTATGGAAACGGAAAATACTATGGCGATGGTGGCGAAAGTAACGCTGACACGATTTTGTTGGTTCGAAAAAATGCCGATTTGCTTTATTTCGTGCTCAAACAACTATACTGGCTTTCGGACAACCACCATTCCACAATAGAGTTTGACCAGCCCACAAAGGCCCTTTGTGATGCATTTGTACGGCTGTTCCAAACATACGGACAGATTGGACAGTTTATTGATATTGATACAGAAGAAATCGTGGTAGGCAACTCAGCTGGAGCCTGTATGGCTGTGGGCGCACTGTCACTGGCAAGCGACTATTTTCAGTGTGAGGAATACCGCACTACTGCCGAGCGGCTCGGTGAGTATTATTACAACCATTATGTCAAAAAAGGTATGCTGAACGGTTGCCCTGGTGAAATTTGCCAAGCACCGGATAGCGAGGCGGCTTTCGCCATGCTGGAGAGCTATGTGCAGCTGTTTGAAACGACTAAGGATAGCATTTGGTTGACTTATGCAGAAGAAACCTGTGAAATTGCCATGACATGGGTGATGAGCTTTGACTTTCATTTCCCTGTGGCTAGTACCGCAGCTACACGTGGTGTTCATAGCGCCGGCACAGTATTCGCAAATGCACAGAATAAGCACTCTGCACCGGGTATCTGCACGCTTTCGGGCAACAGTTTGCTCAAACTATATCGCTTTACGGGTAAAGTAGACTATCTGTATTACCTTCATGCCATTTCACACAGTTTGCCGCAGTTTGTATCTCTGGCTGAAAATCCGGAATATACGCTCGAAGGAAAATATTTACCTGCGGGTTATATGAATGAGCGTGTACAAACAAGCGACTGGGAGGGTAAAGAAACCGTCGGAGAGTTTCTCTATGGTTCCAATTGGCCTGAAGTTTCCATGTTGCTTACCTTCGTGGAAGTACCAGGGATATATGTAGATTTTACCAGTCGCCTCTTACAAGTGTTTGACCATGTAGAATGCTCTATTACACAGTGGAATGCGGAATCTGTTGTGCTGAAAATATATAATCCTACAACATACGACACAACGGTTACAATGCTTGCAGATGAACGTACAAACACAAACCATGTGACGCACAATTACTTTAATAAAATGAGGACTATCCCACTTTCAGCCGGACAAGAGATTCAAATTGAACTAACAATATAATAGGAGGAATTTCTAATGTTAAATATTGGTATTATTGGATATGGCGTGCGGATCGACATGCTGATGGATGATTTATTCGCACTGCCATATGATGTCCGCATTAAGGCTATAACAGATACCAACCATGAACGTGTGCGGGCTCTAATGAAGAAAGATGGCTCTAAAGAAACGATGCATCAGATGGAAATTGATAAAATCGACGGACTTATGCGTAAATGCGAGATGAATCCAGACGCTATTACCTTTTATACTGATGCTGACGAAATGCTGGACAAAGAGCAATTGGACGGTGTGATCGTTGGAACGAACTGCACCACACATGCTAATTTCGCTAAAAAAGTGCTCAATCGCAACCTCCCGCTCTTTTTGGAAAAGCCGGTGGCTACTTCTATGGAAGATCTAAGAATACTAGCCGAGTGTGAAGCAACTGCAACGGCTCCCACGGTGGTATCTTTTCCACTGCGAGTCTCACCGCTTGTGCAAGAGGTAAAGCGCATTTTGGATACCGACATCATTGGAAAAGTTGAGCATGTACAGGCGTTCAACGACGTAACCTATGGTTTTGTATATTTCCATGACTGGTACCGTAATGAATCCGTTTCTAATGGCCTTTTCCTGCAAAAGGCAACCCATGATATTGATATCATCAACTACCTGTTAGGAGAACAACCAATAAAAGTTTGCGCCATGAAATCCAAGCAGATTTTCAAAGGCGATATGCCGGCCGGCTTGCGCTGCAGTCAGTGCGAACGATGGGAAACCTGCATGGAAAGCACCTACAATATCATTAATGTGCGCAATGATACTCCGCGTAGCGATTATTGCAGTTTTGCGGTAGACACCGGAAACGAAGACTCTGGAAGCATGATAGTAAAATACGAAAGTGGCATGCACGTCATGTATTCGCAGAACTTCTTTGCCCGGAAAGGCGCTGGTCGGCGTGGGGCAAGGCTGTACGGCTACAAAGGCACCGTGGAATTTGATTTTCTTACAAGCGAAATCAAAGTATTTGACCATATGAGTGACAAAGTAACCACTGTCTGTCTTAATGATCAAAATTCACATCATGGTGGCGGTGATCGTGTGCTTATGCGCAATTTTGTACACTTGATGCAAGGAAGAACAACCGAATCTGTAGCTTCATTGAAGGACGGGATCTGCAGTACTCTTGTGTGTATGCAGGCAAAAGCTTCTTCTGAAAGCGAGCAATTTTATCCTGTCACTTTATAGAGAATGGAGTGATACTTGTGACAAAGACAATTAAAAAAGTGCATGTTATTTTCAAAACCCATTTGGATATTGGATATACGGATTTAGGAAAAAATATAATCAAATGTTATATGGAGGATTTTATTCCCAAGGCGATGGAATTATCCGAACAGTTAGCATGCGAGGAGGGAAATGTAAATTTCGTATGGACGACTGGTTCTTGGTTGATTAACGAATTTTTACAGACAGCTTCAGAGGAAAATCGAGTACGCATGGAGAAAGCGATCCGTGAAGGGCGAATGGTTTGGCATGGATTGCCGTTCACAACCCATACAGAAATTATGGATCCATCATTGTTTGAATTCGGTCTTTCTCTTTCCAAAAATTTAGATCGGCAGTTTGGAAAAACAACGATTGTTGCCAAAATGACCGATGTTCCTGGACATACGATAGCGATTGTCCCAATGCTGGCAAAACACGATATTCAATATTTGCATTTAGGTATCAATCCGGTGTCGAAAAATCCGAAGGTACCAAAGGTATTCGTCTGGCGTGCAGCAGATGGATCGGAGATTATCGTCAATTATGCCGATGACTACGGCAAACCTTTTCATATGGATGGACTCGAAGACGCATTATATTTTGCTCATACAGGAGACAATCGTGGGCCTTCCACTTTGGAGGAAATTCGCGTCTTGTTCGCACAATTGCAGCAGGAGTATCCCGGGGCGGAGATTGCGGCTTCAACACTTGATGCGTTTGCCGAAAAACTTCTTACAGTCAAGCATTTGCTGCCTGTCATAAATGAAGAAATCGGTGATTCGTGGATTCATGGCGTTGCTTCCGATCCATGGAAAGTGGCACACTACCGGGAATTGCTTCGGTTAAGAGACAAATGGAATGCAACTGGTCAATTGGATCCCGAAAGTGAGCAGTACGCACAATTTTGCAATCGTCTTATGCTGATACCCGAGCATACATGGGGAATGAATACTTCGGTTTATCTCGTTGACTTTGCTAATTACTCTGCTGCCGATTTTGCAGCAGCAAGAGCCGGCGATATTGTAGATGATACGAAGCTTAGAAAATACGATTACCTTCGCCAGGCTGCAAATGAGAGTAGATCATACGGTGACTACGAAAGCTCGTGGCAAGAACAGCGGGATTATATTGAGGAAGCACTTCGGGCGTTGCCGGAAGTGTTGGCGAAAGAAGCAAGACAAACGTTGGAAGAATTGAGCCCACGGCATTCCATTGAAACTACTGCGTGCACACCGCTTGTTCAGGACTCGACGGAAATCGAGATGAACGAGTGCTACGAATTGGGACAGTTTCAAGTAAGCTTCGCTGCTGACGGATCAATTGTTAGGCTTGTTGACCAATCGGGCAAGGAATGGGCAGATGACAATAAGCGACTGGGAATATTCCAATACGAAACATTCAGCAAAGAATGTTACGACAGGTTCTTCAAAGAATACGTGACCAATCTAGAAATCCATCACAGCTGGGCGGACAACGATTTCGGCAAACCAGGTATCGAATATGTAAAGCCAAGGCCAAAACATCAACGATATCCGGCGGTATTAAAATCGTTACATCTGAAGAGAAACACCGATTGTGACATTGTTCGAGCGAAACTGAAGTTGCCGAAGGAGGTTTGCGAACAATACGGAGCGCCTAAAAAGCTAGCTGTGATCTACACGTTCAATAAGGATGAGCCAATTGTTGATATTGAATTACATTGGAACGATAAGCAAGCCTGTCGCCTTCCGGAAGCAAGCTGGTTTTCCTTTGTACCGCTTGTCGACAATCCAAACGCCTGGTTCATGGATAAACTGGGAGAACGGATCTCCCCGTTGTCTGTTGTGAAGGACGGCAATCGGAATATGCATGGTGTTAACTCCGGTCTTTACTACGAAGGTGCGGACGGTAGGGCCGTTATTGAAACATTGGATTCTCCTCTTGTTTGTCCGGGTGAACCGCGTTTGCTGCAATTCGACAACACCTATGCTCCGTTAACCGGTGGATTCCATTTCAATTTGCACAACAACGTATGGGGTACGAATTTTATGATGTGGTTCGAGGATGATATGAAATTTCGTTTCAGACTGAAGTTGCAATCAAATTAACTTTTTAGAACAAAAGAAAAATGTATTGAGGAGAAAGGAAGAAAAAGTTATGTTTGAAAAAAGACCATTAAATCCGATTCGTCAAGCTGTTCTTGAAAACGGCATTGAAGAAGGTTATAGTGCTCTCCTGCAGCGAGTGATATCACGGGCTGATAGCAAAGGCGGCAACGTCTTCACACTTGTAATAGACGGTACACATGGTGCAGATTTTCATGCCCTACTGAAGGGCTTAATCCCATATGCTGAAGACCACGGATTTCGCTTTGCTGCTGTAGACACGTATAGCTATTTAAAATCCGGAACAGAGCTGAGGGACCATTTCCGTCAGAACATTACGGATAATCGCGCTTTCGGCTATGTTGCAGAGCAGAAGATTGACGAATATTTCCAAAGCAGAGCGCAGCACAATTTTGTAGAGTATGCAGCAAGGTTAACGGAGACAACAAGTGAGAGGTTATTGTTGGTTGTTTTTGGCCCTGGTGCCTTATGGCTTTCCGATGGTCGTTGCGCTGCTTCGCTGTTTCTCGATGTTTCACGGGAATACCAGGAAATAGCTCATAAAGGCAGCTTACTGAACTTTGGGTTTAGTTGGAATATCGACGCTTTAGAAAAATACAAAATAGCCTATTTTGTAGAGTGGCCGCTGCTGGAGGGATACCGTAAGGAGTGGCTGAAAGCTTTTGATTGGTATGTCGACATGAACGACCCAAGTTGTCCTGTCCTATTGACCATTAGTGATTTGCTGGCCGTTATCCGCGACATTGCACGTTTTCCGATGCGTGTTAAGCCGTTTCTAATGCCAGGTGTCTGGGGTGGACAATATTTAAAGCGAATCGCTGATTTGCCTGCAGACATGATCAACTGTGCATGGAACTTTGAGCCAATCGCCCCAGAAAATTCGGTGCTAGTATCGAAGGGAGAGCATGTTGTTGAAATTCCATTTCTACTCATAATGGCGTTTTCTCACTTGGAAATAATCGGACAGCGCAATGTTAAGTTGTTTGGTGATTATTTTCCTGTCCGATTCGACTTTTTAGATACGATGGATGGTGATAATCTATCCTGTCAGGTCCATCCAAAGCAGGCCTACCTCCGTGAAAACTTCAATGGATTCATGGAACAGCAGGAGTCTTATTACATTATGGAGAAACAAGGCGACGCCAAGGTATACCTCGGATTAACGGAAACATGCACGGAGGAGTCGTTCCGAGAAGCGGTAGAAACATCCCAAGAGACAGGAGACCCGATTCCTTTTACGGAATACGTGCAAGAATGGCCGAGTGAGAAGGGTGGCTTGTATCTCATTCCGACAGGTACCGTACACTGTTCAGGAAAGGACAATTTCGTACTAGAAATATCTGCGACGACGTGGTGGTTTACATTCAAAATATACGATTACGTGCGTAAAGATTTGGATGGGAAATTGCGTCCAATCAACCTCGAGTATGCATTCGACAATATCGATTTCTCGCGGAAAACCGATTGGGTGCAAAATAACTTGATTCATCAGCCGAAACTCCTTAAGCAACAAGACAGCAATGAGGAGTATGTGCTTGGAGAACGTGACGATTTGCTCTTCTATGTAAACCGCATCCACCTAGAAGACCGATGGGAGGACGAAACAGAGGACGAGTTTGTTCTACTAAATCTGGTTGAGGGAGATCGCGTTCGTATTATTTCATTGGATGCCGAAGATGTTTTTGTAGAATTTGGTTATGCTGAGTCTTATATCATACCAGCCACCTTTGGTGCATATGCCATTGTGAATTTGAGCAGCACGCCGTGTAAACTGATCAAAGCAGGCGTATCAAGGAAATGGGACGTTAACTTGGTTGATGCAGATGCATGATAACGTATTGGCCTTTGATGTAGGTGGTACATATGTGAAAGCTGGTATCATACGTAGCGACGGTACCCTTGCAGAACCTGTCGTGGTGTATCCATCCCGGTCGGAGGATACGAGGGAGGAGTTGCTGCAGCATTTTGCTTTGCTTGTTAAGGATCAAGGGATGAGGGTTCAAGCGGGGGAGACGATTCGGGGCATAGGATTTGCGTTCCCCGGTCCATTCGAATATGAATCCGGCATATGCCGAATACGAGGTCTAAATAAGTTTGAATCGTTGTACGGTGTTAATCTCAAAGAAGAATTGACGGAGAGAATTGTCGTAATACCAGAGCTACAAGGAAGATGGAGTGATTCTCCGGATATCGCCATCGAAAATGATGCTGCACTGTTCGCGTTAGGTGAATGTGGCTACGGTGTAGGCAAGCCCTATCCGAGAACGATTTGTTTAACGATAGGCACAGGATTCGGCTCTGCCTTTGTGAGCAGCAACCGGTTGGTCAAACAGGGCGAAGGGGTTCCTCCTGAAGGTTGGTTATACCGACTGCCTTACCGGGATGGAATAATTGATAATTACATCTCTCGGAGGGGAATCATTCAGCTTGCTCATGAGATGGGGATCAAGAACATAGTAGTTGGGGATAACGATGTGAAATGTTTGACGGAACGAGCCTACTTAGGCGAAGTGCTGCCGGTACAATTGTTCTGTGAGTTCGGTGAAAGGATAAAAGAGGTTCTGAACCCTTTTATCCAATCGTTTCAACCTGATGCCATACTCATCGGTGGGCAAATTGCCAAAAGCGCAGATTTGTTCAATTTATGTCAGATTGCTAGCGTTCCCGTTCGTATTACAACCGATATGTCGGTTAGCGCATTAAAAGGTGTTTATCAGCTCTTTCAAAAATATTGATAACTTATATACATTTCTTTTAACAAGGGGGTTCATTATGAACAGGATATTCGAACAGTTTAATGTAATAGGTGAGTGGTTGTTTAAAATCATGCTTTTGAACCTGTTATGGTTTGGGTTTACCTTGTTAGGCGGAGTCATCCTAGGATTTTTTCCGGCTACTGCTTCACTTTTTGCCGTAATGAGAAAATGGATAAGAGGGGAACATGAAATTAATACCTTTAAATTTTTTATTAGAAACTTTAAGAATTCTTTTGTTCAGGCAAATATTCTAGGACTTGTGATTGTGGTTATAGGAATTCTTTTAGCGGTGGATTTACATGTTTCACAAAAGTATATCGGTTTCCCTTTTTTACACTTCGTTTTACTGTTTATCATTTTAGTCTATAGCATAAGTGTTCTATTCTTTTTTTCAACGTTTGTCCATTATGAACTGAAAACGTTCTTCTATCTAATCCAATCATTTTTTATGAGTATTATTAAGCCACTATATAGTTTACTTGCACTTATCATTTTCTTGGCTACAATAACAGTTTTCTATTTCCTTCCTGTCCCATCAGTGCTTTTTGCGGGGCCGATGCTGGCCTACCCGATTATGTGGATTGGAAATAGAGTTTTTACATCATTGGATAATCAAAAGTCACAAAAGAAACCCTTTCTTGCATAAACATCAAGGAAGCGAAAAAACAGGAAATTGTTTTTGATTGATGGAGGTACTTTAGTGGAAGGAAACAATTCTCGGATTTTAACTATAAGGAAACTGAAACAAGAATTCACGCAAACAATCAAGTTCCCCTTCTTTTAGGAGGTAGTAATTTTGCAGCCACTTTTTTTAAAGCCTGTTTTTAAAGAGAGAATTTGGGGCGGAACAGCCTTAGAAAAGGAATTTGGATATGATATTCCATCGGAGATTACAGGGGAATGCTGGGCAATTTCCGCACATCCAAACGGTCCTTCTGTCATTGAAAATGGTCCGTATGCTGGCACTACGTTGGACAATCTATGGCGTGAGCATCCGGAACTTTTTGGGAATCCAAAGGAGGAGGTTTTTCCCCTGTTGACAAAGATTTTGGATGCCAATATGGATTTATCGGTTCAGGTTCATCCAGATGATGCCTATGCGAAGGTGAATGAAAATGGCGATCTCGGAAAGACGGAGTGCTGGTATATTATTGACTGTAAAGAAGATGCGGATATGATCTTCGGCCACAATGTAAAATCAAAGGAAGAATTGATTCAGCAAATTAACGAAGGAAAATGGAATGAGCTGCTTCGTCGAGTGAAAATTAAGCCGGGAGACTTTTTCTATGTTCCAAGCGGTACCATCCATGCTTTGTGTGAAGGAACGCTAGTATTGGAAACACAGCAAAGCTCTGACACGACTTACCGGGTGTATGATTATGATCGCCGGGATGCAGAAGGAAATTTACGGGATCTTCATTTAGATAAAGCGATTGAGGTAACGACTGTGCCGCATCAAGATGCGATGAGCACACCGCGAGTTGTGGAGCAGGAAAACGCCACGATTACTATTTTTGTAGAATCTGAGTTTTTCTCCGTTTATAAATGGGATATCCATGGAAACACCTCTTTATCATTTGGTGAGCAATATTTGCTATTTAGTGTTATTAAGGGGGAAGGTTCACTTTTACATAACGGTGAACATTATAGCTTGAAGAAGGGAACCCATTTTATTATTCCGGTTGAGTTTGGCGAGTTTGAAATTGATGGCGAATGTGAAATCACTGTTTCGCATATGTAATTTTTTATAATGAAAAAAAGAGTAAAGGTCTATTTTGATTGCTCAAAGCCCTTTACTCTTTTTTTATAAAGGCTCAGTTGTCCGATTCGGAAAATATTCCGTTAAAGTAGGAATGAATACAATGGAACGACAGCGTTATCGCTGTAAAGATTGCGGTAAAACCTTTACTGATGTAACGAATACCCCTTTACGTGGTTCGCACCTGTCTCATAAATGGTTGGATTTCATTCAATGTATGATTGAAGGGTACTTAGCAGCTTTAACAAGTAAAGAAAATTTCCGTATCTCCGATGAACACTGTTCAGCTTATCGGAAGGAATGATATCCCTATCAACTTTATCGTAACAAAGTTTGTGAAATAACGTACTTAAGCTACGGGTAGCTTTAGTGGAGTAAGATAATCTATGCTCCTTAGGGGTTCAAAGCAAAAAAATTAGCCCTCAATCGAGGGCATAAAAATATATATTAAGAGGGTCTATGAAAGGTCTTGTCCTTTCATACCTGTATCTTAACAACTAATTATTAATATATAACTAATCTTTTCGTTTGGTCCAGCCACCCAAGAAAGGAATTTTATCGCCATCAAAGACGGCCTCTTTTACTATTTTTCTAAATTTTATTTAGTTTTTTCTCTATATTAAGAAACAGATTCCTTATCCAAAGAATGCGACTTTATTTTTGCTTTTGATAGAGTCACATTTCCCGCCGCAATTCCGCCTAAGATCAAAACAACTCCGAGCCATTGGGATATACTTACGTGCTCTGCCAAGAAAAGTGTCGATAAGATGACCGCAATCGGAAGCTCAGAGGCTGTTAAAATGGTTCCAAGTCCAGTCTCGATATACGGCATACCAATTGAAAATAAAAGCGGCGGCAGGGCGACCCCTAATAAGCCAAGAAATAATCCATACGGCGCGATCCCAATCAAAACAGGTAAATGGAATAACTCCGTTGGCTGAAACATAATGAAAACTGTAATCAGCCCGCCAGTGGAAAAAATGGCGCTTTTCTGCACCGGGGGTAGATCTTTTTCCACCGTGCCACTAAGAAAAATAAACGAAGTATAGGATACAGCGGAAAGTAGTCCCCAAACGGCCCCTTGCCATGTGATCACCCCGTTGCCTCCTGCAAGAACACCAGCCGCAAGAATAGAGCCAATAATGAGAATTCCGATTGAAACTATTTTTCCTATGGTCGGTATTTTCTTATAAAAAAACCATTCAAAAAATGTGCCAATCCAGACAAATTGAAATAAAAAAATAATTGCAAGCGAAGCATCAAGGGTTTGCAGTGATTGATAATAAAATACACCCGTTAAACCGAGTGGTATTCCTGATAAAAGGAGTTTACCTACTTTACCAAGTGTCAGTTTCTTTTTTTTCGAAAAAAGTGCAACCGTCCAAATCAGTAAAGTGCCAAGTAAGTATTGACTCCCCGTCACCACTTCCACCGTAAAACCTGCAGCATAAGCGAGCTTTACGAAAGTGGATAATGCTCCGTAACAGCAACCACCTAATAAAACAATAAATGAGTATTGCCAAGCTTTCATTTTCACTTCCCCTTTCAATCTATTAAAAAAATGATGGATCAATTAATTGGTTTTGTAATCCTCTGGCACTTTTCTAAACAAAAAAGCCACACAGCCTATAAAAGCTGTGTGGCGAAAATAGAGATACCTCTAGAAAAATCCACAAACAAATAGATTTTAGTATTCAAACTACATTTTTTACTTTAAACCAAATAAATAATGAATGTCAACGTTCTTATTGGAGTTTATTCTGTAAAATGATGGAATTTGTGGATTTTTTTCTAAAAGGCTCTGTTAAAGGGCATTGTTGATTTTTAACACTGTTGATTGGAGCGGAAGGTGCGAAGACTCCTGCGGGAGTACGGGTCAGGGGAGACCCCGCAGGCGCGAAAGCGCCGAGGAGGCTCCCCGGCACGCCCGCGAACCGCTCGCACCTGGAGCGCAAATCAACAACAAAGTTTAACAGAGCCTTCTAAAAAAGAACGTTTGACTGGGGGCATAAATTTGACTTTACAATTTCTTAATGTTGGATTAATGTGGGATTAACAATGTGGAATTATGATTAAACCGTAACAAACAGTAAACAACATTATAAATTCCACATTGAGGAGAGATACTTTTATGAATGGAAAGAAGTATTACAAGTCGATTCAAGCTGTAATGTTAGGAATAAGTGTACTAGGATTAGCCGCGTGTGCAGATACAAAGGAGCCGGTTGCATCGAGTATTAAGGATCCGAACTCGTTAACCCTTAATGAAATTGAAACAAAGGCCAAAAAAGAAGGGGAAGTCAATAGTGCCGGTATGCCTGATTCATGGGCCAACTGGGGAGAAACGTGGAATGAAGTGACGAAAAAATATACTTTGAAACACAATGATACAGATTTATCGAGTGCTGAAGAGATTGCGAAAATGGAATCGGAAAAAGAGAATGCTACAGCGGATATCGGCGATGTAGGAATGTCCTTTGGTCCAGTTGCTGAACAAAAGAAATTGACATTGCCCTATAAAACTTCTTATTGGGATGAAGTTCCTGACTGGGCAAAAGATGACAACGGGGACTGGGTGGTCGGCTACCAAGGAACGATTGCCTTCTTAACCAATAAAGAATTAGTGAAAAACCCGCCAAAATCTTGGGATGACATCCTAAAAGGAGATTACAAAGTAACCGTAGGAGATGTGCAGCGTGGGACACAGAATCAAATGGCTGTTCTTGCTGCGGCAATCGCTTACGGTGGTGATGAAAAACATCTCCAACCAGGGATTGACTTTTTTAAGAAGCTTGCGAAGCAAGGACGTCTTAGCTTAACGGATGCAAAGCCGGCTAACATTGAAAAAGGGGAAGTAGAAGTGGCCCTTGTATGGGATTTCAATGCCCTTGGTTATGCAGAACAAATCAATCGTGACCAATTCGATGTGACCATTCCTAAAGAAGGTTCAGTCGTAAGCGGCTATACCACGATTATTAACAAATATGCGAAGCATCCTTATGCCGCAATGGCCGCTAGAGAATATATCTTAAGTGACGAGGGACAAATTAACCTGGCTAAAGGATATGCCCGTCCTATCCGTGATAACGTGAAGCTCCCTAAAGAAGTAGCGGATAAAATGGTACCAAAAGAAGAGTACAAGAATGCTAAACCAATTAAGGATTTCAAAGCTTGGGAAGAAACGGCTAAAACCCTTCCGCAGCTTTGGCAGGAAGAGGTGTTAGTCAATGTCAAATAAAGTAATCGCCATTGTTGTGGATGGAATGAGATACGATAAAGCTTGTGAGACTCTGGGATATATTCAGCATCTTGTAGAAACCAATCAGGCAGCACTTTACAAGGTTCGATCAGAGCTGCCTAGTCTTTCCCGTCCATTATATGAAGTGTTACTTACTGGTACACCGGCATCGATGAACGGTATTACCTCCAATCAAGCAGTGCAGCTTTCCACCGAGAAAAGTCTCTTTCATCTGACGAAGGAGAACGGGTTAAGGAACGGAGCAGCAGCCTATTACTGGGTAAGTGAACTGTATAATCGTGCTCCATTTGTATTTGTTGAAGACCGCGAGCAAGAGGATCCTTCTAAGCCCATTCAATACGGGAAATTTTACTGGGACGATGATTATCCTGACAGCCATGTGTTAATGGATGCGGAAGCATTGCGCCGAAAGCATGACCCACACTTTATATATATTCATCCGCTTGGAGTTGACGTAAAAGGGGAAGCGTTCGGTTCGGAATCGAAAGAATACCGTGAACAAATCTTAAAAATGGGAAGCTTGCTCGCTCAGCTTTTACCAATTTGGATGCTAGAGGGCTACCATATTTTAATTACATCAGATCATGGGATGAGTGAATATGGCAATCACGGCGGCATAACCGATGGTGAGCGTGATGTACCACTCTTTATCATCAGTCCGAAAGTGGAGCCAGGCGTCCACAGTGAGGCCGTTCCACAATTGGCTTTTGCCCCGCTCGTTTGTGAACTGTTAGAGATCGAAAAGTCCGATAAAATGATCAACTATTCATTGCCAGGACTTAAAGGAAAAGTGTCCGTTTAAATTTTCGAAAAAAGACTGCCGGGAAATGGTATTACGATTAAAACCATTTCCCCTTTGTTAGCGAAAATAGAGGAGAGAGAAGCCTTGCGAAAAATAAACAAACAAAAATTTTACTTATTAGCTCTCTTACTGCCATTTATTTTGTTTGTGGTTGGGTTTGAAATCGGCCCATTAGTGGCCATGCTGAAGGATAGTTTTCATGCAGATGATGGAATTCAAGTAACGATTCAGCAGTATATAACGATTTTTAAAAGTAAATTTTACTTGCAAGCGATCCAAAATAGTCTTGTCATTTCGTTGGTTTCTGCTGTTATTTCTGTGATCATCGCGGTGATTGCTGCTTATTCGTTTACAAAGTTTTCGCAAAAAATTCAAAATCGCTTACTGATGATTGCCAATATGACTTCCAATTTTGAAGGAATACCGCTTTCTTTCTCTTTTATTATTTTACTTGGAAACAATGGAATGTTTACGCTGCTTTTTTCCAAGATGGGTTTGGATGTGTTTACAGGCTTTAACTTATATTCCTGGACAGGTCTCATTCTTGTCTATATTTATTTTCAAATACCGCTCGCTGTTATGCTGATTTATCCATCTTATCAAGGAATTAAAAAGCAATGGAAAGAAGCTTCTTCTTTATTGGGCGGAACCAAATTATCCTTTTGGCTCCATATTGGGATTCCAGTTTTGCTTCCAAGCATTGCAGGTACCTTCAGTATTTTGTTTGCTAATGCGATGGGCGCTTATGCGACCGCTTATGCACTAGTCGGAAGCAACTATAATTTATTATCATTGCAAATTGCCTCATTAGTCTCGAGTGACGTGACCTTAAAGCCGCAGCTTGGCAGCGCGATGGGCGTTATGCTGGCTTCGACCATGATCGTGGCGATGTGGTTCAATAATCGAATGATGCGCCGCATTAGGAGGGATTTACGATGAAAACTTCACTGAGCTTTCATAAAGTAATCGTTGGTTTCCTTGTGATTTATTTATTAATCCCGCTGGCAGGAACGTTTTTATTCTCGATCGCCGGCAAATGGGATCACACCATTCTGCCTGAGAGTTTTACGATGAAATGGTATATCGAATTATTTCAAGATGAACGGTTTTATGGTGCACTGGAGCATACGTTGTTTTTAATTGTTGTAACGGTTGGTCTTAGTGTGATGATAATGCTTCCAACGATTTTTATCATTACCGTCTATTTCAGTAAATGGGAAGGATGGCTCCAAGCAGTCGCTATGCTTCCTTATGGAATACCTCCGATTGTTGGGGCTGTGGGCTTGATCAAGGTCTATTCAGATGGACCGCTTCAAATTACCGGAACACCGTGGATTTTGGTTGGTGCTTATTTCATCACAATATTACCTTTTATGTATCAAGGGATTCGCAACAGCCTTCGCACGGTGAATGCGGTCCAGCTTGTCGATGCAGCTGAATTACTGGGTGCTACCAAATTTCAGGCGTTTCGCACTGTCGTATTTCCGAACATTATCTCTGGTATTTTGGTGTCTACCTTATTATCTGTAGCGCTGTTATTTAGTGAATTTGCGTTTGCGAATTTGCTTGTCGGAGGTCGATTTGAGACGATTCAAATTTATCTTGCTGACAAATTAAACAGCAGCGGTCACTTAACAAGTGCCATTGTGATTACGTATTACTCGATCATTTTACTGTTAACGGGAACGGTATTAAAACTAACGTTTAAAAAAGAAAAAGTTCCTGGCTTTTCTTCGAAAAAACGATCTGTATTATTTTTAAATAAACCATACCGTCAAAAAAATACAGCTTTAGAAGGTGAAAATTCATGAGTTATGTAACGATTGATCAAGTGACGAAGGGCTATCATCACCAAGTTGTGTTAGAAAATATTTCGTTGACCTTAAAAAAGGGAGAATTTGCGACCCTTCTTGGACAAAGCGGGTGCGGAAAAAGTACCTTATTGCGATCGATCGCCGGACTTGAAGACGTGGATTCAGGAAGCATCTTCATTGATGGGAAGGATATCACTCATATATCACCGCGTCAGCGTGAAGTCGGTATGGTGTTTCAGTCCTATGCACTGTTCCCAAATATGAATGTTTTTGATAATATCGCCTACGGTCTTAAAATGAAGAAGGCAAAGAATATTAAATCAAAAGTAACCAGAATGATCGAACTCGTCGATTTAGTAGGAAAAGAACAATCTTATCCACATCAATTATCTGGCGGTCAACAACAAAGGGTGGCTCTTGCCCGTGCCCTTGTCATGGAACCAAAAGTACTGCTTTTGGATGAGCCGCTAAGTGCATTAGATGCAAAAATTAGAAAAACCTTACAAAAAGAATTAAGAAGAATCCAGAAAGAATTAGAGATCACCACGATTTTTGTAACCCATGATCAGGAAGAAGCGATGACGATGTCGGATCGGATTTTTGTCATGGATAAAGGAAAAATTGTTCAATCCGGTTCTCCAGTAGACATTTATACATCTCCAGTCAATAGCTTTGTGGCGAAATTTATTGGAAATTACAATGTGTTGAGCATGGAAGTTTTCCACAAACTTGTTCACAGTACAGAGTTAAACGGGAAGGAAATCGCCATTCGTCCCGAAGTTTTGCAAATTGTTTCTGCTAATGAGGATCACTTAGGTTTACATGATAACTGGGGAATTAAAGGACTTGTTAAAGATGTTTCAATGACAGGGAATGTCCTGAGATATGAAGTAGAAACTGAAGTGGCCGCTTTACTTGTCGACGATCTTCATCACAAGGGGAAAATGCTTGAACAAGGGGAGCAGGTTCAGATTTTTGTACCGAAAAAAGAATGTATTATTTTATAGTTTATCAATGATTCCGGAGGAAGTAATATGTCCGTTTTACCAGAAGAACGAAAAAGTGAAATTTTAAAAGAATTGAATAGTACGGGAACAGTAAAAGTCGTCGACTTAGTGGAGCAGTTTCAGGTTTCAGAGGAAACCATTCGTCGAGACTTGATGCTATTAGAGGAAAAAGGACTATTAAAGAGAGTTTATGGAGGAGCTGTTAAATCGGTTTTTCCATTTGAGGAGCCCCCATTCACACATCGTACATCTGTGAACCAAGAAGCAAAAGTGAAGATAGGGAAAAAAGCAGTAGAACTTATTTCTAACGGTGATGTCATTGCTATTGACGTAGGGACCACCATGCTTGAATTTGCGAAATGTATACAAGATAAGAAGGATATTACCATCATCACCAATTCACTTCCTGTTTCATCTGTATTGACCGAATCGCTCAATCAAAATAAGTTTACAGGCCAAATTTTATTACTAGGCGGACTATTGGATCCGAAGCAGCAGTCGATTAGCGGCAGTTTTACTGAACAGACCTTAGAACAATTTAATATTAATAAAGCATTTATTTCTGCCGGAGGTGCTTCAATTCAAAATGGGGTTAGTAATTATCATTTGCATGAAACATTGGTTTCACGCAAGATGGTCGAGGTATCCAAGCAAGTAATCTTGCTGACCGATTCTTCTAAAATGGATGTTGATACTTTTTGTAAAGTTTGTCCTCTAAAAAAAGTCGATGTGTTTGTTTGTGAGCAAGCATTGCCAGAGGCATGGAAGAATCATCCTCAATTAGGGAAACTCAATTGGATTCAGGCATAGTAGATTAAGTAGAGAAAATGTAGGGATGAATAGAGGGGATTCTCTCTTTTTTAATTGGATCTATTAAAAAATGAGAAAAGGAGTTTCAAACTTATGAGCTTCATTGCGATTGATTTGGATGGGACATTATTAAACGGCGAGAATGAAATTAGTGAAGAAAATAAAAAGGCGATTCAATATGCCAAGGACCGAGGTATTGAGGTCATCATTACAACAGGACGTGCTTATTTCGATGTTCAGACGATTTGTAAAAAAGCCGGGATTTCTCCCTATATCATTGGGACAAATGGTGCAACCACTCATTCGAAAGACGGAAAGGTTCTTTCCTCTATTCCGATATCGAAAGAGCGTGTCGAATCCATTCTAAAGTGGCTGGATGAACGGGATTTTTATTATGAAGTGTTTACCGACAAAGCGATTTATGCGCTAGAGAAGAGGAGAGAACATTTTTATCAAGAGATTCAGCGTTTGAAAAGCACGGATTTATATAAAGAGACTGCAGCAGAAGCGGAAAGACAATTTGATCAGTTTGGCTATGTTCTTGTTGAAAACTATCCTGACATCCTAAAACAGAAGGAAGAAGTATTTAATATTGTAGCCTGTTCGTTTGATCAAAAGAAACTAGCCGAAGCCTGGAACCGATTCGACATGATGGGTGAGTTGGGGGTAGTTTCATCGGCAGACCATAACATTGAAATTACGAATAAAAGTGCTTCAAAGGGAAATGCACTTGAAAAAATGGCGTTTTTGATGAATGTGTCCTTAGAAAAATCTATGGCCATTGGAGACAGCAACAATGATTTATCCATGTTCCGGAAAGTTGGATACAGTGTAGCAATGGGAAATGCAAAAGATGACATTAAAGCGGTTTGTACCACAACAACCCTTAAAAATGATGAGAATGGGGTGGCTCACGCGATATATCAATTTATAGAGAACTACGCTCTTCAAAATTAAGTGTCATGTGTTGAAGGAGAGAACAATATGGCATGGATTTATATTTTAATAGCAGGATTTTTGGAAATTGTCTGGGTGATAGGTCTTAAATATTCACATGGATTTACCATCATGATCCCTAGCATAATAACAGTAGCAATCATACTCTTAAGTTTCTTTTTGCTTTCAAAAGCGTTACATTCCATCCCCTTAGGAACAGGTTACGCCATTTTTACTGGATTGGGAACGGTGGGAACGATCACAGCAGGGATCCTTTTTTGGAGAGAGACTATTAATCTATCGAAAGTATTTTTTGTGACGTTAATGATTGCAGGGATTATTGGATTAAAAATAAGCCCATCAGAACCTAAAACATCCAAGAACATGACTAATAGGTTAAATGTTAGGGGATGATTCAATGGATTGGTTTTTTCTTGTTATCGCCGGCTTTGCCGAGATTGGCAGTGTGATCAGCATGAAACGTGCAGATGGGTTTAAAAAATGGCTTCCAAGCATAGCTTGTTTAATTTGTGGGAGTTTAAGCTTTTATTTTCTTTCATTAGCTGTCACTTCCCTTTCAGTGGGGACTGCCTATGCTATTTGGACGGGTATGGGCTCTGTTGGAAGTGTTTTAGCAGGAATGATTTTCTTTCATGAACCTAAAAGTTTGAGATCTACTTTATGGATTATGTGTATTATTGCAGGGGCAGTAGGTGTTAAAATAACATCTGGACAGTAACTTTAGGGAGGAGAAGAGTGATGAATAAGATTCAAGATTGGATAAACGAATATCCTTTAATAAACGAGTTAGTCGCTACAAAGGAAGTATTTTGGTCAAATCCTAAAAAGGAAGCATTTCAATCGGGATTAGAAAAACTTCCATTGAATGAGAATGATGTAAAAGATGCAGAGGAAAGGTTAAAGCGTTTTGCACCTTACATTGCGAAAGTTTTTCCGGAAACAAGAAAACTGGGTGGAATCATTGAATCTCCTCTTGTACCTATCCAGGCAATGCGTGAAAAGCTATCAAACATGTATGAGACTCCATTAGAAGGAAGATTTTTGCTGAAATGTGACAGCCACCTTCCGATTTCAGGTTCGATTAAAGCACGAGGCGGCATTTACGAAGTGTTGAAACATGCAGAAACATTAGCGCTTCAACATGGTTTATTGTCGGTAGAGGATGATTATTCGATTCTTGATAGTGAGAACCTCAGAAACTTCTTTTCTGAATACTCCATTGCAGTAGGGTCCACAGGAAACTTAGGATTAAGTATTGGCATCATGAGTGCCAAATTAGGTTTTAATGTAACGGTTCACATGTCTGCAGATGCAAAGAAATGGAAAAAGGATCTGCTCAGAAGCAAAGGAGTCACGGTCATTGAATATAAGGAAGATTACAGCAAAGCGGTCGAAGAGGGACGAAAACAGGCTCTAAGTCAACCAAATTGCTACTTCATTGATGACGAGAACTCTCGTGATCTGTTTTTAGGCTATGCAGTCGCAGCCAGCCGGCTAAAAAAACAATTAGAAGAATTAGATATAAAAATAGATGAAAACCATCCACTTTTTGTTTATCTTCCATGCGGAGTTGGCGGCGGGCCAGGAGGAGTGGCTTTTGGATTGAAACTACTGTACCAAGATCAAGTCCATTGCTTCTTTGCCGAACCAACTCACTCACCATGTATGTTACTTGGTTTAATCACAGGGCTGCATGATCAAATTTCCGTTCAAGATGTTGGAATTGACAACGTGACGGCAGCAGATGGACTTGCGGTTGGACGGCCATCCAGATTCGTTGGTCAAACGATTGAGCCACTATTAAGTGGAAGCTATACGGTAAGCGACCAAGAATTATTTAAACTATTAAAAGCAATGGCTGATACAGAAAACATTCAACTGGAGCCTTCTGCATTGGCAGGTGCGATTGGACCGGTGAAATTAGCGACGGAGAAAGACGGAAGATCCTATATTCAACAACATCACTTAACAGAGCACATGAAAAACGCCGTCCACCTTATCTGGGCGACCGGGGGTAGTATGGTTCCTAAAGAAATAATGGAGGATTATTTGAGTGCCTGTCACGATGAAGAGGTGTAAGGCGAAACAGAAAGGTCGGACTTTTACTCCGACCTTTTTAATTTAATAAAATTTAGAAATTTATCTAAATATCTAATAGGATTCATTGACTAATTTTAAAAATCCCCATAATATATATTTAGATAATTTTCTAAATACCTAAAAGTAGAATGGAAAGGAAAAGAGGGTTGACATGAATGAAGCTTTTAAGGCATTGTCCGATCCAAGCAGGAGGAAGATCCTCCATTTATTAAAAAAGAATGACCTATCAGCAGGAGAAATTGCTGACCAATTTAACATGACAAAGCCAAGCATTTCACACCATTTGAATTTATTAAAACAAGCGAACTTGGTGGACTCAGAAAAAAAGGGGCAGCAAATTATTTATAGCCTAAATACGAGTGTGTTTGAAGATGTCATTACCTGGTTTATGGATTTTTTAAAGAAGGATGAAGGGGAAGAGATAAAATGAAAAGAAACTGGTTTGGCCTGTTTTTACTTATAACCATCATCATCGGAACCTGTATTTCCTATCCCTATTTACCTGAACAAATTGCGGTGCATTGGGACTATAAAGGTGTTCCAAATAGCTATGCAAATAAATCTTTCGGAGCCTTTCTTCTGCCTGGGATTATGTTAGTCTTATATGTTTTTAGAATACTATTACCTAACATCGACCCAAAGAAACAAAATTATCAACGTTTTGAAGGAACATATAATTGGATTATGAATGGAATTCTATTGTTCCTGTTTTTAATTCAAATTGTGCAAATTACGAGTGCTATGGGGATTATAAATCCCGCAATGGTGGTTCCTGAATTAATTGGATTATTATTTATCTTTATTGGCAACTTAAGTCCAAAATTCAAACCTAATTATTTTATTGGAATTCGCACACCATGGACCTTAGCGAGCGAAGAAGTATGGAAGAAAACCCATAGATTTGGCGGAAAGGTATTTGTTATTTTAGGATTATTGATGTTATTAGTCCCAGTTATTCCAGCAACTATCCAAGCTTACTATGTGATCAGTGTTATCGTCGTTAGCTTAGCTCTTATTACTCTCTCTTCTTATTATTTTTTTAAAAAAATTAAAAACTAAGTGAAAGATAGAAAAAACACATTAAGTTTAATGTGTTTTTTCAATTTCTAATGATGTGAAACCCTTTCTATGATAAGAGTCCATTTGGGAATATAAGGATTTCTCGAAAATGAGGTTGCATTTCTTTTTTTTTTGTTTTATAGTTAACCACATGGTTAACTATTATAAAAACAACCTTGATCAAGTATTTTCAGTTTTATCAGATCCAACCAGAAGGGCCATTATAGAGGAGCTATCTAAGGGAGAGAAAACCGTTAAAAAGTTGGCGGAGCCTTTTGATATGTCTTTACCTGCTTTTTCAAAGCATATGAAGGTTCTGGAAAATGCGGGATTAGTCTCGTATAGGAAGGCGGGAAGGTATAAATACTATTATCTTCACCAAGAAGAGTTTTATGATGCAGCCCGATGGCTAAATGATTTAAAGTCATTCTGGGAAAGTCAGTTATCCAGCTTAGAAAAATATTTATTAAACAATGAAGATGAGGGAGGAAACAAAAAATGATCACAATGAACAGCGCACATGATTTTACACTAAAGTTAAATAAAACCTATCCGGTTAAACCAGAAAGAGTATTCAATGCTTGGACCAAATCGGAAGAACTGGAAAAATGGTGGGGTCCCGAGGGATTTACGACGACGATAGATGAGATGAATGTCGAAGTGAACGGAAAATATAAGTTCAATATGCATGCTCCAAACGGGGCTACTCATGTATTGACTGGCCAATATCTTGAAATCGTGCCAAATGAAAAATTAGTTTTTACATGGAAATGGGAAAACGGAAAAGGTGATTTTCCTGCAACAAAAGTGACAATTGATTTTCTTGAGAAGGACAATTCTACTGAAGTTGTCGTTACACATACAGAACTTCCAAGTGAAGAAGAGGCGAAGAATCATAATCATGGCTGGACAAGTTCATTAGAAAGCGGTTTGAAAGCATATTTAGTATAATTTAAATTTTTATAATAAAAAGGGGAAACTATCATGAATGAAAAAATGTTATTTGATCAATTCGAATTTGCTCGAAACGTTACTTTAAAGGTGGCACAAGGAATTACGGAAGAAAACGCGGATGTACTTCCTGCTGGAGCTCCAAACTCTCTTCGCTGGCAGTTAGGTCATATTTATGTATCGGTTGAGGGAATTGTGTTTCACTTTGCAAACGAAACACCAAATCTGCCAGAAGGATTCATGGAATTATTCAATACCGGGACAAGGCCTTCTGAATGGAAAACGAATCCACCTGCAATCGAAGAAATCCTTCCATTATTATCAGAACAAGTTAAGCGTGTGAAAGAAACGTTCACTGGACGTCTCGATGAAAAAATCGCCCAGCCATTACCGATAGGTCCATTAAAACTGGAAACCATTGGAGAACTTCTTTCTTTTGCTTCATTCCATGAAAGTGAACACATTGGCATTATCAAAAGCTTAAAAAATAGCCTGAAAGCCGAATAATAATTTTAGAATTTTTATAAGTAGGAAAAGCAGGAATTACCTTAAGGTTCCTGCTTTTCTATATGAAAGGATGAGCCCCATGGCAGGTGATTATCAAACGAAGCTATCCCTTCCTGTGTCAGTGGAAAAATTGTATGATGCCGTTTCATCAGAGGAAGGTGTTCGTCACTGGTGGACCGAATTTGCGAATGTAGGTAATGAAATTGGAAGTATGGCAGAATTTCGTTTCCCAAAGGCAGGCTTTTATGTAAAGACAGAAATCACAGCCCTTCAGCCGAATCAACTGGTTGAATGGAAAGTCGTTGATTCCATGCACCCTGAGGCCAGTGGATTTAGCAATTTAAGGGATTGGGAAGGGACAACCATCCGCTTTGAAATGGACAAGGTTTCAGACGAGGAATCGGTTTTAAACTTTACTCATATTGGGCTGTCAGAGGAACTGGAATGTTATCAGGCTTGTGAAAGAGGCTGGACCTCGTACTTAACAAGCTTGAAGAATCTTCTTGTAAATGGAAAGGGAAACCCATATAAGGATGATTCAAAAGATAACATAAAATGATTCTTCTAAAAAAAGGGTCAGGCTTCTACTACAATTAAGTTGTAGAAGTCCGGCCCTTTTTTTCGAATTTTAACTCACTTAAAAAAGTTGCGCCTAGAACAAGGATGCCGCCGAGGATTTGAATTAACGTCATGCTTTCATGCAAGAAAATGGCAGCGATAAGGACGGCGGAAATCGGATCGATATAGCTTAGAACAGCAATCGTTTGTCCTTTTAGTTCTTGAAGCGATGTGAAATATAAAAAATAAGCAAGTCCAGTATGGATAATCCCAAGTATTAATATGAAAATGACCGAAGTAGAATTGATACCCGAAAAATCTAGATGGCTCTGCCATACTACATAGGGAAACAGGACCAATGCGCCTGCCATTAACTGAACTAATGTAATTTCAAAACCTGATAAATTTTTAATAAATTTGTTCATTAATACCACACTGGCGTAAAAGGCAGCCGCTAATAGACCGTATAAAATACCAACTGCGTTATTCTCTGAACCGTTTGAATTTCCGGAACCAGGATTAACAATTAAGAATAGTCCGATCATGGCCATAATAATGCAAATAACCTTTGTACTTGTCAGTTTTTCTTTCAATACCCACGGTGCTAAAATCATCACAAAAATCGGGGCAAAATAATAGCTAATCGTGGCGTTGGATATTGTCGTATACCGATATGACTGAAATAGAAAGATCCAATTAAGGCCAATGGCAGCACCTGATAACAAGAGCAAAACCGCATTTTGTTTTACAGCTTGATAGGATGGCTTATGTTTGACTATGAAACTTACAATTACCAGAAATAAACTTCCGATTATCCCTCTTAAAAAAGCAATTTCACTCGAAGACAGGTCTATCTTTTTGACAAAAATCCCGATGCTTCCGAAAATGAGCATCGTCATGATGAGTCTCAGTTTTCCGTTCAAGTTAATCCCCCCTAATTCTTTAATCCAAACATAAAATGGATGAATTCTCAACAAAAATATCCCATTAAACATGAAGAAGGTGACCCCGATATTGGGTCACCTTCTCCATGTTTAATGTAAGGATGCTAAAATTTCTTGCATTTTTTGTGTCACTAACGGATAAAAATTATTTTTTGCATTGGCAGTGGAATTACCGCCGAAAAATCCAGTGCCTGGACATGTTTTAATGGCGTGGCCTGCACTGTTATCTAATACCCTTTCTCCCGAATTAACATCCCACCAATGATGATAGGTGATACTGTCAACTGTAGGGGTTAACCCGTACTTTATCATGAGCAGGGCAGTGACGGTCACAATTGTTTCCCTTTGTTCCGCAGTCATTTTTTCAGCATCAAAGTTCCCAACATTTTCGATCGCTAACGCATCAGCCTCAACGGCATGCATGGCCTCTTCATTGAGTAACCCAAATGAACCTTCAGGAGCAATGTTAAATGGACGACCAACTACCACTTTGCCGTCTGGAAAGGTAGTTAATTGCTGACTAATCATGCTCCATTTCATCCCAGTTACATGATAGTCCTCCATACCCTTCATCAAGGCAAAATGGTTGGAGCCATTGAATGACTGGTATGATGGCTGATAAGTGTGATGCTGCTGGACTTTTCCAACCCTTCTCGTAAACTTTTGGTTGAAAATCCAATCTTTAAATTCCTCCCTGGTCATAAGAACAAATTTTCCATCCATGGACAGTTTTTTGGGAGGAATTTTTAATTTTTGCCCTACATAAATAACATCGGATGAAAGGCCGTTTGCTGTTACGATTAAAGAAACTGTAGAATTAAAGGCTTGTGACAGCTTCCAAAGATTGTCCCCTGGAGCAACCTCGTACATGATGGGAACCCTTAATTTCTGGCCAACTAAAAGTAAATCTGATTGTAATCCGTTGATTAGTTTTAAGTCTTCAACTGAAGTCCCGTAGGTATTGGCGACCTTCCATAAATAATCTCCAGATTTCACCTCATAGGTATTTCGCGGGTTATTTGCTGCATAAGCAGGAGATAAATGCATTTGCATTATTAAAATCAAACTAAATAGAATCACAAATTGTTTTTTCATTTATGAATTCCTTTCATGATGATTTCACAAAACAACTCTTTTTATGTTTTGTAAATCAGGACATTTGAATTCATTTAGTCGAATTTTTGCGTTCAGACAAAAAAAGCGAACAGTGACTGGCGCTGTCCGCCTTTTAAATATACCGATCGCGGCCCGCTATCATCCCAAATAGCATAACGATGACAGAGACTAAAAGGAGGGTGATGAGTGGAATGGTCCACATATGGGTCGTATCATATAAGAAGCCAATGAACATGGGGCCAACTGCAGCAAGGATATAACCGGTTGATTGTGCCATTCCTGATAATTCAGCAGCCTGTGAGGCATTCCTTGCACGGAGTCCAATAAAGCTAAGTGCTAATGGAAAGGTTCCACCTAATCCTATCCCAATTAAAATAATACTCATAATGGCAATTGGATAGGATGAGCTAAGCAGTAATCCGCCGTAACCAGTAAAGGAGCAAACGTTTAACATGACTGCAATCCAGCTTTGTGAACGGAAACGTCCGGCGATCACGGGAATAAAGAAACTGGCAGGCAATCCGACTAATTGGGAAAACGAGAGCATCCAGCCGGCAGTGCTGGTACTCATTCCGCGGCTGTGTAGGATTTCAGGCAGCCATGAAATTGTGACATAAAATAAAAAGGACTGAAATCCCATAAACGTCGCGATTTGCCAGGCAAGCGGCGAGCGCCAGATTTGATTAGAACTGGAGCTGACTTTTTTGATGGTATTTTGACTTCCTTGATTGGATTTCACAAGAAGTGCCCACACCAAAATCCCAATTACCGCAGGAATACCCCAAACAATTAAAGCTCCCTGCCACCCAAGATTCAAGCCTTCTGCTAATGGCACACTAAATCCTGAAGCTAATGAGGCAACTAACCCCATCGAGGTTGAATAAACACTTGTCATTAAGCCGAACTTCTCAGGGAATTTGTCCTTTACGACAGCTGGCAAAAGGACATTTCCAATCGCAATCCCCATTCCAATCAAAAGGGTCCCGGTGAAAAGAAAAAACGTCACGGGGATAGAACGGATGCCTATTCCGATTAATAGTGAGAACAAACCGACGAGCAGTGTCATTTCATTTGAAATTCGACTGGCTAATTTTGGAACGATGGGTGACATGATGGCAAAAACAAGTAATGGCAGACTCATAAGTAAGCCGGCACTCCAATGGGCAAGGCCCACATCAGCCTGAATTTTTCCTACCAACGGCCCTACCGAGGTAATGGCTGGGCGCAAATTAAAGGCTATAAGGACAATCCCAGCTATAAGTAAAAATATATAGTTCGATTTCGATTTTGATTTCGTATGAGCAATTGACTTTCGTAATTCCACAAATAGAACTCCCTTTCTTACAAACAAACTTACTTAAGTATAACATAACAAATAAAGAAAGAGGTAAAGGGCGAACAGATCCTACTGTTCGCCCTTACAAATTTATATTCTTTTTAAACACCAATGACATTCAAGGATTGACGGAGACCTTCAAGAGCAAACATTCTGATAAACCTAAAGGCGAATAAGGCGATGATTGGTGAAACATCAATTGGGCCTAAAGGGGGAATAAACCGCCTGAATAAGCCTAAATATGGCTCAACTATCCTAGAAATCCAACTTCCCATTTTTGATGAATGAAATTGAGGAAACCAGGAGCCAAAAATCGAAATTAAGATTAACCAGTAATATGCCTCAAAAACATATTGTACAAATAGAAAAATGTTAGAGCTCAATGTATATCTTCCATTCTCTTTTAATTTTTTTATAACGGACAAACCATTGTCCAGATGATACATATACGATGAAGAACCAAAAAGGTTTCAAAATTATTATGTAGAAAAGAACAAATATTATCAACTCCTAATTTTTAAAATAACCCACTCAGATTGTATGCGTTACCAATGCTGCGAGGATAAAGCTGGTCAGTCCTTTAAGTGATTAAAGCGATGAAATTTGTGTGTCAGATTAACTTACACATTCATGTTAATAGACTTTCTAACGTGTTATAAAATATTCAAACAATTTATTTTCTAACATGGAGGGGGTATAAAGGGATGAGAAAACAAAAGCTTGTACTTGTCGGGAATGGAATGGCTGGGGTCAGAGCAATAGAAGAAGTGCTTAAAATTAACCGGGAAGGATTTGAAATAACCATTTTTGGTGAGGAGCCTTATCCGAACTACAATCGAATACAACTATCCACGGTCCTGCAAGGAGGTACCTCTGTTCGTGATATAACCTTGAATGAATGGCAGTGGTATGTGGACAACCATATCCGTTTATATCCCGGTGAATCAGTTATGGCCATTGATAAGGATAACCAAATGGTATATACAGATAAGGGGCGAAAAGAGTCCTATGACAAACTAATTTTGGCGACCGGATCAAACCCATTCATGCTGCCGCTGCCGGGTGCAGATAAAAAAGGAGTTACCGCCTTTCGGAACATTAAAGACTGCGAAAAAATGATTGAATATTCAAAAAAACATAAAAAAGCGGCGGTTATTGGCGGGGGCTTGCTTGGCCTTGAAGCCGCACGCGGGTTATTGAACCTTGGGATGGAAGTGGAGGTCATCCATATTCATCATTACTTAATGGAACGTCAATTGGATCAGACGGCTGGGAAACTTTTGCAAACAGATCTAGAAAAACAGGGGATGAGATTCCTTTTACAAAAAAACACAGCAGAAATTTTAGGGAAAAAACAGGTTACAGGTCTTCGTTTCAAGGATGGCAGCAAGATTCAGACGGACTTAGTGGTAATGGCGGTTGGGATTAAACCCAATATTTTATTAGCGAAAGAAGCTGGAATTCCCGTTAACCGTGGAATCATTGTCAATGACTACCTAGAAACAGAAGTACCAAATATATTTGCCGTTGGGGAATGTGCGGAGCATCGCGGCATTGCTTATGGCTTAGTGGCCCCGTTGTATCTGCAAGGTCAAGTATTAGCTAAAAGACTTTGCAGCATAGAGGATGAAGGGTACAAAGGCTCTGTCCTTTCAACGCAGCTGAAAGTATCTGGCGTCGATGTTTTCTCCGCCGGGAAAATAAATGAGGACGAACATACAAAAGCCTTCAAAGTGTACGATGATTACCGCGGTGTTTATAAAAAAGTTCTAATCGAAGACGGAAAAATATCTGGGGCTGTTTTGTTCGGTGACACGAAGGATGGGAATCGTCTATTAAGCCTAATTAAAAAGGGTTCAGCGATTGAGGAATATTTAGAGACGGACCTTGGAAATGGAGATGAGCAAAGTGTCGTCGCCACAATGGATGATAGAGAACTCATTTGCGGCTGTAATGGCGTCACAAAAGGAACCATCATGGAAGCCATCCGATCGAAGGGATTGACAACGGTAGACCAAGTAAAGGGCTGTACAAATGCCTCGCGCTCCTGCGGGGGATGTAAATCACTTGTATCCGATCTATTACAATGTACCCTTGGTGATCAATATCAGGCAGACCATAAGGAAGCCATTTGCGGATGTACAGACTTATCGAGAGATGAGATTTTGCAGGAAATCCGTGAAAAGGGTTTGACTCATATTCGCGAGGTTATGAATGTACTCGACTGGAGAACGGATGGCTGCTCGAAATGTAAGCCAGCTTTAAATTACTACTTAGGAATGATCTACCCATTAAGTTACAAGGATGAGAAAGAAGCCCGCTATGTGAATGAAAGGATGCATGCCAATATCCAAAAGGATGGCACTTACTCGGTCGTTCCACGAATGTATGGAGGAGTGACGACCGCAGATGATCTGAGGAAAATTGCTGACGTTGCAGATAAATACAAGGTAGGATTGATTAAGGTTACGGGGGGCCAGCGCATTGACTTACTTGGTGTAAGAAAAGAGGACTTACCCAAAATGTGGGCTGATCTGGATATGCCCTCCGGTTCTGCCTATGCCAAAGGACTTCGAACTGTAAAAACCTGCGTTGGTGAAAATTTCTGCCGTTTCGGTACACAAGATTCCATTGGAATGGGGATTCGTCTGGAAAAGAAATTTGAAGGATTAAATACTCCCCACAAGGTCAAAATGGCCGTTTCCGCTTGTCCAAGAAATTGTGCAGAGAGTGGTATTAAAGATGTTGGCGTAGTCGGTGTCGACGGGGCATGGGAAATGTATGTAGGTGGAAATGGTGGGACGCATCTCCGTTCAGCTGATCTTTTATCTAAATTTAAAACGGAGGATGAGCTTGAAGAAATGATTGGTGCTTTCCTCCAATATTACCGTGAAACGGCCAATTATTTAGAAAGAACTTCCGCATGGGTCGAGCGCTTAGGACTTGATCATATACGGGGAGTACTCTCCGATCCAAACACAGTGAAAGAATTAATGACGCGTATGGAAGAAGCGTTGTCTGTTGTTCAAGATCCTTGGAAGAAAGCTATTCAAGACAAAGCACTGTTAAAAGACCTTTATGAATCTTTGAAACTCCCGGTGGAAACTAAGTAACGGATTATTGGAGGGGAAAGAAAATGGAAAAAACACTTCATCCCATTTTGGTCGGAAAAACGGAAGACTTACCGCAAAAGCTTGGTAAAACGGTTACGATTGGCAGTAAAGAAATCGCTGTTTTTAGATTGGAAAATGGAAAAATTCACGCCATTGAAAATCGTTGTCCTCACAAAGGCGGAGTGCTAGCGGAAGGAATCGTGAGCGGGGATTTTGTTTATTGTCCCCTGCATGATTGGAAAATCAGCGTGAAGGATGGAAGGGTGCAAGCACCAGATGTGGGGTGTATTCAAACCTATCCCGTTGAAGTCAAGGACGGTCAAGTATTTCTTTTCATAAGTGAATAAAAGGGGGAGTGATGGGATGTCAATAGTAAGTCCAAATCAAGTGGTAGAAAACATGATTCAGGCAGGGGAAGCGAAAGCCAAACTGCCGGTAAAGGATTTATTGATTCGTGGTGCGCTGGCGGGAGCGTTTCTTGGGTTTGGAACGACCTTAGCCTACTCTGCTGAACTGCAAACAGGGATGGGGATCATAGGTGCGATTCTTTTTCCGGCTGCTTTTGTCCTAATCATCCTGCTTGGGCTGGAAATAGTAACCGGTAGTTTTGCGCTGATACCGATTGCCGTCATGGACAAAAGGATAACCGTTCGCCAAATGTTGAATAATTGGTTTTGGGTCATAATCGGTCATATTGCAGGAGGAGTTTTTTATGCCTGGCTGTTTACGATTGCCTCCACACAGTTTGGACATGTGACCGACAATGCTGTAGGAGCGAAAATTATCGCCGTAGCACAGGCCAAAACAGTGGGATATAGAAATCTTGGGGTTGATGGATTCATTGTTGTGTTTGTTAAAGCAATGTTATGTAATTGGATGGTGACACTTGGAGCGGTAATGGCCATGACTACCAAGTCGGTCATTGGCAAAATTGCTGCCATGTGGCTGCCGATTTTAATCTTTTTTGCCCAAGGCTTTGAGCATGCAGTTGTGAACATGTTTGTCATTCCTGCGGGGATGATGCTTGGTGCTAATGTTTCCCTCACAGATTGGTGGGTCTGGAATCAAATTCCAGTACTAGTAGGAAATTTGGTTAGCGGGTTTTTATTTACTGGGGCAGCCTTATATTATACACACAGGAAAGCCGAGACTAAAAAGGTGTTGGACATGGCAAAGCAGGCAGCTCCCCTGACAAGTCCGCAGCAAGGTTAATAGAAAGTTTCAACTTAAAGCCCCCTTTGTTTAAAAAATCAGAGGGGCTTTTTATTGAAGTGGATAAGGACTTCAGAAATAAAATCGGCATAGCTGTCGATATGAAAGTCTGCTTCTATATTACGATTTTGAAAGGCAACGCTCTTGATATTTAAATGCCTGGCGGGAATTAAATCTAAGTCGCGGTCGCCGACTACCAAATCAATATGATGACTCTTTAGGACATACTCATAGGAAGAATGATGAGGCTTCCTAGTGAAACCTTGTTCTTCAACGGATACGATTTCCTTAAAGTATTTGGCTAAATTGTATTTTTCAAGGAGATAGATAGTAGATTCTTTATCCCGGTGAGTCACTATAATATTGTTATCAACGGCTGATAATACATCCACTAAATGTTCAAACGGAACACTGTGTGTTTTCGAGTAATAGTTATGTAGCTTTTGGTATTCTGCTCTAAGCTCTAAAGATATTCCATAGTGTTTAAAAGCTGTTAAGGAATCTTTTTTTAACCATTTCAGCACTTCTGCTCGGTCCAAGTCTTGCTGGCTTAATTTAATGAATCCTTCGACAAGTGCCGGATAAGTATCAAAAAGAGTCCCGTCGAAATCCCACAATATATTAATATGAATCCCTCTCTTCAAGTTCACTACTTCCCATTATAGAAAGGGCAGAACATAAAAATCAACTAAGGTTTATCTAAAGGAATTTGTGGCCATTTTGGAGAAAATAGAAAGGAGCTTATAAGAGGAGATGAATGTTATTAAAACTAGAGATCATTATCCATACATATATTTTTTCAGTGAACCAAATGTTGTTTTTGTCTATCAAATTGAAGGGGACGACTATTTAACGGCGTCAGAATTGTCGGATCATGGAGAATGGCAAACCTACGAACTCCATAATTCGGCTGACTTTGATTCATTTTACCATGAGGAACAGGAACCTTTGGAAGGCCGCGGTTATTTTGTTCAACAGCATCAATTAGGTTTTATGGCTAGAAAAATCAATCAACTGATACAAAAGCACCGGCAAAAGAAGCCATCTTCCAGTTATTTGAAGGAAAACGGTCCGGTGCATCTTGTTTCATCCACCTCTACAGCAGGAGCATTAAGATATGGTTTGGAGCACCCAAAGAAGGTTATTGGCTTTCAGGAACCCTTTGCAATCGGACCACTATGGAAGTTGGATCGTAAAGAAGGACATGACTACCGTTATGAATGGCTAAATGAGAATATCAATTTTGAAATAGAAGTTTATGAATTGGAGAATTATTTTTCCAAAACGCTATTAGAAATTGAGGATATACCTGAAGATGTTCCTCTATATATTTGGACAGCCAATAACGGGGATGAACAAACGTGGCTTCGTTTTATTCTTTTTTTATTACGGGATAAACCAAATGAGATGATTCTGATTAATACGACCGAACAATGGTGTGAAGATGAAGGGAGGTCCATGGTTCACTCGGCATGGCTGCATCCGGAACAGTTAAAAGTTTTATTTGACCAAAACAAAACCGCCAATCCGTTATCAAATGAAGAGCAAGTCCAGTTTCAAAAAGATTGGGAACAATTAGTGCAATCAAAAGAATGCCTTCGGTTATGGCAGAAGGGAAGAATAACAAGTGTGCCAGAAGATTATTTTGATGGCTTCATCATCAAGACGATTGAGCAGCTTCATCAGCAGCAGGAAACTAAAGAGTTTATTCGGGCAGGTGAAGTAATTGGTGAAATCCTTGGTCAGCTCGATGAATTGGTTACGGATAGTTTTTTTGAATATCGAATCAGACATTTAATCTATAGCGGAATTCTTGAACTAAAAGGAATTCCGAAATCGATGAGGCACTATCGTGTAAAACTGCGAGGGTGAAAATGGTGTTTATCGGCGAAAGGCGAAATGTTCCCAATATGTTTCATTGGGAACATTTCAATATGATAATATTTTCTACTTACCTATACTTGTTTTCTCTTTTTCTTTCACAGCGTTAAACTGAAACTTTTTAAGATTTGATACCCACTCGTAGTAGTGAATTTCACACAGCCCTCGAAGAAAATGGTAATTAAAACAATCCTCAACTCCACATAATTTAATTTCCTTGGGTGTGTGTGGATACCCTATTTTTTTATAAATGTAGTTATGATGTTCGCAGTAACCATTGGCAAAATAAGGTTTGGAACAATCCACTGCCAGACAGTGGTCAACCGAGTGAGCCTCTACCCTGATGGTATCTGTATTCCCTCTTCTTCTCATTCGCACGTAATGCTTATTACATAACTGCCGAGCTTTAATGGGTTCACCGCATCCTTCTACAGTACATAGACCTTTCGTAGAAAGCCGCTTTTTTTCAACTGTTTCCAATTGTCCTCAACCCCTTAACTAAATTGTTTTAAAAAATGGAATACCTTGAAGGATTTGGTATTATCTGTTTTAATTGAAAAAACCTCTCCTAAGCGAAAGAAGAGGATTCTTACTCTTCAGAACTAGAAGAGTAATTTGGCTGAAATGGTTATTCTAGTAATAGCAGCTAAATTTAAGTGTATACAATATTTTTATTATTTAAAATAATAATACAAATACTACAATTTGTATACCCACTTAAAAATTTTCACAATATATAGATTTGTAAGCGTTTCTAAATACGAGGATTTATTTAGGTCATAAAAAGGAGCGAAACAAAGATGAACACAGCTAATCAAAAAGAAACCCCGCATATCAAACCAAATGGAGTAGAGATTGCCGAAACCATCCTCTTGCCAGGGGATCCATTAAGAGCAAAGTTTATTGCTGATACCTACTTGGATGACACGGTTCAATTTAATTCCGTCCGCAATATGCTTGGATTTACCGGAACGTATAAAGGAAAAAAAGTTTCTGTTATGGGAACAGGGATGGGCATGCCAAGCATGAGTCTTTATTCATGGGAGCTGATTCATGTTTTTGGTGTGAAAAATTTGATTCGGATTGGTACATGCGGTGCCATCCAGGACCATATGAATTTATATGATATCGTTTTTGCCATGGGGGCTTCGACAGACTCCCGTTATGTTCACCAATACAATCTTCCGGGAGAATATTCGAATATTGCCTCGTTTGCCTTATTGGAGAAAGCGAAAAGGTCAGCCGACCAAAAAGGGTTTCCGGTCCATGTTGGAAATGTTCTTTCTAGCGATATTTTTTATAATGCCGATGAAACCGCGTTGGAAAAATGGCGGAAGATGGGGATTTTATGTGTAGAAATGGAGACGGCCGGTCTTTATATGAATGCAGCCTATGCCGGAGTTAATGCACTTACGATTTTGACCGTTAGTGATCATATTATTCGTCATGAACAAACGACACCAGAAGAAAGACAAGTAGCTTTTACAAATATGATGGAAATTGCTTTGGAGCTGGCTTAGCAATTATAAAAGGCGAACAGTGATTGTCACTGTTCGCCATCTGCTGTCACAGATGAGTTTGGTGGTCTTTCTCCATTCTGTAAATCAGCAATTGTCAAGCCAAAATTCATTTCTAAATGGGGATAATCTTTAAATTTGGCCCAATCGCCGCCCCATTGGAATCCTAAGGTTTTTGCCATTTTAACCACCTCGGTCCAATCTGCAACGCCATTTTTATTTCCATCATAATTCATGTCCCAAATGACATCACCTGTAGGAGTTTTTAGCGCAAAATCGATAGCCAGCCCAAAATTGTGGTAGGACTCTCCGCCTTTAGCATACGTTACAATATTTCCTTCAGATGTACGGCCTTTTTCAAAAAGTCGATCCTGATCTTCCGCACTTCGGAAGCCATCCGTAATTACAAGTACAATTCCTTTTTTGGCAGCCTGCTGGATTAACTGACTGCTCCGTTCTTTTACAATTGGATGGAGATCAGTTGGTAAAGGAGTTGTCTGCTTCTTATCAGATCCCATAAAAGGAATTGATTCATTATGAAACACAATGACGTATAGGATAGTGAATATGATGAGTAATAATGTGAATGATAAACTTCCTATCCGCTTCAATTCTTTAGATTCCTTTCGTAAAAAAAATTATTTCACTTTCTAAGACGAATAAAATAGCGTAGTTGTTTCATATTTTTCATCGTTTCGACAATAAGAACAAAAATGTGCACCTTCGGATATTAAGAAATGACCCTAATGCCCGTTCGCAAGAAAAAAGGGTGGCTGAGGTAATTAGGAAGAGCCCCTAATGCCCGTTCGCAAGAAAAAGTGCTGCTCGCGGTAATTAGGAGAGGCTCCTAATGCCCGTTCGCAAGGAAAAGTGCCGCTCGAGGTAATTAGGAGAGACTCCTAATGCCCGTTCGCAAGGAAAAGTGCCGCTCGAGGTAATTAGGAGAGGCTCCTAATACCCGTTCGCAAGAAAAAAGGGTGCCCAAGGTAATTAGGAGAGGCTCCTAATGCCCGTTCGCAAGAAAAAGTGCTGCTCGCGGTAATTAGAAGAGGCACCTAATGCCCGTTCGCGAGAAAAAGTGCTGCTCGCGGTAATTAGGAGAGACTCCTAATGCCCGTTCGCAAGAAAAAGTGCTGCTCGCGGTAATTAGAAGGAGTCCCTAATGCCCGTCAGCAAGAAAAAAAGAGTACCTGAGGTAATTAGGAGAGGCTCCTTAAGCCCATCAGCAAGAAAAAAGGCGGCCCACGGTAATTAGGAGGAGCACCTAATATCCTTTAGCATGAACTTTTCCCGGATGTCTGAATAATTCTATACGTTTCATTAGCAAAATCCTTATACTTCGAAGCCGGGAGCGGACGATAATTTTCGACTGCCTCCAAAGAAGTTTGAAGGGCTTGGTCTCTGTTCCCAAGTTCGTGATAACAAAGGGCTTTGTACACATCGACAATGTATAACAACGACAAATCAAACGGATGATGTGCCCAATTCGTTATTATTACTTTTTCGAGGTATGGAATGGCTTCGTCATATTGTTTTAGGCCATAATAGGCTTTTCCTTTTTCAAGGAAAAATAAGACTTCAAAGTTATCCGCCAATTTCGGGTCCGATAAATAGTCATCAATGATAACTAACGCTTCTGCGTAAGCTTTCTGCTCAGAAATAAGAGACATAACCGTGAAAACATCATAAAAAACAAGGGAAAACGTGTCATCCGCAAATTCACCATATTGCTTTAACTTCAACGTAAAATGCCGTTTTTTCTGTTCATCGTGGGTCATTTCCCCATGTGCCGCAGCAAGACGATATAAATCATCAATTCGATAAAAGATACGGTGCTCTTTTGAAAAATCAATCGCACTTTGCATCACTCGTGTTGCAGAATCAGAATCTCCGACAGCGAAATGCAAAATCGCTTCATTGTAGTCTAGGTCTACTCGGGTCATCGGGTCGATGTAAGCATGGTTTGCTTCTAGTTCAGCCCGCTCTGACAACAATATGGTTAATGATTCAGAATAATCATGTTCCAGGAATTTCATCATGGCACGGAAGATGCCAATACTAGCCCGTTTTGCAGTTAGCATCATCTCATCGTACATGATTGCAGCACGATCGGAAAGCTCCCGCCAGCCCTCTTTTTTTTCATTGTAAAGACAGCGGCTATATATATCCAATAATCGGGCGGACTCATATCCATTTGAGAGGTTCTCTAAATATGGTTCGATGAGGGTTGCAATCTGTCGATACCTCTCAGGTGATTTATCACGCTTAATATTATATAACTTCTCCGCTTTTTCTAACACTTCTCTTAATTCCAGCGAACTTACCTCTTCTAAAAGTTCAGTGACATCTACCCCGAGACGTTTTGCGATATAGGCTAAACTTTCCATTGAAGGCTTTGCTTTATTATTTTCGATTAAACTAAGCATTCCTTTTGTGAGTTCCTCACCGGCAAGCCCCTCAAGCGTCATCTTTTTCCTTTTTCTAATTTCCCGAATTCGTTCTCCTAACATGTCAATAAGCACTTCCCTAGGCAATTTAATTAATTAGTTTAATTATATTAAACTTTTTCTTGAAATGAAAGTGGCTGCCGTGATATGATTTGTTTAATTAAATTAAACTTTTGGGGTGGGTTTGATGATGGAGGACCGTTTAAAGCTAAAAAAAGCCACGTATCATCTCTGGACATTCACAATAAGCAAGCTGATTTCTTCCTTTGGAGCGCAAATTTATTCCTTTGCCGTCAGTTTTTATATTTTACAACTAACAGGCTCGGCCGCTAGTTTTGCTGCTAATCTTATCTGCAATATATTGCCGAGGACCCTTGCCGCACCCTTTGCTGGCTACTTAACTGATAAATATCCGCGAAAAATAATCGCGATTACTGCACAAGTAGCGACAACCTTGGCCATTGGCGGGCTACTCACAGTAACAGTAACATCAGGTCTATCCTTGGTAGCCGTTTATACGACTTCTTGTATTTTGTCACTGACCTCGATGTTTTCGGGAGTGGCGTTTACCTCATCGATAACAGGGCTCGTTGACAAGGAACGAATTCAAAAAGCGATGTCTTTGAATCAAATGTCGATTTCCTTTGCCGCGATTGCCAGTCCAGCTGTAGGAGGACTTCTCTATGGCGCTGTATCCATGCCAGTTTTCCTTATTACCTATATGAGCGCATCCGTCATAGCTATTTTGTTGGAATCGACAATGAATTTTACCTTGTTTGCCAACAGGAAGGAAGAGGTAAAGGGGGAAGCGAAAGAATCGATGTGGCAGAGCCTGAAGGCTGGAATTCATTATTTGAAACAGCATTCGTTAATCGTTACCATCATCTGGATGGCACTGTTAATTAATTTCCTCTTTGGTGCCTACGAGGTCGGTTATTCCTTTATCCTAATTGAAAAATTGAAAATGGCTTCCCGGAATTTTGGCTTTACCCAAGGAGCGTTTGCCATCGGAATGCTAGCGTTGTCTGTTTATTTTTCCGTAAGAAAAGAAGTTAAATTTCCGTTTCGTTTAGCCAAACGAGCCTTCATTGGAATGGGAATCATCATGGGTGGAGCGGCATTGCCCATTCTCATCTCAATGTCTGGCACCGCGGTTTTTGTTTATTATTTAGTCATCATGTTTACTTTAGGGACTATGATTATCACAGTAAATACTCCTATTCAGGTGATGCTGCAAAAGCAGATTGAGGATGATTTTAAAGGGCGCGTGTTTTCCATAGTGGAAACAATGGCAATGGCCTTAATGCCGTTAGGAATGGTGTTGTACGGCTTTTTGTATGATGTTTTCCCAGCTCAATGGATTCTCCTTCTCTCGGCTTCCCTGTTTGTTGCGGTGACTCTTATCCTTGCAAGGCCGTCTGTGGTAAGAAGGGCACATCCGGAGCTTAGCGAGGAAAAGAGTGTCAGCGGAAAAGTGGCTCGTAATTTTTAGGAGAGGCAAAGGAAAAGATGAGCAAGAAAAAGGAATCTTGCTCATCTTTATTGAAATCTTTAATAGATTCTATCACCGTTAAAGATTGAATTTTTAACAATGACATAATCGACAAGTCGAATAGTTTCTAATTTGTTACCTCCTGCATAAGAAATAGACGATTGAAGATCTTGTTCCATTTCTTTCAGCGTATCGGCTAAGTAACCTTTGTGTTCCACTAAAATTCTCTTGCCTTCAACATTTTTTCTCTCCCCTTTTTGATATTCTGAGGCCGAACCAAAGTATTCTTTATAAAGCTTTCCATCTTTTTCGTCCTCAATTGTTTCTCCAGGAGATTCTTCATGTCCGGCAAATAATGAACCAATCATCACCATTGCTGCCCCAAATCGAATGGACTTTGCGATATCACCATGAGTGCGAATTCCTCCATCCGCAATAATCGGTTTACTTGCAGCTTTTGCACACCAACGAAGAGCGGCTAATTGCCAGCCCCCAGTTCCAAATCCAGTTTTAATTTTCGTAATACATACCTTTCCCGGGCCAATCCCTACCTTGGTCGCATCCGCGCCAGCATTCTCTAATTCTCTTACTGCTTCTGGAGTTCCGACATTTCCTGCAATTACAAAACTAGAAGGTAGAAGGGATTTAATATGCTTTATCATCTTAATTACAGCATTAGAGTGACCGTGTGCAATATCAATGGTAATGAATTCGGGTGTAAGCTGTTCATCCGCTAATTGTTGGATAAAAGGATACTCACCTTCCTTGACACCGACACTAATAGATGAAAATAATCCGCGCGATTTCATTTCTTTAATGAAATCTATCCTTTTTTCCGGTTCAAAACGATGCATGATATAAAAATAACCATTTTCCGCTAAGTAACTTGCTATTTTTTCGTCAATAATTGTCTGCATATTTGCTGGAACAACCGGTAACTTAAAGGTATGCCCGCCTAACGACACAGTCGTATCACACTCAGAACGACTATTCACCACACTTTTTGCCGGTATTAATTGAATATCTTCATAATCAAATACATTTTCCATAGTTGTCCTCCATCAAACCCAAATAGAAAATAAATATTCGTCTTAAACAAATATAGGTTTTTCGGTTTCAATGGGACTTATACATCGAATGGTTTAAATGTATTACTGGTATCGGCTCCGCCTTCGCCAAATACCGTGATAGCCACGCGTGCTATCCCCGCTATACATACTATATCGCTACAATGTTAATAAAATATGAATGGCCTGTTAAATAAAGATGAAAACAAATTTACAATTTATTGCTTTAGTTATGATACATAAAGGTACCGTTAGTGCCACCAAAGGCTATACAATAGTTGTCAGGATCAACAATAGCGAACTCTTTCCATGGTCCTGATTCAGGGTCAATCCAAGGCTCGACGACCATTTTGGCACCTTTCCTCTTGAACTCCTCATAAAGATCATCAAGGGCTGTCCAATTTTCTACATAGCAGTAGATATCAGGAGCTGGATACTTGTTAGGATGAACGTCCTCAGGCGCGTTTGCCTGAAGCAGCTTCACCCCTAATCCAGTGAATCCATCCCGAATGGCCCACCAATCCGTAACCTCACATCCAAGAACGTCCCTGTAAAAGCTTTTTGATCTCTCTAAATCAGAAACCAGCAATACTTTTAATGAAACATTCACCCGATTATTGATGAATTTTATAAAGAACTTAAAGTTAGAGAAAAGCCCCTTTGATTTTTATTTCGATTTCTGTGCACTTATCAACTTTATGAAGACACGAAAGAAAAAGGACCTTGCTATAGCTTTAGCAAGGTTCCCCTAATGAGTCTTTAAAAAAAGTTGTCAAATAGTCCACGTCTGTTATTTTTCCATTGCATTCAGTACTATCGAAGCAAATGTAGTTTCCTATCGCTTTATAGTAATCTTGATTTTTGGCTTTTTTTGTTTTGGTTACGGTTGAAATGAAGGCGACCGGGCCAAAACGATTACAGAACGAACAAACATTATCCTTACTTAATAATGTGAATTTGCACTCAATTCCGACCAACTTCTCATTTAGCTCATATATAATATACTTTTTGTTGGTACTGATGTCCGTCCAGCTTAAATAGGTTATTTGTTCCCGATTGATTTTCGATAACTCAGGTACTTTTAGTTTTTTTGCTTTTGGAAACATCTTTTTAATTTGCTGTTCGTTAAGCTGAGGAAATGGGAGCAGATACTGAGCTAACTCTTGGATGTATTGGTCAAACTCGTAATCTGAATTCTTTTTTGATAGGTCCAGCATTTCTGTTTGTTCTTGTTTTATGAAAGGAAAAAGTTCCATGATCTTTGCGTTCGCCAGTTCCTTTACGGCACGAATAACGGTAGGGTCGGAAATTTTTTTACTGCTGTCCTTTATTATAGCCACTTGCTTTTTTATAAAATTGAATTGGTCGTTTTTAATAAATTTTTCAATCATACAGTCCACCTCACTACGGTTATTTTAAAAGAATTAGAAAATCATTAATATGGAGAAGATGATTAAGAAGCAATTTATACATAAAAAAACACTGAAAACATCAGTGCTTTTTACGTGAATAGACAATTTTCTTAATGGTTTCTATAGAAAGGAAATGCTCTTCGGCTAATTGATCAATACTGCGTCCGCTTTTAAAGGCTCGCTTAATCGAAGCATTTCGTTCATCAATTAACTTTCTCCCTCCGGAACAGCTGCCCCATTTTCGATAAGCTGTTTCTGGCTTAGGAATGTAGAGAGTTTCCCCTTGTACATATTTTTGAATTTCCGCAATGAGATGTTCAGGTAAAATATTGCTTGCATTTACATATTTCATGGATAGCCAGCCCCTTATTTTAAAAAATGAAAGAAAATAAGGTGCAAAGCCACATATTAGAAATATAACTTCCCTGGGCGATTTTTTAGATTAATTTCCGCCCCATGCAAAGTATCGCCTTTCCAATACTAGGCTTTGCATGAGTCGCTGGAGTACCAGGCAATCGAGATTGATTCCCCATGAAAAGAACACCCCCACAATTCGCATGATTTAGTAACCTTATTATAATAATATTTAGGCAGAAATCATATAGTGCCTTTCTATTTCATCTGCCAAAGCCAAACGGCAAGCTGCAAAGCAACGGCATCATTTAGCTTTTGAGGATCCCAACCTGTGAGCTCCCTGATTTTTTTTAACCTATAAATAAGGGAGTTTAGGTGGATGTACATGGCTTTAGCGCATTCCCCGATATTTTGATTGCATTTGAAAAATGCTCCTGAGTGGAGTTGATACAGGCGGTTCTGATCTCCTGAAGCGATGATCATGCCCTTATCGTTCATAATATTGATATTCCGATTGAGCCGAAGCATTGTTTGCTCAACAATATCTGTTGCCATCTCCTGAGTTAACATCTGAAATCATCCTTTGTCAGAGTATTTATTGAATATACACAAAAAAAAATCTAAAAAGCTCATAATTTTTAGTTGCTATAACCGATGAAAGAAAAATTCTGGAGGATTATAATAAATTAAATGGAAAATTGCAGGGGGAAGGTGGAGTTAACGTGAAAATCGTCATTGCGCCTGATTCGTTTAAAGGGTCATTAACCGCACCAGAGGCAGCACGGGCCATTGAAAAAGGCATTAAAAAAGCATTGCCGGAAGCAGACACCGTTTTAGTTCCAGTTGCAGATGGAGGAGAGGGCACAGCAGATAGTTTAGTGGCAGCGACCAATGGACAAATGGTTGAAGTTGTGGTGAAAGGGCCATTACTAGAACCGGTCCAAGCAGCATATGGAATTCTTGGGGATAACGAAACATGTGTCATTGAAATGGCTGCCGCGTCAGGATTAAATCTTATCCGTCCTGAAAGGCGGAATCCGATGCTGACGACCACTTTTGGGACAGGAGAACTAATCAAAAGGGCATTAGACGCCGGCTGCCGTAATTTTATTTTAGCTATCGGTGGAAGTGCTACTAACGATGGCGGGATTGGCATGCTTCAGGCTCTGGGCTTGAAGCTTTTAGATGGAGATGGAAATCCGGTTGGCTTTGGGGCTGATGAGCTTTCGCGAATAGCCGTGATTGATGATCGCGAATTTGATTCACGAATTTCAGAAGCCTCCTTCTTAATTGCGACAGATGTTCAAAATCCGTTAATTGGGCAAAATGGGGCCTCGTATGTGTTTGGGCCGCAGAAGGGGGCGACCCCTGAAATGGTTGATATCCTTGACCGAAAGTTAGCACACTGGGCCGATTTAATTGAAGCCCAAACGGGTATACAACTGCATGATAGGCCTGGTGCCGGTGCTGCAGGTGGTATAGGTGGAGCTTTCCAAGCGTTTTTTCCTGCTGCTACAAAAAGAGGAATCGATCTCGTAATCGAGTACACTAATCTGGCTGAGAAGCTAAACGGAGCTGCGTGTGTTTTTACGGGCGAAGGCCAAACCGATTTTCAAACGGCTTCTGGTAAAACACCGATGGGGGTAGCAGAGGAAGCCAAGAAACATGGAATTCCGGTCTTTGTTCTTGCGGGTTCTATAGGAAAAGGTATTGACCAGCTTTACCAACATGGAATCCATTGTGTGCACAGCATCATTAACAGCCCGATGCCGCTTGAGGATGCGATGAATCGTGGAGCTGAATTACTAGAGCAAGCGGCAGAGCAGGTTATGCGTACGTTTTTGGCGGGACGCTCATAAATATTTTCGTTTTTTTTAAATCTCTAAGCATTTCCTTTTGAGAACCTTGATTTCGATTCAAGGTTCTTTTTCGTTTATTTGAAATCGTATAGGGGAAATATAATTTTATTATATTTTTTGAGGCAGGGAAAAAATATGTTTTCATTAAGAGGGGATGCGCATAAAGTTTTTCTTCGCTTGAAAAAAACAATGGATCATGGGCATTCTATCAAAGACATGAAGGAACTTATTGAAATAGAAGAAATTCAAAAGCTTTACAGAGCACTAGATAGCAGTGCATTAAAATTAATTTTTTACCGGATGACAAAAGAAAAGAATGGTTCCGGTTTTATTCCTATCCTTGTTTCCGCAGTACCATGGTTAATGCTTTTATTTTCAAAGCAATTATCGGAATTTCTTTTTCATGATGGCAGTTTGCTATGGCTTGTCTTCAGTTTCATTTATATTTTTGCTGTTGCTGCCAGTGTCATTCTTCATTTTCGTGAAAAAGCATGGGCCGCCTTTCATATGGAAATTATTAAGGACATATTAAATGAACGAAAAGATAATGAGAGCTTGGGACATTCTTCAGTGTAATGTCTCTTTTTGTTTTTGATTTTCGAAACTATCCCTAACCCTGCTATAATTAAGGCATGAGAACGCTTTAAGGAGCTATTGCTGAAAAAATAAGCAGGGGGAGATTCTTTGTGAAATCTGCGTTAATTCTTGGGGGAACACAGTTTGTCGGGAAAAGATTAGTCCAATTAATGTTAGATGAAGGAATTGAGGTAACAATCGCGACAAGGGGGAAGACTCCCGATTCCTTTGGTGATCAAGTATCGAGATTGAAAATTAGCCGCGAGGATACAGGTTCTTTACATAAAGCTTTTCAAGGCAAGAAATGGGATGTTGTCTTTGATCAAACATGCTATTCTTCCCAGGAGGCTTTCGATACGCTGCAAGCATTATCTGGGAAAATGCGAAAATACGTATTTACATCCAGCCAGGCAGTTTATGATTTTGGGACCTTACATAAGGAAGAAAACTTTAATCCCCTAGAGTTTAACCCAGTGTTAAAAACTAGAGGCGAGTATATCGGTTATGTAGGTTACCAGGAAGCAAAGCGGGCTGCCGAAGCCGTTCTTTTTCAAAATGCAGAAGTTCCCGTTGCAGCCGTCCGCTTTCCGATTATTATCGGAAAAGATGATTATACCAATCGTTTAAAATTCCATGTGGACCATATCAAAGATGGAAAAGCGATGTTCATCGAAAATCCTGATTTGCGCTATAGTTTCATAGATTCAGAAGAAGCAGCAAAGTTTTTATTCAGTATGGCTAAGTCTGATTTTCATGGAGGCATTAACCCTGGATCCAGCGAGGATATAAGTTTAAGAGAATTGGTAAGATTAATTGAAGACCTGACTTCAACAAAGGCCATTTTACAAAAGGATGGGGATCCATCACCATACAATTTGCCTGGTTCATGGTCAGTCGATACAAGTTTTGCCCGTTCACTAGGATATAACTTTATATCATTGAATCAATTATTAAACCGATTAATCCATTACTATGAATAGGATTATCCAAAAATGAAAAACCGGTTGCTATGGTTATCGCTAGGAATATCTCAGATTCTCTTTTTGGTTTTATTGCCGGTTTGGTTAAAACTCTTGGCCTATCTTCACCCTGTTGTTTTAGTGGTTGTATGGGCCTGCGTAACATTGCTTGTGTTTTTCTTGGTATATTTAATAGGGAAAGGGACAATAGTAGTTCCTAGTCTTGTTATCAAGTCTGTCATGTGTATGTATAGTTTGGGCCTATTCATATTGTTATTTTTCCGGCCCTCGAATCAGAGGTATAACCAAGTTAACTTGATGCCTTTTAGAACAATCCTAGGATTTTTTACAGGAGATGCAAATTTCTTAGTTGCCTTCTACAATATTACCGCGAATATTTTGTTATTCGTTCCATATGGCGTTACGGTGTACTTACTAAACAAGCGTCCTTCGAGGGAGAAGTTGTTTTTCCTTCCGATCATTTCCATTCTGCTAATTGAAACAGCGCAGTACCTTACAAAGCGCGGAAGTATGGATATTGATGACTTTATTTTAAATGTGCTCGGGGTGGGGATGGGCTATCTTTTGCATCCAATTATTCAAAAAGTTGTGGTTGTTAAATAAAAGAAGCGTGGTATTCACGCTTCCTGCTGCTTTTGTGTACGAATCCTTTTTTTTAGATTAGTACACGAATGATGCACCCACAATAATTAAGAGGATGAAAAGCACAACGATTAAAGCAAAACTTGAGTGATGTCCAGACATATGGAACCCACCTCCTTTTATCACGAGGTAATACATCATATGCCGAAATACCTGGTTTGTAATGGACAGGTATGGATTTTTTTAAAAAAGGAGGGATTCAATAGATGATAGAGGGGACTTTTAAAGGCCATAATGAAGTGGAGCTTTATTATCGGATTATGAAGCCGAAGTTGACCCCAAAAGCAGCCATGATCTTAGTACATGGACATGGTGACCATAGTGGAGGTCTGCAAAACTTAAGTAATAAATTGGTGAAGAATGATTATATCGTTTATGCCTATGATCAGCGAGGCCATGGGAAAAGTCCGGGTAGGAGGGGCTTTATTCGGACATGGGATGAATACAAAGTTGATTTAGATAAATTTCGCATGATGGTAGTTTCCGAGTTTCCTAATCTGCCGTTGTTTATTCTTGGCCATAGCCTTGGCGGAGTTGTAACACTTGATTATTTATTAGATCATGGTACCGATCTTGCTGGAATTATTGCTATCGCTCCGGCGATTTCCTACGAAGCGACCAGATCGGAAAAGCTGCTGATTTCTCTAATGGGTAAGCTTAAACCCGATTTTAGTATTGAAAAACCTGGGGATATTAACCGGTTAACCCGGGATCCTGAAATGATCGCCAAACTTAACTCTGACGAATTGCGTCATGATAAGGTAACACCTGGCTTGGGACGGGGGTTAATGCTGACAGTAGAGCGCCTAACAAAAGAAGCAAGCTCTATAAATCTGCCTTTTCTGCTGCAGTTTGGGCTGGAGGATGAAATAACTCCTCCTGATAAGATGAAACAATTCTTTAACTCTGTCGCTTCCCAAAACAAACAGAAATTTGAATACCCAGCAATGCGGCATCGTCCATTCGATGACTTGGGCCGGGAACAGTTTTTAGAGGATCTTATTGGTTGGCTGGAACGGCAAACTAGAGAGGAACATGTTGTGCTTTAAATGACTTTCATTTACCGAGGGAGAGCTTATATTGTTAATGCGGTAAATGAAAAGGCAGTTCATTGCCCGAGGGAGAGCTTATATTGTTACTACGGTAAATGAAAAGGCGTTTCATTACCCGAGGGAGAGCTTCTAATGTTATTACGGTGAATGAAAGGACGTTTCATTGCCCGTGAGAGTACTTTTTTTCTATCACGGGCAATGAACCTACTATCATCATTTGTGTTGTATTTCAAAACCAATTTCCTAAACCGTTTCAAATAACACGGCAACTCCAATTCCGCCGCCGCTTCCAATCGCAGCGAGAACATATTTTACGCCATTTCTTCTTTGAACTTCATAGAAAAGCCTAGTGACCAAAATAGCACCAGATGCGCCGTAAGGGTGGCCGATTGTCAAAGCACCGCCGCTTACATTCAATTTTTTATAGGGAATGGAGAGTTCTTGCGTACAGGCGATAATTTTTGAAGCAAAAGCTTCATTGATTTCAAACAAATCAATGTCTTCGACAGTGAGCCCATTCCTTTTTAATAATGTTAGGATTGCAGGTAAGGGCGCCGCCCCTGGATAAAAGGGATGGACACCTGCAACCTGGCTGTCAATAAAGCGAAGAACTGGCATGAAGCCGCGTGAACGAGCGGTTTCCTCTTCCATTACCAGCACTGCAGCAGCCCCGTCATTAATTCCACAGCTGTTTGCCGCTGTTACAGTGCCATTCTCAATAATCGGCTTCGCTCTCCGTAACAAAGCTTCCATATTCCTCTTTTTTAAAAACGATTCATCGTTGGTCCATTGTTCAAGGGGGACTATTTCATCCGTAAAAATTCCTCTCTGAAACGATTCCCAGCTTCGTTCATGGCTTAGAAATGCATATTCATCCTGGAGCTCTTTTGAAATTCCATATTTCTGGGCGACCATTTCCGCTGCCTCCAGCATGTCAGGATCTCCAATGCTGTCAGGAGAAAAGCGGGCACGTTGTTCATAATGGGAGGTACTGGAGCTTTCGACACCGCCAGCGATATAGCACGATCCTGCACCACCTTGAATGAAATAACAGGATAGGCGGATGGCCTCAAGCCCTGCACTGCATTGCCGGTCCAGCATTAAACCTGGAATAGAAAGAGGAAGACCTGCTTCCAGCGCAGATAACCGGCCAATATTGCCTCCAGGCCCCGTTACATTTCCTAATATCACGTCATCTACATTTTCGCCAAGTCCGGCAGCTAAATGGCTGAGGACTGGAGAGGCCAATTCCTGTGGCTCGAGGCGATTCAGCATCCCATTCTTTTTTCCAACCGGTGTTCGTTTTGCACGGACAATAACTGCTCGTTTAATGATTTGCCACCCCGCTTTCGATTAATTCCTTCACTTCCGGACGGGCAATTTTTCCGCTAGTTGTATGCGGCATTTCTTCGATGAAAAACCATTTTCGCGGGATTTTATAGGATGATAAATGCTGCTTGCATAATTTTTTTAAGTCCATAATTGTTGCGGAACCTTTAACGGCAGCGACGGCAATTTGTCCCCAATAAGAGTCTTGGATGCCGATGACCGTGACTTCCTCGACAGAAGGATGCAAACCAATTACCTTTTCAATTTCTTCTGGAAAAATATTAATCGCTCCGTATAAAATCATATTTTTTTCACGGCCCGAAATGTACAAGTAGCCGTCTTCATCTAGATACCCCATATCGTCAACAGTAATCCAGCCATTTTCGTCCTGGATCGGACGAATGCGTTGATGACCGGAATTCCCCTCCATTTGGAGATACCCAATAAAAAGCATGTTACTTTTTACAAAAATTTTCCCTGGTTCGTTTGGTTTAGCGGCTTCCATGTTCGAACGGCGAATTTGGATTTGGACATTATGACAGGGCTTGCCGACGGAGCCTGGTTTTCGGTCGTTATCGTTTAATACGGTAACAAAGCTTAACTCGCTTGCTCCATAAAACTCGTACATGGAGAGAGACGGGAACATCTGCCGGATTCGCTGCTTGGAGTTCTCCTCCCATTTTGCTCCAGAGGAGAGGAATTTAATGTGTTTCTCGATGCGGCGCTCTTCTTTTAAAAAGGCAGCGACCATGGTTGGTACGACATAGACGGCTGTAATTGGCAGTGATTCCATTAATGCTAAGGACATACTCGAAGAAAATTTCTCGAGAAGATAGACTGTTCCTCCTATAAATAAGGTACTGATGGCGCCATATAGGAAATGGGAATGGATTAATGCCCCAGGCACGATAACATGATCATTTTCATTAAGCTGAAAATCATATCGGCTGCAATCGAAGCTTGCCACCCAGGAGTCATGGGCACGAATGAAGGCTTTTGGATTCCCGGTTGTCCCTGAAGTAAAACCCATATAAAACGGGGTCCCTCCGTCTATTTCTATGGCTCTGCTTGAGGAAGCGTTATTGACTGCTGAAAGGACCTCCTCCCATATGAGGATCTTTACAGGGAGGCTCTGGACTTTTGAAAAAAGCTCACCTGTTGTGATAAGAATGGATGGCTGGGCTAATGTTAGTCGTTGTTTTAATTCTGTTTCGGTCCATTTCAAATCAAAGAGAACGGAAGTCCAGCCGGCAGTGGCTGCCCCAGTAAATAGCTGCAGGAAGGGGATTCCGTTGGGAAGTAAGATTCCGATTGTTCGATGGTCAAGATTCAGAGAATCCAGCCAGTTAGCAGTTTTGCACACCATTTTGTGCCAGGTGTGATAGCTTATTTTTTTATTGTTCGTTTGAATGGCGATTTTTTCAGGGTAAGATTGGGCATGGTTTATGTATGATTCCGTAATGGATGCCATATTTATCACCTCTTTTTACATACTAACACAAGTTTAGAATCTGGTTTGTGTAACTTTATTATCGGATAGCGAGCTCCAATCAGCGGATATGCAGAGCCAATTGTCGGATAACGTACTCCAATCAGCAGAAATCCATCCCAAAAAAAGAAGACACATTAAAGTGTCTCTACATTTTTATGCAAGTTGCGTTTTATAGCAGGAGATTTTACCAGTCTATAAACTAAATAAGAAGCAAGTATAGCTTTTAGGATATCTCCAGGAATATAGGCCATGCTTGTTAAGACTGCTTTTTCAATCGGAATATCCATAACAAAAGCTTGAACCGGGATTCCGATGAGGTAAAGCAGGAAAATACCTACCGTTAAATTGACAATTAATATATTTCGCAATTTCAATTTGCTAAATCGAGTGATTAGATAGCCCACACAAAAAGCGGCTAAAGGATAAGCGAATAGGTAGCCGGCACTTGGTCCGACAAAAACGCCAATTCCTCCGCGTCCTCCCGATAGTAGTGGTGCTCCAGCTGCAACAACCAATAAAAATACAGTCATGCTTAAGGCGCCGAGCCTTGGCCCTAAAACACCGCCGGCAAGAAGTACACCTAATGTTTGTATGGTGATTGGAACAGGTGTAAATGAGAGCATAATTGGCGGAACAAAGCCCAGTACTCCCATAAATGCTGCGAGAAGTGCAACGTATGTAATATCTAAAATTTTCATAATCCATCCCCACTTTTTTATTTGTATATTAATGATTTTAAAAGCATCGATAAATTTATGTCAACTACTTTTTTATTTGGTTAACAAATAACAGAAATTATTACCAAAATACTTGATTAGCAGATTTAATGTTTTATAATTTTATATGTAAACCAAAAGCATAAAATGGTTAACAAATAAAAACGAGGTGATCAAGTGGAGTGGGTAAAGCTGGCACGAAGAGTAATCGAAGGATATTCACTAACGAAAGAAGAGGCAAAGGAGATTTTGGAGGCCAATGATGATGAGGTCTTAGCGCTTGTCCATGCTGCCTATGAGATTCGCAGACATTTTTATGGGAAAAAAGTAAAGCTGAATTTGATTATTAATGCAAAAAGCGGGCTTTGTCCGGAGGACTGCGGCTACTGTTCCCAATCAATTAAAGCAAAAACGGAGATTGACCGCTACACGTTAATCAGCAAACAAACGATAGTCGAAGGGGCAAAAGAAGCGAAAAAGAACAAAATCGGTACATATTGTATTGTCATGAGCGGCAGAAGACCCACTAACAATGAAGTCGATACAGTGATAACAGCTGTCGAACAAATCAAACAAGAGGTAGAGCAAATTAAAATATGCGCCTGTTTGGGGCTGGTGACTGAAGATCAGGCCGTAAAGCTGAAAGCGGCAGGTGTCGACCGCTTTAATCACAACATTAACACTAGCGCCAATCATCATTCAAATATTACGACTACCCATGATTATGAGGATCGAATCCATACGATTGAAAACTTGAAAAAAGCAGGGATTTCTCCATGCTCTGGCGTTATTTGCGGAATGGGTGAAACGGAGAATGATATTGTCGAAATGGCGTTTGCACTCAAAGAGCTTGATGCAGATTCCATCCCGGTTAATTTTCTACATCCGATAAAAGGAACAAAGCTAGAGGATTTGGATGAATTAACACCAATGCGTTGCCTGAAAATCCTTGCACTTTTCCGATTTGTGAATCCAACTAAAGAAATTCGCATTTCTGGTGGACGGGAATACAATTTACGCTCCTTACAGAATTTGGGGCTGTTTATTGCGAACTCCATCTTTGTCGGAGATTATCTAACAACCGATGGCCAAGCAGCAAAAGAAGATTACCAGGTCATTAAAGATCTTGGATTCGAAATTGAAGAAAATCCGTTTGAAACTGAAAGCCAGCACTTTGAAATACAAGCACAAAAATAGCAAAAAGGAGCCGAACGGCTCCTTTTTGCGCTTAATCAAACTGTGTGCAGCAGGAAATTGGTCAAAAACAGCATCGAAATAATATAAATCGAGAGAGATAGCTGCTTTTGTTTGTTTGTAAAGAGCTTAACCAGCGGGTAAGCGATAAATCCGAAGGCAATTCCATCGACAATACTGTAGGTTAACGGAATCATGATAATAACAAGAAATGCCGGGAATGCTTCTGTAAAGTCTGTAAAATCGATATTTACGATATTGGTTAGCATCAATCCTCCGATGATGATGAGGATTGGTGCGATTGCCGAACTAGGTACGAGTTTGATAAAAGGCATGAAGAAAAGTGATGATAAAATGAGTAAACCTGTTACAACAGAGGTTAACCCCGTTCTTCCGCCAGCCGTGATTCCCGCCGCTGTTTCAACCGTCGAAACAGATGGACTTGTGCCTAATAATCCACAAACAATTGTAGAAATAGAAATGGCTTTAAGGGATTTCTCATTCTTTTCCGGTGCTTCCAGCATTCCATTCACCTGCGAATGAAGCAGACCGATATTTTCAAAAACGAGCACCAAAACCAATGAAAAGGCTGCCGTCCAAAACGGAATGGTGGCCATATTTCCAAAGTCTGCGCTTAAAAAGACTTTCTTATAGTCATCGAAGGAAATAAAACTCGTATCGATTGCCGAAAAATGTACAAGCCCAAAAAAGTAGGATACAATTGTCCCCAAAATAATACTGATTAAGAAGTTCCCCGGTACTTTTTTCAAAAATAAAAATAACGTGATAATCAGATTAATGATTGAGGCTAAAACCATCGGTGCAGATAAGTTCCCCATGGCCACAAAGTTAGTGGGGTTACCAACAATAATCCCGCTTTTTTGTAAGCCGATAAAGGCAATAAATAAGCCTATTCCAACAGTAATTGATTCCTTTAATGAAGACGGTATCGCTTTTGATAACAAGGCTGATAGTTTCGTAAAGGCCACAATCACAAAGATCATTCCAGATACAACAACTGCTCCTAATGCTTCCATATAATTCAGTCCCATCGAACCCACTATGGTATAGGTGAATAAGGCATTAATTCCCATTCCAGGGACGATGATTAATGGTGCGTTGGCCATAAAGGCCACCAGTAAACAGCCAATCAGCGATGAAAGTACGGTTGCGATAATCCCAGCTTCAAGCGGTATTCCGGCATCCTGAAGGATATTTCCATTCACGGCTATAATGTAGACAATGGAAAAAAACGATGTTAACCCTGCTATAACCTCCTTTTTCAAATTTGTTTTGTTCTGCTTAAGTTTGAAAACTCCCTTCATATTTTAATCACACACTTTCGTGTTGCCCTCTCCCACCCGCATTAAGTAAAATTTATCTTTAACTTATGCCGGGGAATATTATAACACAGATTAAACTGAAAAAAAGCACGAACGACCGTAAAATATTACCATTAGAGGATATTGTAATTGTAGCCCCGGACAATGGTGGTGTGGTCAGAGCCAGGAAGCTTGCAAGTCGATTAAATGCTCCGATTGCTTTTATTGATAAACGCCGTCCAGAACCCAATGTCGCTGAAATTATGAATATCGTAGGAAATATAGAAGGTAAAAATGCCATAATAATCGACGATTTAATAGATACAGCCGGAACCATTACTTTAGCTGCTAATGCTTTAGTTGAGAAAGGTGCAAAAGGAGTGTATGCTTGCTGCACACATCCTGTCCTTTCTGGTCCTGCCATTACCAGAATTGAATTATCCCCTATTAAAGAGTTGATAGTAACGAATACAATTGAGCTTCCTGAAGAAAAGATGATTAATAAAATTACCACTTTATCCGTAGCGCCATTGCTTGTTGAGGCAATTGATCGGATTCATAATGAAAAAGCGGTAAGTCCTTTATTTGAATAAAATTGATTTTTCGGCCAACTATTTCTATTTAGTTGGTTCATTTTCTCGAAAAACAATAACAAATGATAATAAATAAAAATTAAATACAAACTTAAAGACTATGGAATCCCTGAGGTTATTCTGTGGTTTTGGTTGTGTTGGCGGGATTATTGCAATTTAGCAAGTGTTTTTAATCAAATTTTAAGTTTTTTTATCATTTTATCAAAACTAATAAATAACGAAAGTAAACGAGAGTAAAAACGAAAAAAATATTGACTAAATGAAAGCGGAATCATATAATTAATTTGAAGGTAAATGAAAGTAAAAAACAAGGAGGGTGAGAAAGTGAAAATCGCAATTGGTTGTGATAATAATGGGGTTATGTTGAAAGAAACAATTAAAGAATTTTTACAAAGTAATCATTATGAGGTAATTGATTATGGATGTCATTCTTGTGAAAACGTTGATTATCCAGATGTTGCATTTCAGGTAGCTAAAGACATTAGCGAAGGTGTTGCGGAACGCGGGATCTTGGTATGTGGAACAGGAATTGGAGTGGCGATTGCAGCATGTAAGTATCCAGGTATCCGAGCGGCACTTTGCCATGATATCTATTCTGCTGAGCGTGCTCAAAAAAGCAATAATGCTCAAATTATGACAATGGGTGCTCAAATTGTGGGGCCGGAACTAGCTAAAAAACTAGTAGAAGCGTACGTTAATTCATCGTTTGAGGAAGCTAGATCAGGTAGAAAAGTACAAAAGATTATTGACAAAGAAAAAGAGTTATTGGCTGCTGGTATAATCGAAACATCAAAGCAATCCCAGGTTTGTTCATAAAAAATTTGTAGTAAGGAAAATGTTTTTAGCGGCTTTGTTTTTTTATTATTTATTATCTGAATAATCAAAATAGTAGACTGGTAGTATCTTAATCTATTTTGAAAAACAATAGTGTTATAAAATTAGTTAAATAAATTTAATCTTTCAGCTAGGATGAATGCATACTTTTGAAACCGTTTTATAAATCCTTAGATAGGTCAAAGGGGGAGATAAACATGGCTTTACCTCAATCAAAAGTTAGCGCAGTACCTGCGCTTAAGAAAAAATCAAGTTATCGCTGGGTAGTTCTATTAATTATTTTCGGTGTCTATTTAGTCTGCATGGCTGACCGTACCAATATTGGGGTAGTATTACCGTTCATTAAAGAGGAATTTACTCTAAACAATTTCCAGGCTGGTGCAATTGCGAGTTTCTTCTTCCTAGGATATGCCATTACGCAGCTTCCGGCTGGATTTTTGCTTGGTAAAAAGGGATCACGTGGTGTTGCAACCATTGCTATTCTTGCTTTTTCTGCTGTTACCTTCTTGCTGGGTACTGTGAAAAGTGCAACTACACTGGTATTGCTTCGCTTAGGATTAGGTGTAGCAGAAGGTCCTGCTCCTGTTAGTATGACATCAACAATCAATCAATGGTTTCCGGCAAGGGAAAAAGCGACAGCTACTGGTGTTTACATAGCTTCCACTCAGCTAGCTCCAATTATCGTCCCGATTATTGCAACTTGGATTGCCGTAACTCAAGGATGGCGTTCGGTGTTTTTCTGGTTTGCGATTCCTGGTGTCATTATGGCGATTGTCTGGTATTTGTTCGTAAGATCAAAGCCAGAAGATTCTTCACATGTTTCAGAAGCTGAATTACAATACATTCGTCAGAGTGAAGTGGTTACTGAAGTAAATGAAGGTCAACAAAAATCATTTGGCTGGCTAGATAAGTTGATTCGTTATCAAAAGGTAGCACCTTTAACTACATTTAAAAGCGTTTTCAAATCTTGGAATATTTGGGGTAATACTCTTAATGAATAGTGTTTTATATGGGATTTTAACTTGGGTTCCTAGTTATCTAGTTAACGCCAAAGGCTACTCATTCATGAAAATGGGCTTTGTAGCATCAATGCCTGCTGTTGGCGGATTGGTCGGAGCTATCTTAGGCGGATTCATTTCTGACAAAGTATTCGCTAGAAGACGTAAACCAACGATGTTAATTACTGCTATTGCTGCTGCGTGTATGATGTTTGTTATTACTAACTTGCCAGATAATGGCGTGCTTGTTGCTCTTAGCTTAGGTCTTGCAGGTTTCTTCTTAAATATCGGCTGGCCAGCATTTACTGCTTATCCAATGGGATTAACCAACAGAGATACATACCCTGTTGCGATTGCAACTGTTAACAGTGGTGGAAACCTAGGCGGTTTCTTCTCACCGATGATTGTTGGAGCTATTCTTGATGCAACTAACAATTATAACCTTGCTTTTGGTTTCTTTGGAGTAATGCTGATACTTGGTTTCGTGATTATCTTAACTTTAAAAGAACCTGTTCAAAATTAACAAACTATTAATAATACTATAAAAAGTAATCGCTTACTCGTAAAAATAGACGGTTTCATTCCGTCTATTTTTTGTTTAATGAGATGATTGGTAAATAAGAAAAAACAAGCAAAACCGCCTTTGGTTTTGCTTGTTTACATTAGTGCCTGACACCAAGACAGTGATTATATACTTGCCTCTATATATTGAAAGGATTTATTAGTTCCGCCGACGATGGCGAGAGAATGGGTAAGGATTCTGCCATCATCCTTTTTTTGAACGCCTTTGAGGAATATTCCATCTGTAATGCCGGTTGCGACAAAGAAGCAATCATCGGTTTTTACGATTTCATCTATTGTCAATGGTATATTCGGATGGGGAATACTCATCTTTAGACAGCGAGCATATTCCTCTTCGTTCTGAGGAAGGAGTGCTGCCTGAAAGTCCCCGCCTAAACATTTTAAGGCAACGGCAGCAATTACACCTTCTGGGGCGCCGCCTGTTCCAACTAAAATATCAACCTCTTGATCATCGAGAGCCGTTGCGATCGCACCTGTAATATCGACGTCAGAAAATAATTTAACTCTCGCTCCTGCTTCAAATACTTCGGCCATCAACCCTTCATGGCGCGGTCGGTCTTGAATCGTGACTGTTAAATCTTGCACTCTTTTTCCGAGTGCTTTCGCGACGGCTTTCATATTTTCTGTCAAAGATCGATTGATGTCGATGCAGCCTTTTGCTTTTGGCCCGACGGCTATTTTTTTCATATACATGTCTGGCGCATGTAATAGGCTCCCTCTGTTGGCAGCTGCAATCACAGTCAAGGAGTTTTCCTGCCCCTTCGCCATTAACGTGGTTCCTTCAATAGGATCTACGGCAATATCCACTTCAGGACCATGGCCTGTTCCTAGTTTTTCATTAATATAGAGCATCGGGGCTTCATCCATTTCGCCTTCTCCAATAACGATGACTCCCTGCATATCAATAAGGTTCATTATATTTCTCATAGCTTCTGTACCAGCGCCATCTGCTTCGTTTTTATTTCCTCTTCCGATTAATGGGTAGGCCGCAGCGGCAGCTTGTTGGGATGCTGAAAGAAAACCCATCACCAATGATTGCGTACAAACCATATTCTCAACTTTGTTTTGTAAAAACATTTCATTTCCCCCTCGCAACAATTTTCATTTAGAGAAAAAGACTGTTAAACTATCAGGTTTAGTTCAACAGTCTTTTATTAATTCGTTTATCGGTGGCTCCACAATCCCTTTATGTTGCTAACCCGTACCTTATCAACAACTTCTATTGCTTTGTTTACGACATTTTCAACAGTAAATCCAAAATGCTTCATTAGTTCTTCGCCTGGTGCGGAGGCTCCAAATGTGTTGATTCCGATAATATGGCCATCGCGCCCAACATATTGCTGCCAGCCAAACGCTGATCCCATTTCACAGGCTAACCGGCGCTGGTTGCATGAAGGTAAAACTGATTCCTTATATTCATCCGATTGTTTTTCGAATAATTCCCAGCTTGGCATGCTGACAACTGAGGCGTCGATACCTTGCTCAGCCAGAATTTTCCGGGCTTCGACTAGTAAAGATACTTCTGATCCGGTACCGATTAAGATGATGTCAGCATGTTGTCTCTCGGATTTTAGTAAGACATAGCCGCCTTGAGCCACTCCTTCTTTTGCCTTTGCAAGGCTGCCAGGAAGAATTGGGAGATTCTGACGGCTTAAAACCATCATGACTGGATTTTCTTTCTGGGCAAATGCATATCGGTAAGCTTCAGCTGTTTCGTTGGCATCTGCTGGGCGAATCACGGTGACGCCTGGCATTGCCCGGAAGGAAGCAAGTTGTTCAATTGGTTCATGGGTTGGTCCATCTTCGCCAACGGCAATGGAGTCATGTGTCATTACATAGGTGACAGGAATCCCCATTAGGGCAGAAGAACGGACCGCCGATCGTAAATAGTCAGAGAAGACAAAGAATGAACCGCCAAATGGCTGGACCCCTCCATGTAAGGCCATGCCATTAAGAATTCCCCCCATGGCAAATTCACGAACACCGAACCAAATGTTTTTTCCTTCATAATTTGCCGCTGTAAAATCCCCAGCACCTTTCAACATTGTTTTGTTGGAGGAAGCTAAATCAGCTGATCCCCCGAAGATGGTCGGAAGGTTTTCGGCGATTTGATTGAGAGCGGTTCCTGATGCGTCCCTTGTGGCAGTGGCTTTATCGCTTTCTGTATAAAGTTTTAATGCTGCATCCCAGTCTTCAGGTAAGCTGCCTTCAACCATTGCTTGAACTTCTGTCATTAATTCAGGATATTCCTGATAATAACCCTGTAAGGATTGAAGCCATTCTTCTTCTAGTTGTGTTCCTTTTTCACGATAAACTTCTTTCAAAGCGTGTACTTCTTCAGGCAAAGTAAAAGGTGGAAGTTCCCAATTGTAATTTTTCTTCGTCAACTCTGATTCATCTGATCCGAGCGGGGAACCATGTACAGAGGATGTCCCAGCTTTATTTGGGCTGCCGTAACCAATCACTGTTTTGACTTCAATAATAGTTGGTTTATTCTTTTCTGCCTTCGCTAAGGCAATGGCACCGGAGATTGCTTCAAAGTCATTGCCATCCTCGACAACCAGGGTTTGCCAGCCGGAGGATTGGAATCTTCCAGTAATATCCTCAGAAAATGCTCTATCCAAATCTCCGTCGAGTGAGATGTTATTGGAATCATAAAGCAGAATGAGCTTTCCTAATTGAAGGTGGCCGGCGAGTGATGCCGCTTCATAGGATATTCCCTCCATCAAACATCCGTCGCCGCATAATAAATAGGTATAGTGATCGACAATTGGATGCTCTGGACGATTATATAAAGCTGCCAAGTGAGCTTCGGTCATTGCCATTCCAACTCCCATAGCAATTCCTTGCCCAAGAGGCCCGGTCGTTGCGTCCACTCCAGCAGTATGTTTATATTCTGGATGTCCTGGTGTTAAGCTCCCCATTTGGCGGAACTGCTGCAGTTCTGACATTGGCAAATCGTATCCAAAAACATGGAGTAAGCTGTAAAGCAGGGCAGATCCATGACCTGCAGACAGAATAAAACGATCACGGTTAAACCAGTTTGGAGTAACAGGGTTAAATTTAAGGTGGTTTCGATATAGGGCTGTAACGGCTGGAGCTGCACCCATAGGCAGCCCTGGATGCCCTGACTTTGATTTTTCAATCATATCAATTGATAGGACACGGAGTGACTGGACGATTTGATTATCTAAGGACTGCATGCTTATCACCTTCGTTTGCAAGTGATTTATTAAACTGATCCCAATCCTTTAAGAAGCCTTCGATTCCTTTATCTGTTAGGGGGTGTCCCCATAGTTTAGGGAAAAGGGATCCAGGAATGGTGGCAATGTGGGAACCTGCTTCTGCAGCTGCTTCTAAATGGCCCATATGGCGAACACTTGCTGAAATGATTTCAGATTTTAATCCATAATTATCAAGAACGACTTTTAAGCGTTTAATAAGATCTAAACCGTCGACACCGATATCATCAAGTCTTCCAAGGAATGGACTAATGAAGGTAGCGCCTGCTTTCGCTGCCATTAAACCTTGAGATACGGAAAAAATCAGGGTAACGTTCGTTTTGATGTTTTCTTTCGATAGAACATGAACCGCTTTCAAACCTTCTTCGGTCATTGGGATTTTGACCACTACATTAGGAGCCCACTCTGCAAGCACTCGTGCTTCTTTGATCATTTCCTCAGCTTGAAGTCCAATAACTTCTGCGCTGACAGGGCCATCTACAATTCTACAAATCTCTTTAATTACTTCTTCGAAAGGACGGCCTTCTTTCGCAATAATCGTTGGGTTGGTTGTTACACCATCAACAAGGCCTAGCGCGGTAATGCGTTTAATTTCTTCGATGTTCGCAGTATCAAGGAAAAATTTCATTATTTATCGCTCCTTTAAAGTTTAGATAAAGCTTAGCAGCATGAACCCTGGAGAAGAAATTCTTTTTCCTTATCCATGATTTGATCAATTTTTCTTCCGGAATTACCGCCTTGGAAGGACACATCCAGGTAAGCTTTTGTGATTTTCTTAGCAAGCTCGACTCCAATAATCTTGGCTCCCATGGTAATGATCTGAGCATTGTTACTTAACTGTGCCCTTTCAGCTGAATACTCATCATGACATTGTGCAGAGCGGATATTTGGGACTTTATTGGCGGCAATTGACATGCCGATCCCAGTCCCGCATACAAGAATTCCTCTTTCCAATTTCCCGGCTGTGATATCAGTGGCTACATTGAAGGCGACAGCTGGATAATCCACTTCTTCCTCTGAATAGCAGCCATAATCAATTACTTCATGACCTAAACTTTCGATATAAGCTTTTACTTCTTCTTTCATTTGAAATGCATTGTGATCAGAACCAATCCCAATTTTCACAAAAATCACTCCTTGAATTGTTTTATTTAATTATATTTTTTCACTTTCTTTCATTTGTGTCAATAATTTTCTTTTAAAATGAAAAATAGTGAAAATAAACGAAAAAAATACTGTTTTTGCTATGTAAAATGATTATGTTTGGTGCAGGGGAACTTAATGTTAATGGGAAAATTTAAGGGATATAATTCGTGAAAGAGATAGTAATATAATAAGGTATAAAAGCAATCAATATTAACCCAACCTTTAAAAATGAACTTTCATTTATAGATAAATTCTATCGATTTCTATCGAAAATAGAAAATAAAAAATAGCAATTGACAAATAACGAAAATAAAAATACAATAATTTTATAGAATAATTGAAAGCGTTATAGTTTTTCTTAATCAAAATAATATACCGACTAAAAAATATTTATCTATGAAGGAGCGAAAGTCATGACAAACATAAAGAAACCTGTTGTTGCTATCACTATTGGAGATCCTGCTGGTATCGGCCCTGAAATTACGGTTGATACAATGATGGATGAAAAAGTTTATCTGGAATGTAAGCCGTTTCTAATTGGATCTGTTGATATTGTCAAAAGAGCAATGAAGGTTAGAAATTGTGATTTTGTCGTTAATAAAATCAATAAACCGTCAGAAGGGAAATTTCAATATGGAACGATTGATATCCTTGAAACTGGCGAGTACGATTGCGCAAGTATCGAATATGGCAAAGTCCAAGCATTAGCCGGTCAAATGTCATATGACTATGTAAAAAAATCAATCGAATTAGGTCTAAATAATGAGATTGATGTTGTTTCTACTGCCCCTATTCATAAAGAGGCCATTAAATTAGCAGGATGTCCGCAGCCAGGACACACTGAAATCTATGGGGAATTAACCAATTCAGACTATGCGTTAACCATGTTTAACTGCCATAATTTAAAAGTGTTCTTTGTCAGCCGTCATAAGGCGCTTAAAGAAGCATGTGACTATGCAACAAAGGAAAGAGTGTTAGATCACGTACAACAAATTCATACTGAAATGACCGGAATAGGGTTAAAACAGCCTAAAATCGCCGTTGCAGCCTTAAATCCGCACGCATCTGATAATGGCTTGTTTGGTACAGAGGAAGCGGATCATTTAATCCCTGCTGTAAAAGCTGCTCAAGAGCTTGGAATTAATGCAGTAGGACCGGTTCCAGCAGATTCTGTCTTCTTTTTAGGACTTAAAGGAAACTATGATGCCATCTTGTCTCTTTACCATGACCAAGGACATATTGCTTGTAAGACCTATGATTTTGAAAAATCCATCACTATTACATGGGGATTACCATTTATGAGAAGCTCCGTTGACCATGGAACTGCCTATGACATTGCAGGTAAAGGAATCGCTGGTTCAGTGAGTATGCTTGAAGCTACACTTGTTGCAGTAGATTATTGGAAGATGAAACAGAACGCTTTAGTGAAACAAGTATAATCATTCATACCTTTTTTCAAGAAGGAAGGGACTGGGTTCTTTCCTTCTTGGTGTAAATAAGCATGACTTTAAGGAGGGGGATTTATGTGTAAGATCGGCATTGTAGCAGATGATTTAACTGGTGCCACAACGGTTGGTGTATTGTTAGCGAGAGCCGGTATTTCTACTGCTGCTTTTTTTGATGAAAAGTCACTTGATACGGATAAGGGACATCTGGCAATGGTTCTTAGTAGTGACAGTCGGGCGTTAAAAAAGGAGATTGCAGAGCAAGAGGTAAAGTCAGCTGTCATTGCGCTGAAAGAAAAAGGGGCCGTTTATTTTTCTAAACGAATTGATACCACTTTAAGAGGTGGGATTGGATTTGAAGTCGATGCGATGTTAGAGGAATTAGCTCCGGATACCATTGCTGTCATGGTACCAGCAATGCCGCAGTCAAGACGAATTATGGTCGGCGGATACTCCATCATTGATGGTGTGGCTTTGTCGAAGACACCAGTTGCGAATGATGTGCGAACACCAATCACCGAATCACATGTCCCTACCTTAATGGCTCAGCAGACCAAACGTAAAATCGGCGTCGTTTCCTTAGGGGCATTGCTTGCAGGGAAAGAGGCGCTGAAGCAAACGTTGCAAAGCGAACGGGAAAACGGCTCTAGATTTATCATTGTAGATGCGATATCCATTGAAGATGTGGAGGTAATTGCTGAGGCGGTTAGCGAATTAAAATGGAATGTATTAGCCGTTGATCCGGGTCCATTCACGGAAAAGCTAGCAACCATTAAGGGTTTGTCATCGGAAAACCATGATATTACCTGTGGGGAGATTTCGGAAGAAGAAATTAGCGGGACCATAATTGCGGTCGCGGGCAGTGCAACTCCTGTTACTAAAACCCAATTGAAAGCGTTGTCAGATAAAGAATGGGCATGCCAAATCCCGGTTTCGGCAGAAATGCTTATCGATACCGAGAACACAGCACCAATTGAAATTCAGCGGGCCGTAAAGGAAACCTTGAGAACGGTAAAAGGTGAAAAACCGAATGTGATTTTATTGGAAACAGCTTTAACATGCAATGTTCTTAATTTAGCAGCCAAGGAAGAGGAATGCGGTCTTCAGTCTGGTCAAGCAGCGAATAATATCAATAGAGGTTTAGGAGAGGTTGTCGCTCAAGTATTAAGCAGCAATCTCGAGGATGTTCGAGGAATCTATATGACCGGCGGAGATACGATGGTGAATGTCCTGAATGTATTGGGGGCAAAAGGAATTGAATTGATTGACTATGTCATTCCTCAAGCCGATCTTGGACGAATTATTGGCGGGAAATATGATGGTCTTGTTGTGGTCGGAAAGGGCGGCTTAACGGGCGCCCAAGAAACAGCCATCTCGATTGTCAAGAGAATCAGCAAAGAAGCAGCTAAATCTATACAACAAGAGGTTGTTCAAGTATAAGAGAAAAGGGTGAACCCATTGCAGCGGTTCACCCTTTTTTCTTATCTATTTTGTTTGAAGCAACTGTTTGATATCGTTTAGGATCGGTTCGAATTTTTCTAAATCCCACGCGGAGCGGCCGATAAAGAGTCCATTGACATTAAGTCCATTTAAATAATCAATGGCATTACCGCGATTGACACTACCGCCAAATAATATCGACATTTCCGCGCCGGTGTCCCCAAAGAGCTCGATTAAAACTTTGCGAATATGGTCGTGCATTTGATGGACATAGTCAGCAGGTGCTTCTGTGCCGCCAGCACCAATGGCCCATACCGGTTCATAGGCGATGAGGATGTTTTTCGCTTGAGAAGGTGTTATATTTTTTAAACAGATTTTAAGTTGAATTGATAGAGATTCTTTGCTGATTCCCTGATTCTTGTCTTCCAGTTTCTCACCGATACAAAGCAAGGGAATCATTTCATTATTGAGGGCGGCATGAACTTTTTTGTTTAAATCAACATCGTTTTCATTATAATATTGCCGTCTTTCAGAATGGCCCAGTTCAACTAGGTCAATGCCAATTTCTTTTAACATTGTTGGCGAAATTTCACCTGTAAAAGGACCCTCATCTTCCCAATGCATATTTTGGGCTCCTAATAGAATGCTAGAATCGAGTTCCTCTCTAAGTGTTGTTAAGGAAGTGTGAGGAGGAATGATAAAAAGCTGCATCCGCTCATCTATGTTCACGGCTATCTCCTTAAGCTTCCGGCAGTATTCCTGGCCTTCCTTAATGGTTTTGTGCATTTTCCAGTTTGTTCCGATATAAATTTTATCCATTCTGCCACCTGCTTTTCGAGTATTAACTATTTTTATAAGTTAATACAATTTTATCTTTTGTTATCGATATCTGTCAATTGGTGTGTTATATTTAAATAAAGGAAAATAAACGAAAATATATGAATGTGGCACATTTTAAGTTAATATGTGAAAAATAGGATTTTTTAGCTGTTTTCCTATAGAATTTGGTTGGATTTTTTAAACTATTATGAGAGAATAATTCGTATAAGAATCGAAAAGAAATGAAAGGGTGGAATTATGTTTGCTGATCAACGCAGAAATATAATCCTAGAGATGCTAACAGAAAAAGGAACAGTAACGGTCAATGATTTGACCAGTTTACTTAATATTTCTGCAGCTACTATTCGCGCTGATTTAAATCAAATGGAAAAACAAGGTCTTCTTATTCGTACTCATGGAGGAGCGATGATGAAAGAGGAAGATCCAGACACCATTGATAAAAAATATGAGATACGCGAAAAGAAATTTAAGACCGAAAAACAGCAGATTAGCCATTTTGCATTCCGGCATATTCAAGAAGGTCAATGTATCCTTTTAGATGCTAGTACAACTTGCTTTGAACTTGCCAAGCATTTACGGGACTCTAAAATGAGGCTGACTGTTGTAACGAGCGGAATTGCTACAGCTGCAATGTTAAAAGAAAATCCGTATCTAACGGTGATTATCATAGGCGGTATCGTTCGGAACTCATCCAACTCTGTTGAAGGTCTGCTAGGGGAAGAACTTCTCAGGAAAATAAATATTGATATTTTGTTTACATCTGCGTATGCCTTCAATACAAAGGACGGTCTTTCGGATTTTAGTTTATATGAAGTAGAATTAAAAAGAATCATGGTATCTGTCGCTAATAAAGTGATTGCCATGCTTGACCACAGTAAAGTGAATAAAAGCTCTATTGCAACATTTGCGAGGCCTGATGAAATTGATGTATTTATTACAGACCAGGAAGTTTCAGACGAAATTCGCGATTATTTTGCCTCCAGAAAAATAGAACTAGAAATAGCTGAATAATACTCAGCTTTTGCTCCTCTGTTTTGGAAGCGTAACCAATTTGTTTGTGACATTGGTGTCAGGCACCGCTCGTGGACATTTGTCCACGGATGGTGCCTGACACCAATTTATTTTAATGGTATCCAAATTTCTGAATAATAATCAGGGCTCCAAGGGTCACCAGCAGGATAGACTTCTAAGTCCGGAGTTCCTGCATGCTTATAATGGCTGGAAGGGAACCATTCTGAGAAGATTTGTTTCCAAGCTTGCTGCATCGCTTCTGGCATGGCCCCGTGTACTTCAAATACTCCCCACTTGGAAGCAGGTATTTCAAGCTGCATCAATTTCTCTGGAGTGTCACCAGCATATTCAGTAGCAATCCAGTAATCCATTAATTCGGGCTGTTCGCCACCGCGCTTATCGACGCATACCCCGAGAACACCTTTAATTTCCCCATGATTCAAACTAAATAATAAATCATTTGTTCCATCTCGATGGACATCTCCCCACATTTTCGGGATTCCTTCTAAATTTTCTCCATTTTGGCAGGAAAACTCCCGCTTGACTCCGACGACTGGAAATCCATCTCTTTCAATGATTTTGTAGTTCATAGGTTCGGCTCCTTTCAGACTCACCTGGATGGCCAGGCGGTTATAAGATTTCAGCTTTCCTCTATAATTTCTTGCCTGACTTGGTGTGATGCCGTGCTGCCGGCGAAAGGCTTTAGCGAAAGCCTCAGGAGTGTCGTAGCCATATTTAAGGGCGATATCAATGATCTTGCTGCTAGAATGGGAAAGCTCCTGTGCAGCAAGTGTTAACCGTCGACGGCGTATATAGTCTCCTACTGTAATATCGGTTAAGATAGCAAAAGTACGCTGAAAGTGAAATTCTGAGACATTCGCCTGTTTAGCAATGCTTTCAATTGAAATTGTTTCTAATAAATTTTCTTCAATATAATTAATCGCCCTTTGCAATGATTCGACCCAGCCCATATCGCTCACTCCTTGAGTATATATTAACAGCCATTCAGTTTGACTTCCTGTCAATTTTTGCTTTGTTTGAACAGTTTCCCTGCTATTCCATTGTTGACTGCTTGAGCTTGAATGTCCAATGAATCGACCATAGAAGAAAGTAATGGTAAAAATCGCTCTTTTTCAATAATAAATTTTATGTTATTCTGAAAAAATGATTGTAAAAAATCAAACGGGTTATTAAGTAAGCAATACCTTTGGTATAGATAGTTATTTTGAATGTAAAGATGATGAAATATCTCTCTACATATTTATTTTTATATAGTAAAAAATAACTAACAATTTATCTGTTGAAGAGGAGGATTTAAATTGAAGAGAATTAGTTTAGCGTGGCAAATATTCATTGGTCTGGCGCTTGGTATTATTGTCGGAGCAATTTTTTATGGGAATGAGAATGTTGCAGCTTGGCTTCAGCCAATAGGAACGATTTTTATCCGATTAATTAAAATGATTGTTGTTCCAATTGTGGTTTCCAGCCTTATCGTTGGGGTTGCTGGTGCTGGTGATATGAAATCTTTGGGAAAGCTTGGCGGAAAGACGCTGCTTTATTTTGAAGTCATTACGACAGTCGCCATTATAGTCGGACTTCTAGCTGGGAATATATTTCAGCCGGGGGCTGGTGTAGATCGTTCACACTTAACGAAAACCGATATAAAAAGTTATGTTCAAACTGCTGAACAAACAGAGTCACATACGATGGCCGATACTTTTATCAATATTGTGCCGACCAATATTATTCAGTCATTAGCAAACGGAGATATGCTGGCTATCATTTTCTTTTCCGTCATGTTTGGAATGGGTGTGGCTGCTATTGGAGAAAAAGGGGTTCCAATCCTCAATTTCTTTAGAGGAACAGCCGATGCGATGTTCTATGTGACCAATCAAATCATGAAACTGGCACCACTTGGAGTTTTTGCATTAATAGGAGTTACGGTTTCAAAGTTTGGAATTTCTTCATTAATTCCATTAGGTAAACTGGTACTCGTGGTTTATGGAGCTATGATTTTCTTTATCTTAGTTGTTCTGGGGCTAACAGCAAAAATTGCAGGTTACAATATTTTTAAGCTCATTCGTTATTTAAAAGACGAACTTATTCTTGGATATTCTACAGCAAGTTCTGAAACCGTACTTCCAAAGATCATGGAAAAAATGGAGAAAATCGGATGTCCAAAGGCCATTGTTTCGTTTGTCATTCCCACTGGATATTCTTTTAATCTTGATGGGTCAACGTTATATCAAGCGATTGCTGCTTTGTTTATTGCGCAAATGTATGGTATCCATATGAGCATCGGTCATCAAATCACATTAGTTCTTGTATTAATGTTAACTTCAAAAGGGATCGCGGGAGTTCCAGGCGTATCGTTTGTCGTCCTGCTTGCCACACTGGGCAGTGTAGGAATACCAGTTGAGGGACTGGCGTTTATTGCGGGAATTGACCGGATTTTGGATATGGCACGTACGTGTGTCAATATTGTCGGAAATTCCCTCGCCGCCATTGTCATTACCAAATGGGAAGGGCATAAACTTCATGATGATAGAATAGAGAATGTAGCATAATATATTGAAAAGAACACTTTCGCATGCGGGAGTGTTCTTATTATTAGGATTATTTTTCTATTTATAAAAGTAGCTTAATTTTTCGATGAATTTTATTTGAGATATCTAGATCACATGGGAGGTGGTTGGAAAAGCCGCCTCAAACTCACGATCGAGATAAATTAATTAACCGTTCGAATTAATGTCAAATGAAGAGGTCATTAGTCCATAACGACCTTTTCATTTGATTGAACAATCGGCAGACAAATCGTCACGGCGGTTCCCTCACCAAGCTCACTTTCGATTTGCAGCCCGTATTCCGCGCCAAAGTGAAGACGAATACGATCATGGACATTTTTCATGCCAATATTTTTCCCACCTAGCGTATGTTCGTCCTCCTGAAGCCGATTTTGCAGAGTTGATAGAGTTTGCTTGTCCATACCTGACCCATTATCGATTACTTTTATCCACAGGCAATCTTTTTTAAGGAAGGCTTTAATAGTGACGACACCTTTATTCATCAGGTTCTCCAGTCCATATTTAAGCGCGTTTTCAACAATCGGCTGAAGCATAAAGCGGACAACATATTGCTGCTCGCAGCCTTCCTCTACTTCTTCGATATAATCTATGCGCTCCGCATACCTCATTTTTTGCAGTCTAAAATATAATCGGATATATTCCAATTCAGATTTTAATAAGACAAGTTCTTGGTCTGACCTTGTATGAATTCTGAATAAGTGTCCAAGGGCACCAATCATTTCTCCTATGTCGCGCTGGTCATTTAGGACGGCCTTCATTTGGATCGATTCCAGCGTATTTGCTAAAAAGTGAGGATTAATCTGACTTTGCAGGGCAATATACTGTGCCTCTTTCTGTTTTGCTTTTGCAGAGGCAAAACGCTCAATATAATCCTTTAAATCTGTGACCATTCGATTAAAGCCTCGTATTAATGTGCCAATTTCATCTTTACGGCTGTTCTCCAAATCCAATGAAAAATAGCCCTCGCCAACAAGCTGGATTCTCTTGCTTAATTGAATGATTGGCTTTGAAACTCTATTCGAGATAAAGAACATGACGATGGTTGCAAATATGGCTGAGGCAACGGCGACGGATAAAATGATTCGTCCAACAATAGCTGAATCTTTAATCATATCCGCTTTTTCGATATATTGGATGACTTTCCAGCCCGAGTATTTGCTCGTGACATAGTTGAGATAAACTTTCTTATAATCAATTTCCGTATATAGACTTCCTGTATTATTTTTCAAAATTTTGGATAATGCCTTTGAGTTAATTTTCAAAGCAGAAGTATCTTGGTGATATTTAGAGGAATAAATCAGCTTACCCATTTCATCAATCATGATGAAATTTCGTTTATTATGCTCTGTAAGCGAAAATATTTCCTTCAGCATGTCTAAGCGAATATCTAACAGCATAACCCCTAGTATCTTATGGTTGTCCAAACTGCGGATGGCCCGCGCCATCGATATCACTGAATCATTCGAGAATTTCCGCTGGAAGGGTTTGTGCGTACCAAATAGGACTTTCTTTCCGTCTGCTTCAATCGTTTTTTTATACCAGTCTGTATTTTGGTAATTATAATCATAATCGGCCCCAACGAGATCATAGCTGCCTGCATAAAACACGCGATTTTCGGAAAATATTTGGACACCATTTACGTTGCGGATCATGATTTCAATTCCTTGGACAAAATCCTCGATTACTTTTCGATTTTCAATGGCATCGAAATCTTCCTGATTTTGTGCTCGTGCCTTTAACGAAGAAAGAAGTTTCCCGTCCATATAGGCAAGAAGTGTCCCATTTTCAATTCCTTGCAAATATTGATCGAAATTAAGCGACAAATTATTTAAGATAATGGCAGAATTGCTTTGGTATTCTTTTTCAACTGCTTGCAGTGACACTTTATAGGTAACGGCAGAAACGATGATTAAAGGAATCGTCACACTGCAAATGATTAATATAAAGATTTCCTTTCGAATACTATTTTTCATCCTGTTTCCCCAAGCCTCTTTCGAAAATCAGTTGGTGTAAGTCCTGTGACTTTCTTAAAGGTCTTAACAAAGTGTTTATAGCTTTGATACCCGCACAACGGCCCCACCTCAGATACAGATATAGAAGGGTCTTTTAAGCATTCCTTGGCAAAATTAATCCGGATTTCGCTGATAAAGGCTGTATAGTTTTTATTCAGTTTGTTTTTGAACAGACGGCTTAAGTAGGCTGGATTATAAAAAAAGATATTGGCTACTTCGTTCAAGGTAATATCCTTTGCGATATTGTCTGCTATATATTTTTCAATTTTGTCAAAAACACGAGTGTCCAAGGAAGATGAATTATTTGTAAGATCCTTGTAATTGGTGCCAATCGTGTAGATAAACTCTCCAAGCCATTCAAACAAATCGCTTAAGGTTGAAAAATCATCGAGAATTTGAAAGGAAAAGAGTTTTGAATGATATATCTCCTTCAAATTGATTCCGTGCTTATGAACAAAACGCACACAAGTGCCTATGATTTCTTGGATAAAAACAAATAATTTGTCTGGTGTGGCTTTTGTTTTATGGTTGTGGACTTCAGCTTCAAATTGTTTCATCAATGCTTTAATTTTGGACTCATCAGCCTGTTCGATGGCTTGAATCAGCATCATTTTTTGATTTTCGGCAAATTGAAAAGGGTAGCCTTTTGCACCTGATAGTTTGGAAGAATAGAAAATAGCTTCTCCATTCATAAAAAAACGATAACGTGCAGCATTCTCGGCTAATTGCCGGGATTCCATTATTTTATTACAAGAAGTTACTTCAGAACCGATACCTCCATAAATAGGGAGATTATTTTCTTTTGTAAGCTGGATGGCGGTTGATAAATAAGAGGCAAGCTGCGAGCGGCCATCACCAGCCATCAAAAAGTATCTATTCCTGCCGGAAGAATAGGAAAAAATATGGCACTCGGGAAAATCGTGACTTAACTGCATCCATACCGACTTCAAGTTTTCTGTAATCACATCCCACTGACCACTAGCTTGAAGGTTGGGGGTGAAAATTGCAGTGATATACCATTCCTTCTTAATAGGAAGTTTATATCGTTCACTGCGTTTTAGCCATTCTTCTTTGCTAAACTCCTGTTCCATAAGTTCCTTAATATATTTTTCCTGACTGATTTTTTCCGTTTCTTCGAGTGATTTTTTTAGATTTTCCTGTTTCTCGCGTTCGTTGATTCGTTCCTTCATTTTGGCAACGGATTCAAGAATGGTCTTCATGCTTTCCTCATATTGCAATGGTTTAATTAAGTAGGCAGTGACTCCCAGCTGAATTGCTTTCTGTGCGTAAGTAAAATCCTCGTATCCGCTTAAAATGACAAAAATGCAGTCTGGCAGTTCAGCGCGTAATTTTTCAATGAGCTGCAGCCCGTCCATTTTAGGCATACGAATGTCAGTCAAGACGAAGTCAGGGGTTATTACCCGTGCTTTTTCAATGGCATCTAGACCATTTTTCGCCTCTGTTATGCTCATAAATCCAAGTTCATCCCAGTTGAAATATTTCAATAAACCTGCCCTGATCCACGATTCATCCTCAACAATCATTAACTTATACACTTGACCACCTCCATTTTTACTTTAAGATAAACTATATCCGTCAGTAAACAGAATGTTTTTAATTTTATGTAAAAACAGAACCCCTAAAGTAAATATAGGGGTATTTTTCTAGGTAATGAACTTAGATAAAATAAAAACAAGATTTGAAAACGTTTTCCAGGTTACATTTTACCAACAATAATAGAAAAAGGGGGAATTTGTTTGAAAATGTGGAAAAAGGTCGTTGCTCCATTCCTTTCTGCATCCTTATTACTTGGAGTGGCAGCAGGATGTACCCAACAAAGCGGGGGAGAAGAGAAAGAAAAACCAGCCAAGACCGCAAGCAAGGCGGAACCTGTAGAAATCACCTGGTGGAACTATCCGAACTGGGACCCACTAGATGGGGAAGTTGGGAAATACGAGAAAGAATTAATAAAAGCATTCAACAAGAAACATCCGGAAATCAAAGTAAATTTGGAAATGATTTCTTTCGAAGGCGGCCCGGAAAAAGTAAATGTGGCACTGGCTTCGAAATCAGCACCTGATCTCATTTACGACTTCCCAGGACGAATTCTTGATTATGGACAAAAAGGCTATCTTGCACCGCTGAATGACATGATCGATGATGATTTTAAAAAGGATGTATCGGACAGCATTTGGAACCAAACAAAGGTGAATGATGATATTGTCATGTATCCGATTAATACGACTCCATTTATGATGGCCGTCAATAAAACCTTATTTGAAAAAATTGGTGCACTTGATTTACTTCCTTTAGACAGACCGGAGAGAACTTGGACTGTCGAAGAATATGAAAAAGCCTTAAAGGCTGTAAAAGAAAAAGCTCCAGAAGTGTTCCCATCCGGTTTCTTTGCCAAGAATACTGGCGGGGATCAAGGAACACGTGCCTACCTGGCTAATCTTTCAGGGACCAGCATTTTGGACAAGGATATGAAAGAGGTTACGATTAACAGTCCTGAGGGTGCTAAAGCACTGAAATGGGTGGTTGACGGAGTGAAAGACAAACTTGTGGCCCCTGGTACAGAGTCTTTGACCTCCAACGATAATCTTGACTTGTTCATGCAAGGAAAATTAGCTACCACCATTATTTATTCATCTGTATTAAAGAAGATTTACAGCACTAAGAAAGTAGCGAAGTTTGATGAGGCCTTTGTTGCCTGGCCGACTCCGGATGGAAAGAATCCTAAGTTTGAACCATTTATTGGCGGAATGGCCGTATTCAATAACGGTGATAAAGCGAAAGTAGAAGCAGCAAAGAAGTTAGTAGACTTTGTTGCTAATGACCCTGATTGGGCAAATCGAAACTTAAAAGCAACAGGTGGTTTCTCTGTTCGTAATTCTGTCACCGGCTTGTATGACGATCCTGAAATGAAATATGTAGAATCGATGAGAAAATACATCGTTGACGCTCCTACCAGAGCAAATGGTTTCATTGAACTGAGAACCGTCTGGTTCCCAGAATTGCAAAAGGCGATCATGGGCAAGGCATCAGCAAAAGAAGCCTTAGATTCCTTTGCTAAAAATGGAAATGAGATTTTGAAGAAAAATAATCAATAAGAACAATAAAAACTAAAAAACGGACCTCTCAATACGATAGATTTAAACCAATTGTGTTGATGAAAGGTCCGTTTTGTTTAAAAAATGAGAGGAGGATCGGTCAGTGGAAACTGTGTTGAAAAAGAAACGTTTTAACCGTGATTGGCTGACAAGTTATCTGTTTTTACTTCCTGCGTTAGGTTTCTTTTTACTATTTGTGGTTACCCCAATGATCAAAGGCATCTATATTAGTTTTTTCAATTATACTGGCGCCAAGTTTGATTTTATTGGATTGGAGAATTACATATACCTATTCCACAATGAAGTGTTTCTGAAAGCATTAAGAAATACCATTATGCTGGTTATTGTTGCAGTTCCAATTGTGATCATTTTCTCGTTATTTGTCTCGATGAATATTTATCAAAAAAGTGAGAAATTACGCTCCTTTTTTAGAGCTATCTTTTATCTTCCTGCCGTTTCTTCCGTCGTTAGTATCACCGTAGTATGGGGATGGATTTATCATCCAAACTTTGGAGTACTTAATTATCTATTGAGTTTGTTTGGAATTGGTCCAGTCAGTTGGCTTGGTGACGCGAGATTTGCCTTAATTGCCATCATCGTTGTCTTGATTACGACTTCGGTGGGTCAGCCGATTATTTTGTATACGGCTTCATTAGGAAACATCCCTTCCACATATATTGAAGCAGCTAAAATCGATGGTGCCAATGATTGGCAAATCTTTAGAAAGGTCACTTGGCCGCTTTTGATGCCAACCAGCTTATATGTCATTATCATCACAACGATTAATTCGTTCCAATGTTTTGCGTTGATTAAATTGTTGACTGCTGGCGGACCTTTCTATAGCACTACAACGATTATGTATGAAGTCTATGAAAAAGCATTTACACTTGCCCAATACGGAATAGCCTCAGCGATGGGTGTCATTCTTGCGGTTGTGATTGTCATCATTTCAGTTATCCAATTCCGCTACTTTGGAAAAGACGTGCAATATTAGGAAAGGAGAGAAAGACAATGATTGAACCGACTATACAATCCAATGTGAAGATAAAGATGAAGGAAAAACAAAAGGTGAATTTTTCGATAGGAAAGACGTTTTCGTTGATGTTGCTGCTCTTCTTTGCAAGTTTGTTTCTCTTTCCATTTTACTGGGTAATTACGGGAGCTTTTAAGCTGCAAATCGTAGCAACAGCCATTCCGCCAGAATGGTTCCCCTTAAAACCCACCTTGCAAAACTGGGTAGATTTATTTAAAAATCCAGTAGGCAGATGGACGTTTAATAGTTTCTTCATAGCCTTTAGTGAAATGGTCTTGATTTGTGTGACGTCCTCCTTAGCAGGCTATGTTTTAGCCAAAAAACGCTTTCCAGGAAGAAACCTGATTTTTTGGGCATTTATTGGTGCGATGGCCCTTCCAAAACAAGTAATTCTTGTTCCTTTATTTACAATGCTTGCTGACATGGGCTGGGTTGATACGTATCAAGGGTTAATTTTGCCGGCGATTGGCTGGCCGTTTGGTGTATTTTTAATGAAGCAATTTGCGCAAACCATTCCGGATGAGTTAATAGAGGCTGCGAAAATGGATGGCTGCTCAGAATTTCGTATTTTTACATCTATCATTCTACCAATGTTAAAACCAGCTATTGGGGCTCTCGCCATTTTCACATTTATCGCTTCATGGAATGATTATTTCATGCAGCTGATCATGACAAGATCATCTGAAATGCAGACGCTTCCACTCGGAGTAGCAGCGATGCAGTCGGAGTTTACAACCAACTATGGTGTTCTTATGGCAGGAGCGGCGCTTTCGTCCATCCCAATAATTGCTATTTTCCTAGCCTTCCAGAAATACTTTACTCAAGGAATTACGATGGGAGCTGTGAAAGGCTGATATCGTTATTTTTATAAAAGTTTAATAAAAAAGGAGATTCGAATGACTAGTTTATTCTTTCAGTCGAAAAGTCTATTTAACTTGTTTTTAGCTTTTGTGATGGTTTTTTCCCTTAGCCCATGGATCCATGTAAATCGAGCGGAGGCGGATGCCGCATCTGTTCTTGATTATTCGGTCAACCAGAGCTTTAATGGCACAAGTGATTATGTAGACAAAACGGCAGATCTCCAAAAGGTGGCAGGGCTGACTCAAGGTTCGATCGTCGCCAAGTTTAAAACAACAAGCAATGCTGCAGCGAAAGCCATTTTAAGTGCTTCTGACTCAAAAGATGCTTCGAGCAATATCACGTTAAGTGTAAACGGCTCAAGCTTGTACTTTGAAAACCGTGAAAATGGACTTTATGCCACACAAATCACGGCCGGCGGAGACTATAATGACGGAAAATGGCATACAGCGGTCATTACAGTTGATAGTACAGGAACGAAATTTTACGTAGATGGATATTTAATGGTTAATCATCCTTCGAGGGCATTTTTCACCAATGTTACTAGCATGAATGCGATGTACATTGGCCGAAATCTCGATAATAAGGCCAGTGGAGAATGGTATTACAATGGCGATATTGAAGCGGTGAAAGTATATGACCAAGCCTTAACCGTGGAAGAGGTTATTCAACTAAGCGGAAATCCGCATTATTCAGACATTCCTGCTGCAATCCCGCTTTTTGAGCCAGGCATGGCCGGTTCGGCGGCCTATCGAATTCCTTCGATAGTTACGACTCAACAAGGAACGATTCTTGCAGCGGCTGACGTAAGGAACAGCAGTATTGCTGACAGCCCTAATAATATCGATACCGGCATTCGCCGAAGTACTGATGGCGGCAAGACATGGAGTGACTTGGATGTCATTATTGATTACCCTGGTTCAGGCGGCAATGGGGCTTCCACGATCGACTCTTCGATGCTTCAGGATAAACAGACCGGAACCATTTGGCTTTTGGTTGACCATTTTCCTGGAGGAATCGGCTTTGGAAGTGCACAACCGGGAGTGGGATTTGACGCCAATGGCTATCGAAGCCTGTACGATAAGGATGGAAATGAATACTCCCTCCGGGAAAACGGGGAAGTGTACGATAAAAGCGGTGTAAAAACTGACTATACTGTAGCCGCTAACGGTGATGTAGTTTTAAATGGAGAACAACGCGGAAATATTTATTCGAAAAAAGGCTTGGATCCAAACGAGAGCCTGCTTGAAGCAAGAACGGCTTTCCTGCAAATTATTAAAAGTGATGACGACGGTCTTACTTGGTCAGAACCAATTGACTTAAACAGTCAGGTTAAAGAATCGTGGATGAAATTCATTGGCACCGGCCCTGGCAATGGGATTCAGCTGACAAAAGGCGCGCATAAAGGGAGATTAGTTTTTCCTATTTACTATACAAATACAAGCGGTATGCAATCCAGTGCGGTCGTTTATAGTGATGACAACGGAAAGACGTGGAAACGCGGTGAATCGCCGAACGACAGCAGAACTTGGCAGGGGAATGAAATCCAATCTAAAACGCTAAATGTATCGAATGCTCAATTGACGGAATCCCAAGTAATTGAACTTGAAAATGGCGACTTGAAATTATATATGAGAAACACTTCCGGGAAAGGCCGAGCGGCCGCTGCCCAAAGCTCGGATGGCGGAGAAACCTGGGGAGAAGTAACATTTGATCAAACATTGCTCGATCCTTATTGTCAGTCTAGCATCATCAATTATCCTGACCTAGGTGATGGGAAAAAACGCGTCATTTGGTCCAATCCGGCTAGTACAGCTGCCAGGGCAAACGGGACGGTTCGCGTTAGTGAGGATGGCGGAGAAACATGGAAATATTCCAAGCTGGTGAAACCGGGCAGCTATGCCTATTCCAGTTTAACGGTCCTGCCAGATGGGAAAATCGGTTTGTTATATGAGGACAATTCAGGTTCGATTATGTTTACTTCATTTTCACTTTACGATGTTACCCACGAGGATTTGACTGGGCCAGCGATTGATTTGCCTGAATCGATGACAGTCATGCAGACGGATGAAATAAACATTCCAGTTCATGTTACAGACCCTATTAGTGGTGTGGAGGAGGTTCAAATTACCTTAGACGGTAAAGCAGTAAAAAACCCCGTTCAACTTGACCCTTTAGCCTTGTCTGCAGGAAATCATACACTAAATGTGACAGCGTTCGATGTAGCTGGAAATGAAAGTATGCAAACAATGGTTTTGCATGTGGAATTTGATCGTGACCATCTTGATGAACTCCTAGCCATTTCTAAAGAAAAGGGCTGGATTACCCATGAAGGGATTTTGAATAGTTTATCGGTGAAGATTCAGCATGTTCAGGCTAGTAATGACGATGATCAAAATGGATTGAAAGCACTAGAAAATGAAGTAAAGGCACAGGCCGGGAAAAAGATTGATTCTAATTGTGCCAATATTCTATTGGAAAGTATTTTGTATTTGAAAAATAAATAAATGTTGGCTCCTTTTTCGGAAGGAGCTAATAAAATTACTTTGGCTTAGGGGATGGGCAGATGGATAAAAACACATTGTTGGCTAATTTGCGCGGAGGACTTATCGTTTCCTGCCAGGCTTTGGAACATGAGCCGCTCTACAGCTCATATATCATGTCCAGGATGGCACTAGCGGCTAAAATGGGTGGCGCAGCAGGAATTAGAGCAAATACATATTCAGATATTGTTGAAATCAAAAAGGAAGTAGATCTTCCCGTTATTGGAATTGTCAAAAGAGATTATAAGGATAGTCCGATTTATATCACCCCTACATTGGACGAAGTAGAAGAAGTCCTCAATGCCGGAGCTGAAATTGTTGCTTTGGATGCGACCAATCGCTTAAGACCAAAACAAAAAACATTGGAACAATTTTATCAGGAAATAAGAGAGAAACATCCCGATGCCATCTTAATGGCCGATATTTCAACCTATGAGGAAGGAATCCGGGCAGGTGAGCTAGGGTTTGATTTAGTTGCTACTACTCTATCAGGTTATACGGAAGATACAAGCGATAGCCCTATGCCGAATATTGAATTAGTAAATAGATTATCAGAGGATTTACTGGTTCCTGTAATGGCAGAAGGAGGTTATGCCTGTGTGGAAGATACTGTGAAGGCAATGAGGGCAGGAGCACATTCTTGCATAGTCGGCTCTGCCATCACGAGGCCAATGGAAATTACAAAACGATTTGTTACTGGCTTGCAAAATGAATAAGGGGAAGTGTTAAAGTGAAGGGAATTATTTCGGCATTAATGGTGTCATATGATGAAAAAGGGCAGATCGATGAAAAGGGTTTAAGAGAGATTATTCGCTACAACCTTGATGTTTGTAAAGTCGATGGACTTTATGTAAATGGAAGCACTGGGGAGAACTTTATGCTTTCAACTGACGAGAAAAAGGAAGTTTTTCGTATTACGAAGGATGAAGTGAAGGAAGATGTTCCATTAATTGCGCAGGTAGGATCGATTAATCTAAAGGAATCAATTGAACTTGCGCGTTTTGCGACCGAGCTTGGCTACAATGCCCTCTCGGCTGTTACTCCGTTTTATTATAAGTTCGATTTTCAGGAAATCAAACACTACTATAATAGTATTTTAGAGTCTGTTGATAATAAGATGATCATTTACTCCATTCCGTTTTTAACCGGAGTAAATATCAGTCTTGAGCAGTTTGCGGAGCTGTTTGAAAATGAAAAAATCATCGGTGTGAAGTTTACCGCTGGCGACTTCTATCTTTTGGAAAGAATGAGAAAAACCTTCCCAGAGAAGCTGATTTACGCAGGATTTGATGAAATGCTTCTTTCCGCTGTAGTTTTGGGTGTAGACGGTGCAATTGGCAGTACGTTTAATGTAAATGGCCAGAGAGCTAAGCAAATACTTGAATATGCGAGACAGGGCGAAATTGGTGAAGCATTGCAGCTACAACATGTCACCAATGATTTAATCACAGATATTTTACACAATGGTCTTTATCAAACGATTAAAGAGATTTTAAAAGACAGAGGCGTCAATGCCGGATTTTGCCGTGAGCCGATGAAGCGGTTATCGGAAGAAAAGTCAGCCGTTGCGAAAGAGATTGCTCGTAAATATCTTTAAAGTTGCTCTACGTGCCCGAAATAGAGATGGAGCAGGGGTTTCGGTCACGTAGCCGTGTTCTAGGTGACCGAAACGGTGGAAAAGTCGTGGTTCCAGTCACGTAGCCAGGTTTTATGTGACTGAAAAAGTGGAAAAGTCGAGGTTCCGGTCACGTAGCCAGGTTTTATGTGACTGAAAAAGTGGAAAAGTCGAGGTTCCAGTCATGTAGCTGGGTTCTAGGTGACCGAAACGGTGAACGAACGAGGAATTCAGACTCGTAAAACCAACCACAGATTGTTCTAAAAGTTGTTTTGAAGCTTTTGGGCAATCTTTTTTTAATAGGGGTGCATTTCATGAGATACTTTATCGCCTTAGATATTGGCGGAACAGACATTAAATATGGGATTGTGAATGAATTAGGAGAAGTAGTTATAAAATCCAAAACTAACACAAACGTTATAAAGGGAATAGAAAACCTAGTAATAAAAGTAAAGAGTATTGTAGAGAAGCTCATGCTCACAGAATATGTTATTTCAGGCATTGGAATTAGTACAGCGGGTGTCGTTGACCCAGAAAAAGGCGAAGTCATTTATGCCGGGGATACGATACCAGGCTATGCTGGCACCAATTTCAAAAAGCTATTAGTGGAATTTCGAGTGCCGGTGATCGTTCTAAATGACGTCAATGCGGCTGCCCTTGGAGAAGGCTGGGCAGGGGCGGCAAAAGGGATTAAAACGTATTTTTGCATCACCCTTGGAACGGGAATTGGCGGCGCCATTGTGATCGACAAAAAGCTATACATGGGAAAAAACTTTAAAGCAGCTGAAATCGGGTATATGGGGAAAATGCTAGAAAGCAACTTGATTTTTGAAAAAAGAGCGGCCACTTCTGCCCTCGTTCATGCTGCTCGTCAACACTTTCAAATAAACGATCTAACCGGGGAGCACATTTTTGAAAGGGCCAAATCGGGGGAAGAGGCATACGATTCCATTTTAGACCGTTGGATTGAAGAGGTGGCAAAAGGACTAGCAGATATCGTTTGCGTAATGGACCCTGGTCTTGTGATTATAGGAGGCGGGGTCTCGCTGCAAAAGGAATATTTAAGTAACAGAATTAAGGAAAAGATGATCTTGTATTTACCGAAAGGATTTATGGATTCGACGATCATTACAACAGCCAAATGTGGGAACGATGCGGGGATGCTGGGAGCGGTTTATGGATTTTTAAACTAGATTTTGCTTATCGATGAGAGGGAGCTAGACTTTCATTGCCCGAGAGAACGTATTTTTCTACTTAACGGTAAATGAACGTCCCTTCAGCACAGTCACTTTGTTGTAAGCATAGATATTTTTCTGAAATGTTTGTCATAAACCCCCGCCGTATTGAAGGCTGTCAACCCTCATTTTTATTATAATTTCTGGGAGATTTTCAAATAATTAATAGAGTAAATATTAAAATAAACTTAAGAAATAGTTTGTGGGGAATACCTGTAAAATCCTCCCTAAAATATTACAAAAATCGCATGTTATGATGAGTTTGCTAATGAAAGGCAATTTCTCATAACAGGAGGATTTTATCATGTTTAAGAAAAAGGCAATTCTTACTGTGGCTGCAGCAGCGGCTTTAGCTTTAGCCAATCCAGTACTAAATAAGGCACACGCAGCATCAAATACCGCAACAACACAAGAGGCGGTACATGTTTTTCAAGGCTACAATATGAACGAGATTAATAGCATAATAGAAAAATATCTTGCCAGCTTTGGAATCACATTAACTCAAAAACAGCAGGTTCAGGCACCAAGCAATCAAACGGTTCAAACTCAGCAGTCTACCCAGACTCCGGCACCGAAACCAGTACAACAGCAGACAACACCACCAGCCACAACCCAAACAACCAGTACCTTAAATGCATATGAACAAAAAGTAGTGGATCTTACCAACCAAGAACGGGCAAAAAACGGTCTGCCTGCGCTTAAGGTGGATGTAACACTTAGCAAAATGGCCCATGAAAAATCACGCGATATGTCAGCTAATGGTTATTTCAGCCATACAAGCCCAACATACGGTTCGCCATTTGATATGATGAAAAAATACGGTATTACCTACCGTTATGCAGGTGAAAACATTGCCATGGGGCAGCGGACTCCAGAAGAAGTTGTGAATGCCTGGATGAATAGTGAAGGACACCGAAAAAATATTTTAAGTCCAAACTACAACTATATTGGTGTAGGGTATGTGTCACAAGGAAATTACTGGACACAGGAGTTTATTGGAAAATAAAAAACAGCCTAAGTGGCTGTTTCGGGTTGCCGGCTATGCCGGCAGCCAATTTTTTTTAATATATAGCAGGAGCCATCTTCCGCAAAGTATAAATATTTCCCTTCAATAATATTAAAATCCACATTTTCTTTGTCGTAAATTAGGTTTGCAACCTTGTGAAATTGATTCACTAGTTCATAATCAGGGTTGAAAATGATATCTTGGATTTTATTGGCTATCACAAATCCTTTTGGGTTACACTTTCTCTCAGGCTTTAATTCTGCAAACCATTCCCCATTCAAAAGTAAGGTATTAGCAATGGTTTTTGTCTTTCTATTTTGAACCGACCATACCTTTCGACAATTACACCGATGTATTTTGCATTTCATGATGAAACCCACCTTTTATCTTTTCCGTTATAAAGCAGGTGAATGCAATGTAATACAATATATGCTCAAATTCGTGATGTAAGAATATTAAAAAAACCAAAGGAGCTTTTCCTTTGGTTTTATACTGGTTCTTTTCGATATTGGTGCTTAAACTGATCGATCATAAGCTCTGATATGGCCGTATAACCAGCCGAATTCGGATGAACCCCATCAGGTGATAAATTTTGCAGCTTTTCCCCGTTAATAGCCTGAGTCGTTTCCACCACCATAGATGAAGAATAATGATTAGCAACCTGATAAATTTGTAGATTCCATTTTGGAAGCAATTTGTCCGCCAAAGAATACATATCGCTATCAGGAGACAATGGATTATACAATTCTAAAAAGACGATTGTAGCGTCAGGATTTAGCATGTTAATTCTATCAGCAATGCCAGACAAATTTTTTGAAAAGGAAGTTTCTAGTTGACTAAACGATTGGAAGACGTTTTGGAAGTTTTGTCCCTTTGCCATCCTAAGAACGTCATTTCCGCCAACATTGATTGTCACGATGTTAGCCTTTTTAATTTCTTCATCAAACCGGCCCTCTTGAACAAGTGCAACTAATTCCCCGCTTGTAATTCCATTTATACCTTCATTTTGAAAGACAATTGGTTTATGAATTTGCTTTTCCAGCTTGCTAGAGAATTGTGAAACGAGATTTTCATTCTCCCCAGCTCCCACTCCGCGGATGATAGAATCACCAAGCGCAAGATGATTTATTTGATCAGAGTTAGAATCCCGAAAATAATCTAAATACGAAACAGCCGAATCATCTTTACTAGCTTCAACGGTTTGTTTTTTCATTTTATGGATTTGATATTGTGGGTAATAAAGCCATGCCCCGACCCCAACACCAATAAAAAGTACACATATCAAAAGGTATTTTATTAATTTCAAAAAAATCACTCCTTGAATATACCATTATATCAAGATTAACCTTAAAAATACCTAGTTGTTGGTTTCCAATTAAGGGGCAGCGTATGATAGACTTAGATTACCAAAATTTATCATATTTAGGGGGAGAGAAAATGATATTAGAGGCGGCTATGCTGCAGGTTAAACAGGGGATGGAACAAGAATTTGAAGAAGTTTTTCGAAAGGCCTCCACCATTATTTCATCCATGAATGGCTACCAGTCTCACGAATTACAACGCTGTATCGAAACAGACGGAAAATACCTGCTGTTGGTAAAGTGGGAAACTTTAGAGGATCATACGGTTGGATTCAGGCAATCAAAGGAATATCAGGAATGGAAAAAGCTTTTGCACCACTTTTATGACCCATTTCCAACGGTTGAACATTTTGAAAAAGTAAATCTAAGGGGGAACTGACAATGGGCAGTCTATTAAAATCAGTTTTTGTGGGTTTGCCAATAACGGTCGGAAGTAAAGAGGCAGCGAACCCTATGGAACGTGAGTGGACAAGTGCAATTTTTAAAGAGCCTGTAGAAGGACCAATTATGGTTGGGAAAACAAATCTAACGGGTGATGGACAAGGAGACCAAGAGCACCATGGCGGTCCGGAAAAGGCAGTGTTAGGTTATTCATTAGAAAATTATACATATTGGCAAAAGGAACAGGGCTTTACGCAAGTATTACCAGGCGGCATGGGTGAAAATTTCCTTATGGCAACTATAAATGAAGAAACGATTGCGATTGGAGATACCTTTCAAATTGGCGAGGCTGTTGTCCAAGTATCACAGCCAAGACAGCCGTGCTGGAAGCCTGCCCGCCGTTTTAATATAAAAAACCTCGCGCTCCTCATGCAAAACACAGGAAAAACCGGCTGGTATTTTCGCGTTATTAAAGAGGGTCTAGTGGAGGCAGGGCAACCTTTTTCCTTAATTGACCGTCCATTTCCTCAATGGACGATAGCGAAATGCAATCAAATCCTCCACGGGAAGGAACAAAATTTTACAGAAATGCGTGAACTGGCTCAATGTGAATTGCTTGCCCCAAGCATGAGGTCCAACTTAGAGAAACGACTGGAAAAGGGCGAGGCAACTGACATCCGGAGCCGTGTTTTCGGACCGAATGAATAAGAGGGGAATGGTATGTATCAAATTAGAGCAGACCAAGTGGTGAGAAACGAACATTCATCCATTCCCTATACTTGGATTCGGCATGAACAAACTAGTAAAAACATTTGTATCATGCTTCCGGGGCTAGGATATTCAACTGACAGACCGATATTTTATTATGCAACAAGTATGTGTTTAAACAATAACGTGGATGTTCTCCATATCAATTATACCTTTGCAAAAAATGAACACTTCAAAAAGCACGACGAGGCGGAACAAGAGCTTTGGATGTATGAAGATGTTAAGGCTGTTATCAAGGAAGTTCTGAGGGACACCCACTATGAACAATTGTTTCTGTTGAGTAAATCCATTGGGACGATTCCAATGGCGATGGAATGGACACAGAAAAATCTCTTTCCCAATGCGTTGGGAATCTGGTTAACACCTTTGCTAAAGGTGGATACTGTTTACTGTGCCATAGTGAAAACGGAGCGTCCGTCTCTTTGTGTTATAGGGGATTATGATCATCACTATATCGAGGAGAAAATTGCTTCATTGAAAAATAACGAGCTTGTGAACACCGTGGTGATTCCTAAAGCTGACCATAGTTTAGAAATCGCCGGAGATATTACCGCCACGATTAATGCTGCAAATGAAGTAATTACTTGCATCCAAGAATTTATTATCAGAAATAAATTCTAGTAACGAGTAGTTCTCAGAGGATTATTTAAAAAATCTTTTGTGAGCCTGACATGCTCGACATCCTCATAACGGCGCTTTGGCGCCTGCGGGGTCTCCCTTGCTCCGTACTCCCGCAGGAGTCTTCGCGCCTTCCGCTCCAATCAGTAGTGTTAAAAATCAATAATGCTCTTTAACAGAGCCAACAAGAAAAAAAGAACTTGGAGATTCCAGGTTCTTTTTCATTTGTCATTTTTGTATTGGGTTTTTAGCACATTTGTTGCCATAAACTTGAGCTGTCAACTGATGAGTGTTTTTCAATGATGGAGTAGGCAGCATTTGTAATTGCTTGTGATAACGTGTCGCCAGTTGCATGGACTTCATTAAAGCTGACCTCTGAATGACCATTTGTTGTATAGGTGTACCCAAACGTCCCCAGTCTTTCTACAATGATCATTGCATGTTCAAGGTTATGTTCTGGTTGAAATTCAGAATCATGAATGAATAGATTTTTTTCATAATCATACCATCGGTCCCATCTATTTAACTTCCAACCTAGTATTCTCCGAGCAATTGAGTCTGTTTTATTCATATCCTTTTCCCTCATTTCTTTTATTATATAACAGTTTAATTTAATTATTTATATTATATAACAGTAAGAGGGGATCAACTACTATTTTATCGTATTTTTTTGAAAATTTTTCTATTTGTGAATAGGACGTTTGTGGAATCTGGAGGATTGGAACGAATGAGTTTGTTTTAGTGAACCTTCACACAAAAGGTCCGATTCCGGGGGCCATCAAACTCACAGAAATATATTCCTTGCCACGTCCCTAAGAGCAAACGTCCATCTGTTACAATGACATGCTGCGATGACCCTACCGTACTGGCTTTCATATGCGCAGCGGTATTGCCTTCCATATGGCGATCGAGTTTATTATTCCAGGGATACACTTCGTCGAAGCGGCGAATCATGTCGCGTTTCACATCAGGATCGGCGTTTTCATTAATCGTTATTCCAGCAGTTGTATGAGGGCAATAAACAACCACGGCACCTTCTTGGATGTTCATTTCCTTTATTAAATCTTGAACTTGCTGCGTAACTTCAATCATTTGATCACGTTGGTTTGTCTTTAAAGAGAATTTCTTAAGCATTTTATCTTGATGACTCCCTGAATGTTATTTTAATGACCTTCTGTGTTTCATTATTAAATTCAATATCTATGAATACACCGAATTCCCTTGTATTTTCTTTTAACCATAATTTGAATTTTTCGGTTGAGGTCTTTGTACCGGTAACTCTGCCAATATGAAGATAATCCACGATATTTGCGTTTGGATACCTCTCATGGGTTTTCTCCATTGCCATAACACCCCATTTTGCATAAGGTGGAATGGGTTTATGTTGTGCAGCAGCTCTACTGGAAGATATGAGCGGGTTCACACCTTCAGAGAAAAGGGCCGTTAAGACAATTAAACTAATTAGAATCTTTTTCATAAAATTACCCTCTTTTTTGTTTTTATTATGGCTTTTAACACAAAAGTTTATGTAAATATGGGTTATTGTAACGTGGTCACTTTGAAACAAATAAAGGGAAGATGACGGTATTAAAGACGGTCATCTTCCCATGCTCTGTTATAATCTTTGATATTGTCATTTTGATTTACAGTCTGGCCTGCCTGACTTTGATTACTTTTGGTATTAGTCTGACTTGTATTTTGCAGCTTATTTTCCTTTTTCATAGTCACCATCCTCCATCCTATAACCTATCCAAATTTAGTCTAAATATGTATCCAAGGAATTTGAAATACTTGCCCCTCGTCTGATTAAATAAAGTTAATGATGAAACCAGGGGGGGGGATTTTTGTATGAAGGATATTCAAACTTTCTCAAAACGGTACCAAAAAGAAATGGGATGGGAAATTAGCGAGGAGAACTTTGAAAAAAGCAGGGCTTCTCTTTTAAATAATTACATGCTTTTGACAACGGAAGTTGCAGAAGTAGCGGAAGAGCTCAGGAAGGCATTTAACATGACTGCTTCATACGTCAAAGAAGGAATACCGGAAGAAAAGGCTTTTGAACTGGCAAAGGAACAGATTAAAGAAGATTTGGGGAAAGAGTTAGCCGATTGCCTAGCTTATATGCTCAAGTTTTACAATTTTTTCGGAATCGATGCAGAGGAAAGTTTTTATGCCAAGATGGAAGAAGTCAGGAACCGCAAGAATAAGGATATTGTCAAAACCAAGTGAATAATCAATCATATAAGGCTAACCCTATATTCATAAAAGATAAAAGGAGATTACTCGTGAAGCCTTATGAAATAACCAATTTGATTATTGATGATGATTTTTACAATGAGGAATTTGTCACCGCGGAAATTACATATGAGAAACAAGTTTACAGCATTACTTTTAAAAAGGAAGATCTTGAAATCGTGAATGCCTGGGTTTTTAAGGAGGGTAACTCGCTGCCAGCCAATTTATCAGACCAAATGATTGAATCAATAAGAGAAGATGTAAAAAATAAAATCTAGCCACATGGCTAGATTTTATTAAAGGTGGGGAATGAAAAGAGGATTCAGCAATGAATGACAACCTAAATATTAGACAAGCCACTATACAGGATTTGAATAAAATAGTTCCAATTTTTGATTCTTATCGTGAGTATTTTAACCAGCAAAGAAATCCGATGAAAGTTGAAAATTTTCTGTTTGAAAGATTTGAACACTTGGAATCCGTCATCTTTATCGTAGAGCGGGAGGGTGAGGTCATTGGGTTTGCGCAGCTTTACCCTGTTTTTTCTTCCTTATCCCTACAGCGTGTATGGCTGTTAAATGATTTTTTCATCACTGAAGCTTATCGCCAACAAGGAGTGGGAAAGCAGCTTTTTGCCAAAGTGAAGGAATTTAGCACGCTAACTAAGTCGAAAGGTATTGAACTTTCGGTCGAACATATTAATCAGAAGGCATGGGAATTTTGGGAAAAACAAGGCTTTAAGCTCGATGAGGAATTCCGCTATTACTATTTTAAAAATTAAATTAGAAAACATTAAAATAAGATTAAATTTAGCGTACCTTCCCATGTTGGAAGGTATTTTTTTTATGAAATTGAAATATATAAAAGAACACAGCAGGCTAGCCAATAACGTTTTTATCCTGTAAAAAAATTATTTAAGGGGAGAGCGAAAATTATGTTCATAGATAGTATTTGCCCAAAATGTGGAGAAATCAATCACGTAGAGCATAAAGGCGAAAATATTCTGTTTGTAACCTGTAAGAATCACCACATTTATGATCATATCGTAATCCCATATTCCCGGACACATTCGATTAAGGACGATAAGCTCGAAAAATTGGAAGAAATGATCGTCGAGAAAAAGTTTCACCGGATGAGCGATAAATCAACCATCTGTCTGCTTATTTTTAATAATGGCTACGAGATAGAAGGACGGTCAACAGTGCGTGATGTAAAAGATTTTCGTGCAGTGGTTGGTAAAGATAAAGCCTATGAGCAGGCGCTAAAAAAGGCAATGGTAGCCCTTGGAGCGTTTTTAGTATAATAGAATGTATAAGCTGCGATACTTCGATACGGGGTATCGCAGTTTTTAGAGGGAAAGGAAGATTTTATGCTTATCGCTGAAAATATTTACATAAGACCTTTTTCAACAGAAGATGCGGAAGAATTATTAGGTGTACTTCTTGAAAACCGTAGTTTCTTTGAAAAATTTTCAATGGACCGTCAAGATAAGTTTTATACATTAGATTCTCAGATTAGAAGAATTAAGCAATATGAAGAAGATCGTCAAAACGATCTAGCCTATCATTTTGGCATTTTTAAAAATGATGGGACATTAATCGGCACCATTAATCTTTTTCAAGTTTGGCGTTTCTCTCTCCAAAGTGCCTTTATTGGTTATTTTTTAGATCAAAAGCAAAATGGTAAAGGCTATACGACTGAAGCAGTGCAGCTTTTGGTCGATTATGCATTTAATGAATTAAAATTGCACAGAATTGAAGCGGGGGCTATGCCCCATAATATTGGATCCATTCGTGTGCTGGAGAAATCCGGCTTTCACAAAGAGGGAATTGCCATCAAAAATGTAAAGATAAACGGAAGATGGGAAGACCATCAGGTATTAGCGATTATCAATCCGAATGATTAAAGCAAACGGGTTAAACCAAAGTCCCATTTTCGACTTGAAAATGGGATTTTTTTAAGAAAAGAAGTCAGTTAAAACGTTAGGTATAACCTGACGTTTTTTAATTATTTAATAGAATTTAAGAACTTCTGCAGGGAGTATATCGTCTATAGTTTAAGAAGGAGGGACGGATCCGTGGAAGAATTAACTTTGGAAATGTTAGATACAGAAGATAAGGAAGCACTTATAGATGAAATTATGAATAGGTATGGCCAGGAGGTCCTGAAGCTTGTTTTTTCCTACGTGAATAATCGAGCCATTGCGGAGGACTTGACTCAAGATATATTTGTTAAATGTTATCAAGGTCTTCATACATATAGCGGTAAAGCAAAACTAAGAACCTGGTTATGGCGGATTGCCATTAACCATTGCAAGGACTTTCTGAAAAGCTGGTACAACAAGAACGTTGTCATCACCGAGGAAGAACCGATAAACAATACGACAGAAAAAGAATCGGTCGAGCAAACGGTTATCCAAAAAGAAGAGGATGATCAACTGATTGCAGCCATCATGAAGCTGCCAATCAAATATAGGGAAGCCATCTATCTCTATTATTACGAGGAACTGCCAATCAAAGAAATTGCCCATTTAACCGAAGTCGGTGATAACACCGTGAAAACTAGGCTCAGACGTGCAAAAGAATTGCTGAAGGCACAATTGGAGGGTTGAAAATGGAAAATAGATTGAGGAATTTAAAAAAAGTAATGGATCGGACGGCATTTTCTGAGTTGAACTTCACTGAAGAGCATCGAAAAGACATTCTTGAAAAAATCAACCGACAAGATGAAAGTGAAGAAATGATTCTTTTAGCAGTCATGCAGCTGCTTACTCAGGATAGAACAGGTTTTGAATTAACGAAGCTTCTTAGGGGAAGGAGCATTCAAAAGTTCGAAGAAAATGAGGGGTTTTTATATACGCTATTGCATCGATTGGAACAAATCGGTTATTTACTATCAAGCTGGAGCCTTGAAACAGAAGCCAAATATTATCAGCTGACGGATAAAGGCAGAATAGCGCTAAAGAAAGCTGAAAAGAAGAAGTCAAAGAAACAGTTTGTTTTAAAAGAACTATTAGAGTGGTGAGGCCAAAGTGAAGAATATTAAACATATCTTTTTAAATGAAGTCACCGATCAAATCAAGTCCAAGGAAGCACAGAAATTTGTTGCCAAGGAATTAAGTTATCATTTGAAGGAAACAAAAAAAGTCTGGATTGAGCAGGGACTTTCAGAATCAGAGGCTGAAGAAAAAGCGGTTGAGCAGATGGGAAGTCCGGTTAAATTAGGACAACAGCTCAATAAGCTCCATCGGCCTAAGGTTGATTGGCTGCTGGTAATCTTGTTCGTTACCACTTTGGGTCTTGGATTTTTACCAATGTTCTCTCTTGGATATATGAATGAAAGGCATTTTTCAACCTTTAAGATTATCATTGCTCTTATCAGTGGTACGGCTGCTTTAGGAATCATGCTGATTGATTATCGGAAGTGGAAAAGGCATGGATGGGTGTTTTACGCCATTGGTATGCTGATTCTTTTGCTGTTAAGGTTTTTTTCAAATACGACGGTCAATGGGCTGCCGCTTTTAAGAATTCCTCCTATCACGATTGAAAGCCTCATGGCAGTACCGTTTTTCTTTCTTGGCTGGGCTTCATTTTTGAGTAACAATAGATTGAAGGTTTGGCAGTTTGGAATTTTGTTACTTATTCCATTGTTTTTCTTCTTGGCTCTCCCAAGTGTTTCAAACGCCTATATTTATACCGTCATGGTTTTTGTGATGCTTTGGTGGAGCACATTTAGCCGAAAAACAGTTCTATTCATCTGGGCGTTTTCGTTCAGTTCCCTCCTGCTACTAGGCGTCATCTTATGGAATACGCTTAGGGATTATCAGTTAGTTAGATTCCTTGCGTTTTTGAACCCTGAAAAATATTCAGATGGTCCGGGTTATTTAATATTGCATGCTAAGGATCTGCTGTCAAAAGCGGGCTGGTTCGGAAACCATATGTACAAACAATTTTTTATCCCTGAGGCCCATACCAATTTTGTTTTTGTAAGTTTCACTTACTATTATGGCTGGCTTTTCGCTATTGCACTGGTGGCTATCTTATCCCTATTCGTTGCAAGAATCATTGTGGTTATGTACAAAATCAAAGATCCCTTTGGCAAATTGCTTTTGATTGGGGCGGTTGCTCTTTATACCGTACAGCTGGCGACTAATGTCGGAATGTCATTGGGCTTGGTTCCTTTGATTACTATGTCTTTGCCATTCATAAGCTATGGATTAATGCCCACGCTGCTAAATGCAATCTTAATTGGTGTGGTGTTAAGTGTGTATCGCAGAAAAGATATTACATCGAATCAAGGATTCGTATAAGATCATATTTCATGATTCATAAAAGGGCGTGCACAGCTTGCATGCCTTATTTATTTTTGTGAACCTTTTATGGAAAATCTAATAACTTTCTAAAAATTCTGTTGACTTATCTTGTAATTGTTTTAATATGTAAAATATAAAACGATGTTTCACTTATAAAACATAAGGAGGGAGAATATGGCTTTTTTACAAGTAGGAGATTTACAAATTCATTATGAAATCGAAGGCGATGGTGCTCCATTAATTATTTTACATGGAATGGGAAACAATTCTCAATCGTGGAAAAAACAATTAAAGGGCTTATCGAAGCAATATACGGTGATTGCGTGGGATGCCCCCGGTTATGGAAAGAGTTCTGATCCAAAAGAGGAATTAAGGGAATTTAGACAATTTGCAGATGTTTTGAAAGGATTTATCGAAAATTTAAACTATGAATCTGTTACGCTGCTGGGACATTCTATGGGCTCGGCCATTGCCCTTGATTTTTGTTATCGTTTTCCGGAAATGGTGGATGCATTAATTATTTCTGATGCGACAAGAGGGGCAGCTGCCTTGAGTGAAGAAGAGAATGACCGGAAATTGAAAAATCGATTGAATAACATTGAATCAATGGAGCCGAAAGAACTTGCAGCACTAAGAGTAAAGGAACTTCTTTCCCCAAACCCGGATCCTGAAATTAAGAAAGAAGCAGAAAGAATCTATTCGCAAATCAGGCCGATGGGATTCCGCTCTGTTGCGTATTCTCTATTTCATTTAAATCAAATGGATATTCTAGCTTCTATCTCTGCTCCAACTCTTGTTATCTGCGGTGAATTAGATAGAGTAACACCCATAAGTGAGTCTCAGATTTTTCACGAGTTCATAAAGGATTCAAAATTCGTTACCATACCTGAGACCGGTCATTTGTGTTATCAAGAAGATCCCATTCGTTTTAATTCAATCATCCTGAATTTCCTAAATTCAGTCGTGACCCACTAAAAGTCCCCAGAGGCTTTGCTTAATATTTGGTAAAATTGTAGAATAGTAATTAATAACAATGAGATGGTGAAACGCTTATGGCAAAAGAAGAAAAGGAACGTTATAATGCCAATGCCTTGGTGAGGGGATTGGAAATTTTAAAGCTATTTAGTGAGGAGCGCCCCACTTTATCCCTGGTTGAAATCGCGAAAGAACTGGATGTCAGCAGGACGGTTCCGTTCCGATTATTGTATACGCTCCAAACACTAGGATATCTGTATCAGGATGAGCATACTAAACGCTATAGTCTAACCCCAAAGGTGCTCGAATTAGGATTTGCCTATTTAAGTACATTAAAGCTCCCTGAAATTGCTCAGCCCTATTTAGAAAGATTAAGGGATGAAACAGGGGCGTCTTGTCATTTATCGATCTTGGATGGTAATGAAGTTGTCTATGTTGGGAGCGCACCTGTGAGAGGTGTTTCGGCGGTGAACGTGAATATAGGGCTGAGACTGCCCGCACATGCGATTGCTAATGGAAAAGTGCAGCTCGCCTTTCAGCCTCAAGACCGATTAAACCAAATAGTATTTGGCTCTAATTTACAACCATATACAGAAAGAACGCAAACTGATTTCTTGGAATTTCAACAGGAATTAGCGACAATTCGGAAAGAGGGATATGCGATTACAAAGGGTGAATTTCACCATGGAATTCAATCGGTAGCTGCTCCTATCTTTGAACGCACAGGTCAAGTCATGGCTGCGATCAATGTCGTTGCAACCGAAAAAACATTCAATAGTGAATTTATTGAAAAAATTGCGTTGCCAAAAGTGCTTGAAGTCTCGGAACAACTATCAGGCTTTATGGGTTACCACGCCAAAATAAACTAAAAGGCTTGCGAAATTTCGCAAGCTTTTTTATTATCCAAATCTAATTTTATGTTTCGTATATAAAACGTTTTTTAAATTGTAAAACAAAATTCACATTTTTTGTTGACACAATTTTCTCAAAATTTTAAAATAAACTTAGTAGGAAACCGTGTTTTGTATATAAAACATAAAGATCACTACGAATAATAAAAAAGGAGGAGTAATTGTCCGTTTAGGTCCGTTGATATGCAGTATACTAATAATAAAATTTTTTGGAAGCGTGTTCATGAATATTCAAAACTAAAGGGGGCTATTAGATGCTAAAAGGTAACAAAAGGTGGATTTATATTGCTTTACCAATCTTCTTCTTTTGGTTTTTTGGACAAATTGATAAATTAGGTATTTCTATTATACAGACGGATCAAGGTTTCTTAAATGATCTAGGCATAACAGGTGCAGATAAGAATGCCAAAATTGGAATGATTACTTTTGTCTTTACCATTTCTTATGCCTTATCCAATATTTTTTGGGGCTTTATTATCGACAAGCTTGGAGCAAGAAAGACAGGTATTCTGGGTCTGACTGCTTGGGCGATTACTATGGTTATTGGGGGATTATCTACTTCGTATGAGATGTTTATCGTGAGCCGTATCATCCTTGGTATCGGTGAAGGGATGATGATCCCGATTTGCGGAAAGTTTATCTCTAACTGGTTCCATCAGCGTGAACTTGGCAGAGCGCAATCCTCCTGGCTGGCAGGAAACTATTTAGGACCTGCATGCGGAGCGATTATTTTAACACTTGTGATTGCTACCTTCCATTGGCAAACTGCTTTTTTCATTTTAGCAGCGTTTAATGTTTTGATTGTACTTCCAATGTTTATTTTCCTTACTCGTGATACTCCTGAAGAACATCCACGACTAGATAAAGAAGAATTAGCTTATATTCGCCAGTCAGATTCCAAAGGATCAACGAAAAAACAAAATTTTGTGCAGGATTTCCGTTATTGGATTGTCTGGTTTGGTATGTTAGTGGCATCATTTTTATTTTTCGGTATTAGTATTTGGCTCCCTACTTATTTAGTCGGCGCGAAAGGGTTCACAAGAGAAGCAATGACAGGAATCACCTCTTTATCCTGGCTTTTTGCTTTAGGATTCGTCTTAATTTGTGGGTACTTATCGGATAAAACAAAGCGTCCTGGTTTACTTGCGACTATTCTGTTTCTTTTGACGACGTTATTTTTAACAGCGGCAATTCTTTCACCTCAACCTGTTATGGCAGGAGTATGTATGGGGTTAGCGATGGGAGCACAAGGCGGTGTATTCCATTTAAGTAATTTATTTATTGTTAAATTCTCTACTCCTGAAACAGCGGGACGTGCTGCTGGTTTGATGGGCTTTACCAACATTCTTGGCGGGTTTTCAAGCTATATTATGGGATGGATGGTTGATATTTCTGGAGGGGATTTCGGGCCTTCGATCGTCATGTTGATTATCGCAGCTTCGCTTGGATTCATTGCCTATCTGTTTACCTTAAAGAAAGAAGCTTCAGAGCTCAAGCTTGAAAATATACCACCTAATCGTGTAACCGTTTAAGTACGCTTAAATTGTTACGTATATAAAACATAGTTTTAAAAAAATATAATTTTCTCAATATTTTCAATTGACAATTATAATATTGGGATTTATTATTGGTTTATAAAGAAAACATTGTTTTATATATAAAACAAACAAACCAAAAGGAGTGCTGGAAAATGTCTGAAGAAAAATTTTCAGTAGAAGAATTTGAGAAAAAATATGTGGCGAGACTAAAGGATCGCAGCCTTGATTGGAACGTCTTAAAGTTCCAAGAAGAAATCGACCCAAAATATAAGAGAGCACAAATGCGCTATATCGGCCGCGGTGCAACCGCCAACAATGACAGCAATGTGATCGCTGCAGAACACTTTACGTTAAGCACCATGGTATTGCCTGCGGGCTGCGAAGGTCCCCTTCATTTACATGATGATGTAGAAGAAGTGTTCTTTATCTTAAAAGGAACTGTAACCGCTCTTATTCAGGAAGAAGGCAAAGAAGAAGTTCATGAAATCGTTTTAAACGAAAGAGACTGCATCAGTTCACCTCCTGGCGTTTACCGCGGAATCCGCAACGACAGCGATGAAGAAGCTCTCATGCTTGTTATGCTTGGAGCCGTGAAACCGAACCTTCCTACTTATCCGAAGGGAAGCGCATTAGAAGAGCTTCGCATCCAGCGTGCAAAAGAAAGAGAAGCAATTATTAACGGAAAATAAGATTAGGCAGGGTTTCCATACTCAAACTCCCTGATTACCTAGGAATTTCTTCGTTGACAGGGATGGTCCACTTACCTTACAGGCGGGATCATCCCTGTTGACTTTCAAAAGACTTTGGAGGTGGCGAGATGTTAGGCATTACACATTTAAGGCACATCGGCTTAATTACCCCGGTGCTGAATGAGCAGGCTGATTTTTATGAAAAAATCTGGGGATTGGATAAAGTATCTCAGGATGATCACTCGGTTTACTTCCGCGGGGCAGGTCCTGAAAATCATATTTTAAGTCTCCAAGCCGGTGAAAAAAGCGGCTTGCACCATATCGCGTTTGGCATGGTTGATAAAAATGCAGTCGATCGGGCAGCGGAAATCTTGGCTTCAAAGGGTGTCAAAATTGTTTCCGAGCCGGGTTACCTAGATGAAGAAGGAAAAGGCTACGGCCTGCGCTTTGTCGATCCGGAAAATCGATGCATCGAATTATCGGCCTATGTGGAAATGCATACGACGATTTGGAATAAGAAAAACGTCGACCCGGTTAAATTGAACCATGTGGTGATGAATACGAAAGATCTCGACATGATTGTCGACTTTTATACAAATGTCCTTGGGTTTAAGGTAACCGACTGGAGCGAGCACCAAATGGCGTTCCTGCGCTGCAACAGAAAGCATCACTCGATTGCTTTTAATCAGGACCAGCACGCTTCTGTTAACCATATCGCTTATGAAGTGGACACGGTCGATGAGGTGATGAGAGGAATCGCCAATGTAAGAAAAGCAGGCTACCAAGAAATTTGGGGTCCTGGGCGCCATGGTCCTGGCAATAATGTTTTCTGCTACTTCCAGGATCCAGCGAAGTTTGTCATGGAGTATACGTGTTATTTGGAAACAGTTGAAGATGAGGCCGAATGGGTAGCACGTGTTTGGAAACGGGTGCCGCATCTGATGGATCAATGGGGAATTGCCGGACCTCCTAAGCCGGAAACACGGGCAGCGATGGCTGGAAAGCCGGATCCAGGCTGGGTCAATGCAAAAGAATTGGTGTAACGGAGGGGTGACACGATGGATTTAGGATTAAAGGATAAAGTAGCTGTCATAATGGGAGGAACCTCTGGAGTCGGATTAAAAACTGCGGAAATGTTCCTTCAGGAGGGGGCTAAAGTAGCGGTCTGCGGCAGAAACTCAGAGCGGAAGGAAAAAGCTTATGATCATCTCCTTCAATTTGGCTCCATAGATTCCATTTATGCGGCAACATGCGATGTAACGAGTAAAGAGGATGTCAACGAGTTCATCAACGGGACAGCAGCCCATTTTGGCGGGATTGATATCCTTGTGAATGCAGCAGGACAAAGTGTTATGGGATACTTTTTTGATGTGACGGACGAACAATGGGAGCAGCAAATCCAATTGAAATACTTTGCCATCATTTACGCGGTGAAGGCGGTTCATCCTTATTTGGTCAAGCAGGGCGGCGGACGGATCATCAATATCAATGCGACGCTCGCGAAAGAACCGGAACGTCATATGATTGCCACAGCGGCAACGCGGGCCGGATTGCTAAATTTAAGCAAGACCCTTTCCCAAGAGCTTGCTTCCGATAATATTTTAGTTAACTCGGTTAGCTTAGGTTTGATACGGACCGATCAATGGGAGCGGCGCCGATTGAAAAATGCACCTGAAATAAAAGCGGAAGATTATTATGCAGACCTCGCAAAAAAGAGAAATATTCCGCTGGGAAGAGTAGGAGAGGCAGAGGAAGTAGCCAGTGTGATTTTATTTTTAGCCTCAGAGAAAGCAAGTTATGTATCGGGTTCCACGATTGAAACAGCCGGAGCGCTGGGGAAAGCGCTTTAATTTTCGGGTAAAGGCAGGAATAGATGATGAGTGAACAAAAGCAAATGGAATTTACAACAGCAGATGCAGTAGTAAAGGAACTTGTTCGTGCCGGCGTGGAAGTGGCTTTCGGCATTGTCAGTATCCACAACATGCCAATCTATGATGCGATCCTTCGCGAAGGAAGCATCCATTTAGTCTGTTCCCGCGGTGAGAGCGGCGCGGCCAATATGGCGGACGGCTATGCTAGAGCGACAGGGAAATTAGGAGTAGTGATTACAAGTACGGGAACGGGTGCCGGGAATGCGGCAGGTTCCTTAATTGAGGCATGGGCAGCAGGGGTGCCGGTTCTTCATCTAACTGGTGAGGTGGCTTCATCATATCTAGGAACTGGCAGGGGATATATCCATGAATGTAAGGACCAGTTGTCGATGATGGAAGGATGCAGTAAAAAAGCGGTCCGTTTAAGAAGGCCTGAGCAGGCAGCGGCTGTTGTCAGGCAAGCGATTCAGGACGCCTTTGCCTATCCGGCAGGACCTGTAACGCTTGAAATCCCCATTGATTTTCAATCTGCTATTATCCCTAATTATCCGATTGATGAAATCAGAACAATGGCTCCATCCAATCAAACCTTTCCATATTTGCCTGAAGAGGCATTAATGAAAATCTCCCAAGCCCGCCGTCCGGTTATTTGGGCAGGAGGAGGAGTGATTACATCCAGTGCATCAAAAGAAGTTCAAGAGCTGGCAGAAAAGATTGGAGCGGCTGTCATTACAAGCCAGTCTGGAAAAGGAAGTATTCCAGAAGACCATCCTCAGTGCATCGGTCACTTTGCCGCTTATGAATTAACGAAAGACCTGCTGAAAAAGGCCGACTTGTTAATCAGTATAGGTGTTCGATTTAGAGGGAATGAAACCTCCAATTGGAAAGTTACTGTTCCACAAGAACACATCGCCATTGATGCCGACTGGCTGGCGATTAATCGAAACTACGAGGCAAGCTACGGGCTAGTAGGGGATGCCAAACAAATCTTACAAGGGTTAAATCAAGAATTATCTAATACATCAATTGTTCCGGATTCTGCTTATCTTGATGAAGTACAGTCCGTTCGGGAAGAATTGCGTACTCAGCTAAGAGCCACACTTGGACCATATGAACAAATTCTTGATGGCATGCGAAAAGTACTGCCGCAAAACACGATTTTAGTCCGCGATGTCACCGTTCAAGCGAATGTGTGGGGCAGCCGACTATTTGAAATCTATGAAGCTAGGACATCGATTCACGCATCTGGAGGCGGTATTGGTCAAGGGCTGCCAACTGCGATTGGTGCGCAAATGGGCTTCAAGGATCGCCCGGTTGTCCTGATGGCAGGTGATGGCGGGTTTATGGTCAATGTCGGCGAAATGGCAACCGCCGCTCAAGAAAAACTGCCATTAATTATTGTCCTGTTTGATGATGCTGGTTACGGGGTGCTTCGAAATATTCAAAGTGCCGCTTATGGACGTCAAGTAGCTGTTGATTTGATGAGCCCTGACTTTGTGCAGTTAAGTCAATCGATGGGATTTGAAGCATCACGAATCGGATCTCCAGCAGAATTTGTCACAGAACTTGAGAAGGCCGTAGAAAACAAAAAGCCAACGATGATTGTAGTAGACATGGATGCGGTTGGACCAATGGCGAAACCATTTGGAGGTCCTCCGGGTGCAGCTGATGCTTTCAAGCCGAAGAAGTTATAAGGAGGAATGACAGTGATTTCAACATATCCAGCGGTTTCTGGTAAATATCTGATTGACGGAAAATGGATTCAAGCGGAAATAACAGCGAATGTCATCAATCCAGCCAATACGAGTGAAGTGGTCGGCGAGGTGGCTTTATGTTCAAAGGCGGATGTGGACCAGGCAGTAGCCGCAGCAGCGAAAGCCTATGAAAGCTGGTCGCGAACTGAAATCGAGGACCGAGCAAACCGGATGCATCTGGCAGCCGAGGAGATCCGCGCAATCGTGGAAGAGAATGTCAGTTTGCTAGTCCGCGAGAATGGTAAAGTATTGGTGGAAGCGAAAAAGGATATTCTTCGATGTGTAGATATTATGAAACAAGGGGCAGAGGAATTACTAGAATGGTGGAAGCCTGAAAGCCTGCCTGGGAATCAAAAGGTGCAAATTCGCAAGCGTCCGCGCGGGGTTGCCGCGATCATCTCGCCTTGGAACTCACCGATGATTCTGACCTTTAAACGGGTCATCCCGGCTGTTCTGACTGGAAATACGGTGGTTGTGAAGCCGGCAACCAGTTGTCCATTAACGATCATGACGTTTTTAAAAGTCGTCGCTTCCTATTTTCCGGATGGGGTCATCAATGTTGTGTCAGGCTCCGGAGGTGTGATTGGGGATGCGCTTTGCTCGGATCCAAGGGTTCGCACGATTGCATTCGTGGGCAGCACGGAAACGGGGAAGGAAATTATGCGCGCCGCCAGCGGCACCGTAAAGAAACTGTACATGGAGCTTGGTGGGAACGATGCCGCAATTCTTCTTCCGGATGTAAATTTGGATGATGAAGCGATCAAGCGTCTGCGTTTTGGAGTTCTTCGCGCGGCAGGACAGGTGTGCTCAGCGATTAAAAGGATTTATGTGCACGAATCTAGATATGAGGAAGCTGTTGAAAAATTAAAGAAGGAATTCAGCCGTATACGGGTTGGAAATGGAATTCAGCCAGATGTGGAAATGGGTCCTTTAAATAACAAATCCCAGTATGATTACGTTAACGGTCTGATTAAGAGGGCAGCTGAATCTGGAGCCAATGTCATTACGGGAGGAATTCAGCTCGACCCGGAATCATGGGAACAAGGATATTTCATCATGCCGACTATCATTACAGGTATAGAGCAAACAAGTGAAATCGTTCGGGCGGAACAATTTGGTCCGGTCATTCCGATTCTGCCGTTTTCCGATATGGATGAAGTCGTGAAGCTTGCCAATGACAGCGAGTTCGGTTTAAGAGCGTCTGTTTGGACAGAGGATGAAGCGCTTGCGGTCAAATTGGCGGACTGCTTGGAAGCCGGTGCGGTTTTCCATAATAACCATACCGTGTTCCAAGACCTTCATCTTGATTTTCCAGGTTTAAAAGAAAGCGGGCTTTCCCGTGAAACCAGACATTGCGGGCTGGAATATTTCGCAGATTCTTACGGTTTGGCTAACTAAGAAAAGCGGAAGCGCCTTGACCAGGGAAAAAAGCAGTTCATTTTTTCCTAGGGGGACAAGCATAAGCCAATCCGTCGAGAAGGTTGCATTTTAACCTTCTCGACGGATTGGCTTAGACCAAAGAGCCCCTAGGCGCTGGAGCTGGACAATTCTCGAAGTCAGGACTCTTACATTAACTTTAGAAAGGAGGAAACCAGATGAGAATAGGGTTAATTGGCGGAGGAAATATTGGAAAGTTCCTTCTTCAAAGCATCAATATCAATGGTCTTCTTCCAGGGAGTAAAATTGTCGGCCTTTATACTCGAAACGAACAAACGGCAGGGCAGCTTGCGGAGCAGTTTGATACAGAAAGTTTTCTAGAGCCGCAATCACTGATCCAGTCTGCTGACATTGACGTTGTGATCGAAGCGGCGACAATACAAGTTGTAAAGGATTATGCCGCCGCCATTCTTGCAAGCGGCAAGGATTTAGTGCTTAGCAGTGTCGGAGCGTTAGCCGATGTGGATTTTTACCGGCAGCTTGAAGAAATTTGCCAAAAAAACGGCACGAAAATCTATTTGCCATCAGGGGCGATTGGCGGATTGGATATCCTGAAGGCGGCGAAATCCATCGGCGAGCTGGAATCGGTTTCGATTGTAACGAGGAAGCCGCCGGCGGCCCTGCCTGGTGCTCCTGCCGACTGCGAACAAGTGATGTTCGAGGGTTCAGCTCATGAAGCGATTGAATTGTTTCCGAAAAATATTAATGTATCAATCATTTTGTCGTTAGCGGGCCTGGGTCCAGATAAAACGGAAGTTAAAATTATCTCGGATCCAGCTGTCCGGAAAAACAGCCACTCGATTGAGGCAACTGGGTCGTTTGGAAAACTATCTCTGGTTGTCGAGAATGATCCAATGCCGAATAATCCGAGAACAAGCTACCTCGCTGCCCTCAGCGTTTTGTCTGTTTTGAAAAACAAAGATGCGGTGGTCAAGGTCGGATAAGTGCTAGAATGAAGATGGGGATGTTCATTTATAATAAGGAAGAAAACAGGGGATTCTCCTGTAAACATAGGAAATTTGGAACATAGGGGGAATAGGTGATGATGAAAACAAACATAAATCTTGAAGAAATGTCACAGCAAGATGTGATTGAATACTTAAAAGACTCCGTCCAGCCAGAAATTGGCGCAATTCCTGCCTCTCTGTTAGGTGACCCAAAGATTTATGACCTCGAGCATAAAAAAGTATTTTTGAAGACATGGCTGTTTATCGGTCATGAATCAGAAATTCCCAACAAAAATGATTTCATTACCAGGGACGTAGCCGGCTACTCCGTGATTATTACCCGCGGGGCAGATGGCGTCATCAGTGGTCTTTACAATATGTGTACCCACCGTGGGATGAAGCTTTGCCGGGCGGATGCAGGGAATAAATCTTCGTTTACTTGCCCGTATCACGGCTTTAATTTTAAAAATAATGGCGATTGTATCGGTGTGCCGCTGCAAAAAGATATTTACGGCGAGGACTTCGATAAATCGAGAATGGGGCTTTTGAAGATCCGAATCGAGTCCTATAAGGGGCTGATTTTTGGGACATGGAATGATGCCGCTGAACCATTAGAACAGTTTTTAGGTGATTTTAAGTGGTATCTCGATATTTTAGTGGGCCGTGCCGAAATGGAAGTCATCGGGCCGCCGCAGCGATTCATTATTCAATCGAACTGGAAAATCGGGGCGGATAATTTTGTCGGCGATTCTTATCATACAATGGTAACGCATGGTTCGATCGTGAAATTAGGGATGGTACCAAGTGCTACGTATTCCAAAAAGGGCTATCAAATCCATACAGAAAATGGACATGGCTTAAACCTGGGCACCCCTAATCCAGATTTTGCGTTTCCAGTGGAACTGATGGATGAATACAAGGCGAATTTAACAGAAGAACAGTTTGATGTATTGTCCAATTTGAAAAATATGATCGGCAATATTTTTCCGAATCTATCTTTCTTAATTTCTCATACGAAGGTAAAAGGCCAATTGATCTCTAATACGTCGGTCCGCCTGTGGAGACCGGTCGGCGTTGACAAAATGGAGGTTATTACTTGGTTTTTAGTGGAGAAAAACGCATCGGTTGATTGGAAGAGACGTTCACGTGAGTCGTATATTTTAACGTTCAGCCCGTCAGGAATCTTTGAGCAGGATGATACAGAGGTCTTCACGGATATAACAGCGGCATCCTCAGGCACGATGCCATTAGTGAAGCAGCTGACCTTTAATTATACGATGGGCTTACACCGCAAGCCTGTAGAGGATTTCGTCGGTCCTGGCGTGGTGTATGATGATAAGTTCACAGAGGCAAATCAACGGAACTTTTATCGATACTGGCTCGATCTGATGACATCTTAAGGCGGGCGGGGTCTGCATAAAAAGATTGGAGGGATCAAGATGAGTTTGGAAAAGATGCTGGCAACCTATGAATTTGAACAGTGGCTGTATACGGAAGCGAAGCTGCTCGATGATATTGATTTTGATGGTTGGTTCAGCCTGCTGCACCCTGATATTTCGTATCAAATGCCGGTCAGGGTCAACAAGGAAGGGATTGAACGTCCCGATTATTCTTTAGATATGTTCGCGTTTGATGATGATATTGAATTATTGAAAATTCGGGTGGATCGTTTGAAAACGGATTACGCCTGGGCGGAAATTCCGCCATCTCGTACCCGCAGGTCTGTTAATAATGTCCGCCTGCTGGAGTATGTGCCGAATGAAAAAGCGGTCGTCAACAGTTATTTGACGATTTACCGGAGCCGCAGCACCGATATTCACCACGACTTAATTTCAGGCGAGCGACACGATGAATTCACTTATGTGGACGGGGAATGGAAGCTGTCCAAGCGTGTTTTCATCGTTGACCAAACGACATTAAATACTAGAAATTTAGCTATTTTCGTTTAATCGTCAAAGCGAATTGTCGTTATTCTCAGATAAACGACATTACTCTCGGATAAGCTGCATTTACTCTCGTAAACAAAACTCTAAAATTAGCAGTTTTAAATAGAAAGGAGCACCCTGATGTCTCAGCTTAACGGAAAATCAATTTATTTGACCGGAGGTGCCTCCGGTATTGGCAAAGCTGTCACGGAGACATTTGTGAAGGAAGGTGCCACAGTCACCATCCTTGATAAATCTGCCACTGGATTGCATGAACTAAAACAGCTTTTAGGTGAAAAGGTTCAATGTATTGAAGGCGATGTCACAGTCTATGAGGATCATGTTCGTGCAGTCCAGACAGCGGTCCAAACTTACGGCAAATTGGATGTTTTTGTGGCAAATGCCGGAGTATTCGATGGATTTGCCAAGTTTGAAACGGTATCACCGGAAGCCATGTCCTCTGCTTACAATCTTCTGTTTGATATCAATGTGAAGGGATATTTTAACGGAGCAAAAGCTTCAGTGGAAGAGCTGAAGAAGACGTCCGGGAATATGATTTTCACTGTTTCCGGCGCAGGGTTCTATCCGGATGGCGGCGGTGTTTGGTATACGGCAAGCAAGCATGCGCAAATTGGCTTAATGCGCCAATTGGCATTTGAACTGGCACCGGATATCCGTGTCAATGCAGTAGCGCCTGGAGGAACATTAACTGCCCTGCATGTTATCCCGCCTCTACAGCCTTTTGTCAAAATCGTCGATAACGAAACGAAAGAGAAAAGCATAAAAAAACGGAACCCTTTGCAAATTGCCATGAAATCGGAAGACCATGTTGGAGCCTATCTTCTTCTCGCCTCTGATCAGGCACGTGCGATTACAGGTGAAATAATTTCGAGTGATGGAGGGCTGGCTGTTCGCGGTCTTGGATAGGGGGGTGACTGTCACCGCCCTTATTTTGGTGGAGGAAAAATTGTCTGTTGCAAGAGATCTTTTCAAAAAAGCTATAAAAATTGAGGTGAATCAAGATGACCGAATCATTGACGGAAAAAAAGCCGCTGGCCGGCAATAACGTCATCAATCAAATTGCATTTGTTGTTCGTGATCTTGAGCAGGCATCAGAAGCATTTGCTAAACTTCTTGGCATTCCAAAACCAAATTGGTTTTTAACCGGTGACCGTAATATATCAAAAGTGGTCTTTCGCGGTCAACCGACTGATTCGCGCAGTAAACTAGTATTTATGAATACGCCAACTGTGCAATTTGAATTGATTGAACCGAATCAAGAACCTGGGACCATGCGTGAATTTTTAGATACTGCGGGAGAAGGCATTCATCATATCGCCTTTGATGTAGATTCTATAAAAGATAGAGTTCCAGTTTTTGAGGAAAACGGATATCCACTCCTGCAGAGCGGCGAATTTACATCGAATGACGGCAGATATGTGTATGTAGATACATTAACAGATTATAAAACACTAGTGGAATTGCTCGAAAGTGCGGAGCCAAGGGACAACACAACACCTGCTGAAGTCTTCACTCCATTATTAGGAACCAATAAAGTCGAACAGCTTGCGATTGTTGTAAAAGATCTGGATGAAGCGGCTGAAGCGTACTGCAGATTATTGGGGGTGGAAAGACCACCGGTTATTCATTCAGGTCCAAGCGAGCTTACTCAGGTTGTTTTTGAAGGCCAGCCAACCGATGCAATGTCTAAATATATGTTTATTAACACACCTTTACTTCAGCTGGAATTAATTGAGCCGGGTGATTCGCCAAGCACGTGGAAAAAGCATCTCGAAACTCAAGGAGAAGGTGTCCACCATATTTCATTCGTCGTACATGATATGGATGAAAAAGTGAAATTGCTAGAGGATCTTGGCTATCCAGTTATCCAACGAGGGAATTTTTGGAACGGCAAAGGCAGATACGCTTATATGGATACGACCGCTGCATACAAAGTAATCATCGAATTACTTGAAAGATACTAAGTGCGGGAAAAGATTCGAAATTTTATTCAAAAGAAGTCCCTAAAACGGGGCTTTTTTGTTTTGAAGAGAAGTAAACTTTTTCGTCCAAAATGTGTACTGTATTTTTTCCATAAAATTTCTAGGGAAAGAGCCCTTCCCCATCTTAGTTTCTTTACATAAATTGTAGGGAATAAGTCTAAAGGAGGTCTATAGTATGTTCGGTTATGGTGGATTTGGTGGTTGTTGTGGCGGCTATGGCTATGGCGGCGGTTTCGGCTGCGGCTTTGCTTTAATCGTTGTATTGTTTATTTTGTTAATCATCGTAGGAGCAGTAATCTGTTTCTAAGTAAACAATACTTTCAACAAAAAAAGCCTGTAATGGCTTTTTTTGTTGAAATTTTTTTATCAGAGTCAGCACTTGTCTATTCACTTTTCCTATCTTGTACATAGTATATTATTACACCAAAGCCAAATCTAAATAAAATTTTTACCTCCTCAGAAACGTTTGCTTGATCAGCAGACGTTTCTTGTGTTTTATTTCGCAGAAAAGTGACAAGACAGCATCGATTTACGAAGAATACATTAAAAAAGTAAGCTCCCTTTTGAAGCTTACTTTTTTATATTCAACGATTCGAAATTCAATTTTTTAAATCTCCACTATTGTAATCCGTATGCCTTTATTATCTCTTGTTTAATACTATTTCCGGCATCATCCCAGGCACTGGCCCGAAGGGAGACAAAGCCTCCCGGTTTATTTGGATGCTTGATCGTGGCTGTCCAGCCCTTCCCTTCAGCAATTAATCCAACGTTTTCCCAGGATTTTCCTTCGTCAAATGAAACTTCAAGGGATGCTCCATCGATTTTTCCATTTCCTGGGGCACCTGAAATTTGGATCGCCGACAAACCAATTTTGGCCGAATGACCGGCAAGGGCATCTCCGTTCATGTCAGTATCCACTTTGTAATCAAGCGAAAGCAGCGGTAAATCTGTTTTAAATTCCTCTTGCTGTTTAGACCAGAACGTCCACTCTGTATGGGTTCGAACGGATGTATGCCAGCGTTCCTCATCACGGGAGGCATCACTGACTATTCGATATTGGGTATTTTCAACAGGATAGTTTGCAAAAGAATAGATTGCTTGTCCAATACCTTCCTTCACGAGTGTAGAACCTTGATATAGCTTTAGTGTTTGCTGACCAGGGTAAGTCATTTCTGCCCCTGTGCTTCCTAAGCCAGAATCAGCCCATGCAGGAACATTGATAATCAGGCTGTTCCCTGAACGGTAAGGTACCCAGAAGCCATCACCAAAGCGAGGGCGGACTACCGGAGCAAACCAGTCTTCCTCTAACTGCTGCCCTGGCTTGTTTTGGGCTAAAGGCTGACGCACTTCCCATTGGCCGTCTAGCACACTAGCCTGATGATACCAGGATGTACCCTCTTGGGCAGATACCCATTCTGTTCGGACAGCTGGCAGGGATAGACTCATAGGGTAGCCTACTCCAATTGGGCGGTATGCCGGGAGATCCCAGCGGAACTCTGCACCTGGAGCCGTGCGGTCTGATCTATATTGAGTATTAATTTTTACAAGATCCTTTGTTTTAGGTGAATAGGTTAAATCCTTTGGTATAGCATTATGATGGTTATCGACAAGATCATAAATGAAATCACTATCAGGATTACCTTCGACATTCAATTTCAATTTTCCAGAACGGGCAGCTTCAATGAGATTTTTACCCTCTGTTCCACTAATAGCAGCTACCGGAATTGGACTATCTGAAAGTGAGAAATCTTCATTTTCAATTCCAACAAATTCGCTCAGTTCTTTCGGTCCATCATTTACAGTGATCAAGAGTTTAGCCCCGGCCTTATAGGCTGCCGCAGCCCTCTCTGAACCGGATACTTCATCACTGCGTTCCACGATAACGGCCTTGTCCTTTACATTCAATCCATTATATTCTGATGCAGCACCCTTGCCTGCATATACGGTATCCAAATTGTATTTCCCTTTTAGAAGCGTACTTCCCGCTTGAGGGATATCATCTAATTCTTGGCCGTGGAAGTTGATCGTCAATAACGGCTCTGTAAGTCTCCAGCGTGTGTTCATGGTGAAATCACCATTTTTTACTGGCTTAGTTGGTTGAGCGTACATATGATCCTTCCAAACTGGCAGTACGTAAATGTCCTCGACGATATTTCCATCAATCGTACGGTGATATTCCATTTTTCTAAAATTCGCTTCGGTCTCTTTTGGGACATTAGCGGTTATTTCGTTCGCTTTACGGGCATCCAGTTCAACTGTTTGCGGTCCAGTTAGGTCGATTTCAGGGTTACCGACGAGTGCAACACCGGCATGATCTGTATTCACGTCAACATCCATCATCGACATAACCGAATAAGTTCCAGGCGGCAGTCGCAATTCCTTCGTACCGTCAACGGCCATAAACTGTGGAACTCCATCAGGACCAAGAAGGTTGATGTACGCTAGGGCAGGAGCTCCGTCACGATCGATTGCGTTTAAAGTTAGCGGATATCTTTCCTCTTCTTTGATCATACCCATCGCTGTATGGACCACTGTTTGACCATCAGCAGAGGCGGTAAGCTGCCCTTGGTAACGGGCACCGAGAGCTCCAAGCTGTGGGTCAAGTTTTACGGAAACATCAGCAGTACCATTTGCAGGGACAGTTACTTGGTTTGTTGAAAGTTTTATCATCCCAGCAGGCGCTTCTGACCCGCTGTTATCTGTAACCTTTACAGAAAGATCCAGTGTTATTGGCTGGTCGCTGTCGTTCGTGTACGTAACTTTTTTCTCAACCGGAGCATCTCCCTCATGCGGCCAGTCAAAAAAGCCAAAGTCGATGGATCCTTTCGCACGTACAGTTCCCAATGTTGCGGCTGCTACGTCAAGTCGGCCGGTTCCGCCCTCATATGGCTTAATGTTGTCCAGTTTCTTGGTTGTACTCATCAGCGCATCCTTTAGTTGCGTCCCTGTCCAATCAGGATGGCGCTGTGCGAGAATGGCTGCCGCTCCAGCAACATGAGGTGTTGCCATCGATGTGCCGCTCATCTTGAGATAAGAGCCGCTGCCCGAAGTTGCAAATTGAGAGCGGGCCGCAGTAATATCTACACCCGGAGCAGTAAGATCCGGCTTTAAGCCCATATCTCCGAAGCGAGGGCCTTTTGAAGAAAAGTAAGCCAAGTTATCTGACTTGTCAACAGCACCAACTGTAAGGGCTGCATCTGCAGCGCCTGGTGAACCAATGCTTTCAGTTCCCGTGTTGCCTGCAGCAATAACAAACAGTGCGCCTGTATCTTTACTTAGATTATTCACTGCTTCTGCCATCGGGTCTGTTCCGTCACTGGGCTCCGAGCTGCCTAAGCTCATGCTAACAATCTTGGCATTGTGTGCAGCCCATTCCATTCCATCAATAATCCAAGAATCCTGACCGAAGCCGTCATTACCAAGCACCTTCCCTACTAGTAGGCGGGCTCCCGGCGCTACTCCTTTATACTTTCCTGTTGACGCTGCTCCTGTTCCAAGTACAGTGGATGCTACATGTGTACCGTGAGCGTGATGGTCTTCTACGTCCTCGCCAGGGACAAAGCTCTTTGAAGCATCCAATTGACCAGCAATATCCGGGTGTTCCGCATCGATTCCGGTGTCAAGCACTGCTACCTTTACACCCTTTCCGTCATAACCGGCATTCCAAGCCGTTGGTGCGCCAATTTGTGGAACACTTTCTGCAAGGGTGGCTTCCACTTTGCCATCTAGCCAGACCTTTTCGATTCCTGGAGTCAACGCTGCCCGTGAAGCCTTGGCTGGTTGCGTTCCTTTAGTGATGTCTTGCCAGAATGTTTTCGTTTGCTTTTTATCAGTGGAAAGTGCCACACCATTTATGCTCTCTAGCACATGGGTTTGCTTGGCTCCTTTTGGTGTAGGTTTAGGCACAGCAGAACGAGTTTTAGACTCAGAATATTGAACGATGACAGGCAAAGTATTTTGAGAGGCATCATCATATCCATCAGCAATGAGCGTGGAGATATTGAATAAATCCTTATCCAAGAAGCCGGAGGCTAAATAAGACATTGCTTGGTCAGGTATGACATATGTATCCTTGTTGATTGTCATAATTCGTGCCCCGCCGCCAGCATGATCAGCGGGTTCTACGCTAATGACGCTTTGCCCATCGGCTAACTCTGTTACAGTGACAACATCCCCCGTAATAAGCGTGATGACATGCTTTCCTGTACTTGCTTTTGCGTTAATACCCTGAAGAACTTCTGAAATGCCGTCTGCAGATTTTACCAAACTTTTGCTAGAGTCATCGGCAAACGCTTGAAGGGTGGGTACGGTAAGAAGAGCAGTAGTCATCATCGCCGCAAAATACTTCTTGAATCTAGGCTTTTCCATTTTGCATTCTCCTATTCTGTAAAAAATTTGTCTTGCAATCTATCTCTATTAAAAGATTATAGAGTGAATTAAATCTACTGTTAATTGGGACAATTCTGACATTTTGAAAGCGATATACGTTGAATTTTTTTAAGAAGTGGGATTCTTACTGTAAAAAAAAGTTAATTTATCATGCTATCAACTTGGGACAATTTCATCAAAACGACAAAAAGGGACAATTGCTGCTGGCAATTGTCCTATTATTCTTTTTTAGTAGTGAGTATTTTCCTTACGTACACTTACTTTCCTGAGTTCTACTGGGGACCCAATGTTGAAAAGCTGGTTCTTAAGGTGTTGGTTAGCGATACGAAGATAGTGGTTGGCCGAAACAAAGTCCTGCTTTTCTTCATAATAAGCAGCAATCATCTGTAGATATTTACTGCCTCTATCACTTGGCATATGATTTTCAATAATAGCTAGTCCGTGTTTAATTAGATATTGAATGAGTGTTTTTTTCGGACCAGCTGCTTCTAAATATAGGATTTTTAATTCAATGTAGCGTGGGGACTTTTGATCCTGAAAGGACTCTAACACATTGGTTAATATTTCCGCCGCTTTGTCATTTTGTGAATCAGAAATAAGCGCCTCTGCAAGATAGGAAATTGTAATGTAATAATAGGGTGTATTTTTTTCTCTGAGATGAAGGGCTTGTGAATAATAGTCCACTGATTCCTCAATCTTACCCTGTCTGTAATACAAAAACCCTAGATTATGTAATGAAAGGGATCGCGTTTCTGTATCCTGAAGCATTTCGGCGTCACTTAAAATATGGACAAGCATTTCTTTCCCTTTATCAAATTCACCAATATAAATAAAATTAACGGCTAGAATCATTTTCACATAGACAATTCGCAAAAAGTTGTTTGTATTTTGAAAGACCTGCAAGGCTTTATAGGCATAATGAATGGACAAAGAATAGTGGCATAAATGTCCGTGCAAGGCCGAACGATAATAATAGTACTCTGAAATTTTGGTCTGAAATTGCTCAGCTTGTCCTTCAATACGTGATAGGAAAATGAGTGCCCTAGGGAATTGCTCCTTTCTGCCATTATAGATTCCCTGGAGCAAGTCCCACACATAAGCTTCAAACGGAGAAAATTTTGTGACATACCGATGAATACCTAGGGAGGAATTTTCAAAGGATGAAAAATTATCTAAAAGCAAGTAATAGCGGAGCATATATAACTCATAAAGATAAATCATGTCGGTACAATGAACGTATTCCTTGTAATCTTGCAATTCCTTATATAAAACACCAGCCTTCTCCTGGTGCATCCGTTCGATTGTCTCGTAAAATAAATCCAGCTTCTGCCTGATTAATTCAGTCTTTTTGTTTTCTTCCTCTATAGAAATCTGCAATCTTTCACATAACAGCTTCAGTGTTTTGGGATTGGCGTCTTTCGTATTATTTTCTATTTTGCTTAAGTGTGTAATCGAGCAAATGCCATGGCATAGCTGTTCCTGCGTCTTATTTTGCTTTCTGCGATGATAATAAATCACTTTTCCTATGGACATGCAATCTACCTACTCTCCTGGAACGAAAATAAAGGACTTTTTTCCATTTTAACTACTTATAGATTAATAGTAATTAAGTAAATTGGATTAATTTTTCAATTTTCGCACTAAGAAGAAATCATTAATGGATATTTAACTGAATATTACATATAGTCAGTGATATTAATTGACTAATAAAACGTAATAATACTAAAATGGATAAAATCAATAAAGAAGGTGTTTTTTTTTGTCAAAAGTAATGAAAGAAATCAACTCGGATGGTTCATTTAATCGCCAGAAAAATCGATTTACGACACCATTTGGTACTAAAGAAGGGGAGCTTCCTGTTGAGGCGGGAAGATATCGGCTTTTATGGTCGGCTGTCTGTCCGTGGGCGCATCGATCGGTCATCGTTCGCAGTATCCTTGGCCTGGAAGAAGCCATCAGTTTAGGAACCGCCAGCCCAATGCGTCCGAAACTCCCCCATGTGGACTGGGAATTTTCACTTGATGAAGGCGGTGTAGACCCAGTACTCGGAATCAGATACATGAGTGAAATTTATCAGAAAACAGAACCCGAATACTCTGGCCGTCCAACTGTTCCTGTGATGGTGGATGTAAAGGAACAAAAAGTAGTAAACAATGATTATTTTAAACTGACAAATTACCTGGAAACCGTGTGGGCCTCGTTACATAAAGAAAATGCTCCCGATTTGTATCCGGAACACTTGCATGGGGAGATAGATGCTTTAAATGATATCATTTTCCATGATGTTAACAATGGTGTTTATAAATGTGGTTTTGCCCAGTCTCAAGAAGCTTATGAAGCAGCATATGATACCTTATTTGCCAGATTAGATGAATTGGAAGCGCGTCTCTCCACACGCCGCTTCTTATTTGGTGAATATATTACAGATTCAGATGTCCGGCTATATGCCACATTAGTCCGTTTCGATGCCGCCTATTACTCGGCTTTCAAGACAAACCGCAACCGGATTGTTGATTTTTCCAATCTATGGGGCTATTTGCGTGATCTCTATCAAACACCCGGATTTGGGGATACGACTGATTTTCATGCTATTAAAGTGCATTATCATTTATCCAACCATATTGCTGGAGATGATCAAAAAAGCTTTCATATATTGCCGAAGGGTCCGGACTTATCAGGTTTGTATTCGCAGCATAACCGTGAAGTGTTAAGTACTAAAACAGAAAAGTTTTTAATCTATTAAGGGGCGTGTATAAAAGTGATCATACGTGATGCTAATGATGAGGAACTGCCGTATATTCGAGAACAGCGAGTTATTTCCTACGAGGAACATGCAAAAAAAATTCCCGATGGGCATTGGCAGGCATTGAAACGAGGCATTTTATCAGAGAGCGATACTAACCCAGATGTCGAGAGGATTGTGGCTGTTGTAGATGGTGCCATACTAGGGAGTGTCGTTTTGTTTCCTGCCAAATCGAATGCCTATGACGGATTTGTGGAAGAACTGGATTATCCGGAAATCCGTATGCTTGCGGTTTCCCCGCAAGCAAGGGGCAAAGGGGTAGCAACAGCTTTGATTAATGAATGTATAGGACGGTCGAAGGCAAAAGGACATAAAGCAATTGGACTTCATACGGGAGAATTTATGGATGATGCGATGAGATTGTATGAACGCCTTGGCTTTGAACGAGTGCCCCAATTGGATTTTGTGCCAGCGGATGATGGGATCGTGGTAAAGGCATTCCGGTTAGTTTTTAAAGAATAAGAGATTTTTCAAAAACACACTTGACAGGTCGGAAAAGTCAGAATAAAATGGTAATAATTTAAAAGTTTGCCAGGTAATTTAATATTAAGCTGATTGGATAACCAAAGGCTTATACTCACTTGTTGGGTGTAGGCCTTTTTTTGTTCAGAAGGGGGAGTGGATGATATGTTTTATCCGATTAGTAAGGGGAGTCCGCATTGTTGTCAGTTAAAGGGGAATTTTTATTTGAATAAAACCAAGTAAACTTATATGAAATAGGTAGTTTAAAAGGAGAGTGAGAAAATGGCAATAGTGGATCAAGAGAAAGCTAATTTTATTTTATCAACTTTAAAAAATATGGAGTATGGTTCTGTAATTATAACCGTTCATGAAGGTAATATCACACAAATAGATAAGACAGAGAAAATGCGCTTTGCCTCTAAAAGCGCGAGGGTAAAGAACCAAAAGTGACCACACTATGTAAACCGTACTCTTACAAACAAGGTTGCCGATCAGTCGTACTGAAGGCTGCTTATTTTTAGATAATGCTAATGGAGCATACTGCCTGATAAAGGCAACATCTCTTTATGCATTGAGCTAAAATAGGCAGCCTTTTTTATTAGAAAAAAGGGGGATTAACAATGTTATTAAGTCGAAAAATTGCTTACAAATTATCATTCTTTCTCATGCTTTTTGCTCTTGTTCTTGCGGGATGCAGCAGCAATGAGGCAGGCAGTCAGCCTGCCAAGAAAACGGAGGATGCGGCTAAAAAGAAACAGCCGATTGAATTATTAAATGTTTCCTATGACCCAACTCGAGAGCTTTACGAGGAGGTTAATGCGGAATTCGCGAAGGATTGGGAGAAGAAAACTGGCCAGAAGGTTACGATTCAACAGTCACATAGCGGTTCAGGGAAACAGGGGCGGGCTGTCATTGACGGCCTTGAAGCAGACGTCGTGACGCTTGCCTTAGCTTATGATATCGATGAAATCGCAGACAAGGGCGGCTTACTTTCAAAGGATTGGCAAAAGAAGCTGGACGATAATTCCACACCTTACACGTCCACGATTGTTTTTCTTGTTAGAAAGGGAAATCCCAAGGGCATAAAGGATTGGGATGACTTAACGAAAAAAGGCGTTTCCGTCATCACGCCGAATCCGAAGACTTCAGGTGGAGCGAGATGGAATTATTTGGCTGCCTGGGCTTATGCACAGGAAAAATTCGGCGGTGATGAAACAAAGATCAAAAACTTCATGAGCCAATTATATAAAAATGTTGAAGTGCTGGATTCTGGAGCACGTGGAGCAACGACGACATTTGTTGAACGCGGTATTGGTGACGTTTTAATAGCTTGGGAGAATGAGGCATTCTTGACGCTAAATGAGTTAGGCAAGGACAAGTTTGAGATAGTTGTTCCATCCCTAAGTATACTCGCAGAACCGCCGGTTGCCGTGGTCGATAAAGTGGTGGATAAAAAGGGAACAAGAGAAGCGGCAGAGGCTTATTTGAAATTCTTATACACCGATAAAGGACAGGAGATTGTTGCCAAAAATTATTATCGCCCGCGCAATCAAGACATTCTCGCCAAGTACGCGGATGTTTTTCCAAAAATTAATCTTGTAACGATTGATGACTATTTTGGAGGCTGGAAAAAAGCACAGGAAAAGCACTTTAATGATGGTGGAACGTTTGATCAAATTTATCAACCGAAATAATTTTGTAGAGTTTATAGAAAGATGAGCCCTTTCATTTCCCCAAACAGGAAAAAAAGAGCTTAAAGGGTAAATGAAGTGGTTCATTTACCCAAAAAGTTTAAAGCGGAAGGGGTCAACCTCATGTTTCGTTCCTTAAAAAGGAATCATGTGCTTCCCGGATTTGGTCTTTCACTGGGATTTACGATGTTTTACATTAGTTTTCTCGTCATTCTGCCATTATCGATGATATTCATTAATTCTGCTGATGCCCCGTGGTCAAAAGTTTGGCAGACAATTTCTGAGCCAAGGGTCGTGGCTTCCTATCAGCTCAGTATTGGTGCCTCCTTACTGGCAGCGGTTATCAATGTTGTATTCGGTGTTTTAATCGCATGGGTGTTGGTTCGCTATCGTTTTCCGGGGGGACGAATCATTGATGGGCTGGTCGATTTGCCCTTCGCCTTGCCGACGGCGATTGCTGGTATTGCTTTAACGACATTGTACACGGAAAATGGCTGGATTGGAAAATTCCTGGGATTTAAAGTGGCGTTTACACCACTAGGCATTACCATTGCCTTAACCTTTATCGGCTTACCATTTGTTGTTCGCACCGTACAGCCTGTGCTGCAGAGCCTAGAAAAAGAAATCGAAGAGGCCTCTGCAAGTTTGGGGGCGAACCGACTGCAAACTTTTGTAAAAGTACTCTTCCCAGAGCTGCTGCCGGCGGCACTTACAGGTTTCGCACTAGCATTTGCCCGGGCCTTGGGCGAGTACGGTTCTGTAGTTTTTATCGCTGGAAATATGCCGATGCGCACAGAAATAACCCCGCTGTTAATCATGACCAAACTGGAACAATATGACTACGCGGGAGCTACTGCCATTGCTGCCGTGATGCTTGTTTTTTCTTTCATTATGTTATTTATGATTAATTTATTGCAGTGGTGGACTAATCGAAAGTTTATTTAGCGAAATTCGGCAAGATAACAGATCATGAAAGAATTCTACGTGACCGAAAACGGTTAGAAACAGGGAAAAGGGTAACGTAGAAAGACTCTACGTGACCGAAAAGAGTTTGAAGCAGGGAAAAGAGTAACGTAGAAAGGGTCTACGTGACCGAAAAGAGTTTGAAGCAGGGAAAAGGGTAACGTAGAAAGGGGCTACGTGACCGAAAAGAGTTTGAAACAGGGAAAAGGGTCACGTAGAGAGACTCTACGTGACCAAAAAGGTTAGAAACAAAGAAATGGTAATGTATAGCAAACAATAATCAAAAAAATTTTTTAATAAGCAAGGAGGAAAACGATGGCCGGACATGTTTCTTTGCAATATTCAACCGCTCCACAACAAAACCAAATCCAAAACCAAGATACAGACCCTCGCTGGGTGCGCTGGTTCCTAATCTCAATCGCCTTGGCATTCATATGTTTGTTTTTGCTTTTACCGCTTGCAGCGATTTTTATAAAAGCCTTCGAAAAAGGTATACCTGTTTTTCTAAATGCGATAAGCGACCCCGACGCCTTAGCGGCCATTAAGCTAACTGCTACAATAGCCATAATTACCGTTCCACTGAATGCCATCTTTGGTGTTACGGCTGCCTGGGTCGTGACCAAATTCCAATTCAAAGGCAAAAGCCTTCTCATTACCATAATAGACCTGCCCTTCGCAATCTCTCCTGTCATCGCAGGTTTGGTATTTGTCTTATTATTCAGTGCCCACGGTCTGTTTGGACAGTGGCTGCTGGAACATAATATCAAAATCATTTTTGCCGTACCGGGAATTGTACTTGCGACTCTTTTGGTGACTCTGCCATTTGTCGCCCGGGAGCTGATACCATTGATGCAGACGCAAGGAACCGCCAATGAAGAAGCTTCCATGACACTAGGTGCCAGCGGCTGGAAAACATTTTGGCTGGTGACCCTGCCGAATATCAAATGGGGACTTTTGTATGGCATTATTTTGTGTTCTGCTCGAGCGATTGGAGAGTTCGGCGCCGTTTCGGTTGTGTCTGGACATATTCGCGGAGTGACCAATACGATGCCGCTTCATATTGAAATTTTATATAATGAATATCAATTTTCTGCGGCCTTTGCTGTCGCATCGTTAATGTCGTTATTCGCTATCTTTACCTTGATCATAAAAAATGTAATTGAATGGAAAGCGAAGGGAGTTTCCTAAAAATGAGCATCCAAATTCAAAACATCTCAAAATCATTCGGCACCTTTAACGCCCTTGAAAATGTTAATATCGATATTCAAACAGGAGAACTCGTTGCCCTTCTTGGCCCGTCCGGCTCGGGAAAAACTTCCTTGCTAAGGATTATTGCTGGTTTAGAAACGGCAAATCAGGGAGCCATTCTTTTCGGGAATGAAGATATGACCCACATCCATACCAAGGAGCGTAAAGTCGGGTTTGTGTTCCAGCATTATGCCTTGTTCCGCCATATGACCGTATTTGATAATATCGCCTATGGGTTAAAGGTGCGTCCTAGAAAAATAAGACCTTCCAAACAAGAAATAAAAGACAAGGTCTATGAATTACTGAAACTAGTAAAGCTCGAGGCTTATGCCGACCGCTATCCATCCAATTTGTCTGGCGGACAGCGGCAGCGGGTCGCACTTGCAAGAGCCTTGGCAGTTGAACCCAAGGTCCTTCTATTAGATGAGCCATTTGGTGCCTTGGATGCAAAGGTTCGGAAAGATCTTCGCAGGTGGCTTCGAAAGCTGCATGATGATTACCAGATTACTAGTATTTTTGTGACGCATGATCAAGAGGAGGCACTTGATGTTGCGGATCGGATTGTTGTTATGAATGAAGGGAAAATTGAGCAGATTGGTACACCTGAAGAAGTCTATGAAAATCCAAATAGTCCATTTGTTTATCATTTCTTAGGTAATGTTAATTTATTTAAGGGGCGTTTGCATAATGGGAAACTGCGCCATGGGAATTTTGAGGTCGACGCACCGCCTGAATTTGCGGAATCGATGAATACGGATGCAGTTGGCTATGTCCGGCCCTATGATATCAGCATTGAACGAGCAAAAAGCCTTGATTCAGTTGCTGCAAAAATCAGCTATATCCATTTGGTTGGAGCGGTGGTCCAGCTTGAACTTATTCGAAAAGATAACGGTGATTTTTTAGAAGCGGAATTAACAAAAGAACGCTATCGAAGCCTCAATCTAAAAACTGGGGAAGATGTGTACGTAAAACCAAAACAGTTGAAGGTTTTTATACCGGACGATTTTTCAATTTAAAAACAAGCAGATTGCTGCTTGTTTTTTCCATTTCTCCACTTAACCTTGTAAAATAAAAGGTAAGGGAGGTCATTTATATGGATGTAATTGATAAAGCACTTCAAGTTGCTAGTATAGCACACCAAAACCAATGCAGGAAAAATACCGATATACCTTATATCGCCCACCCTGCTGCAGTCGGGATGCTGGTATTGAAGGCGGGGTACAGCGATGACGTCGTCGCAGCGGCGATCCTGCACGATACTGTTGAAGATACAGAACTTACATTAGAAGATATTGTGCGGGAATTTGGAGCGAAAATTGCTGAAATTGTGGCAGGCTGCTCCGAACCAGATAAATCACAGCCTTGGAAAGCTAGGAAGGAACATACGATAGAATTTTTAAAGACCGCTTCTGTAGGAATTCGTGCAGTAGTCTGTGCTGATAAACTCCACAATGTCCGCTCCATTTTAAATGATTATGAACAGGTTGGCGACAAGGTATGGGACAGGTTTAATGCCGGAAAGGATCAGCAAAAGTGGTATTATACGAATATCGTAAAAAGCCTGGGCAGCCAATCAACTTTTTCTCTGTTAGAGGACTTAACAATAGAAGTGGATCAATTATTTCGCAAGGGGGATTAAGGGTGGAAATTAGATTGCTAACTTCAGCTGATGCTGAAAAGTATTGGGGTTTAAGGTTAGAAGCATTAAAACAAAATCCAGAGGCCTTTTTAACAAGTTATGAAGATGCAATGAAAAGAGAAAACCCGATTGAACAGACAGCCCGTAACTTTAGTCAGCCAGGGAACTATACGTTTGGTGCGTTTGAAAATGGGGAGCTGATTGGTGTCGTCACATTACTGCAAGAACAGGCGGAAAAAATCAGGCACCGGGCCAATATCTATGCTATGTATGTAACGCAGTCAAAACGCGGCTCAGGTGTCGGCGAGACACTGATGACCGAGGCTATAAAGAAAGCAAAATCAGTCGCAGCAATTGAAAAAATAAACTTATCTGTTATGGCCAGTAATGAAAAGGCAAAAAAGCTCTATACAAAATTAGGATTTAAAGAGTATGGATATGAGGAAAAGGCCATGAAAATAAATGGCGTATATTATGCAGATGAGCATATGGTATTGCATTTATAAATCATCGAAATTTAACAAAGTCGATTCATGAGGAGAGAAATTATGTGTTAAAATGGCTTTGTAGAGATTGGAGGTCGTCTAAAAAATGATTACATTCTACAAAGTCATTGTTTTCATTCATATTTTTTCAGCCATAATCGGAATGGGACCGGGCTTTATCCTGACAACCGTTGTTAAATCCGGAAATACCATGACTGAATTGCGGCATTCCTATAAAATTAGGCATAAGTTACATATTTATGTGATGATTGGCGGTACGCTTTTGCTTGTGACAGGTTTAACTATGGGCTTCCTCAATCCAAGCCTGTTTCGGATGGGATGGTATGTCATTAGTCTTATTCTATTTTTGGTGGCTCTTGCGTCTGGACCGCTCCTGCTGTCACCAAGGTCTAAACCGGTTAAAGCCCTATTAGAATCCCATAAGGGTGATGATATCCCTGAGGAATATTGGCGCTTAGCCAAAGCCCTTTTCCGAACTGAAAACGTGGCAAATGTTATTTTTATCGTTATCATTATCCTTATGATATTAAAACCATTTTAATCAAACAGGTATGGCGATTAATCCGCCATACCTGTTTTGTTGAGGTCTGAAAATAGATAGGAAAGCATGCCGGGAATTCTTTTTCTAAAAAATTCATAGCGGTGTTCCGCACCTTCAATAAGCTCAAAATGTAAGTTTTCCACTTTGCTTTTCAACATATCATAAACACTGTTCGTAAGACTAAGAAACAGCTGGTTCATTTCCTCGTCTTCGCCGACTTCCTTTGTGCCAAAGTCCATGTAAAATTTCTCGATGGCGGAGAGGGCGGAGTTCCTTAAAAGTTTCTCGATTTCTTCCTAGTTACGGTAAAAACCAGGCGAAATAGCGGCGATTCTTTTAAAGATATGAGGATACTTGCAAGCAGCATATGTAGAAATATGACCGCCTAGAGAAATGCCTGCCATCGAAGTATGGTCCGTAACCGTTCTGTATTTCTTATCGATGAGCGGTTTCAGTTCATGGAGGATGAAGTCCAGATATTCTTCGCCTCTGCCGCCTGAAGGGCTGGTGTACCCTAAAACTTTCTTACTTATTTCACCGTTCACCCATGGACAATATTCATTTACCCGCTCCTCGCCCTCAGGGTTCAAGTCAATCGCAACGACAATAATGTCAAGACCAGTTTGTTCCAAGTGGTCCTTCATTCCTAACGATATCCCTCGTATAGCCCCTTCGTCTTCAAAAACATTTTGTCCATCGTGCATATACAATACAGGATAGCGTCGTTCATATTCGTTATAGCTTTCCGGCAGATAGACTCTTATCATTCTTTCTTGTTTAAAGGAGGACATATAAACAGGGAAATTTTCCAGCACAATCGTTCACCTCTATTAGTCTAGTAATCTAAATTTACCATAATTTTTTAAGATTTTTACAAATTTTAGCTCATCATCTAAAATAAGGATAAAGGGGGAGTGGTATTTTGGTATTAGTAATTTTAGCTGCAGGACTCTTGGTAACGGCAGGAATTATTACGCTGGTCCTGAAAGGCAGGACAAAATTAGCAAAAGAAAATATCCCTGACCGTCTAGGTGCCCTTGAACATGTACCCATCCAGCCGTTGCTTGAAAAATTTAATGCCGCTATAGATGATGATTATATCCAGCAAGTTAAACAGCGGTTCCTTCAGGAGAATCCGAAACGAACTGAAGATGAATTTGAATGGCGGCTGTTCGAGTTAAAAAGGTATTTTGTACTGACGAATCTCTTAAAACAAACGCCTATGTTTAGTGAAGAGGTCGATGAAATCTGGCATGCTATGCTGCTTTTTACACAAAAATATCAGTCGTTTTCAGAGAAATTTATGGGGGAAATGCTTCACCACACGCCTAACACGAGCCCCAAACCTGCTCCGCAGGAACGTGCCTTTTTTGATTGGGTCTTCTCGCAGTTGTTTCAAATTACGGAATATAGCTGGAAATCGTGGGGGAGTTTTTTCAAACATCCGATGGACACCGCGGTTTTAAAGGACTTTAGACAAGGTAGTAATTTATGGCTTCGAGAAAAATATTTTAATATAAATGAAGATAATAAAGAATTGGTTGATTATTTGATTGCTCAAATGAAAGAGCAATTGAATGAAGCTGAAAAAATCTATCAGGAAGATAAGAAAGGGACATTCACAAGGCAGCGGACATTTGGGGAAATGACTTCATTGTCCCTTACGATGGTCTTTTTCTCCTATTATTATTTTGATGATTATTGGAACTATACGAAAGCTTATGCCTATGCGAATGCAGAAATTTCCACGAGCGGATGCACTACCGCCATGTTTTGTGGAACGGGTTCCTCTACAGACGGTTCAGGTGACAGCGGTGGCAGCCACCATGGAGGAGGGGATCACGGCGGTTCAAGCTGCTCTAGTTGTTCAAGCTGCGGCGGGGGATGCTCATCTTAGGCCAGGATATGATAATATTACCTTTATAACCTTTTAGGAGATGGTTTCATGATCAAATATAAAAGCCTCCATCACGTCAGTCTTTCGGTGACAGATTTAGAACGAGCAAAAGCTTTTTACGGAAAAATTTTATGTTTGAAAGAAATTGAGCGCCCTGATTTTGATTTTCCAGGTGCTTGGTATGAAATAGAGGGGAAGCAGCTTCACCTAATTGTGCATCCGTCATCACAGACGATTCGACAGGATAAAAGCCTATCAAGTAGAGAAGGTCACTTCGCGCTAAGGGTGGAAAACTATCATGAAACGCGAAATTGGTTAAGAAAAAATGAGATTGAGATTCTAGAAAAGCCCAATAGCAAAAGTGGATTCGCACAAATCTTCTGCGCGGACCCTGATGGGAATTTAATTGAATTAAATGTAGATCAAAAGGAATTGTAATACAAAAAAACAAGCAGTTGTTCGATCTAACAACTGCTTGTTTTTTCAGCTAAGCCTCATTATTTAATGCTACTTTTTCCTTCAATTCTTCTTCTTCCCAGCCCTTACAAACATCAACCCAATTCTTGGCAAGTGAATATTGAAACATTTCATCATTCGTCAACTCGATTGCAGAGTTGGAGCTCCCGCAAGCTGGAAATAGGGTTTCGAACCGTTTCATGGAGACATCTAAGTAAACATCGAGCTCATTTTTTAAGCCAAAAGGACAAACTCCGCCGATAGCATGTCCGGTTTGATCGAGGACCTCATCGGGAGTAAGCATGCGCGCTTTGAAGCCGAAGGTTTGGCGAAATTTCTTGTTATCGATTTTGGCATCCCCTGCGGCCACGACCAAAATTGCTTGATCGTCTTCTCCGCGAAAGGACAAAGTTTTCGCAATTCGGGCAGGAATTACGCCAATTGCTTCGGCTGCCAGTTCTACAGTAGCACTTGAGGTTTCAAACTCCATCATATCTTGTTCACGATTCCATTGTTTAAAATGCGCTTTTACACTTTCAAATGACAACGTATTTCATCCTTCCTCTAATGGTGTTATGGAAAATCATAACACATATTAAAAAAAGAAGGAAAAAGCTGACTTATAAAATGGAAAGTGTAGTATTAAAATAGAATTATTGAAAGAAGGGGGTCGTGAAAATGGACAGGAACAAATTTTCAGCGATTGCTCATCGTGATCATGCTTTTTATAACCCGATGAGTGAAAAAAAGATGATGAAAATGATAGGTATGCTCTCGGTAAAACAGCAGGATAAGGTAATTGATATTGGTGCTGGCCGCTGTGAGCTCTTGATTCGACTAGTGGAAAATTACCAGGTATCTGCTACAGCTGTTGAGTTGTACGCTGGGGCAATTGAGGAAGCAAAAAGACGTGCAAGCAGCAGGATTCCTGAGGGAAGCATTGAGTTTATTGTAGATGATGCTGGTGCTGCAGTCGAAAAATGTGAATCAGGGAGTTATGATTTAGGAATTTGTATTGGATCGACACACGCTTTAGGCGGGCTGGAGTCTACTTTGGAGACAATGAAGCGTCTCGTCCGCAAAAATGAGTTCATTTTAATAGGGGAAGGTTACTGGAAGCAGACTCCAAGTGCAGAGTATTTGGCGGCACTTGGGGGAGCGGAGGAATCTGAACTCAGGAGCCATGCAGAGAATGTGAAAGCTGGCGAGGAATTAGGCTTAGTTCCGTTATGGTCGTATGTGGCCAGCGAAGAGGATTGGGACGAATATGAATGGCTCTATTCCATGTCGGTTGAGAATTATTGTCTGGAGAATCCGGAAGACCCAGACCATGATGCAATGCTGGAGCGAATCCGTGCCTGGCGCCGCACCTATTTAACGTGGGGCAGGGATACGTTGGGATTTGGATTGTATTTGTTTCGGAACTGATACATGGTTGTGATTTTGTATCTGGCATTAAGAGAGGTTCATAATGCCCGTTAGGCTAAAAAAATAGGGTTGATAGGCATTAAGAGAGGTTCATAATGCCCGTTAGGCAAAAAAATAGTGCTGATGGGCATTAAGAGAGGTTCATAATGCCCGTTAGGCAAAAAAAAATAGTGCTGATGGGCATTAAGAGAGGTTCATAATGCCCGTTAGGCTAAAAAAAGAGGGTTGATGGGCATTAAGAGAGTTTTATAAAGCCCGTTAGGCTAAAAAAATAGAGTTGATGGGCATTAGGAGAGGTTCATAATGCCTGTCTGGATAAAAAAATAGGGGTGATGGGCATTATAAGCTAGATAATGATTGTTAATTCCTTTAATTATCGTGATGCCCCTTGAAATCCCTATTTTTCCAACTGCAATCACAATTAGCTTTTAACTTATTATTAAAAGTCTGACCCCTTTGGACACTATCGCAGCCACTCTCTTTCATTTTATAACTCACAGCTTGACTAGGCCCCGAATACACTAAGAAAAAGCGGTTTTATGCATAATGGAGGGGAACAACTTGAAGGTTTTTCAAGTAAAGGGGATACCAGAGAATAAAGTAGAGCTTTTGGAAATGACACCAGACGGAAAAGTGAAGGTTCGAAATTTAATCACTAACGATATCATTGAAACAACGCAGCTGGCTTTTGATATGGCATTTGAGCCATCAGATTATTCATTCCTTTCGGTAAAGGGCCAGAAAATTACTCAGAAAGCAACAAAGATGGAAATTGACGCGATGATTGAAAAGGCAAAAGTTGAAATAATCCAGATCTTTGGAAAGTGCACCATCATGGCTGTCCAGCTGCCAAATGGTTTTGTCCTGACGGAATCTTGTGTCTCAACAGATAAAGAATTAAATAAGCAGTATTGTTTAGAGCGTATCAAAAATAAAATCTTGGAATTGGAAGCTTACAAATTTAAAAGCTTAACAACTGAATAACGCCCTTTTCCAAAAAACTACAATATTTCTCTTGATTCTTTGAATCGAATCAAGTAGTATAAAACATACGATATAACGAAAGGGTGACCATAAAGCCAATGATCTACTAAACCTATTTTTAGAAAAAAATTTCGTATAAAACGGATATATTTTTTCTGGATAGGTTTAGTGCGGGCTTTTATAGGCAATAGGGGAGTACAAGTAATGAACGGAGTACTCTGCCCTGTTGCCTCAAAGTGCCTCCTATCCAGATTGATGGATAAGGAGGTTTTTTTATGACGGAAACAACTAACCAGGGACTATCAATGGGGGCATTATTCCGTAATCAAGTCATTCGCACCATTTTGCTTTCTACTTTCTTTTTGCAAATTGGTATTTGGGTGCGCAACTATTCGATTTTATTATTTGTAATTGAGCAGACAAATGAGGACCCAGTGGCGGTCTCACTTATATCAGTTGCTGAATTCGCACCAATCTTTCTCTTTTCCTTTATCGGGGGCACTTTTGCTGACAGGTGGCGTCCGAAACGGACAATGGTTTGGTGCGATTTGCTCAGCGCCCTTTCTATTTTTGTAGTATTATTAACACTCGTCCTAGGAAGCTGGAAGGCTATTTTCTTTGCAACACTGGTTTCCTCGATTCTTTCCCAGTTTTCGCAGCCTTCGGGAATGAAGCTGTTCAAGCTTCATGTGAGGGAAGAAATGATTCAGATGGGGATGTCCATGTATCAAACGCTGTTTGCAGTGTTTATGATCCTAGGACCAATTATTGGAACGTTTGTTTTCCAGCATTACGGCATTAACGCAGCGATTGCGATCATGGGTGTTGCCTTTATTCTATCTGCTGTGATTTTGATGCTGCTGCCGCCAGACCGCGAAATAGTGGAAAAGAAAGAAAAAACCACACTCGTCGAAGAAATGAAGGCAGGGTTCCGTTATGTGTTGAACAGTAAAGCACTTACGTTACTTGGAGGCTGCTTTGCTGCAGCTGGCTTGGCGCTGGGCCTGACACAGCCGCTTGCGATTTTCCTCATTACCGAAAAACTAGGTTTGCCAAAAGAGCAGCTGCAATGGCTGATGGCTGCTTTCGGCGCAGGAATGATTTTAGGAGGAGGTCTCACAATGGGACTCGCGAAAAAAACTCCTCCGCAAATTCTGCTTGCCATTGGTATGACTGTGAGTGCCCTAGGGTTTTTTGTGATGGGCCTATCGGAGCAGCTATGGATTACGCTGACAGCACAATTCATTAGCGGTTTGTTTATGCCGTGTATTCACATTGGTATTAATACAATGATTTTGAAAAATACCGATGAAGCCTTTATTGGACGCGTCAACGGAATATTGAATCCCATGTTTATGGGGACAATGGTCATCACCATGACTATGAGCGGCTGGTTGAAGAAGAGCTTATCACTTGTCGCGATGTATGAAGGTTCGGCCTTACTCTTTTTCGTTGGTGTTTTATTCCTCGTGCCACTGTTCAAAGGCTCTTCAGCTTTAATGAAAAAAGGGGAAGAAGTTTAATGAATACAAAAGCAGCTATGCACTTTGCGTAGCTGCCTTTTTGAGTTTAATCCTCAAGGTGCTCCAAATGGTTCAATAGTTGAAAAATTTGCCCTCGGTGATGGGCTTCATGTTCAACTAGATGATATACAACCCACTCGGGGGTTACATCATAGTTTGGCAGAGCTCTTGGCTTTCTCCAATCGTCCATATCCATTGTCCGGAAATGAGTAAGGAAAATTTCACGTATGGAATCCAGTCGATCGAAATGAGCTTCAATGGTTTCACCTTGAAAATGTGCTAATTCTCCTGAGGAATTCCGGTGTTCTAATGGAAACATAGCTTGTACATCAGACGGCCATCCTGAACAAAGGACTTCTTCATATAACCAATCTGCTTCAATTAGCGCAATATGGTAAAGCAGGCTTCCAATTGAATGTCTACCGTCCAGCCTTCTATCAATCAATTCCTGACTCAGTCCAGCTAATCGTTCTTTAATAGTGCGCCGGACATCTTCTAAAGACCAGAGCCAACGACCGATTTCTGGTTCATAGCCAGGTAATGGCATCATCAATAAAGACCTTCTATTCATCCTATCACTCTCCTTCACCGTTCAGTATTCTCCTAAAAAAATTGTATTCCTGCTTTTGGGTGAGAAGAAATAATATAAAAAATCGTAGGGAGACACTACGATTTTTTAGCCAGCATTTCTAGTCTTCCCACCGTTTCACCTAGAAAGTTCTCAATAGTCATGGCATGAAAATTGGCATACTCCTGAGCTTTCTCTTTATATTCTTGTTCCGCGACACTTACCTGATGCTGTGCCAAATAAGAACTAATCGCTAGGGAAGGAACTATCGTTAGCAGAATATATATGAGCCATTTATTTTTAAAAAGTAAAGTTAAAAACCGAAGGAAAGCCAAAAGGATCTACTCCTCAATATGTATATACTATTATCTTTATTATATAACTTTCTGCTAATGCTTGTCTTGAAACTGGGGATTTGCCAATTCATTTTTATCAGACAATCATATTTTAATATAAAGTAATTGGTATGGAGGTGTAAGTTTTGCAAGACAGAAGCCGAAGTGGTCTTTTTTCCTTCTGCATTTTTCCTGGATACCGTTGGTGCGGACCTGGATGCAGCGGGCCAGGCGCCCCGATTAATGATGTGGATGCGTGCTGCCAAAAACATGACCAATGTCTAGATAAAGGGATATCACCTTGTCAATGTGATGAAGAATTCATGGATTGCCTTCATAATAAAAGAAATAGAGAAACCGATAAAGGCAGAAAAGCAGCACTAATGTATGACTTTATGAAAGTGAGGTCCGCGTTTACTTGCGGAGGCAAGAAAAGGTTTTTATGATTTTCCTAATTGTGGTAAGATGGCAGGATAGTTAAGCCTATCTGTTGAATATAATTACTTGAAAGGAACCATTTTTAAATTTGGGGGTAATACATGTTTATTTTTTGGCCTTTCACCATTATTTCGCTTATCCTCGCCATTATTGCCATAATGTTAAATAAGAGAAAAATTCTTTATATTTCCTCCATTCTTATCTTACCCATGTCCCTTTATCTTGCAGCTACTCCACGTTTCGCAGTATGGGGTTTAATTTTCCCCTTATTATATGTTGTGGCAGGGATATCCCTGAAAAAGAAGACTCGCTGGCATGCCATTTTGTTAGTGGTCCCGAATTATCTATTCTTCACATGGCTGGGATATATTGTGATTAATCAGTAACTGCGATACGTCTTATGTATCGTATTTTCTTGTTCATATATTTTAGAGAGTTATAAGTGAGGGGGGATTTGGGATGGAAAAAACACACGAGACACAACCCATTGAAGCATTTAAAGAGATTGATGATGATAAATTGTATACTCCAATCGAGGAGCTGCAGAAGATAACTGCTGGAGGTGTTTATAAAAGAAACAGCTTTAAAATAAGTTCCTTGCCTAAAGGGATTCGCTACATAGGGTATTTGATTATGGGGTTTAGTATCCTTACTTTTGTAATAGCCATAGTTCTAAATTTATTTTATTAAAATAAATTTAGGCGGTATGGGCTTACATACTTTCGGCGCTGATTTGGACGAATTCGTAGATGCCATTTTTAAAGGACTTAAGGAAGGTAAACTTGAAATTGGTTTTGCCAGATCAGAGAAGGCATTGCGGATGTCGAGAGATGAAATCGATGAAGCAGTAATCGGAATTTATGAAAATACGAAGAATTCAATCAAATAGAGGTTGAAAAAAAGGGTTCGCACATTAAATGTGACCCTTTTTTGCATTTTTAGAGTCATTTTTTTGGTGATCTATTGTTTTATTTGCGAATCCAATTTTCCCTCGCATCTCAGTATGGTGGTTGATCCTTAAGAAGGAATTATCCGTGCAAAAATGGAATATGTAGAAACAGAAACTTGATGGAACGGGGGATTCCAAAATGAAAGCAATAATTGTGACTGAGTTTGGCAACACAGATGTGATGAAATACACCGATTTAGAAATGCCGATATTCGGTTCTAAACAGGTTTTAATTCGAGTAGTAAAAACGAGTGTTAACTTTGCTGATATAAAGTCACGGTACGGGAAAAAGGGAGGAACCTTTCCATTTATTCCCGGCATTGATGCTGCGGGTGTGATAGAGGCAGTTGGTTCAGACGTTCAGCATTTAAAAGTTGGACAGCGTGTGATTGCGTTTCCCGCCAATGGTTCCTATGCAGAGTATATTGTGGCTGATGAAAATTTGACCTTTGCTATCCCTGAAAGTATTGGATTTGATGTAGCTGCTGCTAGTCCAATCGTTTCTTTTCTTTCCTATATTTTGCTCGCAGATCTAGCAAAATTAGAGCAAGGAGAAACGGTTCTCGTCCATGCCGCTGCAGGCGGGGTAGGGACGACCGCCATACAATTAGCCAAAATTTTAGGTGCAGGAAAAGTGATTGGGACAGTTGGAAGTGAAAATAAAATAAATGTGGCGCAAGAGGCTGGTGCTGATTATGTCGTTAACTACGAAAAGGAAGATTTCTCCGAAAAGGTGAATGAACTTACTGGAGGACAAGGGGCAAATATTGTTATAGACTCCGTTGCGGGGAAAATTACTGAAAAAAGTTTAGCGTGCCTTGCACCATATGGACGTTTAGTTCAGATGGGTAATTCCAGCGGTGAGGCAGGGAATTTTAAAACAAGCGATCTGCATGCTAGCTGCAGGTCGGTTCTAGGGTTCAGCTTAGGTACGACACGAAAACTGCGCCCCCATTTATTGCAGTCCGTTGCAGAAAAGGTATTTCCACTGTTAGCTAATGGCAGCTTAAAAATAAATATCGGCCACCACTTTCCATTGGTGGAAGCTGCAAAGGCACATGATTTAGTGGAAAATCGGATGAGTACAGGCAAAGTCTTGCTTGATGTAAGGGAAATGAATTAATCGCATTTTTCGATGCGCCGATAAATTAGTTAAAAACTGCGTTGCTGTATAAGTGACTTTAAGAATAGATTGTTCATTTTCAATTTCTTTAATTCAATGCAAGTAATGACTACCGCAATTATCCAATCATAAGCCCTTCCTTTTTAGCCGAAAATAATATGGCTCGCTCAATCAAATAAAGGGGGAAATGGCGTTGAAATGGCATAAATCAATACTTTCAATGATTCAGCAGCGTCAAGACAAGAAGGTTGCCTTAGCCGTGGATACTTCCACCAACGAGGCTCCCGCCATCCTTATTAATAACATAGTGAAACTGTTTGAACAGCTAAAGCCGGATACGATTTTAGTTCAAGCGGATTTTAAAATTCGAAGCATTACTCCCGTAAAAAGTGATACGATCAAATATCATACACATGGGAAATCTTCCTATACATTAGTGCTTGAGTGGGCAAAAGAAGAAAATGTAGATACACTGTTTTATATTACGGACGTAACCGGATTTTTTTCTGAAGAGATGGAGAAGGTCGATTTTGAATTATTTTGGCTGGTACCTGGTGCATTTTTACCAAGAGTTCCATTCGGAAAAGCAATTAAAGTTGCATAAAAAGAAAAAAATCCCTCACAATTTTGTGGGGGATTAATTTTAATGTCTTATGTAAAAAATAACAAGAGAAATCAGGCCCGCACCAACAATAGCTAACAGCAATTGAAGCGGCTTTGATAATTTATTTCCTTTTTCAATTAAATACTCTTTTGCTTTTTCCTCTAACGTAATTATGGAAACAATCCCAATAAACCCCAAAACTATATACAACCAGGTCATGCTCAAACACCATCCCTAGGACTAATGTTACTTATTAGACGAAAATTCTTCCTGTTTAGTTTCCAAATTTTGTACTTTTTTTAAAACACTAAGTAAAAAATACCCATTCATAAAAACAGCACTTATAATGTTATAGAGAAGTGAAAATAGGGCCCTTGGAGGGAATAGAATGAAAATAAGACTTGCCGAATATAATGAAAGTTGGGCGATCCTGTTCCAAAAGGAGGCACAATTTCTCAAAAACATTTTTGGGGATGAAATAATCGGATTCGAACATTTTGGCAGTACATCTGTTCAGGGATTAAAGGCAAAACCTGTTATTGACATGATGTGTATCGTAAAAGACATTGAAAAGGTGGATTCATATAACGACAAAATGAATGAACTTGGATATGATGTTGCGGGAGAATGGGGTATTCCAGGCAGAAGATTATTTCGAAAGGGCGGAGAAAACAGAACTCATCATATTCATTTTTATCAATTCGATAATCCCCAAATCGAGCGTCATTTAATTTTTCGGGATTATCTTCGAACCCATCCAGATGAAGCAGCAAGGTACAGCTGCTTTAAGGAAAAGTTAGCTGAGCAATATGAAAATACAAGCGATTATAGTCCGGCCAAAAAACAATTTGTGAGGGAAATGGAACAGCATGCTCTTGCTTGGTATGCACAAAGCAACGGGTGATTTTCGATGTTTTTTCTATTATTAACTATGATGATTATCTCTTTTGCCGTTGGAACTGTGCTAATTATTAAAACTAAATTAGTCTTTGGTTTATCAAATATATTGAAAAACAGAAAAAAAATGACGTATGGCACACGTCATTTCTTTTATACTAATCAATTTTTCGTAAAATCGCACGGACTGGACTTCCATCCGCCTCCACTAATGGAAGGGGAAGAGCAGCCAATTCATAATCACCAGGTGCTATCTCGTCCAGTACGAGTCCTTCCAAAATATGAATATTAAAACGGGTAAGCTCATGGTGGGCAGACAGTTCCTTGCTGTCGATTTGATCCACAGACGGCAAATCAAGGCCAATCAGACGAACGCCAAGCTCTGAAAGGTAAGAAGCCAATTCGGGTTCAATTGGGGGAATCGACTCAGGAAAAACACTTCGATCCGTCCAGGCGTCCGTCCGAATTAACAAGCGTGTTACCCCTTTAAGATTCATACCGGCAAGGTCCTTTACACCGATGCTGGTCGTTTCCTCTAAGTGAATGACCCGTGCTTCGCCCATATACAAATCAAGATCCAAATCGATAACCTTTTTCCCGTCGTTATCAAAATGGAAGGGGGCATCAATATGGGTGCCGGTATGAGCACTCATCGTAATCTGTCCTACATTGACAGAACCACTTTGTTCTTTACTCCAACTGACTTTGTAGTTGAAGGGTGTATCTCCTGGCCAGACAACGATATTGTTGTCAAGGCGCTGCGAAACATCGATCCATTTACTCATTCTTAGAGCCTCCAACACTTTAGATTCAACTTCTTCATTATCCTACAACTTAGTACGAAGACTCAATAGCTCAGGAAAGAATTGCTGGTCGAGAACTCGTTTTAAATAGGTAACACCAGAAGACCCGCCAGTACCCATTTTATGGCCAATAATTCTTTCAACCGTCGTCATATGATTAAAACGCCATAATTGCTGCTGATTGCCAATATCGACCAGCTTTTCAGCCAGTTCATACAAATCCCAGTATTGATCGGTATTTCGATACACATGCAGCCACGCTTCTTCCACACTAGCATTTGGTTCATAGTTTTGCGACCAGTCGCGGTTCAAGGCTTTTTCATCTACCGTTAAACCATGTGCCACAAGCGCTGAAATCGCAGCATCATAAATACTTGGTGCATGAAGCGATTCCAGAAGCTGTTCATATAATTCAGGCTGATGCTGATAGACTGCAAGTGTATGAGCATTTTTGTTTCCAAGTGCAAATTCAATCAAACGGTTTTGATAGGATTGGAATCCAGAGGAATGGCCTAGTTTATCCCGAAATTGCATATATTCAGCCGGTGTCAAAGTGGATAGGACACTCCATGACTGAATCAGCTGCTGCTGTATTCTTGAAACACGTGAAAGCATTTTAAAAGAAGGTTCCAAATCATTACGTTTGATACACTCAATCGCCGCATTCATCTCATGTAAAATAAGCTTCATCCATAACTCGCTAGTTTGATGGATAATAATAAACAGCATTTCATCGTGATGGCCAGAAAGCCGATGCTGGCTTGATAAAATTTGCTCAAGGTGGAGATAATCACCGTAAGACATTTCTTTTTTAAAATCTAATTGAATTTCCTTTTCGAGATTTGATGTCTTGTGTTCTTGAAGATTATCCAGGTTGCCCATAACATTATCCCTCACATTCTATTAATCTATTTAATTTGTTCATCCAGAGAATCCTGCTGTGATAGATTATTCATGTTTCTTTTATGAAAAAAGAAATATGCTACACATAAAAAGACTAACCACGGTATTCCGAACTGGAGTAAAATCTTGAAATCCGTATACCATGTGGTAATCATTAAACTGACAAGAAGTACTGCCCCTAAAATGGTCAAATATGGGAAGCCCAGCATTTTTACCGGAAGCTTTCGCCCGCCTGATTTTTCCCACATTCTTCTGAAAAATAAATGAGAAACAAAGACCATTAACCATGTAAATAAGGCACCGAACATCGAAATACCCATCATGAAGGCATAGGAAGTGCCAGGGAATAACGCGCTTACCACTGCTGCCACAATAATTCCAAGAGTGGAAACGGCCAGCGCTGTTGACGGAACACCTTTTTTGTTTAATTTGCCTAAGAACGCAGGTGCAAAATTACTGCGGGCTAAGGAAAACACCATCCGTGTTGAAGCATATAATTGGCTGTTCATGGCGGATAATGCGGCCGTTAAAATAATAAAATTCATAATTCCAGAGGCTCCAGGGATATTCAAAATTTCCATTACTTTAACAAACGGGCTTTTATCAACTCCAGCTGCTTTCCAAGGAACAATCATTAACATGATCGCAAGTGTTAAAACATAGAAGGTGGATAAACGGAAAACCGTTGCTTTCAAGGCTTTCGGAACTGCTACATCGGGATCCTTTGCTTCCCCAGCCGTTACGGCAATCAATTCAGTCCCTAAGAAGCTGAATAGGGAAATAAAGATGGCAATCCATACTCCATTCCAGCCAAACGGGAGAAATCCTCCGTCATTGACAAAATTCTCAGCACCTATTTTTGGATGATCAGATGTTCCAAATAAAACATAAGCTCCAAGAATGATAAATCCGACAATAGCACTAATTTTAATCATCGAGAACCAATACTCAAAGGTTGCAAAGGTATTGACACTTGTAGCGTTTACGTAAATTAACACGGCTCCAAATAGTAAGATCCAGACCATTCCTGGCACCGTCGGGAACCAGTATTTCATATAAACAGCGATGGCACTTACTTCTACCCCAACTGCCAGTACATTTGCAATCCAATACGAGTAGCGAACAAGAAAGCCTGCCATCGGATGAATATATTTTTCTGAAATAACGCCGAAGGATCCTGAAGCCGGGTGTGCAACCGTCATTTCAGCTAAACAGCCCATAAGAAGAAGGACAATAAAGGCACCAACCGCATAGCTGATTAAAACTCCAGGTCCTGCTGTTTGAATGGCGAGTCCGCTTCCAAGGAAGAGCCCCGTTCCGATGGCGCAGCCCATCGCAATCATCGTAAGCTGGCCTGTTTTTAATTCCCTCTTTAAACCTTTTTCTGGTCCATTTGTATTCATATTCGTCATACTTTCCCACCTTCCCTTGTTTTATCTTCAATTTACATTCATTTTACTTTTAATCATAGTGAATTTTAAGAGTTTAGCTGTTTTTAAAAAATTGATAGAGTTTTACTTTTTTTGGAACCGCTTACAAATGATTTTCGACAAAGGATGCCGTTAGGGAAAAAATCTATCTTGATTAAAATCCTCCTTTTTCCATAATTCAAAGTGAATCATAACAAGGAAAATGACACGGTGTCAATAATATATTTCTGAAAATTATAAATGTTATATCATTACGAATTCTTTTTTAGTAAAAACTTTTATTTTCAGAGGAATCCTTATATGCTGTTAATAGAAACAGGAGGAATGGGTATGACGGATGAAAAAGTGATCGATAAACGGCATTTGCGTTCAATCAAAACACGGATAAAGTTATTAGATGCAGCTAAAGAGGTATTTCTTGAAGAAGGCTTTCATAAGGCAACCATTTCTCAGATGATCAAAAAGGCCAGTATTGGGTACGGAACGGCATATGTTCATTTTGAAGGGAAGGAAGACATATTAATTGTTTTGATGGAGAATGTCATGGAGAAGTTCTATGAAATTGCCGAGGTTTCCTTTTTGCCTAAAACCAAAAAGGAAGCTATAGAGATTATCCTAAAGCAAGCCACTGCATTTTTGAAAATGGCAGAAACAGAACGGAACATGATGCAGGTTTTCGAGCAGGCGATTGGCATTTCGACCGCCATCTCAATCAAATGGAAGGCGATTCGGGAAAAATTTATTCAGCGAATTTCAGAGGATATTGCCTATGCTCAAGAAAACGGGCTGGCCAGACCCGAGTTAAATCATAAGCTCGCAGCCAGAGGATGGTTTTTCACAAATGAAATGTACCTATGGGAAATTGTCCGGAACGAACATCACGATACTGTAGAAGAAATTGCGAAAACAATCACGTCTATTTATACTAGAGGACTTTATCTCTAAGCTTTGTTAAAGGGAACTGCTAAATTTTTTAACACTGTTGATTGGAGCGCAAATCAACAACAAAGTTTAACAAGGCCTATCTTTAAAATGTGAAAGGGTGATAAAATGCAGGAGCTTCGCTATAAATGGGAACCATTTTTAAAATATGGCCAGCGGTTTGAGGTAGAAAAAAATAAGGTCATCTATCGCCAAGGGCATAGTGGAAGAGGATTTTATTATCTCAGCATCGGCGAAATAAATATCACCCTTCTGTCGGAAAAAGGGAATGAACGGATCATTAATGTTGTGCCGCCAGGGATGCTGTTTGGTGAACATGGTGTCCACCAGGAACCATATTTGACAAGTGCCACCGCGGCCTGCCCCTCAGTTATCCATTTCTTTTCTGATGAGGCAGCTGCAGCTATTTACGGGGAACATCCGGAGGCCTCCGTGATTTACACCGACTCACTAATCTACAAATTTAGAACTTTAGCAGAAATCCTTTCTCTCATCGAAAGTCCGGTGGAACAACAAATGGCTTATTATTTGTTAAAATTGTCAGAGGAAAATGGCAGCGCTTCCATGAATCAAACTTCTTTTGCCAAATACCTAGGTACGTCCCGTATTACACTCAATAAGGTGATTCAAAAGTGGAAGCAGGAAAACTATATCACCCTTCATAACCGTCAAATTGTTATTAAAGACATGGAAAAAATAAAGGCGATTGCAAACCAATAATAAAATTTAGTTAACCAGGTTTCTTAAGAAATCTGGTTTTTTTATATAGTATTTTCGGTTCATAATCTCGATGATGCCATCCTCTTGCCATTGCTTTAACACTTTATACACTGTGATTCTTGTTAATCCTGTGCAACTGGCAATGTCCTGCTGTGAAATAGGGATCTCGTAATTTTTAAATTCATAGCAAATATTGTGGAGCAGTAAGGCGATTTTTTGTTCGGATGTTAGCGCATCCAAATTGATGCGATCTAATAAAATTTTCATCTTATGAATAACCGTACGCGAAAAAAGTGGAACTAACTTAGGGTGCTCTTTAAGGAGTGCCTTAAATGTTTCACAGGGAAAATGATAAACGACGGAATCCTTTACGGCAATGGCGGATGTAAAATGCTGCTTTTGATCCAAAGACTGGACGCCTAAGAGCTGGTTCGGGATCACGATGTTTAAGATTCTCTCCTTGCCTGATGCGTTTACACTGACAATCCTCACTAAACCCTTTTTAAGATAATAAAATCCATCCCCACAGGTTCCTTGACTGTAGATGGCTTCCTTTCTCTTAAAGAACTGCCTCGTTCCAAACTGTAAATAGCTGTCCCAATCAAAAACATGTTCATACAGTGTGGCCATAGCATTACCTCCAAAAATTTTTTGGATGCCCTACTCAGATGTCTACTGTTTTTTCACTTTTATCATAGTGGAAATCAAAGGGATTATCCATTGATTATACTTATTATTTTGATAATTAAAAATATAAAATCAAGAAATATGTTAAATAGGCTACAGTTTCATTTTGTGGAAGCGGTTACAATTCAGTTGTGAATTTCCGTAAATTAAGGAGGCCCAAACGATGGGAATTAGAACAGGTAATCAATATATTGAATCCGTAAAATCCAGAAAACCAGATGTGTGGCTGCATGGCAAAAAAGTGACCAACTTATTTGATGAACCGGTTTTTAAACAGCCAATTCTGGAAATTGCCAAACTATATGATCTCCAGCATAATCCGGAGTACCAAGATAGAATTACCCATATATGCGAAGAAACTGGCGAGAGAGTCAACAACGCTTTTTTAGTGCCAAAAAGCTATGAAGATTTAATGAAACGCAGAGAAGTTTTTGAAGTGTTTGCTAAGGCGACCTTTGGGTTAATGGGCAGAACTCCGGACTTTTTAAATGTTGTTGTGACGTCCATGTACAATAATTCTTGGTTTTTTGAAAAATACAATCAAAATTGGGCTGAAAATATTCGCAATTATTATAAATACCTTCGTGATCATGACCTGTTTTTAACCCATGCGATTATTAATCCGCAAAATGACAGAAGTAAGACCTCACACGAACAAAAGGATACTTATACCCACCTGGGAGCTGTAAAGGAAACTCCGGATGGTTTAGTCGTAAGAGGAGCGAAAATGCTGGCGACGCTTGCTCCGATTACAGATGAAGTCATCATTTACTCATTCCCTGGCTTTAAACCGGGTGATGAAAAGTATGCTCTTGCCTTTGCGATTCCAATTGAAACACCGGGATTAAAAATTATTTGCCGGGAACCGATGCAGGATGGGACTCGTTCCCTCTTCGATCATCCGTTAGCGTCAAGATTTGAGGAAATGGATGCCCTGCTTGTTTTTGAAGATGTTGTCGTTCCTTGGGACCGAGTCTTCCTTTATAACAATGTTGAAGCAGCGAATAAACTGTACCCAATGACTGGAGCAGGCCAGCAGCCGGCACACCAGTCCGGTGTTAGAGGACTTGTTAAGCTGCAATTTGCAACTGAAGTAGCTATGAAAATAGCGGATTCCATTGGAGTCGATGTCTATTTAAATGTCCAAAATGACCTCGGAGAATTAATTCAATCGGTTGAATCCATCAGAGCATTATTACGGGTTGCCGAAATGGAATATACGATGACAGAACACGGAGAAGCAATGCCAAGTTATGTTCCGCTTGAAACGATTAGAGGATTGCTGCCAACGATGTATCCACGGGCCATTGAAGTGATGCAGATTATTGGGGCTGGCGGGCTGTTGATGTCGCCAACGGGCGCCGATTTTGAATGTGAGCCATTAAAGGATGCGATGGAAAATTATTATGTGGGAAGAGAAGGAGTGTCTTCATTAGACCGTGTAAGTTTGTTCAAGCTTGCTTGGGATTTATGCGGGGAAGCGTTTGGTCAGCGTTTGCTTCAATACGAACGCTATTATACAGGGGATCCAATCCGTAAACGTGCGATATTTTACAATAATTATAAGCGTACTCATTCGCTTGATATGGTGGAAGAGGCATTGGAGGTAAGTGTATTAAATAAGGGATTGGAGAGCCAAGTATGAAGTTATTAGGTATTTCTGGGACGATTATTGGGGCAAAAACAGGAATTCTGGTCAGAAAAGTATTAGAAGAAGTGAAGCAAAAGCACCCGGAAATGGAAGTGGAGTATTTAGATCTGATGGACTACGAGGTTCAATTTTGCGACGGCCGCAATCCTTCCACGTATTCCGAGGATACAAAGACGGTGATCCAAAAGGTTTCTTCTGCGGATTTTTATATTATTGGAACACCGATTTTTCAAGGCTCCATCCCAGGACCGTTAAAAAACTTGTTTGACTTAATCCATCCAAACGATTTCCGAAACAAAGTGATGGGATTTGTGGCAAATGGCGGAACCTACCAGCATTATCTGGTCATTGAGAATCAATTAAAACCGATCGCTGGTTACTTCCGTGCCTTTGTCGCACCAGGCTATGTCTATGCGAACAATGAGCATTTTAACCAGAAAAATGAAATTATTGACCCTGATTTGCTGCGGAGGATCTCCGATTTGGCAGAAGAAGTGGTCCATATGCAAAAAGCTCTTAAAGGAAATTTCGAAATCATAAGAGGATAGAAGGGAGAAGAGGAAATGACAAAAACTCAGTTTTTACCGATTAATCTAATGAAATTTATTGAAGAGAACAAGGATCAGCTTCAGCCTCCAGTTAATAATAAAGTGATTTGGAAGGATGCGGAATTAATGGTGATGCTTCTTGGCGGACCAAACAAAAGACGTGATTTCCATGTTGATCCTTCGGAAGAAATCTTCTATCAAATTAAAGGAAGCTGCTACGTGGAAGTGATTAATCATGAAGGAAAGCGTGAAGTTGTAGAGGTGAAGGAGGGGGAAATGTTCCATCTCCCTGCCAATGTTCCCCATTCACCGCACCGAGTGGCAGATACGATTGGTCTAGTAATTGAACGAAACCGTGCACAAGGAGAACTGGAAGATTTCGTCTGGTTCTGTGATGAGTGCGACAATGAAATGCACCGAGTAAAGATTCAATTAACCAATATCGAAGTACAAGTTAAAGAAGCCATTGCCGGTTTTAACGGCAGCCGGGAGCTAAGAACTTGCATGAATTGCGGTCATGTAATGCCGGAAGAAGCGAGTGAATGGAAATGCGAGTAGACTTTCATACGCATATTATTCCTGAGAATTGGTCCGAGCTGACTCAGCATTTAACTGGAGAAAGATGGCCAAAGCTTGAACGGACCTGTGCCTGCGGCGCCAATATTATGGTCGCTGGAAAGGTATTTCGGGAAGTCACCGATCAGGTTTGGAGTCCGGAGAAACGAATTTATGATATGGAGCGGGAATCGGTTGATATTCAAGTGCTTTCGCCGATTCCAGTAACGTTCTCTTATTGGGCACCTGCCGAAGACGCAGAAAGATTAGCACGGATTCAAAATGATTTTATCGCTGAAACTGTCAATCAGTATCCAACTCGATTTATAGGATTAGGGGCTGTGCCACTGCAAAATGTGGATATTGCCATTCGTGAAATGGATCGCTGCATCCACGAATTAGGGTTAAAGGGCATTGAAATTGGTACAAATGTAAACGGTGTTAATTTGGATGATCCTTCTTTCATCGAGTTTTTCGAGATGGCGGAAAAATGGGAGGTCCCCCTCTTTATTCATCCTTGGGAAACGCTAGGAAAAGAGCGGATGCCGCGTCATAATTTGATGTACACAGTGGGGATGCCGAGCGAAACAGCCCTTGCAGGCGCAAGTCTTATTTTAGGAGGGGTCATCGATAAATTCCCTAAGCTAAAAATTTGCTTCGCACACGGCGGGGGATCCCTTCCATACCTTTTGCCAAGACTTGATCAAGGCTGGAAGGTTTGGCCGCATTTACGATTGCTCGACAAACCGCCAAGCTATTATGCGAAAAATTTTTACTTTGATTCTTTAGTCAATGCTCCTATTAATCTCCGATATTTAATTGAAAATTTCGGTCATGAAAAAATTATCATGGGCTCTGACTACCCATTCCTATTAAGAGAAGTGCCTCCTGGAAAAGTGATTGATGAAACGCTGGGACTCACGCAAGAACAAACAGAAGCCATGCTCGGAAAAAATGCAATGCGATTCTTAAATATTCCTGTAAAGGCTGGAGTGTGACATGATGGAAAATAAAATTCTTACACCTGAAGATAAATTAGCAGAACTTGGGCTGACCTTGCCGCCTCTTCGCCCTGCCTCAGGGAATTATGTGAGCTGCGTTCGGACTGGAAATCTTATTTTTACATCAGGTCAGGGGACGAATGAGTTCCGCGGCCAATTGGGGAAGGATGTCACCATTGAAGTGGGCTATGATGCCGCAAAACAATGTATGTTAAATCTCCTAAGTGTTATTAAAAATGAACTTGGCGAATTAAGCAAAGTGAAACGGATTGTGAAAATATTAGGTTTTGTCAACAGCACACCTGATTTTGACGATCAGCCTAAAGTGATGAATGGTTCTTCCGATTTACTTGTTCAGGTATTTGGCGAAAGAGGCAGACATGCCAGATCGGCTGTTGGAATGGCCCAGCTTCCACACAATAATGCAGTGGAAGTTGAAATGATTGTAGAAGTAGAGTAGCAGGAGGCGATGGGGATGAACTTAACCCAGCAACAAGTAATCAAGGATGCAAAACTCTTCATCAATGGAGAATATAAGGACGCTTTTTCAGGTGAAACCTTTGATACCATCGATCCTTCCACGAATCAAAAGCTTGCTTCGGTTGCCAAGGCAAATGAAGAAGATGCTAAATATGCCATTGAAGTAGCACAACGGACGTTTGAAAGCGGCATATGGAGCGAAATGCCTGTCGCGGAACGGTCGAAGATTTTGTGTAAAATGTCTGACTTGGTCATGGAACGAGTCGATGAATTGGCGCTCGTTGAAACACTGGATGTCGGAAAACCCATTAAAGAAAGCCGCGGCTTTGATATTCCAAGGGCTGCTGCCAATCTCCGTTTTTTCGCGGAAATGGCCAATTATATTCATCATGAACACTATGATCAAGCAAAATATATGTCATATTCCAAGTATGCACCTGCAGGCGTAACTAGCTTAATTATTCCGTGGAATCTTCCGTTTATGCAAATGACTTGGAAGGCATCGGCTGCTTTGGCAGCTGGGAACACGGTTGTGGTGAAGCCGGCATCCTATACACCGCTAAGTGCCGTCATGCTAGGTGAAATCGCCAATGAAGCAGGACTGCCACCTGGTGTATTGAATATTATTACCGGGCCTGGCGGAACAGCCGGAACAACGATGACCAACCACCCATCGGTCCGCCGCATCTCCTTTGTTGGCGACAGTACAACCGGCCGGACGGTAATGCAAAATGCAGCTTCCCAATTAATTCCGGTTTCATTGGAACTTGGCGGTAAATCTGCGAACATAGTGTTTGAAGATGCCGATTTGGATGAAGCAGTAGCGGGATCAATCGAAGCCATTTTTCGAAACCAGGGTGAAATTTGCTTAGCCGGCTCTAGGCTTTTGGTGCAGGAGAGTGTTTACGATCTGTTCCTTGATAAATTTTTAAAGGCTGTACGAAAAATAAAGGTAGGAAATCCGCTGGATGAAGCAACCGATATGGGGGCATTAGTATCAAAAGGTCACTTGGAGTCTGTTGATCAATATGTTCAAATCGGGCTTTCTGAAGGAGCCAAACTGGCAATCGGTGGAAAAAGAATGCTAGAATTAGGCCAAGGAAATTTCTATGAGCCAACGGTTCTTTATGACGTTGATAATAAAATGAGAGTGGCACAAGAGGAGATATTTGGCCCTGTCCTTGTTGTCATTCCATTTAAAACAGAGGAAGACGCAATTCGAATTGCCAATGATTCCATCTATGGGCTTGCCGGTGTCGTTTGGACAAATGACCTTCGTCGTGCCCACCGTGTTGCGGCAAAAGTAAATTCTGGCTTACTTTGGATCAACTGCTGGTATTATCGCGATTTACGAACACCTTTTGGCGGGGCAAAAGCGAGCGGCATTGGCCGTGAAGGCGGCCGTCATAGTTTTGAATTTTATACAGAAGCAAAAACAATTACGTTGAAGCTTTAGGGCAGAATCGAAGAGTGCTTTTATGGCACTCTTTATGAGTTCATATAGAAAGAGTGAGTGTATGAATCAGTTAGTGGACAAAATTGTGGAAAGTCTTATAGAAGCGGAGAGCACGAAGCAAGCCATTGCTCCCATTACTCAGCAATATCCTGAATTGAAGGTAGAAGATGCCTATAAGATTCAGCTTGAGGTCATGGCTAAAAAAGTGAATCTTGGCAGTAAAGTCATTGGCAAGAAGGTTGGTTTAACCAGCGTGGCGATGCAGCAAATGCTGGGAGTCGATGAACCAGATTATGGCCATTTGTTGGAAGAAATGAAGGTGGAAGATGGCGGCATCGTGAAAGTTGAGGGGTTGATTAGTCCAAAAGTTGAGGCAGAGATTGGGTTCATTCTTGGCGAGGACTTAAAAGGACCGAATGTCACGTTTTTGGATGTATTAATGGCCACGAAGTACGTGGTGCCAACACTTGAAATTATTGATAGCCGGATTGAGGATTGGAAGATTCAATTAGTCGATACGGTTGCCGACAACGGTTCTTCCGCAATGGTTGTGGTGGGTAATCAATTAACTCCGATTGACGGAATCGATTTACGTACTGTTGGAATGGTGATTTTTCAAAATGGGGAAATGGCCGAAACAGGTTCTGGTGCTGCGGTTCTTGGACATCCGGCACAAGCTGTGGCTTGGCTTGCGAATAAACTTCATGAATTTGGTATTACGCTTAAAGCGGGTGAATTAATCCTTCCGGGTGCGCTGACGAAGGCTTTGCCTGTTCGGGCGGGCGATCAATTTTCCGCACATTTTGGTTCACTTGGATCGGTTTCGGTTACTTTTGAGTAGGGAGGTATAGCAAATGACGTTAACCAGCGGTGTTGACTTAGAAATTGTAGATTATTTGTATTCGGCAGAAAAAGAGCGTCGGGAAGTGGTTAAGGTTACGGATCAATACCCGGAATTAACCATCGATGAGGCTTATCTAATCCAAGAAAAACTCGTCCAAAGAAGAGTAAATGATGGGGCGCGCCGAATTGGGTTAAAGCTCGGGCTTACCAGTAAAGCCAAACAAGAAATGATGGGTGTACATGAAGCAATCTATGGTTATTTGACCGATGACATGCTTTCTCTTGAATGGGAACCCCTTGATTACAATAAATTCATCCATCCAAAAGCAGAACCCGAAATCGCATTTATGATTGCGGAGGATCTGCAAGGTACCAATATTACAGCCGAGGATGTATTGCGGGTTACCAAATATGTGGCGCCTGCAATCGAAATCATTGACAGCCGTTACTTAAATTTTAAGTTTACCCTGCCAGATGTGGTTGCCGACAATTGTTCCTCATCAAGCTTTTTTATTGGAAGCAAGTGGATGTCGCCAAAAGTCTTAAATTTGGCTGATATCGGTATGGTAATGTCAAAGAACGGACAGGTGGCCCAGACGAGCTCAAGCGCCGCTGTGCTGGGACATCCCGCCACATCAGTAGCCTGGGCTGTTAATAAGCTTGGGGAAGCAGGAAAAGGAATTAAAAAAGGGGATATCATCCTTAGCGGAGCCATTTCCGAAGCCATCGCGTTTGAACCAAAAGATACCATCCTTGTACAATTTGCCGAACTTGGCAGCGTTGCATTTACTTGTAAGTAATCTACTTTTTCAGAATATTATCTATTAATATTACTAAACCATTAATATTTCCCAAGGCTATTATGAAACAAGCCTTGGGTTTTTTTTTAGATTCGACAAACTTCGAGTAGGGACAGGCACTAGCAGTAATCACTTTTTTCCCAATAATGCAGATAGATTTACCATGATATTATTAAATTCCAAACAAATCTTTTTATCTATTAGGAGGATGGAAGAATGAAAAAGAGAACGTCACTGGTACTAGCATTGGGACTAACTATTGGGGCAGTATTGCCGATCACTGCTGCGGCACAAACACAGAGTGCGGTTCCGTACAATGTTATGGTCACAAAGGATGCAAAGCAATTCGGTAAAGATGCAAAGGTGAACTGGAAAAAGGGTCAAACAGTTCCTTCTTTTGTACATGGAAAACTATCAACAAAAGCATTGAACGATAAAGCGGCGGTCAAGCAATTTTTAAAGGAAAATAAGGAACTTTATCAATTAGATGCCGATAAAGATTTGACTTTACTAGGTGTCCAAAAGGACGAGCTTGGCACTACGCACTATGATTTTGTCCAATCTGTTCAGGGAATTCCTGTGGATGGTGCGAAATTCAAGGTTCATACCGATAAAAATGGCATCGTAACCGCTGTAAATGGCGACGTCTTCCCAGAAGCTTCCTCCTACTTTAAAGGCGCCCTTAAAGCACAACTATCCAAGGCAGATGCACTTGATAAGGCTTGGAAATCTATTAATCTATCAAAGAAAGATACACTAACGAATGCCGAGGTAGACCCTACCGGTAAAAAGGTAGAAGATACGGCTGAAAAGGCAGAATTAGTTGTTTATAAAAAAGCCAATGACTTTTATTTGGCGTACAAAACAAATCTTCAATTCATCCAGCCATATGGGGCAAACTGGGTTGTTTATGTTGATGCTGTGAATGGCAACATTTTAAATTCCTATAATGCTGTCGCTGATGGGGCTACAACTGGTTCGGGCTACGGTGTATTAGGAGACTATAAAACATTTAATACTTATTTTTCAAACAGTACGTATTATTTGTATGATGTGACAAAACCGATGACTGGAGTCATTGAAACAAGAACAGCACAAAATCGTACCGTTTTACCAGGCAATTATTCTGTTGACCCTGATAATCTATTTAATGCTGTTTCACAAGGTGCAGATGTAGACGCTAACTACTATGCTGGTAAAGTATATGACTACTATAAAAATACATTTAACCGCAATAGTTTTGATAATAATGGAGCAACGATCCGTTCCTCCGTCCACTACAGCAGAAATTACAACAATGCCTTCTGGAATGGCCAGCAAATGGTATATGGCGATGGAGACGGGGTACAGTTTAGACCGCTTTCCGGCGCTCTTGACGTTGTAGCTCACGAATTAACCCATGCGGTAACAGAAAGAACAGCAGGACTGGATTACATTAATCAATCTGGAGCACTTAATGAGTCTATTTCTGATACATTCGGCGTATTCCTTGATAAGGGAGATTATTTAATTGGTGAGGATGTTTATACACCAAGCAAAGCTGGCGATGCATTAAGAAGCCTGTCCAACCCAACGCTATACGGACAGCCTGATCATATGAATAACTATGTAAACACAACTTCTGATAATGGTGGTGTCCATACGAATAGTGGTATTCCTAACAAGGCGGCCTATTTAACCATTAATAGCCTTGGTACAGCTGTTGCGGAGAAAATCTACTACCGTGCTTTAACGGTTTATCTAGCACCACAAAGTAATTTTAGCGATGCCCGTGCGGCTCTGCTTGCTTCTGCAGCGGATCTTTACGGCTCTGGAAGCACGCAATATAATGCAGTTGCTAGTGCTTGGTCACAGGTTGGCGTAAACTAAAAATTTTTAAAGATGTCAGCCATCACATTTGTGGTGGCTGACTTTTTTTATGAAAAATCCCGAGGTTTTCCTGGTGGATAAAAATATTTGTCAAATTTAGCCCCGATTATTTTTTTGTTATTTTTCCAAATAAGGAAAACAAATTACACAAAAAAATGGACTGGTGCAAGCACCAATCCAAAATGGGAAGTTTTAAGAAATGAGTTCAAGAACCTATTTCTTAATTAAGTTACCTTTATATTAGAAGAAACTTGTGTAGAAATTAGGGGGAACTTGTGTGGAAGTTGTGAAGATTTATTCGGTTTTTGTTAAGATGGCAGGCGTCCGATTAAAACTTCCTCCGCCATAAATGGAGAATAGCTTAAAGATCGTGAAAATGCCAGGAGAATCTATTCGAAATAATTAAAAAGCGGATGGATGAAAAAAATGTAGAAGCATATAATGAAATGTTTCACCCGATAAAGAAATCATCAGGAGGATAGTTAAATTGATACTTAGAAGATATTTGTCGCTCGTTGGCATTGGTTCGGCGGAGATTGACCTTATCCTGCAAAAGGACACGTTTAAAGCAGGCGATTCTGTTGGCGGATATTTCTTGATTAAGGGCGGCACAATCGAGCAGCAACTTAAACAAATAGATTGTGATTTGGTCTTATTGGATCAGGCAAGCGGAATAGAAAAGGTCATTGATAGCACAACAATCATGCTATCCGCTTGGATTGACTCTGAAGCATCGAATAAGGTGGATTTTATCTTTCAGCTGCCAGAATCGGTCCCGGCTTCATCGAAAGATATTTCTTACCGATTTAAAACCAAGCTCACTTTTGATGAAGGTGTAGAAAGCTTCGATCAGGATATTATCAAAATTAAATAATAATTTTAAAAAAGGTAGTTGATGAACGCAATCAACTGCCTTTTTTTATGCTATTATGCCTGGCACCGAAAAAATTTTTAACATCTAAAACTTTTATTCTCCTTAATAGTCTAATATGTAGTTACATCAGGGGAAGTTAGGGGGGCGGGAGCTTGAGTGAGAATCAACAATTAGTGGAGAAAGCCATAAAAGGCGATGATTCTGCTTTTTTGAAGCTGATTCATTTATACAAAATAGACTTATATAAAACAGCACTTTCTTTTTTGAAAAACGAAGGAGAGGCGCTGGAGGCAATTCAAGAAGTTACATATCGAGCTTATAAGAATATCGCCGCTGTGAGGGATTCCTCTTATTTCAAGACTTGGCTGATTCGTATTATGATCAATTATTGTAACGATCAATTAAAAAAGAAAAAGAGATTGGTTTTTAACGAAGAACTCTTAAGCCTTCAAGGTGCTCATGTTAACCATAGCGAAATCGAGCTAAAAGAAGCAATGCTTGGCTTAGATGAACGCTCACGCGAAATTCTTACGTTAAAATATTTTAATGATATGAAAATTAAGGATATTGCCTGTACAATGCAGTGTCCAGAAGGAACAGTAAAAACGTGGCTTAACAAAGCATTAAAAGCTCTTCGGGAGAAGCTTGAAGAAAAGGGTGGTGACCTTCATGTTTGAAAAGGAAGAAGCAAAATTAACCGAATATAGGAATCAATATGACAATCTTAATATTTCGATGGAAAAGTTGGATGATGCCATTTTAGCAGGCTTTCAAAAAGCAAAGGCAGAAAAAAAGCGGAAGCCGCGCCGAAAAAAATGGTCATTTACTCTTGCTGCCGCCGCTATTATTTTCATTGGATTTTTCGCATCCATCCGGATATCCCCTGCATTTGCTGATTATATTACAGTCCTTCCAGGGATGGAAAAATTAGTTGAACTCATTCGAAATGATAAAGGAAAAATGCTGGCAATTGAAAATGATTACTATGAAAAACTGGGCGTTTCACAACAGAAAGATGGAATGAAGTTTACAATTGATGGAGTGATTGCCGATGAAAATGATTTGGTGATATTTTATACTCTTCAATCAAAAGAAAACATAGAGGATTATCCAATCGAGGTACCTCGACTATTCGGCAGTGATGGGAAAGAATTAAACTGTGGAATTGGCTGGGGAAATGGAAAACTCCATAAAACAAGTGGTGGAGAAAATGTCTATAACGGAAACTTGGATTTTTCATTTGAAAAACCACTTAAGGAAAATAAGTTCGAACTCTCAATTAAAATAAATAGCGATAAAGAGAAATCTTTCTCCCTTCCTTTTGAACTTAAAAATGATATTCAAAAGAAAAAGACCTATTTATTGAATAAGACAATTTCAATAGAAGGACAAAGGATCACATTTTTAGAAACAGACGTTTATCCAGTCAAAGCAGCAGTTCATGTAAAAATGGATCCCCAAAACACCAAAAAGCTATTAAATTTTGATGATATTCGTCTAGTTGATGAAAATGGAGAAACCTGGAATAAAATATCCGATGGAGTTACAGCAAGCAAGATTTCTGATGATGAAGCGATTTTGTATCTGCAAAGTAATTACTTCCGAGAACCTAAAGAATTGTACTTGGTTATTAATAAAATTCAAGCTGTTGAAAAAGAGGAGGCAAATGTCATAGTTGATACGCAAACAAAACAAATTTTGAAACAGCCAAAAGGAGATAGGTTTAGCGATTTGGTTGTTGAAGGCAACCGCATCCTTTTTAAAATGCGTACCGAAAAAGAATTCAACTATGGTCTCTTTAATACTGCATGGGATCGAAATGTGAATGAAATAACAATTCCGGAGACCTCCATGGCGTCAGGATTAAAGGATGGAAATGTAGAATTCGGGGTTACGATTCCGGATTTGAAAAAAGAAATGAGTCCGATCTCCTTACAGCTTGAATTTTTTCCGGCTTGGATTGAAGGAGACGTGAGGGTACAGATAAAATAATAGATTTGTTATGAAAAATTATTTTAAAAAGAAAAATGGGTCGTCCGATTTATGCTGGCGGCTCCTTTTTTGTAAAACTTTTTTCTAAAAATTACGTCTAACATTTAAGAGGTGATATTGATGAAAGCGATCATTTTTGATTTTGATGGTTTAATTGTTGATACAGAAACCATTTGGTTTGAGAGTTATAAAGAAGTTTTAGGAGGCCACGGCTTGGAGTTGACCCTGGAACGATTCTCCAAAGTTATTGGAACGGAGGATACGGAATTTTTTTCATACATACAACAAAAGATTCAGGTTGATCCTAGTGTGATAGAAGCTAATGCCCATGAACTCTTTAATGCGAAAATGGGTGAACCGGCTGCACGAGAAGGGGTCGAGGCTTACTTAAAAGAGGCAAAGGATATAGGGCTCAAAATTGGATTAGCCTCAAGTTCGAGCCGTAAATGGGTGGAAAGATTTTTAACCAAACTCGACATTATCCAGTATTTTGATGTAATTAAAACACGAGATGAAGTTTCAAAAGTAAAGCCAAATCCGGAATTATATTTGAAAGCTGTGGAAGCACTAGGTGTACTGCCCTCTGAAGCGATTGCCTTTGAAGATTCTTTGAATGGACTAAGAGCAGCGAGGGCCGCTGGCCTCCAATGTGTGATTGTTCCGAATCCCGTTACTGCTCATTTAGATTTTCAAGACTATTGTCTAAGATTATCTTCAATGGGTGAAAAGGAATTGAAGCAAGTAATACAAGCAATTTCTGATAAATCAAACACCTATAATATTAGAATAGGCACTGCAGCTGACGAGGATTTTTTATGGGAAATGTTATACCAAGCGATTTTCATTCTCGATGGAGAGCCTCGACCTTCTAGGGACATCTTAAAAGAACCCAACATTCAACATTCTTTAAAAGGGTGGGGGAGGAAAGGTGATACTGCCTTAATCGCAAGCGATGCCTCTAATAATCCAATTGGGGCAGTTTGGGTTCGATTATTCGAAGAAAATAATAGTACATATGGATACATCGATAGCCAAACCCCGCTGCTAGGCATGGCACTGCTTCCGGAATATAGAGGTAATGGAATAGGTACAGCGATGCTTGGAGAAATGCTAAGAATAACGAAAGAGGCTGGATTCGGTGCAGTTTCATTAAGCGTTGATCCCAATAATCCTGCTTTAAAGCTCTACAATCGCTTAGGATTTCAAAAGGTCGGTGTTGATGGAACATCCTGGAATATGATAGTGAAATTTAATGAATAAAATAATAGTGTAAAAATGTCTTTTAAAATAAAACGTCAATCTAAGGTGTCAGCACCATGTGAAAAATAAGAGCCTGAAATGTTTCAGGCTCTTGTATCTTTCCTCACAATTTTCTGCTGTTTTTCCCCGATTTGATGATAATAATTACCCCTTTTGCTTCGCCGCTATCAATGTGGTGAGCCATTTTTGAGACATCAATATTTGTTTCAATCTTCACTTTTCTGCTCTCTTTACCACCCAACTTGACCTTATAGGGGGCGTAGTTATTCATAAGAGATAAAATTCGAACATCATCTTCGAAGGCATATTCTCCATAAAATTCGATGGTGAATTGGGCATCATACTTGCTGTAATTTTCAAAAGGCAGTTCACATTCACCATGCAATATTGTTTTATTGGTCATTTCAAAGCGGCAACTACTTTCATTCCGATCATAGGAAATCGCATAGATGCCAGTTGCAATAGTTCTTTGAAATAATTCAACAAAGTAATGAGGTGTTGAAACGGAGATTAATATGGCGAGAAAAATAAACCTGCCTTGATATTTTTTCAATGATTTTGCAAGAAAAAATAAACCTGCAATAAATAAAGAAAGAGCGGTAATTCCTACAATTGATATTCCATTAACCGTGGTGATTGACATATTAAATATCGACATAGTCTCACCAAACGTTTTTTCGTGAGGGAAAGGAAAATTTATTACCATAGACGATAAAAGAAGAAAAAGAGCAAGTAATAAAAACTTCTTGTTTTTTACCATTTTGACTCCCCATTTCAGACACTGACCATTTATAATCCAATGTAGTATTATTTTAACATTGCAGATTTTTATATTGGTATATTTTGAGAATTATTTTTTAGAAGAGTGTGCATGGATTATAATGGAAATAGGTATAAATTATGTGAATTAAATAAAATAAGTGCTTCATAAGGCCCGTCCGCCTAGAGAAAAAGGAGTGCTGGTCGATAAGAACGTTTCATAAAGCCCGTTGGCCGAGAAAAAAAGGAGTGGCGGTCGATAAGAGCGTTTCATAAAGCCCGTCGTCCATGAAAAAAAGGAGTGGCGGTCGATAAGAGCATTTCATAAAGCCCGTTGGCCGAGAAAAAAAGGGGTGCCGGTCGATAAGAGAGATTCATAAAGCCCGTTGCTTAGAAAAAAAGGAGTGGCAGTCGATAAGAGCGTTTCATAAAGCCCGTCAGCCGAGAAAAAAGGAGTGGCGGTCGATAAGAGCATTTCATAAAGCCCGTTGGCCGAGAAAAAAAGGAGTGGCGGTCGATAAGAGCGCTTCATAAAGCTCATCAGCCGTATAAAACAGTAGAGCTGGTCGATGAGAACGGTTCATAAAGCCCGGCGACCTAGAAAAGCAGGTAGGCCTGTCGATTAGAGAGGTGACTTAAACTGATAAAAGCTGTCATCTTCGATTTAGATGGAACATTATTAGACCGTGAAGGATCGGTAAAAAAGTTTATTGATGATCAATACCAACGACTAAATAATGCATTAGGTCATATACCAAAATTGATGTAAAAGCTGACCAGAACGCAGGGATGCAATCCATCTGGAAAAAGAATTTTCAATGGAACGATGTAGATGCTGATGTTATTATCAATGATTTAGCGGAGTTACCCTTAATCATAAAAAATTTGGGCAGCCGAATTATGAAGTCATCTTAGCTGCCCCGTGTTTTACATTAGCACCACCTAATTTAAATACAAGAATTCCGCCAACAATGACCAGAACACCGATCAATTGCTTGAAAGTAAATGGGACCTGAGTAAGACCAAGCAAGCCTAATGAATCACCCAATAGGGCAAACCCTAGCTGTGATGACATGACAATTGAAATCGTATACGTTGGGCCAAGCAGTCGCATCCCCTGCACAATACTGGTTACCACTCCCACCCCGATTAAACCGCTGAACCAATACCAGGTTTTCATATTTTGCAGGACAAATAGTTGTTTTCCATCAAAGATGAAACCAATCGACAGCGATGCCAGAAATCCTAATCCTAAAACCAAAGTTGTGGTTGCCCATGATCCGGCACGTTCATTTACTTTACTGTTAAAAATATTTTGCAAGCTGACCAAAGAACCCGCAATAATTGAAAATACTAGTCCTACAATCATATTCTCAACTCCTTAATTATTAAAATCTTCCCCGCGGAAAGTCTATTCGTATATATTATCGCCTGCAATAGCTCGTAATCCTTCTCTGTCCTTAACAAGAATGAAACCTTTATTTCGTTCAATTAACCCTTCTGTGCAAAACTGCCCGATGACCCGATTGAGATGACGGTAACTGGTTCCTATAAAGTTCGCGGCATCCTTTATACTGATGCGCAGCTGCTCTTTATTTATAGAATCGGATTCATTAATGGAGACAGACAATAAATAACTGGCGAACCGCACCTCCACTGGATACAATATATTGAAGCTCATAGAATTGGTCTTAAGGTGAAATTTTTGAGTTATGATATCTAGTAAAAATTGCAGAAGAGGGGCATGATCTTTTCCGTATTTTCTCAACCAGTAATACTGCACTCCGATCATATGAACCGATGATACGGCTTCAACGGTATTAATAATGTTTATATCCTGCACGTATTCAATATCCCCGATCACCTCAAGAGGTGTCTTAAATGAAAGAATAAGGGTCCTTCCTTCTGCCGAAGTGGTATACACTTTAATTTTACCTTTAACAAGTACGTACAAATACTGGGAAGCCTCACCTTGGGAACAAATGAATTCTCCATGTTCAAAGGTGTAGAGCGACAAATGCGGTATTATTTGTTCATTAAATATCGATTCGATTTGATGAGCAGACAAATATGATTTAACTTGTTCAAGGTCATTGATTTCTTTCATTTTCCGGACTCACCTCCAGTTAAAATCTTAAAATCACCACACCCGCTATCATCAAGCCGATGCCGATAAATTGTGGCAGCTTTATCTTCTGCTTAACTGTGCCAAACCATCCGTTACTATCAATGATGTAGGTCAGCACCAGCTGGGCAATCAGGAGTGCGGATATCGAAAGAGTAACTCCTATTCTTTGAATTGCAGTGACATTACTGAAGATAACAATGGCACCAAATGCTCCACCGACCAAATATAAAGGTTTCACTTGTCTAAATCTTTTCCACTTTCGGTCCCGAACGAATATTAGAATCACCAAGGCCATGATAAATCCAGTTAACTGGGTAATAGTCGCTGCCTGCCATGTACCAATATCCTGACTAATTCTAGTATTGGCAACCCCTTGGAGTGTAATAAAGGCTCCGCCTAAGAAAGCAAATAATATCCCTTTCATTTTTCTTCACCTCAATCTGTTTCTCTCCTTTATTTAAAAACAGATGCAATATCTTGGAAAGGACATATGTCCTGAATTTTTAAAAATGGGTATCATTTGCTCAGCAAATATTAAAATCAGAATCCATTAAAAATTTGGACAAAGTTAGGGTAATTGCCTGTACACATAAAGGACATCCTTCATACATTAAAGTAGTTCAAATAAGGAGGAATCTTGATGCAATTAAATTATGAGCAAGCACTGCATTTAGAGGGTAAAATGATTCAGTTTAAAAATAATAAAGGTGAATGGTCAGTAGGAAGGGTTGTAAAGGTAAGGAAAGATGGTCTTGAGATTGAAGAATTAGATTCTTCTAGTTCGAATGATGGTTATGGATTTGGCTTCTTTGGTCCAAGAGCGTTCTTTAGACCGCGCTTTTTTAGACCACCCGGTTTCTTCCCGTTTGCTGGATTTGGTTTCTCTCCATTCTTTTTTTAACAAAGAAGGTTAATACAAAAAGTATTAATAGGCACCAAAAAAGAGCATTGGAATTTCTCAATGCTCTTATTATTTTACATGAAAATATTGGTAAATGGATTAGAAGTAGATAGTAACAAAACATAATTTCCAGTAAAAAGCACCTGACAAATGAAACCGCTTACATTAAAATAAAGGTAACAAATAGGAGAGGGGATACAAACTATGGAACTATTATTAGAACAATGTGAACATAACCAATCAGATGAAGCTTGTGAAAAGTGTACCCCAAAAATAGAAACAGAAGAGAATTACGATATCCCAGAATATGATTATTATAAAAGATTGTGGTTTTAATATTGTTAAATTTGTAAAAAGACAATAAGCCCTAACTTAGAAGGGCTTTTTTATATGCAATGAATTTTACGCCGCAAAGTTCATCGATATTATTTTTAATGGTAATACTAAAAGGCATAATTTAAATAAAAAAGGCAAGGAGGGAAATGATGCCCCGAAAAGCAGCACCCACTGTTAATGAGGATACGGATGAGGAAACAAAGGATGTATCGCCAGAAATAGAAGAAGATGAAGATGAAATTGCTAACCTTAATCGCATGTTGGCAGCTACATTGAATTACTTGTCAGACGATGAAGTGGAAGAGATAGATATCGAATACCTCTTGGATCATACAGAAGGCCTACGGGAATGGTGGAATCGATATCGAGAGAGCAACAGAAAAGAGATTGAAGAGGAAATAAAAAAATCCCTTGGTGAACTTTCCTTAAAAGAACTAGAAATGATTCGCGAACAAATTAAAGAAAAACAGGGTTGAAATTTAATCTCTTCACATGTTGTGAAGGGATGTTTTTCGTTATTGTTGTATCGAAGAAGCTGGTCAAAGAAGGAATTTAATCAAGAGATAACGAAAATTAGTAAAAAATAAAAGAGAGAGTAATTTAAATAAGAAAAGCACCCATATAGAGCGCTTTTCCCACTTAACCTATTTACTTACTGAACAAACCTTTGACTCCCTTATAAACTAAAACGAGTGAGAAGACGATAACAGTCAATATGCCAATGATATCTGTAACAGGTGAAATGCCATCAAGAAAAGAATCAGCTAAAGGAACTCTAATAAGTGCAAACCCCGATAAAATAGCAGCAAGGAACAAGAAAATCCGATTATCCATTGGTTCTCCTCCTTCCTATTGGATTGATAAATTATATGTCTTGAATGTTACGAATATGACGATTGTGTAATAAAGGAATAAAAAAATAACACCCTATATGGGGTGCTACGTGGATAGATATTATCTTTCGATTTCATTATGATTGAAGCCGCTTTGGGTAGCAAACACTTCATACCACTTGTATTTTGGGGATTTGAACCACTCGTAATGCGGCAAATAGACCAAATAGCCAAAATTGCCATCTGCGTCAAGGATAGATTTGAAAATCTTGACAGCCCCAAATCCAAACGTTCTATCCAAGTATCCTTCGATTCCTTCTCTGACAATATTTTTTTTATCTTCTTCATCTTTCTTATGTAACTCCATCAGCCCATCAATAAAAATACCCAACAAGACCAAAGTAATTGAGATTAATACAAAAACCAGCAAATTGAACAAAAGAACAGCCCCTTCTCATTTGATTAATTCACTTCGATTGTACAACCGCTAGTTAACAAAAAGTGTGATGTAAACCACAAATCCCATTTAATATTCTGACATTTTTGTGGCTAAAAATTGATAGCTATTTTGTTAATGGGGTAAAGTTTTTATTGTTTTTTATGGTGCTATAAATGTAATAATTTTAAAAAAATGGGGGGGATTTCATGATATAATCAAGAAGATATGGACGACACCTATTATGAAGAGGATAGTAAAGGGAAAAAGGAAAAATTGGATATTTAATGATGCAAGAGGTTAAATATGAGTTGAGCATCAACTCTTTTTTTATTCAACAATCCTGTAAAGAGAGGAATTTGGAGTGGTAATTAATGCTAAATGTTGAGATAAGAAGGCCAAAAATTGAGGAGATGAATGAGTTAAATCAATTTTTTAGAAGGGTGATTACGGACACTTTTATTAAAGAAGGTATAGGGGAAAAGCTGGATGATATTGAAAATGAAATCGAAATGAAGAAAAAATATTTGGTAAGTGATTTTGAAAGTCATGGCACGGAACGATATTTTTTGATAGGTGTAAAAGCGGATCAAATTATCGGTACAATTGAATTCGGTCCAGCAAGTGATCTTATATGTGATTGTACAAACAATGCTTTTAAAGGGCTGATGGAATTAGGTACAGTATTTGTTCACCCTGACTACCAAAAAATGGGGATAGGGAACCAGTTATTGAAAGCAATGTATTTTGCCATGCAAAATAAAGGGATAGAAGTGTTTTGTTTAGATAGTGGATATAAAAGCGCGCAAAGAATCTGGGAAAATAAATTTGGGAATCCTGATTACTTGTTAAAGGATTATTGGGATGAAGGATTTGATCATATGATTTGGAAAATCAAGGTCAGCGCTTGGATATAAGGTGCACCTAATCATGTCCAAACTTTCAATTATCAAGTTTGAAAACCATTTATCGGCGGCAAAATGAAATATATCAGAGGAAATTTCAGATTTATCTGCGAAACCTCCAAATCCATGCCCCAATCAAATTATTGAAAGAGAGTCGATCCAGTAAATGAACAACCTTACAAAAATGAAAATATTAGCACCTGCTAATGAAGTATTTGAAGCATTCGTTGATCCAGCAAAAATTGGAAACTTTTGGTTTTCATCAAGTTCTGAGAGATGGGAAGCTGGCAAAACGGTTACTTTGAGATATGATGAATACAATGCCGAAGGAGATATAGAAATTAAAGTAGTAGATGTAAATAAGAAAATCGTGTTCCAGTGGGGATCCAATGGAGAAGGTCATACCGTGACCATGTTGCTGGAAGAGCAAAATGATTCGAGTACTATTATTGAAGTAACTGAAGAAGGCTTTAATGAAAATGATACCGATTTTATCGATCAAATCATTGATAATAAAGAAGGCTGGGTTTATATGCTGACCTGTTTAAAAGGATATTTGGAGTTCGGCATTAAAAGTTTAAGAGCTGGGTTAGTTAAATAAAATTACCGCTTGAGCCATATGGCTCGTTTTTTTATGGAAATTGATAATTGAATTTTTTTCCTGCTCCTATTATTGTAGAGGTATTACGATCTTTAGAGGAAGTGTAAGTATTGTCAACTCAAGTAATAAATAAGTTAAAAGCTGACTGTGAAAATTGTTTTGGTTTGTGCTGTGTGGCTTTGCCTTATGCGAAATCCGCCGATTTTGCTTTCGATAAGGAAGGTGGTACCCCTTGTCGAAATTTGCAATCCGATTATCGCTGCGGTATTCATAAAAATCTTAGAAATAAAGGGTTTCGAGGCTGTGCTGTCTATGAATGCTTTGGTGCAGGTCAAAAGGTATCACAAGTCACCTATGATGGGAACGATTGGCGTGATCACCCAGAGCTGACTAAAGAAATGTTTGAGGTCTTTCCTATTATGCAGCAACTTCATGAAATGCTTTGTTATTTAAATGAAGCGCTTGGATTGGAAGATGCAAAGCCTATATATGAAGAATTGCAAAATGCTCTAGAAAAAACAGAATCTCTCACTAATTTGAATCCAAAATCTATCGTAGAACTTGATATACCAGCTCATAGAGCAGTCGTTAATGATTTACTTCTCCGCACAAGTGAACTTGTACGATCAAAGGTTTTTCAAAAGATGAACAAAAAAATAAGTAAGGGACGAGACTTTTTAGGTGCAAAGTTAAAAGGTGCAGACCTTAGAGGTGCTAACTTGAGAGGAGCCTTGCTCATTGCAGCCGATCTCAGGGAAGCCGACATGAGAGGAATCGATTTTATTGGTGCAGACTTAAGAGACGCGGATTTAAGCGGTGCTAATTTAACCGGAAGCTTCTTTTTAACACAAGCACAAGTTAACTCGGCCAAAGGCGATATTCATACAAAATTACCTGATTCATTAATGATTCCTGAACATTGGGTTAAATAGTCTTAGGAATTCACGGAATACCTCTTACAAAATTGTCCCCATTTGTAACAAAAGATTATGAAATTAATGTATAATAATGGAATAGTTTTACAAAATTGGAGGGCTTTTTGATGATGAATAATGGCAATATATTTGGTCTTTTTGCAATCATTCCTATTTTACTTTATTTGGCGATTTTAGTTTTTAGCATATACTTTGTTGTACGAACAATTAAGTTCATGAATGAAAAAACAAAGTTGGATCAGGAGAGAAATGAGAAATTAGATTTATTAATAAAGGTCCTGGGTAATAATGATAGAAATGTTGATTAATATAATTTAAAGTTTCAGGGGAGAAGCTGCGGCGGCTTCTCTTTTTCATTTATTTTTAAGGTTTTGATTCATTAAAAAATGAAATATAATAAGAGTAAGCTGTTCAAAAAATTGTTGAAAATCCAACGTAATAAATGTTGATATAGAATAAATTTAGGAGGGAATTCAATGATTAGGGCGGGAATTGCAGGTGTGGTTGGGTTTATTCTTATTTTTGTAGAATCCTTAATAATAATGAAGTTAAAAGGCTATGAAACGATTGAATTTGGCGGCCTAACACCTTTTATTAATGTCTGGGCAATGAATTTCTTTGTTGTATTTGCTATCCTAACACAGGTTACAAATTGGTTCGAAAATAGAGCAGATTTGGAAAAAAGTGAAGATAGTTATTAATAAAGGCTCTTTTCGTAAACTATGTTACTTTTGGGGCTTAATTAAGTGCATTTACTAAGTTTGTAGGCAATTTTCGCAAATGTTCTTACGAAAAGATACCACGAAGCATCTAGTTATACGGGTTGATGAACTTTTACGAAAAACAACACTCTTTGCGAAAATAGCCTTAATAAAAAGCGCCTATGTCACGGATAGAAAGCCGATTGCATAGGCGCTTTTTTTGAACTAAGCATTATGGTTAACTGTTCGATTACCTTTGAATGCTGCTCTGCGAATAAATGGAATTATCCAGCGGTCAAGACCAAAGCGGCCTGCGTTAAAGCCAGCAAATAAGATAATTGCACCGATGAATAAGTCAGTTGGAATATGAGATACAGTACCAGCTAAGAAGAACGCGAAGTTCATCACTAAACCAAAGAACATTGCTGCAGTAGTTAAGCAGCCAAGAATAAGCCCAAGCCCTACTAAAAATTCACCAACAGGTACGAGTGTATTGAAAATATCTACGTTTGGTAAAGCGAAGTGCTTTAAGAAGTCGACGTACCAGCCGTAAACGATACTGCCATCAGGACCTTTTACTGGATTCGCAATTACTCCTTTTAAAAATCCAGAAGCATCAAACCCGTCTGCTAATTTGTGATATCCAGCTGTGATCCAAGAATATCCGATATATAAGCGAAGAACTGTTAAAATACCAGCGGCAACTTTGTTTTCTCTTAACCAATTGACTAACATTTGAAACACTCCTTTTAAAAATAAGTTTTATATATTGATTACACTGTTAATATATCATTTTTATTTTGAATTGAGAGTAATTTGTTCACTTTTTCACAATTTCGTAAAAAAGATTTGAACAATTTATTAACATGGTCATTTGTTTTTATTAAAATAAAAGTAAAGAATTTTCTGTAAAGTAGGGATGTTATGCAACAAGCCGTTGATTTAGAAACATTTCCGTATCCATTTAAGGGAGAAGTGTATCGATACTCTAACAACTCCGTCCCGTTGGATTGTCCAAGCGGCATCGAAATTACACCGAGTTACATAAATGAAATGAACCTAAAGCGGGGTCTTCTTAAAGAGCATCCTGAACGATGTTATCAGTCACTGCCTCATACACTTCGCGGACAGTGGGAAATCCTTGAAATGATAATGAGTCATCTAGCAGCCTATTATCCAGATAAATTTTCACTTGATAAACAAAATGATGAATGGACGTTTCATAATAAAATTTTTCAAGAAAAGCATAGCTTTATTTTGGGTGATGAAACTACATTACCATATGAGCCGCTAGATTTTATTGGAAGACATGTGCAAGAAGACCTGATTTTCATAATGCAGCGAGATGGGGATTTATTTTTAGATTCCGGTCAATTATGCTTTCCCGCTAATTGGTCACTGGCCTTTGATTTAGGGATGAGCTTTAGAGAAATTCATCATCCGATTCCTGGCTTTAAGGAGGAAGGATTAGATGAGCGAATCCTGCAGTTTTTGTTGCAGTTGGAAGCGGGAAATCCATGGTGGCGGAAAAACTGGTCGTTAATGGCCGGGAATCGTCTCGATACTTCACTAGAAACCTTTGATGTTTGGGGAAAAGGCCGAAAAGAGGTAACATTGGAGAACGCTGGAGAATTCGTCCATTTACGAGTGGAGGTACAGAAACTATTCCGTTTGCCGCGATCAGAGGGCATCCTGTTTACCATTCATACCCATCTTATTTCATTAGAAAAATTTGCTTCAAAAACGGAATGGGCTGAGCAATTTTACCATATTCTCTGTGAGCTGCCAGATAATATTGTGGATTATAAAGGCCTTTCTCGTTTCAAGAATCAAGTACTCGAATACTTGAAGGACCGGCTGGAAAGCAGAGGAGTTTTATGATGCAGAAAGCTTTGTTTGTTTCTGGAAAAAGAAAATATTTATTTTATGCGGATCAGAACGGGATGGAGATTTTACAACCAGTTATCGATTTGGCAATTGAAAAGAATGCAGCCTATGAGATCTACAGCGAAGAACAATCGTTTTTTGAATGGTTGAATAGGCAGAAGATGGGGTGTTACCTATACATTGCAGCGAAATGGGATAAACTGTATTCTCTGAAAAAGCTCACTGAAGAGGCTGGCTTTTCAGAGGGAGAAGCACAGTACATTGGTTATGGTGAGCGATTGGTCAATGTGTTTTGCTGCAGGTGCCATGGGATTTCAAAGGTAATTTTGCAGGGAAATCTTGAAAGCGTTTGCAATGATTGTGATTTGCAGCTTGAGGTTTCCGATCATTATTCTTCACTGAAAAATGCCTATCTTGGCTATGTGGCAAAACTTTAGAGGGGGGATTGAATGGATAAGGAAAAAACAATACCTGTAGTGGTAAAAGAAATTCATCAGGAGACCCTGAATGTAAAAAGCTTTACACTAGCCCATATCGATGGGGAGGAACTGCCGGCTTTTAGCGGAGGATCCCATATCACTACATATATTGAGGGTAGCTTTGGCTTACTCGAGAGGCATTATTCCTTAACAAGCCATCCAGATAATCGGTTGTTCTACCAAATTGCCATTCATCTTAGTGATATCTCAGCAGGCGGTTCTTCTTATTGGCATCACCAGGTAAAAGTCGGGGACAGGCTGCGTATTAGTTATCCCAAAAATCATTTTCCATTGAGCTTCAAGGCAAAACATCATGTTTTTTATGCGGCAGGGATTGGCATCACACCCTTTTTATCAATGATAGCTGACCTGGATGATTCCTTCGAACTGCATTACGCGGCAAAATCAAAGGAGCTTTGTGCATTCTTCGACTTTTTGCAGCAAAATTACCCACGGCAATGTAAGTTTTATTTTTCACAGGGAGTAGGGGCAGAGCGACTTAGTGTTGATTCGCTTTTGGAACATAAGATTGGAAGCCATGTATATTTTTGCGGACCTGAGGCCTTTATATCTAGTTTTACAGACTTTGCCCTCCAAAATGGTTACCCGCGTTCGAGTGTTCATTACGAACGGTTTACACCACCGCGGCCTAAAAAGGCTAATTGTTTTCAGGCTCAAGTTTCAAACGGGAAGACTGTAAAGGTTTTAAAAGAAAAGACCCTGTTGGATGCGCTGCTTGAAGCAGGGATCAAGGCTCCATATTCTTGCCGAGTAGGCCGATGCGGGACGTGTGAGCTGAAGGTGGTTGAAGGCGAAGTTGATCACTACGATTCCTTTTTAAGCGAAAAACAAAGAAATGCCCAAAATGTGATTTTATCCTGTGTTTCTCGAGCAAAGTCAGAGAAATTGGTGATTGAAATTAAATAAAGGCTATTTTCTCATAAATTGTTGTTTTTCGTATTAGCTTATCAACCCGTATAACTAGAAACGTCGTGGCATCTTTTCGTAAACACTTTTGCGAAAATTGCCTACTAACTAAGTAAATGAACCTTATTAGGTTCGAAAAACAACAAAGTTTACGAAAAGAGCCTTAATAAAAAAATCACATTATTCCATAACGAAATAGTGTGATTTTTTTAGATTCTAGCCTAAATATTTTTCAATTGGACTCCAATAATTCGCTCCCCAGCCTGCTGCAAGATGCTGGCCTTCCGCTTCAGGGAAACCAACATGGTCAAAAACCAACTTAGTCTTTGAACCTTGCTCTTTAAGTTCGAACTTAGCAATTGAATATAAGCCTTCTGGCCAGTTCTTTACACGCCATGCTTGAACGACGCGCACACCCGGAACAAGTTCAATGTTTCTGCCTAAAATCATCCCGCCGAAACAAGAGAACGTACCGCCAGCCTCTGCGTTAATATCTGTTGGTGCTCCACCTGTAACTTCACTGAACTGTTTAGAGTCAGTCAAAATTTCATAAATTCGTTCAGAAGATGCATTGAATTCCACTTCTTGATGAATGGTATTTCCCATTATTAAATTCCCCCAATTTTATTCTTTTAAATTAATGCATGGCCAGTTCGGTCCATGGATCTATGCCAGGGTCTCTGCCTTCAGCAAATTCCTTAATTCGCGGCATGTAGTGAGACCAGCCTTGCTGATGTGACGGGATTTCTGAGGCCGGCAAGTCGTAATGTGTTAAGACTAGGTTTGTTCCATTTTCTTTAGGAGTTAAACGGAACTCAACTTTACTTGATCCCGGAGGAACAATTTTTGATTTTTCCCAGCCCCAGGACATGACGATTTTTTCATAAGGTACAATTTCCACATATTCTCCCATGGCAATATCGCTGCCATTGACATCTATCCGATACTTTCCGCCAATCTTTGGCTCAAGCAGGATTTGTCTGCCCATCCAGCGGACCATTTTATCAGCATCGGTAAAAAACGAAAATAAAGTCTCCGGACGTGCTTCAATAAAGATTTCTTTTACGATGGTATCACTGTTTGTTTGTGTCATTTTTTCTCCTTTCTTCCTCTTCGGCAGCTTCTTTCAGGCGGAGTAAACTATCATCCCAAAAACGGTCAATGTATTGCTTTAATTCAGCAAATCCATCCCTTCTGATACCATAGTACCGTTTTGTTCCGTCTCTCCGGACGACTACAAGGCCGGATTGTTCGAGAACTTTGAGATGCTGTGAAACTGCGGGAGCCGATATTTCAAAATGTGAGGCTATCGCGCTGGAGGTAAGCTCTCCATCACGAACGAGATAAAGAATATCTCTGCGTCTAGGTTCTGCTAATGCATGAAGGACTTTTTCAATCATGATGTTATTTTAGTCTATACTTAATTAAGTGTCAACTTAATTAGTTATTTTTCATATTAGTATCATTTGGAAAATACGTATAAAATATAAATCAAATTTTTTCTAAAAATTACTTGATAAAACTAATATCATTAGTTAAAATAAAACTAATGATATTAGTTAAAGGGGGATGGGCAATAATGAGAATGATTAAAAAGGGGTTTTTGTATCAAGTAACGTTTATGGCCAAAGTATTTCCAGTGAACTGTTATTTGGTAGAGGAAGAGGACGGCTTGACTTTGGTGGATGCAGCGCTTGGATTTTGTGCAAAAGGGATTTTGCAGGCTGCTGAAAGAATTGGAAAGCCGATTACGAAAATCGTGTTGACCCATGCACATGAGGATCATGTCGGGGCCTTAGATTTAATAAAAGAAACCCTCCCCGAAGTACCTGTTTATATTTCAGTGCGAGATAACAAATTAATGAACGGTGACCGTTCACTCGATCAGGATGAAGACCAAACGCCCATTAAAGGCGGAGTTCCTAAAAAGTTAAAAACAAGAGCCACTATTGTTTTGAGTGAAGGCGACCAAGTCGGATCTTTAACCGCAATTGCCTCACCTGGCCATACACCAGGTTCTATGGCCTTTTTAGACAACCGCACTAAAGCGTTAATTGCTGGTGATGCCTTTCAAACCAGAGGCGGAATCGCAGTGGCAGGGGATATAAAGCCATGGTTCCCTTTTCCGGCGTTTGGTACATGGAGTAAGAAAACATCTTTAAAGAGTGCGAAGAAATTAGTGGGGGTTGAACCTAGTCTGCTTGCGGTAGGACACGGAGAGATGGTGGAGAATCCTGTAAGGATAATGGAACAAGCAATTAACAGTTTTGAGCAGAAATTGAAGTAAAGGAGCATTGATGATGTCACCCAGACCTAAAATTGGACTCGATTTAACGTACATTCTAGAAGCAGCAGGGGAGCTCGCTGATCAATACGGTATGCAGGAGGTAACTTTGGCGAACCTGGCAAAAAAACTCAATATTCGCCCGCCATCATTGTACAATCACTTTGATGGCCTAGGAGGTTTACGCAAGAAGTTAGCCATTTATGGAATTGAAAAACTTTACAAAGAATTAGCCGATGCAGCTATTGGGGTGTCAGGCATCGATGCAGTCCTTGTTCTAAGTAAGGCTTATGTCCATTTTGCCAGGCAGCATCCTGGTATTTATGAAGCTACTTTAATGGCACCAGATCCGGAAGACACGGAAGTCCAGCAAGCTGGGGCGAAAATCGTTGAGCTAACAGTAAGGGTCTTACAGGCATTTGAGCTGAATGGAGACCAGGCTTTACATGCCGTAAGAGGCCTTCGTAGTATATTACACGGATTTTCGTCTTTAGAGCAAAAGGGCGGTTTTAAAATGGCGTTAGATTTGGATGAGAGCTTGTTTTTGGTAATCAGTGCGTTCTTAAAAGGGATGACTGCCTAAAAAGAAGAAGGACAATTCATAAAGGGACTTTTTGGAGATAGGATAGCGGGATAAGCTTTGATATAATGAGAGAAACATTACATTAAGGAATGATTATATTGCTTAAAAAAGAGAAATTGGGTTTGATACTAGACGTAGAGACAACTGGTTTAGGACCAACAACTGATGAAGTAATTGAACTCGCGTTAAAACTCTTTTCATATCGAACGGATACCGGTGAGATCATCGAAATTATTGAGGAGGACTCCTTTTTAAGAGAGCCTCTTAAGAATACAGCTCTGAGAAATTATGACCGTGCCTATAGAGTCCATGGAATTCCTTACGAGATGGTCAAGGGGAAGAGCTTCCAAGATGGAAAAATCAAAACCTACTTCCATCGCGCTGATTCTGTTTTTGCTCATAACGCTTCCTTCGACCGCAGCTTTTTATTCCACATGTATCCGGAAGTCAATGATTTGAAGTGGTATTGCACAATGAGAAATGTCCCTTGGAAAAGCTACGGTTTCCCAAATGGCAAACTCCTGACTCTTTTGGAAGCTCATGAAATCACAAACTATCAGACACATAGAGCAATGGATGATATTACATACCTAATGGAGCTACTAAAAAAATCCAGCCCAAATGGGAATCTCTATTTGCAAGAAGTGCTTGATTCTGGTCCGATGAGAAAATACCAGCCTGCATCATCACGTACTAAAATGGGGTAAAAGCTTCTTGGAATGGTAGACTTCCGCATGAGGTGCTCATGAGGACAAAAATCACTTTAGAAAAGTAAAAATGTCCTCATGGAGCGTTCATGAGGACAAATACTAGTGGTAGAAAAGCGAAAGCTGTCCTCATAGCGCGTTCATGAGGACAAAAACCAGCGTAGAAAAGCGAAAGCTGTCCTCATAGCGCGTTCATGAGGACAAAAAACAGTGTAGAAAAGCGAAAACTGTCCTCATAGAATTTAGTGTCCGTGCTCCGTGGACAAAAAGGCGGATTTGTCCACGGACGGTGCCTGACACCCCACTAAAAACCCATTAATACCCCACTATTTCAATGCCCCAATATACTTCGATTGCGGCCGAAAGATGGTGTTGTTTTCTGCTTGTTCTAGGATGTGCGCGGTCCAGCCGACCATGCGGCTTGCGGTGAAGGTTGGGGTGAATAGGTCTGTATCCATGTTGATGGCTTTCATGATGGCAGCCGCATAGAACTCTACGTTTGTGTACAGAGAACGGCCGGGCTTCAAATCATCGAGTACTCTTATGGCAATTTCTTCTACTTTCATTGCTAAATCAAGCCACGCATCTTCACCAACTAGTTCCAGCAGTTTTGTCTTTAAAGCGATGGCTCTTGGATCACGGGTTTTATAAACCCTATGGCCAAACCCCATCAATTTTTCCCCGCGCATAACTTTCTCTCTAATTACTTTTTCGGCATCCCCGGCAAGGGCAATCTCATTAAGCAGATCAATTACTCCTGATGGCGCCCCGCCATGAAGCGGTCCTTTCATCGTACCGATGGCAGATGTCACCCCAGACACCATATCTGATTCAGTAGATACTGTAACCCTGGCTGAAAAGGTAGACGCATTCATCCCATGCTCAAGTGTCAGGATCATATACGTTTCAAGAGCCTCCACATGTGCCTCCAGTGGAACCTCTCCAGTAAGCATATAAAGGTAATTTGAAACATGGTCTAAATCATCCCGAGGATGCGTAAACAATCGGCCATCTATTTGACTTTTCCGATAGGCAATAATGGTGGGAACAAGGGAAGTTAGCCGAATCGCCTGTGAAATGGTCGCCATCTCCCCGTATTCGGGATTACCCCCTTCAGTAGAAATTACCGTCCGAATTACACTCATCATATCCATGCTTGGCGGGAGCAAATCAATAATTTTTATCATATACTCCGGCAGCTCACGATTACGATTCAACTCGTCTTTCAACCCCTGTAGTTGTCCCGCATCAGGCAAATAACCATACCAGAGAAGATATACAACCTCTTCAAAAGAAAAGCTTTTTGTTAGTTCTCTAATTTCATATCCCCGATAAATTAATTGACCGTTTTCTCCGTCCACATGACCGATCAATGTTTCCGCAGCGACAATTCCTTTTAACCCCTTTTGAACTTTCATAAAACTCGCTCCTTTCCTTATTTAGTATTATTTTATAGAATAAACATGATTAAGAGTATTGAATATTATTAAACTAATTGATTAATAAAATTAATCAGAGGTGGAGAAATGGAATTTGACTGGCTTAACACTTTTATAACAGCTGCCGAGTGCGGAAATTTTCGAAGAGCATCAGAAATCCTGTATATCTCACAGCCCTCCGTAACCGTCCATATTAAGCAACTGGAAAAAGAGCTAGGGATACATTTGTTTGATCGGGAGGGCAAAAGGATAAAGCTGACGGAAGCGGGGAAGAGGTATTTGGTTCACGCTAAGCGATTGCTGGAGGTTTATCAAGGCGGGCTGGAGGATTTACACTCCTTTACTCAGGGGTATACATCTCAATTAACACTAGCCATTTCACCGCTGATTGCAGATACCATCCTGCCATATGTTTTAAAAAGCTATACGAAGCAGCATCCGGAAGTAGAGATTACAATCAAAATAATTGAATCTACCGAAATTGAACAGGCAGTTTTTAAAGAAGAAGTTGACCTTGGCCTGTCATGTCTTAGTACCACAAACCAAGATTTAATTTGTGAACTATTATATAAAGATAGTGTCATATTTGTTGCCCCACACGATGGCAGGGATGCTGAAACAGCCCCGCCGTTAGATGAGGAGGAGGTTTTAGCTTCGAACTATTTATTAACCCATAATCATCCAGGCTACTGGGATCGTCTTTCAAGGGAGGTAAAAAGTAAATATCCATATGTACGAATGATGAAGGTATCACAAGTCCATATAACAAAACGTTTTATTATAGAGGGTTTGGGTGTTTCATTCCTGCCGACGTCCACGGTCAGAAGGGAATTGTTAGAGGGAAGTTTGTTGGAAGTGGATTGCCATACTATTCATTTGCCTGAAGCAAACACGTATGCGATCATGAAATATGATCATTCAAAACAAAAAGAATTTCTAAAATTCATCTCAAACTATCGACTATAAAGTTCATAAAAACAAAGAACGGCTCTCTCGAAAAAAATCGACAGAGCCGTTTTTCCCTATGTAGGAAAATTAATGTTGTTTGCCTTCAGTGAAAATTTGGAAGTTAACACCGAACTTGTCAGTTACAATGCCATAAGCCGGGCTAAAGAAAGTTTCCTGAAGAGGCATGTTCACTTGACCACCATCTTGTAGTGCATCGAAAAATTTACGGGATTTCTCAGCATCATTAGTAGAAACACAGATGGTTACTTGATTTCCTCTTTGATGTTCTTGTCCTGGGAAGGCATCAGAGAACATCATCTCGCTCTCACCAATTTTGATTGTAGCATGACTCACAAGTTCCTTAGCTTCCGCTGGAAGTGTAAATTCCGGATTTTCCGGCATATCTCCGAAAGATTGGCTGAAAAGAACTTGCGCCTCCAATGCGTTTTGATAAAACTGGATGGCTTCCTTTGCGTTTCCGTTCATTACTAAATAGGGAATCAATTTTACTGTCATGATAAATCTCTCCTTGGCCCAAATGTATTTTTTCTTACTATGCTCGATAACATAGTGATTAGGCAGCCTGATTAATAGCAGGCCCACATCTCATTATTACCGATATTTCAATTATAAAACAAAGAACGTTTGTTCGTAAATAAAATTTTGGCTAAAAAGGAAAATTTTTTTAAAAAAGAGCAGTGTGTAAATAGTTACGCACATGCTCGGTATTTTCCCCATTAAAGAGCGGCTATATATCTATCAATAATAATTTTTCGATGGTGGATTTCGTGTCCGGCAATGATGAAGGCGACAGCCTGGGCAGTGACTTCTGTGTTATTGGCAAATCCTACATTGGCCCACGCTGAATCCGGCATATTCTCAATCAGGGTAATTGTTGCTTTTCTTGTTGCAATAAAGTCCTCAAGGATATTTTTAACAGGGAGTCTGTTGATTTGTGAACCTGAAACATAATCATTTTCCTCAAAGCCAGCTAAAGCTGTTTGATCCCCGCGGCCAATTCGCAGCAATCGATAGCTCATAATTCTTTCCGTATCTGTCATATGACCGAGAACTTCTTTGATACTCCATTTTCCAGAGGCATAGCGAAATTCTGCATCTACTTCCGAAATATTTTCAAAAAGCTCCGTAACCTTTACAAGATTTTCTTTTAAAAGTGTCGATAAATCTCCTTCAGGAACTGAATTTACATAAGGAACATAATACTCAGGATACTCACTTGAATTTGGACGTTGAAGCATCATCATTCTCTCCCCTCTAATTTCACAATTACACCTCAATCCTACCATAATTTTCATGCAAATTGAATTAATGGAATCATTGCTAAAAAAGGATACCTGATTAGGGTATCCCCAACTCTTAAATATGTACTTCACTGATTAATGCATGCGTGTTGTCCTCTGAATCTTTAAAAAACGTCATCCATGTCTCCGTTTGGCCCATTTTTACCACAATATGAGGTTCATCAATAAAGGCAACCCCATTTTCCTGCAATTTTTCGTAGCTTTCTTTGATATTTTCCACCTGGAAATAAATCACCGAACTTGGATGGGCAAATTGCTTGTTTTCCGGCAGACTGAGCAGGATGCGTAAGCCATTGCATTCAAAAAAGGCCATCGTATCCATGCTAAATAATAAGGGCAGCTCTAACAAATTTTTATAAAAGTGTACCGCCCTTTCTACATCCATAACAGGTACCCCAATTTGTCCCACACTTTGAATTTTCGTCATCTGGAATTCTCCCTATATAATAATTTATCTATCTCATTTTATTCTAAATTGTTCCATTTTTCGAAAAATAAGCAGAAATTCAGAAGGTATATTTTCTCAAAAAATGATAAATAATATTCTTCCAATTTGTGTATATTAAAAAGAAAAAAGGAATGTCCTTAGATGAAACATAATAAGATGTTAATGCTCATTTTACTGATATTACCATGGCTGACCGTGCCTTTTTTAGGTACGCGGACGTTTAAACGCTTTTATCCAGGTGCCCTTTTCATGGGGGCATGGGTAACAGTTGAAAGTATTTTAGCTAAAAAAAGAGTCTGGTGGCGGTTCACCGAGAAACTGATTCCAGGTGTAATGGGAGAAATTCCTTTTATAGTTGGACCCTTCTTTGTGGGGACATTATGGATTTTCAAATTGACCTTTGGTAACTTTTTTCGCTATTTAATAGTGAATCTAATAACAGATGTCCTTTTTACATTTTTTGGGATGCGTTTTTTACGCAAACTCGGAATAGTATCTCTCGTTCGAATGAAGCATTACCAAATGAGCCTTTTATTTATGGCAAAATCAGTATTAATGTACGTGTTCCAAAACTCGATTGAAAAATTACGAAAAAAACCTAAATCGCTTTTACAAAGGATATTTTCATAAATAACAACACCGCAAGTTAAATCAGTTAACTTGTGGTGTTTTATTTTTAAAGGAGATTCTCATCCATAATCAACTGTGCATACGATGAATAGACAAATAGATAATGTAACAGGGGGGAGAATGTTGAATTTCTTCTTGGTGGGAATTGTTTATTGGCTATTGATCGGCGCATCCATATTGCTGTTTATATGGGGACTTCTGAAAAAATCCTGGAAAGCCTTTTTGTGGAGCGGAATTGCCCTTTTATTACCAAGCATAGCCATGTTTGCAGGTGATGCAGAGGGATTGTTTAGATGGATTGGAGTCCTTTCTTTAATTTTGTTCGGATTAGCTTACTGGACGAAAAAATAAATTGCTAGCTTTTCGAAAAGATGCTAATATTTTATTAATTATTCTTTCATAAAATAGGATTGTTACTGTTCAATCAGGCAAAACCTAAGACTAATGTACTTATCATTAGTTTTAGGTTTTTTTTATTAAATTTTCCTAAAAAAAGGTGATTGAGATGAAAATCGCAAAGGTAATTAATAACAATGTGATTAGTATCCTGGACAGTCAAAATAAAGAGTTAGTTATCATGGGCAGGGGGATTGCTTTTCAAAAAAGGCCAGGTGACTTGGTGGATGAGTCTAAGATTGAAAAGATTTTTAAATTAGAAAATAAGGATGTCTCCGAAAAATTTAAAACATTATTATACGACATTCCTTTAGAATACATGGATATTTCAGAAAGAATCATCTCCTACGCGAAAGAAAAGCTTGGAAAAAAATTAAATGATAGCATTTATGTATCATTAACGGATCATATAAATTTTGCAATCGAGAGAAATAAAAAAGGTTTATTAATCTCAAATGCCTTGCTCTGGGAAATTAAAAGAATTTATAGTGAAGAATTTGCCATTGGTTTAAAGGCGATCAAAAAGATTGAAGAAGTGATTGGGATTACACTTCCCGAAGACGAAGCCGGCTTTATTGCTATGCATATTGTCAATGCTGAGCTAAATGAAGAAATGCCGAACGTCGTCAATATCACCAAGCTCATCCATGATATCTTAAACATTGTTAAATATCATTTTAAAATTGAGATTGATGAGGAATCATTGAATTATTTTCGTTTTCTGACTCATTTAAAGTTTTTTGCCCAGCGGCTGTTTAGTGAAAGCAATTTGGACAGCCCTGATGATTATCTTTATGATATGGTGAAGCAGAAGTATAAAGAAGCCTTTCTTTGTACGAAAAAGATTGAGGATTATATTGAAAAAACTCATAAATATCATCTAACCAAGGAAGAAATGGCCTATTTAACGATTCATATTGAAAGAGTTGTAAATAGAAGCTAGATAATTTTTTAAAAAAGAAAGCGTTGACAGATTATGAAAGCGCATGCTATTCTCTATTTACAAATTAATATTAATTTATTAGGATTGTTACTGATCATGCAGGCAAAACCTAAATTGTAATGTCATAGTTTTTATGGCTTGCAATTTAGGTTTTTTTTATTCCCATTGCAGAGTGATTTCGTAAGAAATGGCCATATCTTACGAATATCTTCACTGCAAAAACTAAATATTATTTGATAACAGGATTGTTACTGGTAAGGCAGGCAAAACCTGAGCAACTCGAGTTCCGTTAATTATTGCGGGCTCCTGCAGCTCAGGTTATTTTTTTACAAAAAATGGGGAGGCTAACTCAATGGATTTCAACAAAACAGCAAAAAGCATTCTTGAGCTTGTCGGTGGCGAAGAAAATGTCCAGCATGTGATTCACTGTATGACAAGATTACGTTTTAACCTTCATGATAACAAAAAAGTAGATCGTAAAAAATTAGAAAAAGTTCCTGGTGTCATGGGCACAAATGTCAGTGGTGACCAATTCCAGGTTATTATCGGAAACGACGTTCCGAAAGTATATAACGCTATCTTAGAAAACAGTTCCATTAAATCAGACGGCAATAGCAAGAAGTCTGGAAAAAGCAAAAACCCGCTAAGTGCAGTTTTTGATGTAATCTCCGGCACATTCACGCCAATCCTGCCAGCGATCGCCGGTGCAGGTATGATCAAAGGATTATTAGCCATCGCACTTTCTATGGGCTGGATCTCAGATAAAAGCCAAGTATACACAATCTTAAACGCCATTGGCGATGGAGCATTTTATTTCTTGCCAATTTTGCTGGCAGTCAGCGCAGCAAGAAAATTCGGCAGCAACGTTTATGTTGCAGCGACAATTGGGGCAGCGCTTTTACACCCAACCTTAACAGCTTTATTGAGTACAGGTAAACCGATTTCTTTCCTTGGATTGCCAGTAACTGCGGTTACGTATTCTTCAACAGTTATCCCAATATTATTAGCTATCTGGATTGCCGCTTATGTTGAAAAATGGATTGATCGTATCATTCCAAGTATGTTTAAACTGATTCTAGTTCCAACCCTTACAATGTTGATTGTTGTGCCAGTTACATTAATTGCAGTAGGACCATTAGGTTCTATCATTGGAGGCTGGCTATCAGCTGGTGTAGGAGCATTATTTGATCACGCAGGAATTTTTGCAGGTTTCATCTTAGGCGGAACTTTTTCATTGATTATTATGACAGGTATGCACTATGCATTCCTTCCAATTGTAATGAACAATCTTTCAACAAAAGGCTACGATGTTATATTGCCTTCCATGTTCTCGGCTAATATGGGGCAGGCAGGAGCGACTTTTGCGGTTGCATTACGTTCTAAAAACAAGTCATTCAAATCATTGGCCATGACAACTAGTATTACCGCCTTAATGGGTATCACAGAACCAGCGATGTATGGTGTGAACATGCGCTTGAAAAAGCCATTTATTGGTGCCTTAGTGGGTGGAGCAGTTGGTGGAGCTTATTACAGTGCAGTTGGAGTAAAATACTTTATTCTCGGTGGTAATGTAGGGTTGCCAGGGATCGCTTCTTTTATTGGTGACACCTTTGTATTGGCAGTAATAGGTTTACCAATTGCCTTTGTTGCTGGAGCTATCGCCGCTTTCATTATGGGCTTTGAAGATGTAGAAAGTGAAGAAGAGCAAGATTCACCAGTTTCTGAAATAGTAGAAGATACTAAATCTGATGTAATCGTAGCTGCTGAAAAATTATACAGTCCTATAAAAGGTGAAGTGAAGCCTTTAAGCGAAGTGAATGATGCCACTTTTTCAAGCGGGATCATGGGTAAAGGCTTTGCCATTCAGCCGGAAGAAGGGAAAGTAGTTTCTCCTGTAACCGGTAAAGTAACGACTATTTTTAAAACGAAACATGCGATTGGCATCACAAGTGATAATGGCGCGGAAATTCTCATCCACGTTGGAATTGATACTGTAAAGCTTAACGGTAAACATTTCACAGCACACGTTGAAGATGGAGCGTTTGTTGAAATGGGTCAAACACTTGTAACCTTTGATATGGATGCAATTAAGGCAGAAGGCTATGACTTAATCACACCTGTATTAATTACAAACCCAGACCGTTATCAATCTATCAGCCCTGTAAAAGAAGGCAAAGTAAATACCCGCGATGCGTTTATCGCATTACAGTAGGCTAATTATAAAGGGGGATACACTTTAATCCCCCTACATATTTTTGAAAAAATAATTTTTGAGGTGAAAGCAATGAATAGCAAAAGATTCCCAGAAGGATTTTTATGGGGCGGTGCCACGGCTGCCAACCAAATGGAAGGCGGATTTTATGAAGGCAATAAAGGATTAAATATCGCAGATGTACTTCCTGGTGGTAAGGAACGTCTTCAAATATTGCAATCTCCAGGTTTTAATTTTGAAATTGAAAACGATAAATACTTCTATCCAAATCATGAAGGCATTGACTTCTACCACCGTTATAAGGAAGATATTGCCTTATTTGCTGAAATGGGCTTTAAAGCTTTCAGGATGTCAATTGCCTGGACAAGGATTTTCCCTAATGGTGATGAACTTGAACCTAATGAAGAAGGCTTAGCATTTTATGACCGTGTATTTGATGAATTGCACAAGCAAGGCATTGAACCGGTTGTGACCATCTCCCACTATGAAATGCCTGTTCACCTTGTCAAAGAATATGGAGGCTGGAGAAATCGCCAGGTAGTTACTTTCTTTGAACGATACGTAAATGCTATTTTTAATCGCTACAAAGATAAAGTGAAATATTGGATGACCTTTAATGAAATTAATAGTGGATTAGTCATGCCAATTATGGGGCTAGGATTTGCGATTCATAAGGAAGAAGACAAATATCAGCCAACATTCCAAGCTTTCCATCACCAGTTTGTGGCTAGCGCACTTGCGGTTAAAGCTTGTCATAAAATCATTCCAGATTCCAAAATTGGCTGTATGATTCTCTTCGCACCGGTTTACTCTTATGATTCCAATCCGGAAAGCGTCATGTATGCCCATCAAGAAGAACGTTTCTTCAATTTCTTCTGTGGAGATGTACAGGTACGCGGTGAATATCCGACCTTTATTAAAAGCTTCTTTAAGAAGCATAATATTGAATTGAAGATACAAGAAGGCGACCTGGAAGTAATTAAAGAGGGTACTGTTGATTATATTGGTTTCAGCTATTACATGTCTCGGACTGAGAAAAAAGTAAAGACAGCTGAGGAAGCAGCCCAAGGTAATATTATTGGCGGAGTGAAAAACCCATTCTTAAAGGCGAGTGACTGGGGCTGGGAAATTGACCCGACTGGGTTACGCATTAGCTTAAACAAGTTTTATGACAGATATGAGCTTCCGCTGTTTGTAGTTGAAAATGGATTAGGGGCCTATGACAAGGTGGAGGAAGACGGTTCCATCAATGACGACTACCGTATCGATTATTTACGTGAGCACATCAAGGCAATGGGAGATGCGATTGAAGATGGAGTCGACCTAATGGGCTATACAAGCTGGGGCTGTATCGATCTTGTCAGCGCCTCAACAGGTGAAATGTCGAAGCGTTATGGCTTCATCTATGTCGACAGGAACGATGATGGCAGCGGTACATTAGAACGAAGCAAGAAAAAGTCCTTCTTCTGGTATAAAGATGTGATTTCAACGAATGGGGAAAAATTAGACTAATAATAGAAGGAACTCATAATTTTGCTTATGAGTTCCTATATTTTTGACTAATCTAGAAACTATTATTTGGGGAAATTTGAGGAGGAATTCAAATGAAAAATAGACGGTTTCCTGAAGGTTTTTTATGGGGCGGAGCAACAGCGGCCAATCAATTAGAAGGTGCTTATAATGAAGGCGGCAAAGGATTATCGATTTTTGATATGGTTACATTTATCCCTAAAGAAGAGCGCAAAAACGACATTGAGATGGATGTCAGAAGTGAAGAAGAATTAGAAGCATTACTAGCAGGAAAAGAAGGAGATAACTTCCCAAAACGCCGTGGGATTGACTTTTATCACCGTTATCAAGAAGATATTGCTCTATTTGCTGAAATGGGCTTTAAAACTTTCCGCATGTCTATTTCCTGGCCGCGCATTTTTCCTAACGGGGATGAATTGGTGCCGAATGAAGAGGGACTTATTTTCTATGACAAAGTGTTCGATGAATTATTAAAGTATGGAATTGAGCCCTTGGTCACTTTATCTCACTATGAAATGCCGCTTCACTTGGTTCAAAAATATAATGGCTGGACCGACCGCCGCTTAGTAGAATACTTTGTTCATTATGCGAAAACTGTATTTAATCGTTATAAAGGCAAGGTAAAATATTGGTTAACGTTTAATGAAATTAATATATCAACCGTTTCACCGTATATTGGCGGCGGGATTCTTTTGGACCGTGTCAAGCATAAGGAACAAGCTGTTTATCAAGCACTTCACCATCAATTTGTGGCAAGTGCACGGGCGGTGAAGGCGTGTCATGAAATCATTCCAGAGGCCATGATCGGCTGTATGCTGGCGCGTATGGAAGTATATCCGGAAACATGCAGTCCAGATGATGTGTTAGCGGCATTAGAAGAAGATCAAAAGAATCTATTCTTCACGGACGTTCAAGTACGCGGCTGTTATCCAAGCTATATGTTAAGCTATTTTGAAAACAATAATATCAAAATTGAGATGTTACCTGGTGATGAAGAAATCCTGCTGCAGCATCCAGTAGACTTCTTATCATTTAGCTACTATATGACAATGGTGACAAGTGGTAACAAAGATCGTTTAAAAGAAAAAGGAAACTTTTTCAGTGGAATTAAAAATCCTTATTTAGAAGCATCTGATTGGGGCTGGCAAATTGACCCTAAAGGATTACGGATTACATTGAAGAAAATGTACGATCGCTATCAAGTGCCATTATTTATCGTAGAAAATGGATTAGGAGCCTACGATAAGGTAGAGGAAGATGGCTCAATAAATGATGATTATCGGATTGATTATTTACGGGCCCATATTGAACAAATGGGAGAAGCTATCAAGGATGGAGTAGAAGTAATGGGCTACACAAGCTGGGGCTGTATTGATTTAATTAGTGCAAGCACCTCAGAAATGTCTAAACGTTATGGATTTATTTATGTAGATCAGGATGACTATGGTAATGGTACATTAGCTAGAAGCAAGAAAAAATCCTTCTACTGGTATAAAGATGTCATCGCCTCAAATGGAGAACAATTATAATTTGAAAAGAGCCTGCTAATGCGGCAGGCTCTTTGCTTATTGCAGGTTAGGAAAACGACTTTAACCCTATCACACCAATGATTATCAAGATAACACTAATAACACGTCCCATGCTCTTTGATTCTCCAAAAAGTACCATATTAACTGCAACCGCTCCAGCCGTTCCAATTCCTATCCATACTGCATAGGCGATACTTACCTGTAAATAGTGGAAAGATGCATATAAGAAACCAAACGATGCCCCAAATCCCCCAATATAGAGGATTCCATTGCGAATGGATTCCCGTTTACTATATAATTTTAGCCCGGCTGCACCGATAATCTCGCATGCTGCCGCTAAAACAACCAATACCCAGCCCATATCAGACCGTTCCCTTTAAAGCTTCTTTTTCCTGTTGATTGTCTGCTAGGTTTAAGCCAATTACACCTAAGATAATAACAACAACAAATAGAAGTTTCGCTCCACTAAATTGTTCACCAAAAAGGAAGACATCCATTAATACCGTTCCAATGGTTCCTACTCCTGAAAAAATAGCATAAACAGTGCCAGTTGGGAGGCTTTGGCAAGCTTTGGGCAGAAAATGAAAATCGGTTAAAATAATTCCAATAATGATTGCCCACTGCCACCAGCTTTCGGCAACATTGAAGCCATATACCCACATTAATTCAAACATACAAGTTAAAGCTACATATATCCATGCTTTATTCAATAAAACCCACCTCTTAAGTACTATCTTCTTCATGTTAATTTATTTTGAAGTTAATCTATTTTAGAATACCATATCTATCTAAAAAAATAATTTCAATCTGGTATAAAGCGTGATTTACATCACAAAAGACCTATATTTTTACGATTATAATTATGGGAATAAGAAATACATTAAAAAGGAGAGTGAAGTAAATTGGAATACGCATTTAAAACTCTTTATAGTGAAATTGGCGGACAAGAAACAATCGATAAGCTTGTCGATGCTTTTTATCCACGTGTATATGCTGATCCGGAATTAAGACCGTTATTTGAAGGGGATATGGAAGAAATCAAGCGAAAGCAGCGGATGTTCCTGCCGCAATTCTTAGGGGGACCGGCTCTTTACAGCCAGGAATTTGGCCCGCCGGCGATGCGAGAACGTCATTTGCCATTTGAGGTGACTCCTAGAAGGGCACAATGCTGGCTTCGCTGTATGAAGGAAGCCTTTGAGGAAATCAGTCTTGATCAAAATCCAGCCGGATTAGCTTTTTATGATCGCTTAACCCAAGTAGCCGGAATTATGGTGAATAGTCCGGATAAATGAAACATGTTCAGATTAACTGGGCATGTTTTTTTAATGGAAGGGGAGTAATTAGAATTTTGTAGAATGTCCGTTGAATTTTGTAGAATGCCCTTTGAATTTTGTAGAATACTCCATTGAATTTGTAGAATGCCTTTGAAATTGTAGAATTTCCTCTGAAATTTGTAGAATACTCCATTGAATTTGTAGAATGCCTTTGAAATTGTAGAATTTCCTCTGAAATTTGTAGAATGTCCCATCAATTTTGTAGAAACCCCCATTAATATTGTAGAATCCCTTCTGAAATTTGAAGAATATCCTCTCACTGTTCCGCAAAAACGGAATTTTCCCGATTTCCGGAATTCGTAAACTAACATTTTTTCCGCAAAAACGGAATCCCCCCCCCGCAAATTCTCTAAAAAGCTTAATTTTCAAATTATTATAAAAATGGCACGGAACTTGCAATGAAATTATAGTGCAAGGGGAATTTTCGTAAAGGAGGATTAAAATTTTTTGTAACCGCTTTCTATAAAAACGAACAAGGGGGATTTTCATGGATTTAATCGTTATACTCTTAGCCTTAGGCCTATTAATGTTTGTTGCCTACAGAGGTTTTTCCGTAATCTTATTTGCACCAATCTGCGCACTATTTGCGGTTTTATTAACTGAACCAAGTTATGTATTGCCATTCTTTTCGAATGTTTTTATGGAGAAGATGGTCGGCTTTATTAAAAACTATTTTCCTGTCTTTTTATTAGGGGCTATTTTTGGAAAGGTTGTTGAAATGTCAGGGCTTGCAGAGTCCATCGCCAAAACAATCGTGAAGCTGATAGGTGCAAAGCGTGCCATCTTAACGATCGTGTTGTTAGGAGCGATTTTAACGTATAGCGGCGTAAGTTTGTTCGTTGTCGTGTTTGCCGTTTTCCCGTTTGCTGCCCATCTTTTCAGGGAAGCAAATATTCCAAAACGGTTGATTCCAGGAACGATTGCATTAGGTTCCTTTACGTTTACAATGGATGCTTTGCCGGGTACGCCGCAAATTCAAAACGTTATTCCGATTGCTTTCTTTAAAACGGATATTTATGCCGCACCAATGTTAGGGATCATTGGCGGAGTATTCGTCTTGATCCTTGGACTTTTATACTTAGAATCCAGAAGGAAAAAGGCCGAAAAAGCTGGAGAGGGCTATTTCGGATTTGGTACTGAAATGGCATCTGCTGCTGAAAAGCTCACTAAAAAAGAGGAACCAAAAGCCAACTTCTCGACGGAGCAGTCAGCAGCAAGACAAATTTTAGCGTTTGTTCCGCTTATTCTTGTAGGAGTTATGAACAAAGTTTTTGTCACAAATATACCGAAATGGTATCCAAATGGATTTGATTTTTCCCAGATTGGCTTAAAAGCTTTTGGTGTTGTTGATGTTGGGGCGGTAGCGGCGATTTGGGCAGTTGAAATGGCATTAGTGGTTGGAATTATTTCTACTATTTTATTTGACTGGAAGCGAGTCACACAAAACTTTAAAGAGGGACTGAACACAAGCATCGGTGGTTCCTTGCTTGCTACGATGAATACGGGTGCTGAATATGGCTTCGGCGGTGTCATTGCGGCATTGCCAGGTTTTACAGCCATCAGTGACGGGATTTCGAATACCTTTACAAACCCGCTCGTTAATGGTGCTGTTACTACCTCCACCCTTGCAGGGATCACTGGATCTGCCTCAGGGGGAATGGGAATTGCCCTAAGTGCGATGGCTGAAAAATATAATCAAGCAATCGCAGCAGCCAATATTCCGCCTGAAGTTATGCACCGAGTTATTTCGATGGCATCCGGCGGTATGGATACCCTTCCGCACAACGGAGCGGTTATTACATTACTTGCTGTAACGGGACTTACCCATCGTCAGTCCTATCGTGATATTTTTGCCGTTACGATTATCAAAACACTGGCAGTATTCTTTATCATTGCTGTCTATTCATTAACAGGCATTGTCTAAATCAAAATGCTTTCGAAATAAGCGGCCGCTTGTTTCGAAAGTTTAAATCTATAACTGTGTTAAACTTGTCTGTTGATATCCGCTCCAGGCGCTTCGCTTTCCGCGGGCGTGCCGGGGAGCCTCCTCGGCGCTTTACGCCTGTGGGGTCTCCCCAGCCCCGTACTCCCGCAGGAGTCTTCGCGCCTTCCACTCCAATCAACAGAGTGTCAATATCAACAATAACCTTTAACACAGCCAGTTCTATAAAAGGGGGATAACGGAATGAGTAAGGGAAAAGTAATCGATTCATTTGAAAAAGCCATCGACGATATTCATGACGGAGCCACCATCATTGTAGGCGGGTTCGGTCTTTGCGGTATACCGGAAAAGGCAATTTTAGCTTTAAGAGATAAAGGAGTTAAGGACCTGACCATTGTCAGCAATAACTGTGGTGTCGACGATTGGGGCCTCGGCCTATTACTAGCCAATAAGCAAATTAAAAAAATGATTTCTTCCTATGTAGGGGAAAACAAGATTTTCGAACGACAATTTTTAAGCGGTGAATTAGAGGTGGAGCTTGTGCCCCAAGGTACACTCGCTGAACGTATCCGTGCAGGAGGTGCCGGCATCCCAGGGTTTTATACGGCTACAGGAGTCGGAACACCGATTGCGGATGGAAAGGAACTTAAAGAATTTGACGGCAAAACCTATCTTCTTGAAAAAGCGATTGTTGGTGACTTTGCATTAGTGAAGGCTGGGAAAGGGGATCTGTTAGGGAATTTAGTGTATCACAAAACGGCAAGAAATTTTAACCCGCTGGCTGCAATGGCTGGAAAGATAACAATTGCAGAGGTAGAAGAAATCGTCGGTGCTGGTGAACTCAATCCTGACCACATTCATACCCCAAGCATTTATGTCCAACGTGTACTGGCAGGGGAATTATACGAAAAGAGAATTGAAAGAAGGACGGTTATTCAAGCATAGAGAGGAGAATCATTTATGGATGTTCGCCATAAAATTATTAGACGGGCAGTGCAGGAAATTGAGGATGGCATGAATGTTAATTTGGGTATTGGGATGCCGACACTGCTGGCCAATGAAATCCCGCCGGAATACAGTGTTTTACTGCAATCAGAAAATGGCTTATTAGGTATAGGACCCTATCCGGACGAGGAACATGTCGATCCCGATTTAATCAACGCAGGAAAAGAAACAGTAACTGCTGTACAGGGGGCCTCTTACTTTGAAAGTGCCGAATCCTTTGCGATGATCCGCGGCGGCCATATAGATTTAGCCATTCTTGGCGGCATGGAGGTATCAGAAAATGGGGACCTTGCCAATTGGATGATACCAGGGAAAATGATAAAAGGCATGGGCGGGGCCATGGATCTTGTTAACGGGGCGAAGCGGGTAGTTGTGATTATGGAACATGTAAATAAATACGGTGAATCGAAAATAAAAAAGGAATGTACACTTCCTTTGACTGGTCAAAAAGTTGTCCATCGCCTTATTACCGAGTTAGCCGTATTTGATTTCAATAAAGAACGAATGGTGTTAACGGAATTGCAGGAAGGAACCACCATAAAAGAAGTGCAGGAAAAAACGGAAGCAATTTTTAGTGTAAGCCCGCAGCTTATGTCAAACCAACAATAAACAGGGAGAGTGCACGAAATGGGGAAGCAATTAGAGGGAAAAACCGCCTTTATAACCGGTTCTGCAAGCGGCATTGGGCTGGAAATTGCAAAAGCTTTTGCGCAAGAAGGAGCAAAAGTGGTAATTTCAGATTTGAATAAGGAATCATGTCATAAAGTAGCAGATGAGTTGAACAATCAAGGATTTAATGCCCTATCTGCACCTTGTGATGTGACAGATGAGGAGGCCTATAAAAATAGTATCGATAAAGCCTGCCAATCTTTTGGTAGTATCGATATTTTAATCAATAATGCTGGGCTTCAATACGTTTCACCTATCGAGGAATTCCCAACAGAAAAATTTAAGCTGTTGGTGGATGTAATGCTGACGGCGCCATTTATCGGCATTAAAAATGTTTTTCCGCTCATGAAGAAACAGGGCTATGGAAGAATCATCAATATGGCTTCCATAAACGGGCTGATTGGCTTTGCTGGTAAGGCGGCCTATAACAGTGCGAAACACGGAGTGATCGGCTTAACAAAAGTGGCAGCATTAGAAGGGGCTGAATATGGAATAACTGTCAATGCCCTTTGTCCTGGCTATGTCGATACGCCGCTCGTTCAGAACCAGCTGCAGGACCTGGCGAAAACAAGAAATGTCCCGTTTGAGAGGGTCATTGAAGAAGTCATTTATCCGTTGGTTCCGCAAAAAAGGCTATTATCCGTTTCGGAAATTGCCGACTATGCTGTCTTTTTAGCAAGTGAAAAAGCAAGGGGAGTTACCGGGCAAGCCGTGGCACTTGATGGAGGATATACTGTTCAATAGAAGAACCTATACTGGGTTCTTTTCTTATGGCTATTTTCGCAAAAATTGTTGTTTTTCGTATAAGGTTATCAACCCGCATAACTAGTAGCTTCGGGGCATCTTTTCGTAAGAACATTTGCGAAAATTGCCCAGAAACTTAGTAAATGAACCTAATTAAGTTCCAAAAGCAACAAAGTTTACGAAAAGAGCCTTTCTTATTTTTTGAAAGTTTCTGGAAAGTCTTTTGCTATAATAGAATTAACACTATCAAAAAGGTGAGAATGTGAATGAAGGTAGGAATTGAGCAAATTCCCTATAACTGGCTTGAGGAAGTTATTAATCTTGCAGCGGAACGGATTGTCATTGTTGATAGTCAGGGGATTATCAAATATATAAATACCGCCTATTGTGAATTTATTGGAACTACGGTAGAAAATGCGATTGGAAGACATGTTAATGAAGTAATTGAAAATACCCGCATGCATATCGTCGCGAAAACAGGTCAGGCTGAATTGGCGGCTGTTCAACGGATTAATGGAAGTGAAATGATCGCGAACCGCTTCCCGCTTGTCGTCGAAGGGGAACTAGTCGGGGCACTTGGAACGGTGATGTTTCGCAACCCCGAGGAATGGCGGCAATACCAGTCCAAAATCCAGTCACTTGTAGAAGAACTGAAATATTATAAGAATCGATTCGAAAAAGAAAGTAAATATAACTTTGATAATCTAATCGGCAGCAGTCCTGCATTTTTAGCTTCAAAAAGACTTGCTGAAAGAATATCCAGCAGTCATTCATCCGTTTTATTACTAGGAGAATCAGGTACGGGCAAGGAATTGTTTGCGCATGCCATCCATAATGGCAGCAGCCGCTCCGCCTTTCCATTTGTTCCAATAAATTGTGCTTCGATTCCAGAGCACCTGCTAGAATCAGAATTATTCGGATATGAAGATGGGGCATTTACTGGGGCGAAAAAAGGCGGAAGAAAGGGAAAATTTCAGGCAGCCCACCATGGGACGATTTTTCTTGATGAAATCGGTGATATGCCTCTTTCGATGCAAAGTAAGCTTCTTCGCGTACTGCAGGAAAAAGAAGTCCAGAGAATAGGCGGACAAAAATCCATTCCGGTTGATGTACGGGTGATTGCCGCTACCCATAGAGATTTGGACAAAATGGTACAGGAAGGAACATTCCGGCAGGATTTATATTATCGATTAAATGTGATAAAAATCGAAATTCCACCGCTGAAAAAGCGAACGGAAGATATCCCGTTCATTTCTGAAAGCTTGTTAACAAAGCTTGGAAGGAGATTCCACCGGCAAAGCACAAAACTGTCTGCAGATGTAATCGCTAGACTGCAAAAGCATAAGTGGCCTGGTAATATCCGTGAGTTAGAGAATGTCTTGGAGCGGGCCATCAATGTTTTAGATGGAGAAACAATTGAGATACATCATCTCCCGCTTTATCTCCGCGACCTTGAAGTGGATCACTATATCCAGCCACAACAAAAGCCCGATATTCCAGTAAGGCCATTGAAGGAAACACTAGCCTTAGTTGAAAAACAAGCGATTCTCCATGCCTTAGGAGTTACAGAAGGTAATAAGTTAGAGGCAGCAAAACTCTTAGAAATTGGTAAAACAAGCTTTTATGAAAAATGCAAATTGTACAATATATAGGAAAGGCTCCTTACTCAATGTAAGGAGCCTTTCTTCTGTACTATTACTTCTTCAATTTAGCCCATGTTGCATCTAAAGCTTTCATCGCTTCTTCTTTAGACTTTTGGCCGCCCACATATGCTTGAAGGGTTGCACCGAATTCTTGACCTGCACCATCAGGATATTTCATAAATTGCCAAGAGTAAGTCTTGCCGTCCTTAGAATATTTCTGAATATCTGCGCCTAGAGGACCAATATCTTCTGCTTTTGCTTCAATTGTTTTAAAGGCAGGGATATATTTGAATTCTTTTACTAATGCCGACTTGCCTTCTTCAGATGAAACCATCCAATTTAAGAAATCTTTTGCTGCTTTTTTGTCTGCATCAGGTGCTTTGTTATAAACTACCCAGTTAGTTGGCACGTCAGCCATAAGCTTATCTGCTTGAGCAGCATCATCTGTAAGAGCCAGTGGAATGAAACCAACTTCCATGCCAGGGTTTAATTTATCAAGCATTGGCTGAATCCAGTTACCTTGTTGGATCATGGCTGTTTCGCCGTTAGCAAATTGGGTAACTTCTGTATTATAGTCTGTTGTTAATGGATTCTTGTTACCGTATTTCACTGTTAAATCAACAAGCTTGAAGTAGTCTTCAAAGTATTTGTTGCCTTCAATTTTAGATTTACCTTCGTTTAACCCAGGGATGAAGTTTTCGTCATCAGCTTGTTCGTAAGCAAAAGGAACGTTCAGTCCATGGTTCGCTAAAACCCACCATTCTGCATAACCGACTGAGAAAGGAGTTATGCCGGCAGCTTTAAGCTTTTTAGAAGCTGCTTCAAGCTCTGAATATGTTTTTGGAAGTTCTGTGATTCCGGCTTTTGCAAATAACTTTTTGTTATAAGCAAAACCATAACCTTCCATGTTAACTGGCTGGCCGTAAATTTTTCCGTCGATAGTCATTGGTTTTAATGCATCTGGATAAGCATCTTTAACCCATGGCTGATCTGATAAATCTTCGAATTTGTCTTTCCATGTCTGAGCTTCTTGGTAGCCGCCGTTACCAAAGATATCAGGTGCTTTGTTAGAGGCAAACTTTGCTTTTAGAGCTGCTGCACCATCTGCACCACCGCCTACTGATTCAATATTAAACGTTACATTTGGATGCTCTTTCGTATATTTATCTGTTAACGCTTTCAATTGATCGGCGATTTCAACCTTTCCGTTAAAGATATCAACAACTACTTTTCCATCTTTGCTGCCGCTGTCTTTTTTAGTTCCGGATGCACTGTCAGAATTACCGCATGCCCCTAAAAGAAGTGATGCCGATAAAATCCCCGCTGCTATTGAATATTTTTTGAAAGCCATTTGGTTTCCCTCCGAAAAATAAATTTTATTTTTATAAATCTCTACTGTCTGAGATTCAGACAGTAGAGGTTGTTACCACTTGAAGAAATTTATTTAATAGAACCGCTAGTGATTCCCTTGATAATGTGTTTTTGCATCGAAAAGAAGAAAATTAACAAAGGTATAATACCAAGAACCAATGCTGCCAGCGCTAAATCCCATTGCTTTGTGTACTGGCCAAAGAAGAAGAAGGTCGCTAAAGGAATCGTTCTTAAACCAGGATCCTGAAGAACCAGGGATGGTAATAGATAGTCATTCCATATCCATAAGCTGTTTAGGATGATAATCGTTACGGTAATCGGTTTTAATAAAGGGAACACGATTCTCCAGAATACTCCAAACCTTGAACAACCGTCGATAATCGCTGCTTCTTCAAGTTCAACCGGAATCCCTTTAATAAATCCGTGGTATAAGAAGATCGTCATCCCAGAGCCAAAACCTAAGTACATGATGACAAGTCCCCAGATGGTATTAAGCATGCCAAGGGTACCAGCTGTTTTGATGAGCGGAATCATAATCGATTGAAAGGGAATTATCATCGCTGCAACAAGGGTCATGAAAATCACATTGCTGATTTTCTTCTTTGTCCGTACCAGCATGTAGGCTGCCATCGAACAAAAGACTACTAGAACGACATTACTCACAACCGTAATAAATACAGAGTTTGTAAATACCCTTAAATAGTCCAATTTTTCAAAGGCATTCACATAGTTATCGAACATGAACACTTTAGGTAAAGCCGATGTATTACTTAAAATCTCCGCAAACGGTTTTAAGGAGTTTGAAATCAAATAATAGAATGGAATTAAGAAGACAAGGCCAAGCAAGATGGCGAAAATTTCGCCGATAAAAGTCTTTCCTGTATACTTGTTTCCCATTATGATTCAACCTCCCTCTTCTTCGAAATGGTTACTTGAAGGATCGTAATCGCTGCAACAACGATGAAGAAAATTAATGCCTTTGCTTCCCCAATACCATAGCGGTTATTGACGAAGGCCTCTGTATAAATGTTTAGTGCTAACATTTCGGTTGATTTGAACGGACCGCCGTTTGTTAATGAAAGGTTCGCGTCAAAAATCTTAAACGATGAAGCAGTGGTTAAAAATAAACAGATCGTAACCGCTGGTGCTACAAGTGGCATCGTGATATGGCGGAGAATCTGCCATCTATTTGCTCCGTCAATTTTCGCCGCTTCGATTAATTCCTGCGGAACGTTTTGCAAGGCAGCTATATAGATGATCATGATATAACCCGCACCCTGCCACACACTAACAATCACAATTCCCCAAAATGCCGTATTAGCATCCCCTAACCATGCTAACTCGAAAAAAGGAATCCCCGTCAACTGTCCGAGAGAAGCAAACCCTTTTACAAAAATAAATTGCCAGATGAATCCAAGTAAAAGGCCGCCAACCATATTTGGCATAAAGAAAACGGTTCGTAAAATGTTTCTTGTTTTTAACATTTGAGTGACTAGCAGTGCTAACCCAAATCCAATAATATTCGTTAAAATAATCGCCACAACTGTATATTTGGTCGTCAGCAGGAAGGACTGTTGGAATTGTTTGTCCTCGGTAAATAAGTATTTAAAATTATCCAATCCAACCCATTTTATATTACCTGTAATCCCATTCCAGTCAGTAAAGGCATAGTAAATACCTGTAAAGAAAGGGATTAAGACAATAATGGCAAAAGCTAAAAAGGCTGGTCCGACAAATAAAGCATATAACCCTGCATCCTTTAGCTTTTTCTTATTTCTTAATGAAACTGATTCCGAAACTTTCGTGTTTGCCTTACTGTTAAAGGCTGCGCCCTTTACGTTTTCTAACTTACTTTCGTTATTCACTGACTGCACCTCCTATAACTTCATTTTAGAGATTCCATAAAATTATGAAACGGCTTACATTGACCACTAGGGTGGAAAATATTGAACAGTCCAAAAATAAGATGAAAATTCCACTATAAAAGATTAAATAGAAGTATGCTAAAATGAGAGCAAATATTTTACTGGAGTCTTAATGAAGCGATCCGCGGGAGGTGGAACAGATAATGCAATGGAGTATCCGTAAAAAGCTTATTGTCACATTAATGGCTGTCATAATTCTCCCATTCGGAATCGCAAATGCATTTACATACAATCAAACAACGAAGTCACTCAATGAACGTTTTGTTTCCACTAATCATGACCTTATTGTAAAAGGAGAGCAAGAACTGTCTACATATTTAGAAGATGTGGCGCAAATGTCAACGGTTCTTTATCGTTACACTCCCTTTATGAATGTAATGAGAGATGGGATTTCTCGAAACTTAACCTATAATCAGGAAGAAGTACGCAGAGCTTTAGCGTATTTATTTAATTCAAGGCCTGAAATTGAACAAATGCATCTTTATATTGATAAGGAAAAAGATTCTTATACCAACTATCACTCTACAATAAGCGGCCGGGGGACCTACGAACATATCTTTTCTCATCCTTATTATGCCCGGTTAAATCGCTTGGGCAGCTTTTCGGTTATTGAGCCGCCACATGAGATTTATAGTTATAATAATATATCCGTTATTCCTAATTCCCAAAAGGTGGATGTATTAAGCTTTCATAATATCCTCCGGGATGTCCCATCGGACAAGTTTTTAGGCTTTTTGTCGATTGATATTAACCTTTCAAAAATTGGTGATATTGCCGGCAGATTATATACGGAAAATACAGAAGACCTTTATATCATGAATGAAAATGGAGTTATTATTTACTCTTCAAATAAAGATGAAATTGGAAAGGAAAATAAAGAAAAGTGGTTTCAGCAAGTAAAAAAGAAACCCAGGGCGGGTAAAAGTCTCGAATGGAAGGATAAACAATTCTCCGGGGTAATCGTTTATGAGAATTTCTCTAACTCCTTTAAGAATTGGTATATAGTTAAACGAATTCCCTATGATGTACTTTATCAAAGTGCCAGACAAACGGCACTCACTAATATTTTGATTGCTTTTATCACGCTTTTTATTGTTTTAATGGCTACATTATTCATTTCCTTTAGGCTTACGGCTCCGATAAAAGTATTAATTGCCAATATGAAAAAAGTAGAGAACGGTGAATTTGAGGCTGACTTTGAATCGCTTGGAAACGATGAAATTGGTATGCTTGGCAGGCACTTCAAATTAATGATTTCCAAAATCAATGAATTGATCGAACGGGAATATAAATTGGAAATTGAAAATAAATCCTCCCAGCTAAGGGTGCTTCAATCACAAATCAATCCGCATTTTTTATATAATGCTTTTCAGTCTATTGGTACCTTAGCACTAAAATTGAAAGCAGTGCCGGTGTATTCCCTGCTAACTTCATTGTCCAATATCATGAGATACAGCATGAACATGAAGGAGGATATTGTTCCGTTTGTTTCCGAGTTAAAGCATGTGAAAGCTTATTTATCCTTACAAAAACAACGATTTGATGAACAATTTGAGTTTAACCTGAGTATCCAGCAGGAAGTAGAAGATATTCCTGTTCCGAAAATGATTTTGCAGCCGATTGTCGAGAACTGTTTTAAGCATGGATTTGACCAGAAGGTTGAAAAAACAATCATTCATATTGAAGGATATTTGCTGAATGATGATTCTGTTTGTATAAAAGTAAAAGATAATGGCATTGGCGTTAATGAAGAGCAGTTAAAAAAGATTAAACATGAATTAGTTCATGGGGTACCAAAAGAAGAAAAGCAAAGAGAAGCAATCGGCTTAAAAAATATTTATGACCGCTTGCAGATTTATTACAATAATAAGGCTACAATGGTCGTTTCCAGTGGTGAAGAACGTGGATTTACAGTTACCATCGAGATTCCAAAGGTAATGTCAAAAGAGGTGGAGCTTCAATGAAAGTCTTAATTGTCGATGACGAAAAACATGTGCGTGATGGTATTAAGCTGCTGGGTGAATGGGAACAGAATGGGATTAACGAAATTTTTGAGGCGGGAAACGGAGAGGAAGCCATTCAGCTGATCCAAACGATTAAGCCTGAGATTATTTTTTCCGATATGAAGATGCCTAAAATGGACGGAACCCAGCTGCTCGAATGGATTAAAGACAATCAGCCAACCAGTAAAACGATTGTGGTAACAGGATATGATGATTACCACTACATGAGAAAAGCGATTCATTTCGGAAGCATGGACTATTTATTAAAGCCGATTGATCCAGAAATCCTAAATCAGACACTGGAAAAAGCGGTAAAAGAATGGAAAAAAGAAGAAGCGGACAGGCAGAGTAAAGAAAGCAGCACGCAATTAATAAATGAAATGAAGCCTGTGTATCGTGATAGAAAGTTAACCCAGCTATTGAATAGCGAAAGCATGAAAGAAAATTTGTATAAAGAATTTGGCTTTCACTTATCGCAAAATTATCTTGTCGCTTTAGTCAGAATTAATGGCAGGACTATTGAGGCATTTCAAGGAGATCGTGATCTAGCCTATTTTACAATCTTAAATGTTATTAATGAAATATTAATGGAACATGAATGCGGAATAGGATTTCGATATTTATCCAATAAGGGTGAAATCGTGATTATCTTCTGGAACAAGTTTGAGCAAATAAACGAACTATCAGTTCAGATATATAAGTCGATAAAAAGTGTCTTGGATATTTCTTGTCCTATTGCGGTTGGAAATCCTGTAAATAAAAGCTTCAAATTGATTGATTCCTATCAGCATGCGAAGCAGGTTTTATTAAATAGTAATATTTTAGATAAAACAAAAAGAGTTCATTGGCAGAATGTTGATCGACCTGATGCTTTACGGAATCTAATGGTCTATTCATCTATTATAGAACTAGCTGTACAAGCTGGTGAAATAGAGGCGTTTGATGACGTAATCAATCAAATCGTCAACGACTATACAGAGAAAGGATATTTATCGTTAAATCAGCTGATGCATTTTGAAAACGAATATTTAGTCATTAGCCGCAAATGGTATAAGACTTATAACCTCCATTTCAAAGCAACAGACAATATTGAGAAACGAGTCGATTTGTTTTTTGACAAAAACGGTTCCTTTCAGTTAGATGAATATATTGAAAGAAAGAAGAGGGAGATTTCTGTTTTCTTAAAAAAAGTTAAAAGGATCACGCAGCAAAAAAATAGTAACATTATTTATGACATCGAAAAATACCTGCAGGCAAACTTCGATCGGGATGTGAAACTGCAGGAGATTTCTGAGCATTTTTATATCAGCCGTGAATATATTTCGAGGAAATTTAAGCAAGAATTTAATGTAAACATCACCGATTACATTGTGAAAATCCGTATGGAGAGGGCAAAATCGCTCCTGAAAAACAGCCAGTTAAAAATCTATGAAATTGCGAACATGATTGGCTACCAGGATGATAAATATTTTCGGAAGGTGTTTAAAAAGGTTGTGGGTGTCACACCGAATGAGTACCGTGCGGAATATGTTAAACAATAGTTTAACGTTAGCGGAAATCGGTAATAATCTGTTTCTCCTCAATTTTTTATTGCAATAGAAAAAGTACGACTTTTTTGTAAATTTATGAATGAGTATTTGACTAGTAATACCTAAAAAAGGGATCCAAAAAGTAAGTACTTTTGGACCCTCTTTTTTTCTTGGCAGACCTTTTCGATTTCTGCTTATTTGGTTTCGCTAATCGTTTTTGTCATTACGTCGATTACGTAGTTCTTTGTATTCTTGGTAATGGACCCGCCGTCTCCTTTAAAGATGGTGGACTTGGTTGTATCAGTTGGTTCAATGTGAACAGGTACTTGTGTCTGTCCTTCTTTTAGAGTAAAGGAATGAGTGAAAATCATATCATTTCCGACCGTCACTTTTTCCCCGTTGATGGTGAGGTCAGCGCCCTTAATGGCATTCCCCTTAACGGTCATAGTTGAACCATTCACCTCGATTTGGCTGACTACTAACGGCTTATCAATCCAGCGTAGGATCGTATCCTGGACAACCATCTTGTTGTTGCCTTGGTTAGTGACGATAATTTTCATATCGGTTCCTTGGGCACCATAGCCGTAATAGCTGATATCGTCATCTGATGAATCAGAAGGGGTATGGTCCGCCAGCCCTTCCTGATCCCAAGAATTGTCCCTCGTATATTTATAGGTTAACTCAGTTCCTTCCTCTAGTTCTACAGTGTATTCCCAATCAGGAGTTACAGCACCGTTGCGGCTCATTTCCCAGGCGCTTGTATTCCAGCCATTTAGGGTGCCTGGTATATTTAATTTTGCCGACAAAGCTGTGTAATCTGGTGCATGCACCTTAAAAGTGACCTGTACCATGACGATTTCCGGCGTCACACTTACCGTGTTCGAATCCACCTTATTTCCAGCCTGATCATAGACGCGAATTTGGTATTTATACGTGGTACCATTTGCTACCTGATAATCACGGAAGGTTATGGTATCGCCGTCCAGTGTTGAAAGAATTTGGCCGTCACGGTAAATGACCGTTTTAAATGGCTTATCTGGCTCAGTGAGTTTCCAATTTAAGTTAACCTGACCGGATTCTTTTATCGGTGTCTCCAGAGTGATATCATTGGCAGGCGGGGTAGTATCTATCGTACTCCGAGAATAGGTCACTTCTCCTGTCGTTGAGTAAACAAAAGTATTTCCTAGATCCGGCGTAAAGGCCATACGGTATTCATATATGCCCGCATCATATGCTGTAAAGCTCCCCTGAAACTCATTTGCTTGGTCGCTCTGGGATTGTCCACTATATTGGGCTGGATAAGAAGACCATGTGGTTTGTCCTTTTAGTCTTACTTGAAGTTCGGCAGTGATTCCTTCTGCTGCACCGGATTCTGTCGCACCTGGCAGGTAAAAAGCGGCATTAACATTAGAAGTCTGTGCCAAATTCAACTCTCCGTTGTCTAATACAGTCAAGTCCTTAACACTGGCTTTACTTACATCATAATGGGGCACCAGTTCAGCTGTGGAAGCAGGTGCAGATTCGTTACCGCTTTTGTCTACGGCTGTTACTTCAAAATAATAAGTGCGACCATTATTTAAATCGGAAATATTCACAGTAGTATCTGTGGTTTCCTTCACTTTTGTCCATAATCCCCCCGCAACAGTAGACTGATAGACATAGAATTTTGTGCCACTTCCTGCCCAGCTTAAAGTAATCCCTTTAGAACCTGCTGTACCAGTTAATTTTTTAACAGATTCTGGTTTTTTCACTTCATTTACGTTGATTAACATTCTTCCTGATTCAGCTGGCACTGTTAATGACATTTTTCCGTCCTTCGTTTCAGCCGCATACTTCGGGTCCAATTGATCCACAAAACGAAGACCATTTCCCAGCAGTGATTTTGTATCGATTTCAACAGTTTGTGCTGCAGTACCTCTGTTAATAATAACAATGCCAGATTTTGATCCTTTTGTCCGGATATAGGCTAACACATCACCCTTTGCGTAGACGTGGTGCAAATCGCCATAGGCGAAAAGGTCAGCATTTTCCTTACGAATTTGACCTATCTTTTGATAGTGTGCAATTAAATCTTTGTTTTCGTTCCCCCACGGATATGTGCGGCGGTCATCTGGATCTTTGGATCCAGTTTGACCTGCTTCGTCGCCATAATAGATGGTCGGCGCTCCGGGGTAACCCATTTGAAGTAGGGATGCCAGCTTTAACCGTTTTACACCTTCATTGTAATTGTAGTTCGGATCCTGTTCTGCTCTGTTATACGTATCAGTGCCGTTGCCCAGAAGAAATATTGCACGTGCCGTGTCATGTGAACCCATCAGGTTCATGAGGGCATAAAAAGCTTCCTTCGGATAGTCCTCCTGTACAGCCATTAGCGCGTTTTGTGCATTAACGGCATTACCGTTCTTTAGGTAATCTAAAATGGCCCCGCGAAAACGGTAATTCATAACGGAATCATATTGATCACCTAAAAAGTACTTGGAGGCATCATCCCAAATTTCTCCCAGTATGAGAGGCTGTTCGCCCTCTTTAAGGGTCTTCCCGGCTCCTGTCATGGTTTTGGATTTCAATTGCTTGCGGAACTCCTGCCAGAATGAGCTGTCCACTTCATTGGCTACATCCAGGCGCCAGCCTGAAGAGCCTCGGTTAATCCATATTTTTCCTACTGAATCCTTTTCATACATTAAATAATTTGACAATGATGAGTTGTTCAGTTCACTTGGATGGTCGACCTTTGTGCCGTTAACGGATTCGAATACAGGGAGACTATCATAGCCCCACCAGCCTTCATACTTATAATGCTCTCCAGATGAAACACCGTTTACTTTTTCATTGGGAACTTTTATGTTTTCTATTTTGAACCAGTTTTCAAAGCCATATGGGCTAAAGGTTTGCCCTTCTGCTATTAGTTGTTCCTTGGCCTTAGACTTAGCAGCCGATTCGGACAAATTTTCTTTATTCATCAAATCGTAAATTCGAGACCAGTATTCATAAGCGCCTACAGTTTGATATTTGTTATAACGGTCAAAATAGATGGAATCGTCGGATACATGATTGAAAACTCCGTCCAAAATAAGGTGCATGTGACGTTTTGATAATTCTTTGGCGAAATCCTCAAATTCTTTTTCGGAGCCAAACATCGGATCCACCTGTTTATAGTCTGTTGCATCATACTTATGGTTGGATGGTGCACTGGCGATTGGATTTAAATAAAGTGTATTGACACCAAGAGATTGCAGATAATTAAGTTTTTCCTTGATACCGGCAATGTCTCCGCCAAAGAAGTCGTTGCTAAATTCTCCATCTCCAGTATAGGAATCGGTGCCTTGTTCAGATGGATTGTCAGGCAGGGAAGACCAGGAAGCGGGATGTTCAATCGGCTGGCTTCCGCGAGCTCCAATCTTGTCCTTTAGCTGGTCATTTGCTTTGTTTCCGTTATAAAAGCGATCAGGAAAGATTTGATAGACAACAGCTTCCTTCATCCAATCCGGTGTTTGATAACCTGGGTCGAAAACTGTCAATTGGAAGAGTCCTGCATTTTTATCTTCAGCTTTACCGGTGTGCCCTTCCTGTGTGTCTTCTCCGTATTCCGCTGTTTTATCTTGGTCTCCGGCGATGAATTTATAGCCGTGAACTCCTTTGTCAGATGGTGTAAAAGTGGTTTCCCAGTACTCAATGGCACCTTTGTCTTTAGTGTCTGCCCAACCAACATTTTTCATAGAAAGGACCTTTGTTGTGCCTGTATTATAATTTTTTACATATAGGCTCGCTTTGGTCAGGTCACCCTTTTTAGCCGATAACCGTAATGTGACCGGTTGTCTTGCAGGAACCGCTCCAAAAGGTGAACGGTAAACTTGATCCCATGAATCATGATATAGAGCATTTTTATCAATCAATCCATCAGCTCCAGTAGGTTTATAATCTGTAGAAACTTCTTTTGTTTGGTTGTTATAGAAAAATGTGATTGTCGTTTCAGAAAGTACATTCAGCTTTACATTGGAAGCAGGGTAAGACTCTGTCCAGTCCTTACCCAAGACAACTTTGTATTCGTAGTTTCCTTTTGGAACCTTTGCAGTAAAGGAATAGACGTTGTTAAAGTGGGTGTCCTCCATCAACGCTGTTGAATCTGACGGGCTCCATGCAGGCCCTGCCTGAATTGCAGGTTGAATGGTTCCCGCTAGACGTGGCTGCTTGTCTCCTGACAAGAGTGTATAGTGGGTACTATCAGCAATGGCGTGGGTATTGTCATTGTAGTAGAAGGTGACTTCTTTTTGTTCGGTCAGAGTTAGTTTTATGTTAGCCCCATCAGGCACTCCTTCTGCTCCGTAATTTTCGGACCAGCTTCCTCCCAGGGCAATTTTGTATTCATAATCACCTGCAGGCAATGTGCCAGAAAAAGAATACAACCCATTTCCCTTGGAGGTCATTTGTGTTTTAGTGGAAGCTGGTTCCCAATCTCCTAAACTTCCTAACTCTGTTTGCAGGCTGCCAACGAGTACAACTTGCTTTGGCGTTGTTTCTGCAGCTTTTGCTGTTTGACTCATCGCAAGCCCAGAAAACAATTGAAGAATTAACCCCACTGCGGTAACAAGTGACAGAAGTGCTTTGTGCTTTCTTTTCATGTAAAATCTCCTTTCCCTTACTCTATTAATCTAAAAATCGTTTGCATGAAATTGCACAAAAAAACATATGTAAGAAGCTTAGGGGACAAGTTGTTTGTGCAAACGTTTGCGCAAACGTTTGCGCAAACGATTTCAAAATTTATTATATCTATTTCTTAATACAAATCAATAGGAAATCGGTAATAAAATCGAAATTTTCTGAAATATTTTTAAGGAAATTTTGATTTTACCCTTTACCAGAAGGAATTATCACTTCAATAATTCATAATTGAAGTGTCTTTATTTTTAGCTGTATAAATGATTGTCTACACTTTATAATAAAGATAGTTTGCGCAACCGTTTTCTTAATGGAGAGGAGGGAAGAAATGTCCGTTACTATTAAGGATGTGGCAAAGCTTGCAGAGGTCGCTCCATCAACTGTTTCAAGAGTAATTGCCAATAATTCAAGAATTAGTGAAGAAACGAAACGTAAGGTTAAAAAGGCAATGAAACAGCTAGGGTATCATCCTAACCAAAATGCCAGAAGTCTTGCAAGTCAGTCAACACAAACAATAGGTCTTGTCTTGCCAAGCTCTAGTGATGTGGTGTTTCAGAATCCTTTTTTTCCAATGGTGTTACAGGGAATCAGTGAAGGATCCCATAAAAATAAATATGCCATGCATTTGACGTCTGGAAAATCAGACGCGGAAATATTTGAGGCAGTTGTCCGCATGGTTCAAGGAAAACGAGTAGATGGCATTATTCTTCTTAATTCCAAGGTGGAGGATAAAGTCATCTCGTACTTAAGAGGAATGGTATTTCCTTTTGTCGTTATTGGAAAACCTTTTAAGGATGCGGAAGAAATCACACATGTTGATAATGATAATGTTCGGGCAATGAGAGAAACTACTGAATACTTAATAGACTATGGGCATCGAAAAATCGCTTTTATTGGAGGGAGTCTAGAACTAATGGTCACTGTTGACCGTTTGAATGGGTATAAGCAGGCTTTAAATAACGCAAACATTCCCATTAAAAATGAATATATCCTTCATGGGGAATTCCTGCGCGAGGGCGGTCAAGAAGCGGTGAGTGAGTTAATGGCACTTGAACAACGCCCAACTGCGCTTGTTGTTGTTGACGACCTAATGGCACTAGGCGTCCTAAGCACGTTAGATGAACTGGGGGTCAAGGTTCCGGAAGAGATTTCTGCTGTTAGCTTTAATAACGTCCTCTTATCAGAAATGTCAAAACCACCCTTAACATCAATGGATATTAATATTTTTGATCTTGGATATCAAGCAACAAGGAGTTTAATTGAAATAATTGAAAATAGGACAGAACCAACCAAGCGCATAGTCATTCCTCATAAATTGGTTGAACGTCAATCATGCAGTCAACAAGTTTACCATTAGATGAATAAAATGCAGATGGTTTCGAGAATCTTTAAAAGATTCCACGCTAAACCGTCTGCTTTTCATATAAAAATTATGGTTTCAACTATAAATCGTTAATCAAAGGTTATTTAGGCATCTTAATAAGAAATATTATCCTTTACGTCTGTACGCACCTGGAGCAATCCCGTATTTCTTTTTAAATACCTTATGAAAATAAGGATAGCTGCCAAAACCGCAATCTACTGCAATCTGCTCAAGTGAAATGGAAGTGTATTTCATTCGCTCCATTGCAGCAGAAAGCCGGATTTCCTGAGCGTATTCCATCATCGTTTTCCCAAAGCTACTTTTAAAGAGATGGACCGACCGTGAGACACTAAGACCGGTATACTGCGCTACATCCTCGATTTTAAAGGTGGTTGTGGCATGCTCTTCAATGTATCGCATCATCCGTGTTACCGTGTACGGATGACTAAAGGATTGAACCGTTTCGTTAACAGCCCGTTCCAAAGATAAACAAAGTGCTCGCAGTAAATAGCTGACGAGTTCCTCGTTTTGGATTGATGCTGGTCGCCGTTTTTCGATCATGATATGGCGCCATAAAGACACCACCCTTTCATCCAGGTCAATTCGGGATACAGCTGGCTTTTCAGATCGGCTCCACCATTCGTCCACCCAGGCCCCTTCACACACTAAGTGATAGTCCCCGCTGTTTTGCCCCGCTTTGACAAGCAGTTCATAATGATCTCCGGGTTTTATTAACATCAGGTCCCCTTTTTCTATTTTCATATTTTTTCCCTTAACGACTACCTCACAGTGTCCTTCTGTTTGAAGTCGGAAAAGATACGACGGATAACCTGATTTATGTTGTGAGTGATAACCATTAATATGATACGAATAACCGCAAAAATATATATTTGTCATCATAAGCCCCTTTAGTCTAATAAAATAGCAAAATAGTATATGTTTTAATTATATCATCTATGTTTATTTGCAGACACACCCTATAAGATGTAATCAAATAAGTAAGGTTTGAAAATGGGAGGTAAGGATGAAAAACATTCCAATAGCTGTACAACTGTATACTTTACGAGAAGAATGCGAAAAGGATTTTGCAGGCACTTTAAAAAAAGTGGCAGCGTTAGGCTTTCATGGTGTTGAATTTGCCGGATATGGCGGATTGACCACAAAAGATGTAAGAGCATTAATAGATGACCTTGGTCTTCTCGCAGCAGCCAGCCATGTGCCGCTTGAACAATTGGAAAACAATCTGTATCAAGTCATTGAAGATCAGAAAATCCTAGGCAGCAACTATCTAGTCTGCCCTTACTTAATGCCAGAACGACGCAGCAAGGAAGATTACCAAAATCTCATATCGTTATTAAATCATGCTGGTGAAACATGCCGCCGAGAAGGTATCACTCTTTGCTATCATAATCATGATTTTGAACTAGAGCGCTTGTCCAATGGCAGAACGTACCTTGAAGCAATATTTGATAAAACTAACGCTCATAATCTGAAGGCAGAACTAGACGTGTATTGGTTGACCAAAGCAGACGAAAAGCCAATTGAATGGATGGAGCGTTACAAAAATCGAGTCCCCCTCATTCATTTAAAAGACATGACAACAGATGGAGAGCAATTTTTTGCAGAGCTTGGAACAGGCGGGGTTGATATCGAAGCCATTCTTCAAAAGGGGGAAGAAGCAGGTGTTAAGTGGTGGGTGGTTGAGCAAGATGTAAGCCGCCGGACGTCATTTGAGAGTATTGAAATCAGCATGAATTACTTAAAATCGTTTTATAAATCTTTCTAGTTCAATATATTCCACCCCAAAAGTCAATGTAAGCCGTTTCATTAAATCTCATATTCTATAAAATTGTAGGTAAAGTGAAAATAAAAGGAGAGTTAGGTCATGTTGAAAGTAACAGTATGGAATGAAAACCGTCACGAGCAAAAAAATCCGGTTGTAAGGGATATCTACCCAAAAGGCATCCACGGGACAATCGCTGAATTTCTAAAAACGGAAGGATTCGACACAAGAACAGCTACCCTTGATGAGCCGGAACATGGCTTAACAGATGAAATACTAGCAGACACGGATGTATTAGTTTGGTGGGGACATCTCGCTCATGGTGAAGTAAAGGATGAAATTGTGCAAAAGGTCCAGCAGCGAGTTCTTGATGGCATGGGGCTGATTGTTCTTCACTCAGGCCATTTTTCAAAAATCTTTAAGACGTTAATGGGAACAAGCTGTGATTTGAAGTGGCGCGAAGCAGATGAAAAAGAACGATTATGGGTTGTAAGCCCTGCTCATCCGATTACAGAAGGAATCTCTGAATATATTGAATTGGAAAAAGAAGAAATGTACGGGGAGCATTTTGATATCCCGCAGCCTGATGAGCTTATTTTTACAAGCTGGTTCGAAGGCGGGGAAGTATTCCGCAGTGGAATCACCTACAAGCGCGGAAACGGAAAGGTATTTTACTTCCGCCCTGGTCATGAAACATATCCGACCTATCATAACAAAGACATTCAACGTGTAATAATTAATGCGGTGAAATGGGCAAAGCCTGTTAAACGAGAACGCCCAGTCTACGGAAATGCGAAGCCATTAGAAGAACTTAAGGGAGGAAAATAATCATGGAAAAGCTAAAAGTTGGAGTCATCGGATGCGGCAGTATTGCTCAACACCGTCATCTACCAGAATATACAGCTAATAAAAATGTAGAGCTTGTGGCGGTTTGTGATATTAATGAAGAACGCGCTTCAGAAGTTGCGGAGAAATACGGTGTTAAAGCTTTTACAAGTTATGAAGAGTTATTGAGAAGTGGTACGGTAGATGTTGTCAGCGTTTGTACACCAAACTATCTTCATGCTCCGATTTCGATTGCAGCATTAGAGGCAGGTATTCACGTGTTATGTGAAAAACCAATGGCAACCTCGAAACAAGAAGCAGAGGCGATGACCGCAGCAGCTGAGAAAAGCGGCAAAAAATTAATGATTGCCCATAATCAGCGCTTTGTCCCTTCTCATCAAAAAGCTCGCCAGTTAATTGCCAGCGGAGAAGTCGGCAAAATTTACAGCTTCCGTACCGCGTTTGGTCATGGCGGTCCTGAAGGCTGGAGTGTCGAAGGAAAAGAAGGCTGGTTTTTCCAAAAAGAAAAAGCATTTGTGGGGGCAATGGGTGATTTAGGTGTCCATAAGACGGATTTACTACGATATATTTTAGGAGAAGAAATCGTTGAGGTTGGCGCCTTTGTTGAAACAAGCGCTAAGGATTTTGCGGATGTTGATGATAATGCAGTTTGTGTTCTAAAAACAGAGAGCGGCATCATTGGTACTCTTGCCGCAAGCTGGGCTTATGTAAGCAAAGAAGATAATTCTACTATTATCTATGGAGAAAAGGCGATTCTTCGTTTAGAAGATGACCCAACCAATTCCCTAGTTGTTCAATATCTGAACGGTGAAGTGGTTAAATATGAGCTTGGAAAAATCCAATCGAATGATGAGGGCGGTCAACAAAATTCTCATGTGATTGAAAAGTTTGTGGATTCTGTTCTTCATGATCAAGAACCGCCTGTACCAGGTGAAGAGGGCATGAAATCACTGGAAGTTATTTTAGCAGCCCTTCAATCAAATGAAACAAAGCAAATTGTAAGAGTGACAGAGCGATGAAAAAACTTCGTATCGGGATTATCGGTGTAGGGGGCATTGCCCAGGACCGCCATATCCCGGCCTTTCTAGAGTTGAGTGATATATGTGAAATTACGGCTTTGAGTGATGTAAATAGAGAGCGGGCTCGCGAGGCTGCTGAAAAATATCAAATCCAGTATGTGTTTGATGATTATCATCAGCTATTTACCGAGGTGGATGCCGTTAGTATCTGTACGCCAAATAAATTCCATGCTGAGATTACTATTGCTGCCCTTCAGGCCGGAGTTCATGTTCTTTGTGAGAAGCCGATGGCGTTGAACTCGGAAGAGTGTGAGGCGATGATTGCCGCTTCCAAAAAAGCAGGAAAAGTCCTGGCGATTGCTTATCATTACCGTTTCATGAAGGAAGCTCAAGCAGCAAAAAAAGCGATGAGCGAAGTGGGAACCCCACTGGTGACAAGAGTCCAAGCTTTAAGGCGCCGTAAAGTACCAGGCTGGGGCGTTTTTACCAATAAAGACCTTCAAGGCGGCGGAAGCCTCATCGATTTTGGCTGCCATCTCCTTGATTTAGCGTTGTGGCTAATGGGGAATCCAAAGGAAATTGCGGTGTTAGGCACCACCTATAACGCGTTAAGTAAAATCCCGAGTCAAGTGAATCAATGGGGTACGTTTGATCATAAAACTTTTAATGTCGATGACCATGTCACTGCCTATATTAAATTTGAAAATGGGGCATCGATGTTGTTTGAAACGTCATGGGCTGCGAATATCAAGGAAGACCAGGCGAATGTTAGCATTTCAGGAGTAGATGGCGGTTTGAACATCTTCCCGTTAGAGCTTTACACAACAAAGAACGGAATGCTGGTAAACAGTGAGGTCGCCTGGCTTCCAGGAGAGGAAGATCCGGGTGTGCCGCAGGCGAAGAATTTTATCGATGCATGTCTAGGTGTGGATGAGCTGGTGGTAAAGCCGGAGGAAGCACTTCAAGTCTCACAAATTATTGATCGAATCTATGAGAGTGGAGGAAATTCATTATGAAACTAGGTGTTTTTACTGTTTTATTTGCGGATAAATCATTTGAAGATATGTTGGATACTGTAAAAGAAGCAGGACTACAAGCAGTAGAAATTGGAACTGGCTGCTACCCTGGGAATAGCCATTGTGATTTAGATGCATTATTAGAAAGTGAAGAAGCACGCCGGGAGTACATTCAAAAGGTGGAGCAGCGCGGCCTCGTCATTAGCGCCTTCAGCTGTCATGGCAATCCGATTTCTCCTGAAAACGAATTTGCCTCTCAGTCTCACGATACCCTTTTGAAAACGATTAAGCTTGCATCATTATTAGGTGTGCCGGTGGTCAATTGTTTTTCCGGTACGGCGGGTGATCATGAAGGAGCGAAATATCCTAACTGGCCGGTTACACCTTGGCCTAACGAATACGGTGACGTGTTAAAGTGGCAGTGGGAAGAAAAGCTGATTCCTTACTGGAAGGAAGTCGGTGGGTATGCAAAAGAGCATAATGTAAAAATCGGTCTTGAGCTTCACGGTGGATTTTTAGTTCATACACCATATACGTTGTTGAAATTACGCGAGGAAACCTGTGACGCCATTGGAGCCAATTTAGACCCAAGCCATTTATGGTGGCAGGGAATCGACCCGGTCGCGGCAATTAAAATTTTGGCCAAGGAAGGGGCGATTCACCATTTCCATGCGAAAGACACATACATTGATCAGGAAAATGTGAATATGTATGGATTAACGGATATGCAGCCATATGGGGAAGTGCGCACGCGTGCCTGGACGTTCCGTTCGGTTGGCTGCGGTCATAGTTTAAAAGAATGGTCTGACATGATGAGCGCCCTACGTACCTATGGTTATGACTATGTGGTCAGCATCGAGCATGAAGACCCAATCATGTCGATTGATGAAGGCTTTAGACGTGCGGTTGTTAATTTGAAATCCGTATTGATTGAGGACCCGGTTTCGCAGATGTGGTGGGTGTAGCGAGGAAACTTCAGAGTTAATTTTTTCAAAAATGAGGTGCCAAATGAACAAAAAATGGTGGAAAGAAGCCGTCGCTTATCAAGTTTATCCGCGCAGCTTCATGGATAGCAATGGCGACGGGATTGGTGACCTAAAAGGTGTTACTTCCAAATTAGACTATCTCAAAGAATTAGGAATTGACGTCATTTGGCTGTCGCCGATGTTCAAATCCCCGAATGATGATAATGGCTACGATATATCGGATTACCAGGAGATTATGGATGAATTCGGAACGATGGCTGATTTTGACGAGCTTTTACTAGGTGTTCATCAGCGAGGCATGAAATTAATATTAGACTTGGTCATTAATCATACAAGTGATGAGCATCCTTGGTTTATTGAATCCCGCTCATCAAAAGACAATCCAAAGCGTGATTGGTATATTTGGCGGGACGGCAAGGACGGTAAAGAACCAAACAACTGGGAATCAATTTTTAGCGGTCCCGCTTGGAAATATGATGAAGAAACTGATCAATATTTTATGCACATCTTCTCAACACGGCAGCCTGATCTTAACTGGGAGAACCCAGATGTAAGAAACGCACTCCATAACATGGTGAATTGGTGGCTGGATAAAGGTATTGACGGTTTCCGTGTGGATGCAATCTCTCATATTAAAAAGGAACCAGGTTTCCCGAAAATGCCGAACCCAGAAAACTTAGATTATGTACCATGCTTTCCATATATGATGAATGTGGACGGAATCGATGATTTCCTTACCGAATTCGCTGAGAAAACAATTAAAAACTATGACATTATGACTGTAGGAGAAGCTAACGGTGTCGGGCTTGATGATGCAGATAAGTGGGTCGGCGAAGAAAACGGCTATTTCAATATGATTTTTCAATTTGAATTTCTAGACCTTTGGGATAAAGATACAGACGGATCCATTGACGTTCGTAAATTAAAAAAGGTGTTAACAAAATGGCAAAAAGGCCTGGAGGGCAGAGGCTGGAATGCATTGTTTATTGAAAACCATGATCAGCCGCGCCGTGTATCAAGCTGGGGAAATGACCAAGAATTTTGGAAGGAAAGTGCGAAAATGCTGGGCGCTCTCTATTTCTTAATGAAGGGCACGCCGTTTATTTATCAGGGTCAGGAGATCGGCATGACCAATGTTCAGTTCACGTCTATCGATAAGTATAATGATGTCGGCATGATTAATTATTACAAGATTGAAACCGCAAAAGGCCGATCCCATGATGAGGTCATGAAGGTGATTTGGGAAAAAGGCCGCGACAATTCCCGTACCCCGATGCAGTGGAGTTCTGGGAACATGGGCGGATTTACGGCCGGGGATCAATCATGGCTTGGTGTAAATCCAAATTACAAGGAAATTAACGTTGCGGCACAGTTAGAAGACCCGGACTCGATTCTTTCTTTTTATAAAAAATTAATCCGCTTAAGAAAAGAAAATCCGCTTTTTGTTTACGGCACCTATGAATTATTGCTGGCCAACCATCCGAAACTGTTTGTCTATTCGCGTCAATTAGGAAGCCAGAAGGCAATTGTCATTAATAATTTTAGTAAAAAAGAGACTAGGTTTAAATTGCCATCCAATGTTTCATATTCTACTTCTGATCTGGTTTTACACAACTATGATGTCTCTGGACAAAGATTACGAAAAGAATTCACATTAAAGCCTTATGAAACTAGGGTGTATTTATTAAAAGCAAAAGTATAAGCCCTATTGGCCAAAGACGATCCGGAATGTTCCGAGTCGTCTTTTTGTCACGGAAAAGTAAAAGGGGTGAAACCGCTTACATATTTGTCGAATTAGCAATTGTTATGTCGATGGATTTTTGTTATTTTAAAGATAATAGTATTTTTATAAGGTAAGGGAGGTTAGCATGAGAAATAAGATCGCGAATAGTAAACCTAATTGGATATTGATATTTTTTTCTATTATTTTTACAGAGATCCTGAGTTTGTTTGCAAGCTTCCTTTTCCCGTCCTTAATGCTGATAAAATTTGCAACTATATTATTACTTTTAGGGATTTTTCCATTTGTTATTGGTTCTTTAAAAGCAATGAGGAACAATGAAAAAGAACTGAGGCAAAGTAAACAAAAGTTGAAAAATATTTTTGATACGCTTGACGTGGCGATTTGGTCACATGATTTAAAATCAGATACACTTTTAATTACTCCAGGGATTGAAAAATTGTACGGGTATTCCTATACCGATTTCTATAAAGATCTAAACCTTTGGAAAAAAGTAATCTATCCAGAGGATTTACATGTTTTATCAGAAAGGGAAAAAAAGGTTACCGCAGGTGAGACTGTTACCAGTGAATATCGGATTATCCGTCCTGACGGTGAAGTACGCTGGATTCAGGATAGGGGGGTTCCGACACTAGATGGTAAAGGGAATTTTGTCGATTTTAATAGTGTATTATTTGATATCACAGACCGAAAAGAAAGTGAAGACCGGTACCGTAGTTTAGTAGAAATGTCACCTGACATTATTGCAGTTGTTAGCCGATTTAAGATTGAATATATTAACGAAGCAGGCTGGAAGCTAGTGGGCGCCAGCAGTCCAGATGAATTAATAGGTAAATCGCCTTTGAGGTTTGTCCCTCCAAACATAATCGAAAGGTTTTCCAATAAATCAGGAAACACTGGTAACCGTGATCAAGAGAGAATTAGACTTGAATTTCAAGTAAAAAGGCTCGATGGCGAGACGATTGATGTGGAAATGGCTTCAACTCCAATTCTCTATGAAGGCAGATTTGCGGTTCAGGTTGTAGGCAGAGATATCACTGAGCGAAAGAAAGCAGAGAAAACTATTAAGACGATGGCCTATTTTGATACATTGACAGGACTGCCAAATCGAAATCGGTTTAGGCAACAGTTGAATAAAGTCTTAAAACAACAAGGGGAAAAAATGCTGGCGGTATTGTTCCTTGATTTAGACCGCTTTAAGATCATTAATGATACAAAAGGACATACGATTGGAGATATCATTCTGCAAAAGGTCTCGGGCAAATTAGAAATGGCGGTTGAAAGCGAAGGTTTTGTTTCGAGACAAGGCGGCGATGAGTTTATTATTTTGCTAGAGGATATCAACAGGGAGAGGGCTTCAGAAATAGCAGGGCGGATTCTGAATGAATTTTCCGAGCCATTAGAGGTAAATAACCAAGAATTTTTTGTCACTCCTAGTATCGGCATCAGCGTTTATCCTGATGACGGAACAGATGAGGAAACACTCATAAAAAATGCGGATATCGCCATGTACAAAGCGAAAGAGCGCGGAAAGAATAACTTTCAATTTTATTCCTCTCAGTTAAATGGGATCTCGATTCGAAAAATGGAGCTGGAAAATGGATTGCGGAAAGCATTGGAGCATGATCAATTGCAGCTTTTTTATCAGCCGCAGCTCACTCTGACGACAGGAGAGATTGTTGGAATCGAAGCATTGCTCCGCTGGCACCATCCTGAACATGGGGTTATTTCGCCTTCTGAATTTATTCCACTGGCGGAGGAAACAGGATTGATTGTCCCGATTGGAAAATGGGTGTTAAAAGAAGCGTGTAAGCAAAGGAAAATGTGGGAGATTGCCGGGCTGCGTGATTTTCCAATAGCGGTTAATGTCTCCGTAAGGCAGTTTGAAGATGATCATCTCATTGAATTTATTTCAACTTTAATTGATGACATTGGGCTGAAGGCCAGCCAGCTGGAGCTTGAAATTACCGAAAGTATCATGCAAAACCTGGACAATTCTACGATTATATTAAACCACTTGAAAGAACTTGGAGTCTTATTATCCATTGATGATTTTGGAACGGGTTACTCTTCGCTTAGTTATTTAAAACATCTTCCAATTGATAAAATCAAGATCGATAAATCCTTTGTCGATGATATTCTTTATCATTCCAATCAAGGAATGATGGTAAAAACCATTATTGATATGGGCCTAAATTTGAACTTTACCGTTATTGCGGAAGGAATTGAAAAAGAAGAACAGGTATCATTTTTAAAGAATAATGCCTGTGATATTGGCCAGGGATATTTATTTAGTAAGCCTTTACCTGCAGACCAACTCGGACAGTTTCTTTTCCGAAAGGATGAAAAAAGTGGTATTCCAATTTAATTGGATACCACTTACTCAATACATGGCTTTTAAACACATTGGGAATGTATTCCCCCTATAGGGCTTGACCCTTTACTCCCCTATTTTCTTTGGGGATTATTCCATTCTTAATCCTTACCCACTTGACTGATATGAAGCTGCTGACAAGTAGCACGACTGCTCCGAATAGATAAGGCAGGTTGATATGAATGTCAAATAACCACCCCGCAAGCACTGGACCAAAAATTTGTCCGAGACTCATATAGGCATTGTTCAACCCTGCTACAAATCCTTGTTCATTTCCAGCTTCCTTCGAAAGCAACGTGTTAATCGTCGGCCGTAATATGTTATTAAATGTGAAAAACAACATTGTAATTATCATTACATAAAAGAAATTGCCCGAGAATAGCAAGAACACAAGAGATACTGCCGATAGCAAGAGCATGCTGCTAATAATTGGCTTTTCCCCAAACCTTTGTGTAAGCCGGTTAGTCAGCATCACTTGGTTGAATGTACCGATCAAGGAACAAACCATAAACAAGATGGAAATATCTCTAGTCGTAAATCCATAGCTTTGAGTAACGAACAACGGGTATATCGCCTCAAAGTGAGTAAGTCCGAATGAAAGAGCGAATATCATTAACAATAGGATAAAATAACGAGATTTAACCGACTGTGCAAGTTGACGAAAAATATTTTCTTTTTTCGGTTTCGATTTCAGATGCATGAGACGAGCCTCTACTGATTGGGATTCCGGTAATAATGGTAAACAACAGACCACCGCCAAAAGACCAATACTTACAGACGCGAAGAAAGGAGCCCTAGTTCCAAACTCAGCAAGCAATCCTCCCAAACCCGGACCAATAATAAAACCGGATGACATCGAAGCGCCTAGAAATGACATCGCTCTAGGCCTCTGTTCTTCTGTCGTGATATCAACGACATAAGCCATAATGGAGGGAACCAAGGCAGCAGAACCCATACCGCCAATTAATCGTGAAACAAGAAAAAGCGAGAAATGATCTGCAGCTGCAGCCAATAAGTTGGAAATAACGAATAAGCTCAGTCCAACGACAATCATTGGCTTACGTCCGTATTTGTCTGAGAATTCACCAGCAATTGGCGAGAACAAAAACTGTGTCAAGCCGAAGGCGGATACTAAATATCCTGCTGCTTTTCCGCCTGCTCCGAAATCTATTAGAAGCTCAGGGAGAATCGGAATAACAAGCCCAATGCCAAGCATCGCAAGAAACATATAAGTCAGTAAAAACGGAAACGCAGATTTTGTTGGCATGGATTTTTCTCCTCTATTACTCGAAAACAGATGTAATTGTTTCTGTTTTAGAAATGATATTATATTCTTTTCTTGATCCAAGAGAGCCTGATACAGCTTGATTATACTTGACAGAACTTAACTCCCCATTTAAAAAACATTACCAAATTATTAACTTTTTAGTTTGAAATATTAAGCAGGGAATACGAAATTGTCGTCGCACTAATCTGGATATTCGCGATGCACATAATATTTCTATTGTCGTTGAAAATATACGTAAGAAGGAACATGGGGTTTATGATGTGCATGTCCCTGTAAAATCCATTGTATAAAATGCCTAATACAATCACTGAATTTTGGTTTAAGTAACCAATGACTTATAAATACATTCCTATTAAAATTATAATTGTTAAAATTTACTAAAACATAAAAATTAAGTAACTTTCATTTTGTTTTCTCAAGCTGTTTATTTTAATTTAATTCAAACATTTCCAAAGGAGGAATTAGTTGATGATACAAGAAAACATAAGCATGTCACGGCGAAAGTTTTTAGGTAACGCTGGAAAAATCGGAGGGGCTTCTGCAATTCTCGGTGTTACCGGAACGATGGAATTATTGGCACCTGAAATGACAAGCGCGGAAGCTGCACCAAATAAGGATGACCATACACATAAAATAAAAAAACCGAATAAAAATAGCTCTTACATGCTTTTGAATGTTCGCTTGGAAAGCGGCTTTAAATATGAAAACGGAGAAGTGGCTGCAACCGAATCTGTATTACGCAACATCCGCGTCGATAAAGGCAGGATTACGAAAATACTAGATGTAAACTCCCCTTTTGAAAAAGATATTGATTGCTATGATGCAAAAAGTATGCTCTTGCTTCCTTCTTTTAGAGATATGCATATTCATTTGGATAAAACCTATTATGGCGGCCCTTGGAAAGCAGCAGCAACAAGAAAAAATGGTATTTTTGACATGATTGCCTTAGAGCAGAAATTGCTTCCGGAATTGCTCCCAACCGTTCAGGAGCGTGCAGAGAAATTAATTGAACTAATTCTCAGCTACGGCTCTACGTATGTTAGAAGTCACTGCAACATTGATCCAGTCGTTGGTCTTAAAAATCTTGAGAAACTAAAGCTCGCCTTAGCAAATTATTCAGATAAAATTTCTCATGAAATCGTTGCTTTCCCGCAACACGGCTTGCTTCGCTCAAATGTAGAGGGACTGTTACGCGATGCCATGAAGCTCGGCGTTACACATGTTGGCGGACTAGATCCAACCTTAGTAGACGGGGCTATGGAAAAATCACTACATACCATGGTTCAAATCGCAGTGGACTACAATGCAGGCATTGATATCCATCTTCATGAAGGCGGTGAAACAGGATTAAAGGCCATTCGAAGATTAGCAGATTTGACAGAAGAAGCTGGTCTACAGGGAAAAGTGACAATCAGTCATGCTTTCTCTCTTGCATCATTGGCAGCAGGTGCAGACGTTGCAATGGCAGACCGTCTTGCATCGCTAGGTATCTCCATAGCATCTACTGTTCCGATCGGCAAAAGTGTAATGCCAATTCCACTCCTTCAGGAGCGGAAGGTGAATGTCATGCTTGGCAATGATAGTATTACCGATCACTGGGATCCATTCGGGATAGGTGATACTCTGCAGAAAGCTCATCTTGCAGCACAACTATATGGATGGAAGAACGAATACAACCTGTCTCGAGCACTTTCCCTTGCTACAGGTGGAATGACCCCTTTAGATGAGTCCGGTAAGCAAGTATGGCCAAGAGTCGGCAACGATGCAACAGGAGTACTCGTTCCTGCAAGCTGCTCTGCTGAAGTTGTTGCCCGGCTGCCAAAACGTGCTGCCGTACTGCATAAAGGCACTCTGTCCTCGGGGACGCTGGATAACGTGAAGACTAAAATCCCAAACGCTTCTAGAAATATTTAGGAGATCAAACATGTTTTAGTGGATTTCACCAGGACCTTTGTTTGCAAAAGAATGCTTAAATATTAAAACCGCACAGATTGGTGTGCGGTTTTATGAGATTAGCGGAACAGATACAGTATTTTGGAAATCGTTTCAGCAAGTTCTAATTATAGTTAAGAGCACTTCAAAATTATTTTTGAGGTGCTCTTAACAAATGGCTTATCAACATCAAGATGCAAGTTGTTCAGTCTTCTTATTAGAAACACTATTATTCTTTGTGACCATGCTTACAATAGTCATAACTATTACATTTATAGTAAGTGCTATTATCCCCACATTTATATCCTTCACCCACTGAGGAAGTAAAGGAAACAGGGTTCCTATAGTGGTTTTCGAAAGTGTAATGTATGCTACCGTAGCTTCCCCCAAGATGATTCCCGCGAATGCCCCTTGCTTCGTTACGAAATTATTCCTCATTAAGCTGAAAATCATAGCTGGAAACAACTGTGTAACCATACTAGACCCCATTAATAATAAAGCGACAATCGTACCACTTTTAAACGTAAAAAATAATGAAACAAGAGCAACGACAGGTACTAAGTACTTAGCTAAACTTACAATCTGCTTATCAGTAGCCGAAGGCACAAATACACCATAGACATTTTTCGCCAGCAAGGTAGCTGCAGACATTAATAGCATCGAACCTGGCACTAAGGCTGTGAGTACTCCTGCAGCACCAATTACTCCCATTACCCATGGATCGAAAGCTAGTTTAGAGAGACGTAATAAAGATAAATCAACCTCATCCCCCTTCAAGCCGGGAATTTGAAGAATAGCGGCAAAACCGGCAAAGAACACAAAGAGTAAGATAAGTTGATATAATGGCATAATAATTGTATTCTTGCGGAACGTTTTTTCGTTTTTTCCTGAATAAATGGCGCCGAATGCATGCGGATACATATAAAAACCAAGAGAAGTTAGCAAAACCGTAGAAATAAACCATGATATGCTTAATCCCTGACTAGGCAAAGTTAAAAAACCAGACTTCGCTTGATCAATCGCTTCAAACATGGGCTGATATCCACCATAATAATGAAGCGGTAAATATATACCTAAAAATACAGTAACTCCTAGGATTAGAATATCTTTGACAACCGCTGTCCAAGCAGAGCCATGGATTCCTGAGATCATCACATAAATTGTTAGAACAATAACCCCAATCCAAATTGCTACAGTAGGCGAAATCGCTCCGTAAGATGCCTCTGAAACAATACTCCCCAAACCTTTCAATTGAAGAACTAGATAGGGGATGACAGCAACTACACCCACAATTGACACAAGGACACCTAAATATGGACTATTATACTTACTAACGAAGAAGTCCGATTGTGACATTAGTTTCTTTTCTTTTGCATATCGCCAAATAGCAGGAACATACCAATACGACATAATCAATGCCAATGAACCATATATTAAAATATAAAAAGTAGGGCCGCCTTTGCCATATGCCCAACCGCTTCCTCCTAAAAAGGTAAAAGTGGAATACGTTTCACCTGCCATTAACAAAAAGATAAAAACCGTGCCAAAACCACGGCCTCCAACTGTCCACTGTTCAAGGTTCATATCTTTACCTTTACGCGCTCGAATACCAATGGTAAGTGCAAAAATTATAGATGCAATGATAATAAGAAGTGCTGCATTCATTATTCATTTTCCCTCCTATTTTTAGGATCTAGGTTAAATATAATCGCCATAAGTCCTGATGTAATAACTACCCATAATACAATCCAAAAAAGAATTAAGGGCATACCCAAAATATATGGGTTAACTTTATTCACAAAAGGAATTCCTCCAAGAAATCCAATAAAAGGAATTATTGCTAAAATGTAAATTAACTTCAAAATTATTCCTCCTCCTATTTTCTTAATATTAGTGATAACAGTCCAATCATGGGAAGGATAGATATGATTAGTACAGAAAAAAAGTTATCACCTCTAACGAAACTTCTAAAACTACACCCCTTGATTTTGTAAGTAATTAACCATGTTGTTAAAAAGCCATAATCTAATAAAATAGCTTTCTCTCATACATTGCTAAATCTTGTTAAACAGCTCTTTAATATTTAAGTCCATTTGCCGGATAAATATCGCAAGATATACAAACATAGGTAGTACCTTTTTAAAGATTATTAAAAGCACTCTATCAAAATAATTTTTCTACCATTGATGGACTTATTAATAAGCAAGGAGTGCTTGTTTTTTTTAATTATAAAAAATATTAAGATAATTTACTTTAAAAATATTTATGTATATTTAAATTATCTTTACTATGTTGGGAAAGTATTTGAGTTTGGGAAAAATGGTGAAAATTAATTGAGCCTAGCCGTCCCCTTAAAGGACAATAAAGTTATTCAATTTTAAAACGCCAAATACTTATAACCCCGTTCTAAGTTAGGACGGGGTTATAACAAAGTTGTTTAATTTTTGATTAAAAAACTTCACTGCACTTAAAAAGATACAAAACGACTTCCTGGTTCAATCGGCAGTGGTGCCATTTATCCTTCCGGGGTATCGTTGATTTAATTAAACAGTTACATGTACTTTCCTGAACCGTTCCCAAGGTTTCAGCAGCCAGCGTCTTAAAGCGAAACAGCCCCTGAGCCATTCATCTGCTCCCTGAGCCAGCCAAATTCCTAAAAGGCCCAGCCCATAATGAACTCCTAATATATAACTTAGGGATACTGCTATTCCCCACATGGAAATGATTCCAATTATCACCGGAAAACGAACATCGCCCGCGGATTTAAGTGAATTCATTAAAACGATATTCATCGCCCGGCCAGGTTCAACAAACACGATCGCCCATAACACTGGGAGGCCAATGGCAATGATACTTGGATCTTTTGTAAAAGTCTTTAAAATCGGCGAGCCAATCAATGCTATGATCAATGAAGTAACAGTTGAGGCAGCCATAGCAATTTTTAACGTACTGATACCGCGGCGAAGAGCCTTGTCGAACTGTTTGCCGCCGATGGAACGGGCAACCAGAAGTTGTGTGCCTTGAGCAATTGCGAGCGTGAATAAAAAGCAAACCATATTAATATTTAAAATATAGACTCTCGCTGCCAATGAGGTTGTTCCCATTGAAACGACAAAGCTGGTTATAGCCAGCTGCGATAATTGGTAGGAAAGATTTTCTCCAGCCGACGGAATGCCGATGGAAAGCAGCTCTTTAATATCCTCTTTTTTTGCTTTGAAAATATCCCTTATTTCCAGCTTAAGTGAAAGCCGATTGTAGACGAGGTAGATCAGTGCAGCAACTGCGTAGGCACGGGCTGCCACCATGGCCCATGAAACACCCGTTACACCTGTCACCGGTATTCCGAATAACCCAGAAAGAGCAATGATATTCCCAGCAATACTGATAAAGTCCATTATAACTGTTACAACCATTGATTCTTTGGTGTATCCATGGCTGCGAAGGACGGCGCTTAAAGCAAGTGAGATCGATTCGAAAAAGAGGGAGATTCCGCAAATTCGAACAAACGTCAGACCGTAGCTATATACTTTGCCATGGACGTCAAATAAACTTAACAGGTGTCCGCCAAAGAAAAAAATGAAAATCGCTATTGTAATTCCAAACCAAAAGTTCAGCCCAAAAACGGAGCGGGATAACTGCCGGGCGTTTTTCAGCCGTCCTGCGCCGAGGTTTTGGCTGATTAGAACAGTGGCTCCAATTGATGTAACGGTGAAAACTAAAATAAATATGTTCAAAAGCTGGTTTGCAACCCCTACACCAGCGGCAGCATTGTCCGAGTAATGGCTTAACATTAACGTCGCGATAATTCCCATGCCCATATGGAGAGCCAGTTCGATGAACAATGGCCAAGAAATACTAAAAAGGGACTGTTCTTGAAATTTGTTATTGTTTTCCTTCAAAGATGTTGCTCCTTTATTCAATTAAATTATTAAAATATAAATTTCATTTTACACCCATTGGGCTTCACTTATAAAGAAAGAAATTTTTATTTGTCCCTGTTAAACTTAGTTGTTGATTTGCGCTCCAGGCGCGAGCGGTTCGCGGGCGTGCCGGGGAGCCTCCTCGGCGCATTGGCGACTGCGGGGTCTCCCCTGCCCCGTACTCCCGCAGGACATTGAATTGCATCCTCGAATCCGCCCACGCACGAAGGAAATGCGTTAGCATTTTCGAGGAGTCTTCGCGCCTTCCGCTCCAATCAACAGTGTTAAAAAGAAACAATGGCATTTACCATGTCCTTTTATTTTAATGCTTCTATGTTAATATGTTGAAATTTAGATACTTGAAATAATCCCCCGTCAGTCAGCTTTATTTCCGGAATCACTGGCAGAGCGAGGAAAGATAAGGTTAGAAATGGATTAAAGTGATGGTGCGCTCCTATTTCTTTTAAGGCTTGATTGGTGCTGAATAATCCTGAATTTACTTCTTGGTAGGAACCTTCTGACATCAAGCCAGCAATTGGCAGCTTTAGCTTGGATAGTACCTGACCCTCTTTAATGACGACAAGCCCACCCTGCATTTCCTTTATTACTTGAGCGGCGAGTAACATATCGTGATCATTGGTTCCGGCAATGATGAGATTGTGGGAATCATGGGCAATGGTCGTGGCTATCGCTCCTGTTTTTAACCCCAAGCCCTTAACAATTCCCAGCCCGATGTTCTTGGTCAAATGGTGCCGTTCAATGACAGCCAGCTTTAATTGGTCATTCTTTATCGATGATTGAAAAAGACCAGCATCGTCCAGGTCGACTTCCTCAATTAGATGATTTGTAACCAGGCTATTTGGGATAATTCCAATAATATTTGCCTTTTTCGTTTTTAAGGGAATCTGAAAATGATCTTTTGTTAATTCCTGTAAATTGACGGTACACTTAAGTAATTCTGGCGCATTATTATTTCTTTTTTCTGGAAAATCAATCAATTTACCATCTTTAACAACGGACATTCCACTTTTAAAAACCTGGGTGATTTTGATGCTTTCCAGGTCGTCCATGATTAAAAAATCAGCTTTATACCCCGGGGCAATGGCACCTCGTTCCTCAAGGCCAAAGCATTCAGCTGCATTGATAGTGGCCATTTGGATAGCCGTAATCGGATGGATACCTGCCCCAATTGCAAGTCGCACATTATGATCAATACTTCCTTCATCCAATAGATCGTCTAAATGCTTATCATCGGTGACGAATAAGCAGCGCCTGGAATTCCGGTTAGTTACGACGCCGCTGAGCTGCCCAAGATCCTTGGCAACGGTGCCTTCCCGAATCATCAAATACATTCCTTTTCTTAACCGTTCTTTTGCTTCTTCTAGCGTGGTGCATTCATGGTCAGTGCGGATGCCGGCTGCCATATAGACATTCAAGTCCTTTGGGGTTAAGCCTGCAGCATGGCCATCAATTTTTTTTCTGTAATTTCTTGTTTCAATTAATTTATCCATCATTGAATTTTCTGCGTTAAGGACTGCCGGGAAATTCATTACTTCCGCCAAGCCCAGGACTCTAGGATGTTGATAAAATGGTTTGAGGTCTTCCATTAGAAGAGTAGCACCGGCATGTTCAAAATTTGTTGCCGGAATGCAGGATGGCAGCATAATGAAAAAATCAAACGGAAGCTGTTCTGTAGAGTCTAGTATGTATTGAATGCCGTCCACACCCGAGACATTGGCGATTTCATGCGGGTCTGCGATGACAGTCGTTACGCCATGCATGAGGAGAACTTTGGCAAATTCCTTTGGTGTTAACATAGAGGACTCGATATGAACATGCCCATCAATGAAGGAGGGGGAGACATAACTGCCGTTTGCATCAATAGTTGTACTTCCTGTATAATCACCGATTCCAGCAAAATAGCCGTCCACGATGGCGATGTCTCCATACATGATTTCTCCGTTAAAAACATCGACGATTTTTCCGTTCTTAATGACCGTATCTGCCGGCTGTCTTCCTGAAGCGACTGCAATTCTTTTGGTTAACATCTTTTTATCCATATAGCAACATCCTCTTCAATAAAATGGATAGCAATGGGTATTGATTGACCTTAGTTTATCATACGCGGTTTTTACATGCGAAAGACTCAAAAAAACCTGCCAGCTTGATGAAATTGTCATTACTTGCAGGTTTTTATAAGAATGTATTTAATTTCGTTAGCGTCCCCATTTCATCGCCACGGTTAAGGTGCAGCAGCTAGCCGGCTGGTTTTGGCTTGTTTGAGTTGTTAGGATAAAGTTTACTCCAGTTGGCGTATATTTGGCTGCGACCGGGACCTTCAATCCAATTGATTTTATTAAACGATCGACTTCAACATTTTTTCCTTGCTGGGCAGCACTCATCATTTTTTGGGCAAAACCCGCGTCGCCTAAACGATCTAATAAAATACTTCCTTGTTCCATTAATAGACGAAACGAATGAACAGATTGTGAAAATATTTTTATATCCACTGGAGGATAGCTTCGAGGTAATTGAGGGTACATGGCATATACCGGGTAAACAGGCATTGGCGGATAAATCTGATAGTGAAAAGGGTTATGGAACATTGTAACTCTCCTTCCCATGTTAAAAACCCAAGGCAATATACGGTATGTATTTTAGGCGATATTGGTTCCTGATGTATCTAAGTGAATGAAAAAACGTTCGGGATTCATTGCCCCCAAACGTTTATTGTATTATCGAATATGAATGCTGCCGCTTGAGACATCAAGGTCAATCTTATATTTTCCGGACCCATGGGTGCCTTTGATACTTTTATTTTTGAGATCCTTCGATGTTAATGGAAGGTCACAAGAAATATTTCCGCTGCTAACATCCCCGTTAAGTGTAAAATCGGCGTTATTTGGTAAATCGAGCCCCACGTCCCCTGAGCTAAGATCTAATTTAATCGAATCGACTAGTTTATCGATTTGAATATTCAGCTTCCCAGAGGATACATCCGCCTCCACCGCACCTGTATAATGGGTAATGTCGAGATCACCAGAGGATATATCAAAGGAACCTGTTTTCGTTTTAAGGGAATCGATATCCACATTTCCGGATGAAACATCTTGCTTAAATTTGTTCACATTCAGATTCTTGAGATTCATGTTCCCAGAACCAATATCAACGGTTAACTCATTCAATTTCATTGGTTTATTTTTAGAGGATCCGGAAAAATTTACATTGCCAGATCCTAAATCTATCTGCATGTTTTGGTTATAGTCTTCAGGAATGTAGATTTTCAGCTTCTTTTTTTCTGAAAATGGCCCCCAGTTGAACCAGTCAAACCATTTGCTTTTAAGCGAAACTTGTACTTCGTCTCCGTTCTCCCGAATATTTAACTTTTGTTTTCCAGTATACACAGCTTTTAAATCATCCCGGTCCTCTGGAATTATGATCGTACTAACGCTCGACACATCTACCTTAATCACCTTGGTATCAGTTGAAACGGCCGCTTGCCCGTCTTGTTTACTCGCACTTAAAGCGCTGAATTGCCAAGAATGATTAAAGATAATATATAAACCGGTAATGACGACTAAAAGTAACAAAATTCTTTTCATTTTTTTCCATCCCCTTTTTCTTACATCTTCTATACCTATGATAAGAAATCCTTTGTTTTAAACCAATGTACCGGAGAATTAATTTCTTCTAAGACCTGAGACGGAAATAGGGATTGAATTTTTTTCGATTCACGAAGGACCTGCATCCAATTTTTAAAAATTATGTTATCCTTTTAGTGGAGGTGTTTACGTTGACGATAAAAAAAATATCGCCGAAAGAGCTGCATGAAAGATTAAAGAATAATGAAAAGGTTCTTTTGCTGGATGTACGGGCGGAAGAGAAATATAACGAATTTCATATTAAGGAACCACAAATTCAAAGTGTTAATATACCTAAGACGAATATTTTTGCAATGGAAGAAACACGTGAGAATCTTCATTTATCCTTACCAAAAGACCAGGAGATTGTTGTCACCTGTACCACCGGTAACTCAGCAGGAAAATGTGCGAATATTTTAGAGGGCGGCGGGTTTAAGGTAATTGTTTTAGAGGGCGGCCTGACGGCTTGGAAGGAATATTTGAAATCTCTAAACGACTGATATGGAGAGACTTTAAATGCTGCAGAAATTAAATAAACAACTAGAAAAGATTATGCCATTTATTACTCCGACAGGCGTTGTGACTGGAGTATTGCTTAGTACTTATTTGAAGGATTTTTCCTTTTTGATTCCTTGGATTTTTGCCTTTATGACGTTTGCCGGTAGTTTAAGCTCCAATTTCAAATCGCTAAAAGAGGTTATCACTCATCCATTTCCAATTTTTATAGCCATGCTTGCCCTTCATGCTTTGATGCCATTATGGGCTTGGGGAGTGGGGCATATCGCCTTCCGGGGTGACGTTTACACAATTACCGGCCTCATTTTAGGAATGGTAATTCCAACGGGCATCACAAGCTTCATCTGGGTTTCTATATACAAAGGAAACATTCCGCTGGTTTTATCGATTATATTAATAGATACATTGTTATCACCGTTTATTGTTCCATATTCCTTGTCCCTATTTGTAGGTCAGAAAATTGATATGGATTTCATCAGTATCATGAAGGGTCTATTCGGAATGATCGTCATTCCCTCCTTAATCGGAATGTTTTTAAACCAAGTGACAAAAGGGAAAATACAGGATCAATTGGGCTCCAAACTCGCTCCTTTTTCCAAACTCGCCATTGGCATTGTCGTGATGCTGAATGGAGCTGTGGTCGCGCCATATTTGAAACATATAAATCTAAAACTTATCAGTATTATTTTGGTCGTCTTTTTTATCGCCCTTTTTGGATATCTGTTATCCTTTCTGATTGGGCGCTTGCTGAAGCGAGACCGCGATACGGTAATTACTTTGACCTTCACGGGCGGGATGCGAAACATCAGCGCCGGGGCTGTGATCGCTGTTTCCTTTTTTCCGGCTGCGGTGGCTGTGCCTGTTGTCGTTGGCATGCTTTTTCAACAAATACTGGCTTCCCTTAATGGACATTTTCTTGACCGCTTTTATCAAGAAAAAGTGGATAAGCAGGAATCTGTTGTTTTATAAAAATAGAGAAATCCCCTTACAAATTTAGTGAGGGGATTTCTCTATTTTTATCTTGTGGAAAATCAAACATAACCACCTCATCTTTCTACTATATATTAATTAAACCATCTTGCGGGTCGTTGAATGGACGATTGCAAGTTTAACAGAAAGGGAGGTTAACCGTATCGGAATTCTAACGATTGAAAAGATAAATCAAATGAACCAGGATATGTTTGTGGATACTTTGGGCTGGATATTTGAACATTCTCCCTGGGTGGCGCAGGGAGCGTGGGAGAGACAGCCATTTCAATCGCGCAATCATCTCTTCCAAACGATGTTGACGATTGTGCAAAATGCCGAGGAATCCTTGCAATTGGCACTTCTCCGTGCCCATCCTGATTTAGGAACAAGATTAAAAATATCGGAAGTATCCCAAAAAGAGCAGACGCGAGTTGGATTAGATAAACTATCAAAGGATGAATATGAAGAGTTTGCTGCACTTAACCAGAGATATGTAATGAAATTTGGATTTCCTTTTATCATGGCAGTGAAGGGACAAAACAAAGATACTATCCTATCTGCCATGAAAGAAAGGGTGGACTATAGCTTTGAGGCTGAATGTGTTACTGCATTGAATGAGGTGTATAAAATCGCAGGGCTCCGCTTGAACGATATGATTGATTAAGGGGATGAGAGAGATGAAGAGAATGATGTGTTATGGAAAAGAAGCTGTTTGGGTCTATAGAACATACGCTAAACCGCTTACTGAGATTCGGTCGATTCCGGAATCATCCTTTACAGGACGCGGAAATATTCTTTTTGGCATGAATGTGAAAGTAGCAGTAGAGGGGGATGCCTTTCTTTCTTCTTTTAAAGATGGAGATAACACATTGGTTGTCGCAACGGATTCCATGAAGAATTTTATACTCAAGCATGCAGGGGATTATGATGGAGCAACGCAGGAGGGTTTCTTGGAATTTGTCGCCCATCGCTTTCTTGAAAAATATCCGCAAATGACAGGCATCAAGATATCCGGTGAGCAAATTCCTTTTGATGAACTTCCAGTCCCAACAAAGGGCGGATTTAAGCCTAGTCCTTTAGTATTTCGCTATTCCTTAAATGAACAGGCCTGTGCGCGAGTTGAATTGGAACGCTGCCAAGACGGAATCACCACAACAGACCATTTGAGCAGCTTGAAGGGTCTGAAGCTGATTAAGGTGAGAGGCAGCTCTTTTTTCGGCTATGTGAAGGATGAATATACCACACTGCCAGAATCCTTTGACCGTCCGCTCTTTATCTTTTTGAATATCGATTGGCGTTACAACGACATGAATGCAGCCAGGGGTCTTACAACAGAAGGATATGTTGCCGCTGAGCAAGTGAGAGATATTGCCTATACTGTATTTCACGAAGAAAACTCACCTTCTATCCAAAATCTTATCTATCGTATTGGCAAAAGAATACTGGAGCGTTTCCCACAATTAGTGGAGGTCTGCTTTGAATCCAATAATCGGACATGGGAAACAATCTTAGACGAAATTCCAGCATCGGAAGAAGGAAAAGTATTTACTGAGCCCCGCCCGCCGTTTGGCTTTCAACGTTTCTCGCTGAAAAGAGATGATTTGGAAAATGCTGAGGGATCAGAGGTATGACCGGTAAGCTGACAACCCATGTACTTGATATTAGCATTGGAAAGCCTGCTTATGGCGTCCAGGTGGAATTATGGCTAGCTGGTGCAAATAACCATTTTGAATGCTTAAAAACAAGCAGCACGAACGAGGATGGCAGGTTAAACCAGCCGCTCCTAGCGGGGGAGTCTATGAAAAGAGGAATCTATGAAATTCGGTTCCATGTTGGAGATTATTTTCGAAATCGCGGTACTTCAATTGGTGATCCTTCGTTTTTGGATTGTGTTCCTATTCGCTTTGGTATTTCTGATCCTGCATCCCACTATCATGTACCACTGCTGATATCACCTGGTGGTTATAGCACATATAGAGGGAGTTAGGGAGGTTCATATGACGAAAGAGCTATGGGTGAAAGATGGCCTTGTCTTTACTGAGGAAGGCTTCCGGGAGATAAATATCAAAATCATTGATGGAAAAATTGACTCCCTAGAAAAAGTCGAGCCAATTGGAAATAGTATTGATGCGAGCGGGTGTCTGGTTGTTCCTGGTTTTATTGATGCACATGTCCATTTTAATGATCCTGGAAGGACTGATTGGGAAGGAATAGAAACGGGCAGCCGAGCTGCTGCAATGGGCGGGACGACTACCATATTTGATATGCCGCTTAATTGTTCACCATCTATCACAAACTTACAGAATTTACTTGATAAAAAAGGGTATTTAACTTCATTGTCATATGTCGATTATGCTCTTTGGGGGGGCATGACCGGGATTAACCTGGATAAACGGTCAGAACTAGCACAAATGAGTAAGGGGATTATCGCCTGGAAGGCGTTTATGAGTGAGAGTGGGATCGAAGATTTTCAGTTCGTATCACCGGATGGATTAAAGCAAGCCATGCAAGCGGCGAAGGAGCACGATAAAATTCTCGCTCTTCATGCCGAATGGGATGAAGAGATTGCTAGACTTACTGCTTTTTATAAATATCGTGCTGGGATGGATGAAAGGAGAGCCTTTCTCGCGAGCAGGCCAATATCTGCCGAAGAAAAAGCTGTTAATCATGCTTTAGATTTGGCGGCAAAATACGGAACTGCTATTCACATTGTTCACATTAGTTCAGCAAAAGTGGCTTTTCTTATCGAGCAGGCTAAGAAAAGTGGTGTGAACGTAACGGTTGAAACATGTCCACACTACTTAATTTTTGATGAAGAGGATTTCATAGAAAAAGGTGCAATCCTAAAATGTGCGCCGCCTTTAAGAGCACGGGAAGAGGTGGAAGGATTATGGGACTGCATTAAGAAGGGCATATTCGATACGATTGGTTCCGATCATTCGCCTTGTCTAGCTTCCATGAAATCGACCTCTTCTATCTGGGAGGCGTGGGGTGGAATCCAAGGGGTTCAGTTTACTTGGCTTGCTTTAATGGATGAGGCTCAGAAGCGAAAGATTGACCTGAAACATATTTTGCCCTTAGGTACCTCTAATGTCGCCGAAAGGTTTGGAATCGCCGCTAGAAAAGGGAGGATTCGCCCGGGATTGGATGCAGATCTAGCGTTGATTCGTCTGGATGAAACCACGATTGCTGATAAAAAATCCTTTGGGTTTCGGAATCCTTATTCCCCTTACGAAAATCGGGAATTTTCCCTCAAAATTAAGAAAACGATTTTACGAGGCAAGGTTATCTATGATGATCAAAAAGGAGTCAAAGAAGAAAAATTTGGACTAAGCCTCTAGTTAAGGGAGAGATTGTCATGAGTCATGTTCCCGAAAATCTGGCAGAAGCAATCGACTGGCTAAGTTCATTTGGATCAGTTTCGGATGGCGGTGTTACCCGTCTCCTTTATTCCAAAGCTTGGAAAGAGGCTCAGCAAGCCCTAAAGGAATGGATGGATGAACTCGGATTTCAAACGTATTATGATTCGATTGGAAACTTGTTTGGGAGATTGTCTTGTGGAAATTCTATGAGCCCGACCATACTCGTTGGTTCCCATGTTGATTCGGTCACATCAGGAGGTAAATATGACGGAGCCTATGGGATCCTAGCGGGAATCCTTGCATTAAGGCATCTTAAACAGCAATTTGGAGAGCCAAAGGTAAATCTTGAAATCGTCTCATTATGTGAAGAGGAAGGGAGCCGCTTCCCGCTAGCCTGCTTTGGCTCCGGCATGATGACGGGGGTCTATACCTTTCAAGATATTGAGAGTTTAAAAGATACTGAGGGCACAAGCTTTGAGTCAGCAATGAAGGAAGTGGGCTTTGGATTTGCCAATCAAGATTACCTGAGACGCAATGATATCGATAGATTTATTGAATTACATATTGAACAAGGACCTACTTTAGAAAAACTTCAAAAATCTATCGGTATCGTTCAAACCATAGTCGGGCAAAAGCGGTTTATGATTACGGTAAACGGGGAATCCAACCATGCCGGTACGACATTAATGAAATGGCGAAAAGATCCGCTGCGTGGTGCATCAGCCATGATTGATGACTTATATAACTTGGCTGAAGGATTCGATGAGAATCTCGTCACAACGGTGGGGCAGCTCTTGGTGGAACCGAATGTGTCAAATGTGATACCGAACCAAGTGGTTTTTACAGTGGATGCCAGACATCCAACGGAAGAGGTCTTGAACTCCTTTTGCGAGCGATTTTCAAGCCGTTTTATGGAAATTGCGAAGCAGAAGGGACTGCATTTAGAGATAGAAAAATGGCATGAAGTTCAGCCAGTGCAAATGGATGTTAAGTTAAATGAAATGATTCAGGACATCTGCATGAATCGTAATATTGGCTATCATGTGATGCATAGCGGGGCAGGGCACGATGCTCAGCTATTTGCGAGAATTTGCCCAACTACTATACTGTTCGTCCCAAGTAAGGGAGGAATTAGTCATTCCCCACTGGAATATACTTCGAACAATGAACTAGATACAGGTCTTGACGTATTAATCGAACTATTACATCAGTTAGCTTACAAGTAGCAGGGAGAGTGGTTTTATGAATAAAGATAAGGTAAGAATTGTGAAGTGGATTGAGGAGAACGAAGATGAGCTGGTTCATTTTTTAAAAAAATTAGTGCAAACTCCTTCGGATAATCCTGCTGGAGACTGTTATCCTATTGCTTCTCTCCTGCATGAGCAGCTTTGTGAACTTGGATTTGAAGATGTCTCTTTGTTAAAGGTAGAAGATGATGAGGTAAAAGCGAACGGGATGATTAGTTTGGCCAATGTCGTTGCCAAATCCGGATTTGGCAGCGGGAGGGGTGCTAATATCGTATTAAATGCACATGGTGATGTGGTACCGCCGGGGTTAGGCTGGAGTGTAAATCCGTATGGAGCAGAGATTATTGAGGGGAAAATGTATGGTCGTGGAGTGGCCGTTTCTAAATCTGATATTGCTGCTTATACGTACGCAGTCCAAGCCTTAAAACAAGTTGAAGTCCAGCAGCCATTAAAAGGGCAAGTCGACTTGGCATTTACGTTTGATGAAGAAACAGGCGGAGAAATAGGACCAAAATGGCTTTTGGATCGAGCGGTTATCAAGCCTGATTTAGCCATTGCCGCTGGCTTTACCTATTCTGCTGTTAATGCCCACAATGGCTGCTTACATTTTGAAATCAAGACAACCGGAAAATCCGCCCATGCTGCCCTTCCACATACAGGTATTGATGCTATTGAAGCGACTTCCCAAATCCTAAACGCTCTATATGAATATCGTAAGACACTCACAGTGAAAAAATCCTCTGTACCGGGTATTGATCATCCAACATTGGTTGTGGGACTCATAACAGGGGGGATTAACACCAATGTAGTGCCTGATGAGTGCAAGATTAGAATTGACCGAAGATTAATACCGGGAGAGGACGCAGTACTAGCTGAGGTTGAGCTTTGTGAAATTGTGAATCAAGCAGTTGCGCATATCGAAGGGTTAAAAGTAGAAATACGGAAAATCCTCCATGCAGAAAGCTTTGGGCCGGTCTCGGAAGATTCTCCATTAATCGCAGCCTTGAGTGCGAACTGGGATTTATTGATGAATGGGAAAGGTCAATTATCAATCAACGGGGTTCCGATTTATGCTGATGCCCGCCATTTTTATGCGAAGGGTATCCCAACAATTATGTTTGGTGTGGGCCCAAAATTGTTAGAAGAAGCCAATGGACACCGGGCAGACGAAAATATTCGAATAGAAGATTTGCTGGATGCTACTAAAATTATTGCTTGTACACTATATGATTTAATGTCGGTATCTTCTTAATAAGAATTCAACAAAATTAAAAGATTATTCTACAAAATAATGATGTGTTACTACAAAATAACATGCGAATTCTACAAATTCTTGTAAGCCAGTACCTTTTTTAAGGAAGCTGGCTTATTTTTTTTCATTGAGATATTTCTAGCTTTTTTCAATGTGGTAAAATTCTTAATAAAAAGGAGTTTTCCAACTATGAACATAATTGACCTGCATTGCGATGCCTTATTGAAACTCCAAGAGGGCCAAGGTACATTGCGTTTTGCGGATGCACCTGAGTTAGAAACAAACAAAGCCCGGTTACAAATAGGAAAAATAAAGGTTCAATGCTTTGCAATCTTTATCGATCCTGATATCCCATCTGATCAGAAGTTCCAAGTAGCACTGGGACAAATCGATTATTTTTATCAGGAAGTTCTGGGGAAAAACCCTGATATGATACATATTAAAGATTGGTCTGATTTTGATAGTTTAAAAATTGGCCAGATTGGGGCGATGCTAACGCTTGAGGGCGTGGATGCGATTGGCAATGATTTAATGAAGCTCCGAATTCTTTATCAGCTTGGTGTTCGTTCGGTGGGTTTGACTTGGAATAATGCCAATCTTGCTGCAGATGGTGCTGGTGAACCACGTGGCGGTGGATTGACATTGTTAGGAAAAGATATTGTTGATTTAAATAATGAGTATCAGGTGCTCACAGATGTATCCCATTTAAGTGATAAAGCTTTTTGGGATGTGATGGAAATCGCCCAATACCCGATTGCGAGCCACTCCAATTCCAGGGCGCTTTGCAATCATCTCCGTAATTTAACGGACGAACAGGCTGATGCCATGTTTCGCAAAGGCGGTTTGATCCACGTTGTTTACAATCCTCCTTTTGTAAAAGAAACAGGTGAAGCAACGATCGCAGATCTAATAAAACATATCGACCATTTTTGTTCATTGGGAGGAGTAAAGCAAATTGGGTTAGGTTCGGATTTCGACGGAATCACAACCTTTATCACCGATTTAGAGGACGCCTCTAAAACTCAAAATCTCATAAATGAACTTTTAAAGTATTATAATGAGGAAGTAGTAAGGGGATTTGCTTATCAAAATTTCCTTGATCATAGACCGGGGTTTTCAAAATGAAAGTTAGGGAAAATGGAATCACCATTGGTGCATTGCCTACGGGGATTAAAAACTGTATCACGGATGTAGAGGGGGTAATGGTAGGGCATGTGACCCTGGACTTCTCTTTGGATGCGGTTGGTGACGAATATGCATGTACTGGAGTAACTGCCATCCTCCCGCATAATGGGAATCTGTTTAAAGAAAAAGTCACGGCAGCCAGCTATGTCATTAACGGGTTCGGAAAAACAACTGGGCTTGTACAAGTTAATGAATTAGGTGTCCTTGAATCGCCGATAATGTTGACGAATACCTTTGCGGTTTCTGCCGTGACTCAAGGAACACTCGAATATATGCTCAAGGAGAATCACGAAATCGGCGACACCACTGGGACGATCAATATAGTAGTGGGAGAATGCAATGACAGCTATTTAAATTCGATTCGCTTGTTTCCTGTAAAACCTGAGCATGCCATTGAAGCCATTCAGAATGCCTCTGAACACCTCGCTGAGGAAGGCGCCGTCGGTGCCGGGAAAGGAATGATTTGCTTTGGCTATAAAGGCGGGATTGGGTCTTCGTCTAGAATTGTAAGTGAATATACAATTGGTTGTCTTGTCTTAAGTAATTTTGGGAAAAAGGAAGAATTATTGAGGGTTCGCTATTCCGATAAGGCAGGGTTGTCGGAAACCTCCGATGGTTCGATTATCATTGTCCTGGCAACAGACGCTCCTTTAAGTGACCGGCAATTACAGCGTATAGCAAAAAGATGTGGAATTGGCCTGGGCAGAGCAGGCAGTCATTTTAGCCACGGAAGCGGAGATATTGTCATTGCTTTTTCAACGGCTCATAAAATAGCGCATTTTTCGGATGAGGTGACGGAAATGCGTAAACAGCTTCGTGAAGACCATCCAATCATGAACCAGCTCTTTGCAGCAGCTGCTGAAGCTGCGGAAGAGGCAATCTTAAATTCTCTATCGCAGGCAGATACGACTAAAGGCAGAGCCGGACGACTTGTCCACTCTATCAACTTAATAAAAGAGGAGTAAATAATGTACCTTACCATAATAGAGACAGCAGAATATTTATCGATTCCTGAGTCAACTGTCAAAGGTCTCATCCAGCAAAAGAAAATTCGCGCCCTCTTTGACGGCAGCGAGTATTTAATTTATAAAGAACAATTCAATACCCATCTAAAACAAATAGAAAAATACAAACACCACGTAGAAGAAATATTGAACGAACCCATCCCGGAGGATTTAGATGTAAAGGATGAGGACTAGGGAGGGAAACCAATGAAAAATATTTTCCTTAAAAGAATTTATGAACCTTTTGATGAAATCGATGGGCACCGCATTTTGATCGACCGTGTATGGCCACGGGGAATATCAAAGGAAGCAGCGAAGTTAACCTATTGGTTTAAGGATATTGCCCCAAGCCCCGAGCTCCGCAAATGGTTTTGTCATAAGCCTGAGCTATTTGATGAATTTCGCAGTAAATATATTGATGAACTCCGGACTGACGAAAAGAAGCTTCAACTGATCGAGCAAATTATGGATGCCTCCGCTAATAATAGAGTAACTCTACTTTATGGTGCAAAGGATCCAGTGTACAATCACGCCCACGTTTTGCAGGAGGAGCTTAATAGTAAAATACAGATAGGAAATGGTTATGTTGAATAAAAAGATTGCATTATCATGGAGCGGCGGAAAGGATGGATGCATGGCTTTGCACCACTTAGTGGAGCAAGGTTATGAGGTTGCATGCTTACTTACGACCGTTCCAGTCGAAATCGGGAGAACATTTGGTCATGGAGAAAAAACCGAAATGATCAAGCTTCAAGGAAACTCGTTAAATATACCCGTACATTTTATCGCATGTTCCTTTGATTATTATACGGAAGACTTTATTAAAACTCTTAAACAACTAAGAGATCAATATGGTCTAAGCGGCATTGCATTTGGAGATTTATATTTTGATCCTCACCGTGAGTGGGGAGAAAAAGTTGCGGAGGCCGCCGATGTTAATGCTATCTATCCCCTTTGGATGAAGCAGGAAGAGGCCTCGCAGGCACTTGAAGAATTTGTTCGAACCGGCTATGAAGCTGTGGTTATTCGAGTAAGAGAAGATATTTTAGATGAGTTGTGGCTTGGGAGAAAAATAGATTCTTCATTTGTTAAGGATATTCTGGTTACTAAAAGTTGTCCGATGGGCGAAGCTGGTGAATACCACACCTTCGTTTATGATGGCCCATTATTTTCAAAAAGAATTCAGCTGGAAAAAGGAAAAATTATTACCCTTGAAACTACTAAGAAATTAGAATTTGAGTATTTTTGTCTAACGGACCATGACTGATAAATATTAATAAAAACTAAGAAATTTTATTATATTCTTTATACCACTCGACAAACTTTCTGATTCCCTCTTCAACAGAAGTTGTAGGTTTATAATTAATATCATTTACCAAGTCGTCAATATCCGCATATGTTTCTAGGACATCGCCTGGCTGAAATGGTAATAAATTCATTACAGCATTCTTTCCGAGGTGTTTTTCGAGCACTTGGATGAAGTCATTAAGTTGTATTGGATGATTGTTACCAATGTTATAGATTTTATAATATGAATTAGATTTGTCAGGCGGTCCTTTTTTTATAAGTCGATAAATGGATTCTATTACATCATCAATATAGGTAAAGTCTCTTTTCATATTTCCATAGTTATATACTTCGATAGGTTCTTGATTAATGATGGCATTCGAAAATGTAAAGTATGCCATATCTGGTCTGCCCCAAGGTCCGTAAACTGTAAAGAAGCGAAGCCCGGTTGTAGGGAGTTGATATAATTGGCTGTATGAATAAGCCAATAACTCATTAGCTTTTTTTGTAGCACCATATAAACTAACCGGGTTATCAACACGATCATGAACAGAAAACGGCATTTTTTTATTGTTCCCGTAAACAGAACTTGATGATGCGTAAATTAGATGTTTGATTTGATGTTTTTTACAGCAGTCTAGTATATTTGAAAATCCAACAAGGTTTGATTGGATATACACGTGGGGATTTTTCAAACTGTATCTTACACCCGCTTGAGCTGCCAGATTAATAACAATGTCAATGTTATATTGGTCAAAGAGACTTTCCAATAACTCGAGGTTTTCGATTGAACCCTTAATGAATGAAAAGTTTGGATACTTTGCTAGAATGCTTAATCTATCATATTTTAAGGTAGTGTCATAATAATTATTTATATTATCAATACCAAGGACATTGCAGCCTTCATCTAACAAACGCTTAGAAAGATGAAAACCTATGAAGCCTGCACAACCAGTGACAAATATGCCTCCAGTAAATCTTTGCACGTTTATTCCTCCTATTCTGATTTAACCATATGCTGCTGGAGATAAACAGTTCGACACAGCAGAAAACTAGGTTATTTTCCTTCCTCGTTAAAGTCTGAAGAATTTTTAATCTGCGAAAAGCTTCCTAAGATAAATTGTAAGTTTTTGATCTCTTCATTTATTCCTACTAGTGTAGTGTTAATTCCAAAAATGGAGTTAGAAAGAAGGGGACTTACATTCATTATTTTGGTGTTTTTAAGAAGAATACTATGTTCAACCATACAATTAATGAGTGATGAATCATCTTGAATTGAAATATAAGGACCTATTTTTGCATTTTTTAAAATGCAGTTATTTCCAATCAAAACAGGGCCTATTAATGTGCAATTTTCAAGTTTGGTGTTAGACCCAACCTGAACTTTATCTCCCAGCATTTTCGAAAGCACCCATTCGTTGGCGGCCAGCCATCTTTCAATTGTTCCTACATCTGAAAAAGGTTCTTCTGTAATAGAATATGAAATGGAATAATCCTGATTGATCATCCACTGAATGGCATCAGTAATTTCATATTCTCCTCTTTTGGAAAGGGGGATATGGCGGATAGCATCAAAAATAGATCCATCGAATATATACATCCCTATTACAGCAAGATTACTTTTAGGATGCTTTGGTTTTTCTTCCAAACTGATAACTTGGTGATTTTTGATTTCGGCAATCCCAAAATCACTTCCATTTTTTACTTCTGTTAGAAGGATTGCTCCTTTATTACCTTTAAATGCTTGAATAAGAGTTTCAATGGGCTCGAGAATGATATTATCCCCAAGCATTAATATAAAAGAATCATTGCTAATAAATGATTCCGCCTGACTAAGCGCATGGGAAATTCCCAATTGCTCTGTTTGATAAATATATTGAATCTTTAATTCTTTATGGGAAAGGGAAATATAGTTAATAATTTCCTTTTGTCCGGGATTCATTACAATACCAATTTCAGTTATTCCAGCTTTTTTCATCTTCATGATGCAATGATTAAGTATTGGCTGATTTGCAACCGGTAAAAGAGTTTTTGGTAGACTAGAAGAAAAAGGCTGTATGCGTGTCCCTTTACCAGCACAAAGTATAACTCCCTTCATAATAATTCTCCTTTCTGGGTTAAAAATCTGGCATACCAACTCCTGCATAATGGTAGCCCAATTTCTTCATGTCAGATGCATTAAGGACATTTCTGCCATCTAATACAAAAGGGGAAGAAACAGTATTAATAGCGGATTTCCAATTAATCTCAATAATTTCTTTCCATTCTGTTAGTATAAGGACAGCATCAGCCTCATTTAATGCTTCCATAGGATTGGATGTATAAATAATAGATGGATAAATTTTTTTGAATGTTCTGTACCTTGAAGATCGTATGCAGTAATTAAGGCATTATTTTGCAGGAGATAATCGATCATTTTTAGGGAGGGAGCTTCTCTAATATCGTCTGTGTTAGGTTTGAATGTTAAGCCTAATATAGCAATACGTTTTCCTGAGAGTGAGCCTAATGCTTTCTTTATTTTTTCCAAAAACCAATCTGTTTGTGTTTGGTTTACATGTGTGACAGCTTGAAGTATATTCAAGGTGATATTATTTTCGGATGCCAATGCCATTAATGCGCTGATATCCTTCAGAAAACATGACCCTCGATAGCCTATTCCCGCCTGGAGAAACTGAGGACCAATCCTGCTATCCATCCCCATTCCTTTTGCTACTTCGCCCACATTTGCTCCAATTCTTTCACAAAATCTTGCCAGTTCATACGCTTACTTTGTATTTGTTCATTAAATTTCCAATTACCCTTGCCACTTCTTCCACATAGGACAAATCAGCTTGTCCACCCAATAATGATGGAGTACCTACTGTAATGAAAAGGTTGGAACACTGAACAATTATTTCATCCAATCGGGTTGTGAAAGAAAGGTTTCCGGTTACTGTGAGTTTTTTTTAACAACTCTTCTATATCTTCTTCATAGAAGGGAAGGCTCGCAGTTTTAAGTTTTTCTATTTTTCCTCATCATGGTCAATGGCAAAAACAGTATGTCCACTCAATGCAAAAGAGACACTTGTTGTAGTTCCCACATAGCCCGTCCCGATTACTGCTATGTTCATTCGTTTGACCTCCTTGCTATATTATTCAAATAAATCCTTATGATTAATGTAGTTTATGAGATAAATCAAGGATTCGAAACAGTTAAAAACCTAATCTACTGAAAGTTTTATTTCAAATTGGGGGAGTTGTTTTATTACATCCGCATATGGCCCTTTCATTTCTTGTACAATTCCATATCATATAATAAGTCTATTTGAGGATTCTGTAACGATCACCTAGATAAGTTCTAATCAATTTAATAAAAAATGGTCTCGTTTAGACGGACTTCAAAGGAGGGTTATTTTGAAGGAGATAGTAATTCTTCCATGGGAAGAAAGGGAAGATATTAAAGTTTTTGTACCTGATTATGTTAATGCATTAGCAAAAGAGGTTATTAAAAATTATAGTTTTCAGGTTAATAGCATGGAGGTTATAGCAACTAAGGCTGAACAAGGCGGGGCTATATGGAAAGTTTCCACTAGTAAGGGGCCGAAAAGTTTAAAACTGTTACACCGAAGGCCGACCAGAAGTTTATTCAGCCTTGGGGCACAAAGATACTTGGTTGATGTTAAAGGTGCAAGAGTGCCAGCTATCGTCAAAACAAAAAATGGACAAGATTTTATTGAAGCTGGCGGAAAAGTATGGTTTGTTGCTGAATGGATTGAACCACTGGCGCCGATTTCAAAAGATTTGGAAGGAACAAAGCAGCTTTGTTACACTCTTGGTCATTTTCATCTTCAAACCAAGGGCTATGTCCCTCCTGATGGGGCTGAAATTGCTTCAAGATTGTACAAATGGCCAAGGAAGTATGAAAAAATGATGAATAAAATGGATTGGTTCAAAAATTTGGCCAAAGTCTATCAGGAAATGCCAACTAGTTCAGTTATTTTGAATGTAATAGATAAATATAAAGAAGAAGTTAGATCAAGTTTAAATAGACTTAATCAATCCAACTATCTTGACTTAATTAAAAAAGGAAATGCAGAATGGGGGCTGGCACATCAGGATTATGGCTGGTCCAATTCCCAAATGGGACGTAATGGAATGTGGATTATCGACCTGGATGGTGTCGCCTATGACCTTCCCATTCGGGATTTGAGAAAGTTGATTACTGGTAAAATGGCGGAATTATCCAAATGGGATGTTACTTGGGTTCGTGAAATGATAAAGGCTTACCACAAAGCAAATCCCATCTCCCCTGAACTATATGAAATTTTAATGATTGATTTATCTTTGCCAAATGAATTTTACAGAAATGTGAAAGATATCGTAAAGGAACCTGAATTATTCCTTACTAGCACAACAGAAGAATTAATAAAAGCAATTATCGTGACCGAACAATCCAAATGGTCAGTATTAAAGGAAATTCAAAACGATTGGAGGAAATAGGAAAAACATGAAAATATTAATGGTTTGTACAGAAAAACTTCCTGTTCCCCCAGTATTAGGAGGAGCAATCCAAACATATATTTCAGGCATTTTGCCATATTTAAGTAAATTCCATGATATTACTGTTTTGGGGATTAATGATGCATCTTTGCCGGAAACTGAAACGAAAAGTGGAATCCATTATGTTCGTGTAACAGGGAAAATTTTTGAAATCTATCGTGACGGAGTTGTTCGCTATATTCAAAACAATCACTTCGATCTTATCCACATTTTTAATCGCCCACGCCTTGTCTTGCCCGTCCGGAATGTTGCTCCCCAATCTAAAATTACCTTAAGCATGCATAATGATATGTTCGATTTGAATAAAATTGAACCGGAAGAAGCAAAGGCCGTTGTACAAGAAGTATCAAAAATTGTAACGGTGAGTAATTATGTCGGAAATGTCATCCGTCAACTTTATCCACAAGCTTCGCCAAAGCTACGAACCATTTATTCAGGAGTTGATACGGAGCGATTTTTACCTGGAAGCCATTCCAAAATGAAAAAAATTAGGAGTTCGATTCGTAAAGAACATGGATTAGAGAACAAAACGGTCATTTTATTTGCGGGAAGACTTTCAGCCAACAAAGGAGTCGACAGATTAGTCAGAGCCTTACCATTACTTTCTAAAAAATATAAAGATTTGGCTTTAGTCATCGTCGGAAGTAATTGGTTTAGCCAAAATAAGGTAACCGATTTTGTAGCCTATGTCAGAGCATTAGCGGCAACACAAACAATACCTGTTATGACAACAGGCTTTGTTAGTCCATATGATATCCAAAAATGGTTTGCGGCGGCTGATTTATTTGTCTGTACCTCAATTTGGCAGGAACCTCTGGCAAGGGTTCATTACGAAGCAATGGCAGCAGGTCTTCCAATCGTTACAACGGCAAGGGGAGGAAATCCCGAAGTTATTCTTCCTAAAGAAAATGGACTAATAGTGGAAAATCCGGAGGATCCAGAGGATTTTTTCAAAAAAATAACCGAAATATTATCTGACAAATATATGATGAAAAAAATGGGGGAAAAAGGAAGAGAACTTGCTGAATCCAAATACCAATGGACGAGAGTAGCAGACGAGGTACTTGAAGTATGGAAACAATCTGAAAATGCCGAAATTCAAATTTCAGAAAAGGAAAGCATGATAACAGAAAATGGAGTCGAGAATGCCGGAATAGAAGGCGAATTCAAAAAAGATAATGCCACAGACAGTATAGATTCCAAAAAAGATAAAGACAAAAACAGTAAAGATTACAAAAAAGATAAAGACAAAAACAGTAAAAATTACAAAAAACATAAAAATAATAAAAATAATAGGAAAAATCGATGACATCAATAAAACCGAGTAATTTATTCAATCTTAAATATATGTGAAATGGCTTGGAGGGCACCTCCGAGCCATTTTATAAGAATATTCATATTATATAACATACAAAAACACACTAAAGAAATGCGCCAGGCTGCCCAGCAAAATGAAAATATGAAAAATTTCATGAAAACCTAAATGCTTAAACTCCAAAAACTTCGGTTTGGCCCCATAAATGACGCCTCCAATAGTATAGAAGATGCCGCCTAATACCAATAAAAATAACCCCCATGGATTTATACTGCCAGCAAGTGGGGAAAAAACAAACACAATCATCCAGCCCATTGCGATATAGAGTGCCGTCGAAATCCAGCGGGGACAATTAAACCAAACCATTTTAAACACTACTCCGCTTATCGCCACTGCATAAATAATCGAAAAAAGAATCGCACCGATTTTTCCGTTCAAACTAATGAAGCAAAAAGGCGTATATGTTCCTGCAATCAAAACAAAAATCATTGAATGGTCCAGTCGTCTTAAAAAGGCGATTACCTTATCCTTAGCTATAACCATATGGTATGTTGCAGAAGCAGAATAAAGCAAAATCATACTAACGCCAAAAATGATGACAGCCGCTATTGTCATCGGTGCAGGAGACGTCATCGATGCTTTGATCACCATCGCAAGCAGTCCGACAAAAGACAAAAGTGCCCCCGCTAAATGGGTCAGTCCATTGATTGGTTCACGAATATAATTGTTCATTTTAAAGCCCCCTATTACAACATGTAGTTTTAATAACTACATATAATGATACTGATATATTATCATCTAGTCAATGCTTATTTCATTAGGTATAATGAAAAATATAAAGGATGAGATCGGGGTTTTTTAAATCATGGAAAATATCAATCAACTTATAGAACAGCTTGGCCTAGATACGAGTCTGACTTTGGAGGAAATTCCAAAAATCGATTTATACATGGACCAAGTCATTCAGTTATTTGAAAATAAATTTGCTGAATCGAAGCGGAATGACGAAGAAAAGGTTCTTACCAAAACAATGATTAATAACTATGCGAAGGGAAAGCTGATATTTCCGATAAAAAATAAAAAATATTCAAAAGAACATCTCATCCTAATCAGTCTGATTTATCAGCTAAAAGGGGCTTTATCAATCAATGATATTAAAATATTGCTTGATGGTATCAATAAAAAAATTATCAAGGAAGAAATCAAATTAGAGTCTTTTTATAATAGCTATTTAAATCTAACCAGCAAAAATGTCGGGGACTTTAAAATGGACCTCCAAGATCGAAAGACTGAAGTAAAAGAATCGCTGGACGATGCTGCTCCGTACCTAGAGCAGGTTCTCATGGTATCCTCACTTGTTCATATGAGTAATTTATATAGGAAAGCGGCCGAAAAGCTCGTTGACCAACTTCCAATTGAAAAAGAAGAAAAGCGTCAACGATAGTTTTTGACGCTTTTTTTATTGAAGTTTTCAATTTTGATATCTTGGATACCAGCACCGACATCAATGGATTTAGGAGAGGAATTTTCTATCTCCACGTCACAAATCCGAACACTGTCCGCCCGATTTTCTCCTCCGAATACTTTAATTCCCACTCCTGCCTTTTTAAAATCCCTCATCACCACGTTTTTCAAAAAGACATTTCTAGCACGATATTGAATCGCAATGACAGGGTTTCCTTTGTAGTCATAATCCGGGTCGCCTATCAAGGTAAACTGATTAATGACGACATTTTTATAAGCAGAAACGACCATGCCTCGCGGTGTAGAATCCTTATATAAATCTGAAAAAATCGGAGCAGCACAAACGAGATTCACCCCAATTATATTAAAGGCCGTTTTCGATTCCGCATCCGTGCTTTTGTGGTGACCAATATGGCGAAAATTATAGGAACGGTTATCGTTCACAGAAATATGTCCAACAATCTGAACATTAGCGGCAGCAGATGAATTTTCATGAGCCTTAATTTCCACTCCGCCAAAACAGCGGGCGCTAGAATTATTAACAAGTAACACATTCTGTGAGCCATCGTCGATTTCAAACCCATTTGAATTGGAAAAACCTTTCTGATGGGCCCGTCCACTTGGATCGCACATATGTGAGTTAGAAATGAAAATATAATCACTATGATGGGTCGTAATGCCGTCATCACCAAATCCATAGCCATTTAAATTATCAAGCCATACATACTTGCTTCCGCCCCTGGCACGAAATCCGTCTCCTGTATAATTGTACAAGGTAGAGGAGATGTCAAAACAGTGAAGACCAGGATTGATGGCTTCCACCTCTTTCACCCATCCGTAGGTTACATTTGCATAGGTCAAACAGCTTGAATGATTACCCCAAGTACTTGTTTTGGGGGAGTCGCCAAGTCTTTCTACATTCCAGTCCAAACTCAATGAACCAACGAAAAGATGGTGGTTGCCACGCCAATGATTGGCGTTTGTAATAAGCCTTGTTCCTTTAGGAGCATCGTCATGCAGCTTAATCGTTGTCAAACCTTTTCCAGCCCCGAACAAGCTTGTACAGGACGGCAGGCGGATTCCCTTAGTAATAAAGATTCCCGGTGGAACCATTACCTTTACACGGCCCTTGCCAATAGCCTTCCGAAAAGCGGCCGTACAATCCGTCTTTCCGTCCCCAACAGCCCCATAATCAACTACATTTACTTCATTAATCAAATTCATTTTTAAGCTGGCAAATTCTTTATTTAATAATTCCATCCATTCAGGATAAACCTGTCCGGCAGATTCGACAAAAAGTTTTGAAGGTTCGCTATGTATAGTTGTTTTTGAAAATTGCCGAAAGAAAGCTCCTGCAAAAGAAAATGATTTATTAGGGGCTTTTTGAGTGGGTAAAACATTCTTCCGTATCTGTTCAAAGAGAGTAACAGTTTCTCGAAGCGCTGTTGCAGGGTTTTCAACAAAGCTAGCTAATATGTCAGCATTTTTTTGGGGATCATGGCTTTTATCCAAATCCAGCATTTTTCACACTCCACAGGTAAGCCTATAAAAATCGTTTACGTTTTATTTTATGGCATAAATAATTATGACCCAAATTTCACCAACAATACAAGCCAGGCAGAACGGACGGTCTAAAATATCAGCGTACCTGTAACAAATGGACTACCAATATTAGTTCAACGAAGGGGATAAATTTTAAGAAAAGAAAAATACTAACAAATGTTCGGAGGTGAAACTTTATGGAAGAGAAAGATTTTGAACAAATTTATGAACATTATAAACAGCAAAGCGAGCAGCAAGCCCAAGCTGATGCGGGCGGCGGGAATAATGAAGGAAAAGAAGAGTTTGTGGCCGTAAGGAAAAACGACGATGGCGATATTATTGCCTTTAAGACGAACACTGGGCGGGAGCTGGATTATATCACTGCATTGGATGAAGCAAAGGGAGGTAAGCTTGCTCATGTAGATGTCTTTCATAAATATGGCAGAGATATCATTCGCAGCGAGCCGGACGGTATCAAAGAAAATAATTTAGATCGATTACCGGAATTTTAATTTTTTCAAGCTGGTTATAAAAAATATGAGCTTTAATCAAACTTTAAATGTAAATTTATCCTATGGGACATTTTGATAGAGATTTTGGATGCTTTTGTCCCATAGAGCCTTCCTATGGGACATTTCAGTAGTATTTTAGGATGTTTTTGTCCCATAGAGCCCTCCTATGGAACATTTCAGTAGTATTTTAGGATGTTTTTGTCCCATAGAGCCCTCCTATGGGACATTTTAGTAGTATTTTAGGATGTTTTTGTCCCATAGAGCCTTCCTATGGGGACATTTCAGTAGTATTTTAGGATGTTTTTGTCCCATAGCACTCTCCTATGGGACATTTTAGTAGTTTCTTAGAATGATTTTGTCCAATAGAACTTCCTAAAGGTCATTTTTATGTAATACTTCGGGGTTCTATTCTTTTTGAAAAGGGTTAATTCCAATTTATGGAGAATGTATACATAAAGGAAGTTTGGGAGGGGGATGAAATTGTACTGGGTGATTAGATTAACAATTTTAATCCTTGTAATAATGATACTTACCTCCTGCATTCGGACAATAGGTTGTCCTGATGGGGCCATTGAATGGGTAGACCTTTTAATGATTAATGATGTTAAATATCAGCACCATTTTCCTGAACCAGCAGATGAGCAGATCCATCTGCAAATTGAAAAGGGAAAGCCATTAGGAGAGATAAAATTTAAAATGGCTGATAAAGCCTGCAGTGATCATAAAATGAAAAATGGTGATGCTGCCTATGTTGAAGAAGGAACCACTATTTATGCAGTAAAAGGATACCCAGTGTCTCTTATGGTGTTAGCCAATGGCAAAGTATATATTGCTGATGAAAATAAATCAGCTAAAACATTGGGAGATTTATATCCCATCAAGAATCTAGTGAAAAACATCCATATTGAAAGTACGGAGGACGGCAGACGAATACATACGTTTTCTCAGGAGGTAAAGGAACTATTTTTAACTGAATGGCTGAAATTAAAGATTGAGGATTATAACGTATTACAACAAAAGAATGCTTTTGAAGGGGACCCAGCATTTTTAGAAATAGAATTAAACAATGGCGTTTCTTTTCGGCATCTGTATTGGCCTAACTCAAATGCTTTTGGTCAAAATGCCGTTGGGAACAAGGAACTTAAGGAATTGATGATGCAAGAACTTGCTGCTGCCGGCGAGTAAAAAAAGAGCTTGGGAGACCCAAGCTCTTTTACTTATGCGCAAGCTCATATTCGTTTATTTTTTCTTCGTAGCTTAATGTTACACCGATTTCATCCCAGCCGTTAAGCAGCATTTGTTTCGGGTAGGGAGCAATATCGAATTTAATTTCATAACCTTCGTTGTCATATACAACTTGGTCTTCTAAATTAACAGTTAAGGTATAACCTTCAGATTCTGCCTTTTTCATAACGGTTTGGACTTGTTCTTCACTTGCTTGAATCGCAAGAATGCCATTTTTTACGCAGTTATTTTTAAAAATATCAGCGTAGCTTGGAGCAATGATGACCTTAAAACCGAAATCCTGAACAGCCCATGGAGCATGCTCGCGGGAAGAGCCGCAGCCAAAATTATCGCCCGCTACTAAAATGGAAGCACCTTGGTATTGCGTGGCATTTAGAGGAAAATCCTCACGTAAATTTCCATTATCATCAAAGCGCCAGTGGTAGAACAGGAATTGGCCAAATCCGCTTCGCTCAATCCGTTTCAAAAACTGCTTCGGGATAATTTGGTCTGTATCAATATTGGTTCTGTTTAAAGGACAAACAAGGCCTTGATGAATGCGTAATGGTTCCATTTTTTAACCAACCTCCTGAGCAGTAAATTGACGGACGTCAACAAAATGTCCAGCAACCGCGGCAGCAGCAGCCATTTCTGGACTGACGAGATGAGTACGTGCTCCGTTACCTTGACGGCCTTCAAAATTGCGGTTGGAAGTAGAAGCACAGCGCCCGCCCGGAGGAACGATATCATCATTCATCGCTAAGCACATGCTGCAGCCAGCTTCACGCCACTCAAATCCTGCCTCTTTAAAGACTTCATCAATTCCTTCTTTTTCCGCAGCAAGCTTGACGCTGAATGAACCTGGAACAACGATTGCTTTTACTGAAGGATTAACTTTACGGCCGCGGACAACTTCAGCGGCTTTGCGTAAATCACTTAAACGTGAATTTGTACAAGACCCGATGAAAACATGATCAATTTGAACACCTGAAATGGACTGACCAGCTTCAAGACCCATATACTGAAGGGCACGGGTAATTTCATCTTTTTCACTTGGTTTATCTGTTTTATCTGGGCTAGGAACATTTGCAGTGATTGGGATACACATTCCTGGGTTTGTTCCCCATGTTACCTGTGGTTCTACTTCCGCCGCTTCAATTTCGACAACAGCATCATAAGTGGCTCCTTCGTCGGTAGCAAGTGCTTTCCAGCGGGCGACTGCTTTTTCAAATTCCTCACCTTGAGGAGCATGGCGTCTGCCTCTTAAGTATTCAAAAGTGGTTTCATCCGGTGTAATAAGTCCTGCTCTAGCGCCAGCCTCGATTGACATGTTACAGACGGTCATCCGTTCTTCCATTGACAGCGCGCGGATTGCTTCGCCAGTGTATTCCATTACATAGCCGGTTCCAAATTGCACGCCAAACTTTCCAATAATCGCAAGGATTAAATCCTTTGCTGTAACGCCTGTCCCAAGTTTTCCATTTACTTTAACATTAAGGGTTTTCGGAGGTGCCTGCCAAAGGGTTTGCGTCGCAAGGACGTGTTCTACTTCACTTGTGCCGATACCAAACGCTAGTGCTCCAAATGCCCCGTGAGTAGAGGTATGGCTGTCACCACAGACAATTGTTTTTCCTGGTTGAGTAAGTCCTAGCTCAGGACCGATAACATGGACAATTCCGTTGTCTGGATGATGAATATCAGCGAGTGGTACACCGAAGTCCTGACAGTTTTGCTGCAAGGTATCGATTTGCTTTTTCGAAACTGGGTCGTTAATAGTAAGACGCTGGCGGGTTGGAACGTTATGATCCATCGTCGCAAACGTTAGGTCTGTGCGGCGCACTTTCCGGCCATTCATTCGTAAGCCCTCGAATGCCTGAGGAGAGGTTACTTCATGCACGAGATGCAAATCAATATATAGCAAATCGGGCTTTCCTTCTTCTTGATATACAACATGCTGTTCCCAAATTTTTTGGATAATATTTTTTGGTGTTTGCATAGCTTCCTTCCTCACATTAATAGATTTGATGAGTAAGATTGAAAAAAAAGTGTCATTTTTGCATGTAAAATAACAAATTCTGCTTCAATCTTAAAACTAGCAGGTGAATTTTCTTTGAAATCATTTATCGACGAATCGCAAAACATCCACAAATTCTAATAAGTAAACCGCCAGGATCAAAGTATGAGCCTGGCGGAAACCACGTCCTATTAAACGTAACAGCTCATGATACATTTTGAAGGACTTTGAGATTTGATATAATCCACAACCAGACGAGTCATTTCAGCAGTTCCTACTTTGCGTCCTTCAGCAATTTGCAGGTCGGCTGTATGGAAGCCCGCATCTAGTACGGATTGAACCGCGTCCTCAATCATCTTTGCTTCATCATCCAGCTTGAATGAATATCTAAGCATTAAGGCAGCAGATAAAATCATCGCTACTGGGTTGGCAATACCTTTTCCAGCAATGTCCGGTGCAGAACCATGAACAGGTTCGTATAGGCCAACACCAGACTCATTTAAGCTGGCAGAAGGGAGCATGCCAAGTGAACCAGTTAATACAGAAGCTTCATCACTAAGGATATCTCCAAACATATTCTCAGTCACAATAACATCGAAATGCGAAGGATTTGTAATTAGCTTCATTGCAGCAGCATCAACTAAAACATGTTCAACGGTAACTTCAGGATACTGAGCCTTTTTCTCTTCAACAATTTCCCGCCAAAGCTTGCTGGATTCAAGTACGTTTGCTTTATCTACAGAGGTAAGGCGTCCGCGGCGGCCTTGAGCTGCTTGAAACGCTTTGTCTACTATTCTTTCAATCTCCGTACGGCTATAGGCAAGCGTATCAACCACTGTCTGGCCATTGTCACGACGCTCACTTGGAGTCCCAAAGTAAATGCCGCCAGTTAATTCACGTACGATAAGGAGGTCGCTTCCTGAAACTACTTCTTCCTTTAATGGTGAAGCATGGAGCAGGTTTTTAAAGCCTTTGATCGGACGAAGGTTTGCAAATAAATCCAGTGCCTTTCGGATACCAAGCAAGCCTCTTTCTGGACGTAAGTGTGAAGGGTTGTTATCCCATTTTGGACCCCCTACAGCACCAAGTAAAACAGCGTCGGCTAGCTTACAGGCATCAACGGTTGAATCTGGAAGGGGAGTGCCGTAAAGGTCAATGGCTGCTCCTCCGATTTCATGGGTTTCGAAGCTAAAAGAGTGGTTATATTCTTCAGCAATTGCATTTAATACATCTTTCGCAGATTCAATAACTTCCTTGCCGATACCATCACCGGGAAGTAAGACAATTTGTTTTTTCATTAGAAGCAACCTCCTCATTTTTTTTGGTTTAAGATGGGCGCCAAATATTAGGCGCGTTATGATTTTTAAAGTGCTGCAGGTTCTTTTATAAAAGCTTTTTGGTTAAAAAATACACGGTTGACAGCGTTCAAAAATGCTTTTGCGGAAGCCTCCAGCACATCCTGCGCGGAGCCGCGGCCGCTGACATTCGTTCCATTCACAGTCATTTTTACATGGACTTCTGCAAGAGCATCGCGTCCGCGTCCAACTGAGCTTAAATTAAAATCAGTTAAATGTATTTCTTCTTTCACAAGTGCCTCTAGGGTATTAAAAAGGGCTTCGACGCTTCCAGAGCCAGTTCTGGCTGTTTCTGCCCGAATCCCCTCAGGAGTCGTAAGGGCAACCGTTGCAGTAGGCAGGTTTGCTGATGCATATTGGACTTGGAAAGCGACAAGCTCATATTTTTTTACATCGATAGCAGCTGTTTGAATATCCATTAAGATTGTAAATAAATCCTCATCTGTAACTTCTTTTTTCCTATCGGTCAATTGCTTGAAGGATTTAAAGGCATCGTTAAGCTTTTCTTGTGATAATTCAAAGCCCAACTGCTCGATTTTGTCTTTAAAGGCATGGCGGCCGGAATGCTTTCCAAGAACAAGGTCGTTGGATCCGACTCCAACCATCGAAGGTGTAATAATCTCATAGGTTAATGCATTTTTTAAGACGCCATCCTGGTGTATGCCGGATTCATGCGCGAAGGCGTTTTTTCCAACAACAGCTTTATTAGGAGGGACCTTCATCCCGGTAAAGCGGCTCACCAAGTCACTCGTACGTTTGATTTCTTTTAAAACTAGATTAGTAGTGAAAGGATATTTATCCTTACGAATATTTAAGGCAACAGCAATTTCCTCTAAAGAAGCATTACCTGCCCGTTCACCAATACCATTAATAGTACCTTCTACTTGGGTAACGCCATTTTCAATCGCTGCAAGTGAGTTGGCAACGGCCATCCCTAAGTCATCGTGACAATGGCACGATAAGGCTGCCTTATGAATATTTGGAACATTTTCCCTCACGTAACGGAACATGCGGCCATATTCCTCAGGTGTCGTGTAGCCAACTGTATCCGGGAGATTAATGACGGTTGCGCCGGCATCAATGACTTTCGTAATAATTCGGACTAGAAAATCAAGATCTGAGCGGGAAGCATCTTCAGCTGACCATTCAATATGCGGAAATCTTTGTCTAGCGTATGAGACCATATCCACAGCTGTCTGAACAACTTCATCCTCAGTTTTCATTAATTTATATTTCATATGGATAGGAGAGGTAGCAATGAAAACATGTAATCTTGGTTCGGCTGCATCTTTTAAGGCATCCCACGCAATGTCAATGTCCGATTTTGTTGCCCGGGCCAAGCCAGTCACAGAAGAGTTTTTAATTGCTCTGGCAATGGCCTTTACGGCTTCGAAATCGCCTTGAGAGGAAGCCGGAAAGCCGGCCTCCATAATATCTACGCCAAACCGCTCAAGCTGTCTGGCAATTTCTAATTTTTCAAGCTGGTTTAAATTTACACCAGGAGATTGTTCGCCATCGCGTAAGGTTGTATCAAAGATGTTAACGTGAACCATTTACCACCACTTCTTTCTTTTGGTTTACTGGTTTTTTAATAAATGGCATTAAGGCACGAAGCTCACGGCCGACTACCTCGATTTGATGATTGTTTTCGGCACGGTTAATGGCATTGAATTGTGGACGGTTTGCTTGGTTTTCAAGGATCCATCCTTTTGCAAATGCACCTGTTTGGATATCTTTTAATACTTCTTTCATACGAGCCTTTGTATCTTCATTAACAACGCGTGGTCCTGAAACAAAGTCGCCCCACTGAGCTGTATCAGAAATAGAATAGCGCATGTTTTCTAGGCCACCTTCGTATAAAAGGTCAACGATTAATTTCAACTCATGTAAGCACTCGAAGTAAGCAACTTCTGGCTGATAACCAGCTTCGACAAGCGTTTCGAAGCCTGCTTTGATAAGGGCAGTAGCACCGCCGCAAAGGACAGCTTGCTCTCCGAATAAATCTGTTTCGGTTTCTTCTTGGAAAGTGGTTCCTAAAACTCCCGCACGGGCAGAGCCAATTCCTTTAGCATATGCAAGGGCAAGTTCACGAGCCTGGCCAGTGTAGTCTTGGTAAACCGCATAAAGGGCAGGAACGCCGGCACCTTCAGTGTAAGTACGACGAACTAAGTGTCCTGGACCTTTTGGTGCAACTAGGAATACGTCAACATCTGCAGGTGGTACGATTTGTGTAAAATGTACGTTGAAGCCATGAGCAAAAACTAATGCATTTCCGGCTTCAAGGTTTGGTTTGATGCTTTCTTCATAAACCTTCGGCTGCATTTCGTCTGGAAGAAGAACCATCACTACGTCTGCTTGACGGGCTGCTTCTGCAACAGATGTTACTTCCACACCATCTTCAACTGCTTTATCCCAAGATTTACCGCCGCGTAAGCCAACAACAACATCAAAGCCGCTTTCCTTTAAGTTAAGAGCGTGGGCATGACCTTGTGAGCCATAACCGATTACTGCGATTTTCTTTCCTTGTAAAACTGCCTCTTGAACATCACCGTTATATAGTACTTTTGCCATTATGAATCATCCTCTCAAATATATTAGTTATTTTAATAGTGAATATGTTGGTAGATCGTTTACTTGTGGCTGATGACCTCGTTGGAAGGCTGTCAGCCCTGTTCTGGCAATTTCTTTAATGCCGAAAGGTCGAAGCAACTCTATCAAAGCATCGATTTTGTCAGGCCGGCCTGTTATTTGAACGGCTAAACTATCTTTACTCACATCGATAATCAAGGCACGGAAAGGATCAATAATTCCGTTGATTTCGCTGCGAAGCTGTGAACTGCTGGCCACCTTTATTAGTGCCAGTTCCCGTACAACGATTGCTTTATCCGTAATATCGGAAACTTTTAAAACTTCAATTTGCTTGTTTAATTGTTTGGTAACTTGCTCAAGGCGCTGGTCGTCTTCCACTTCAACAACCAGAGTCATTTTTGAGATTCCATCCGTTTCGGTTTTTCCAACAGAAATACTCTCAATATTAAATTGCCGCCTTAGTAACAGGCCAGTAACTCGATTTAAGACACCACTTCGGTCTTGAACTGTTAGAGTGATAATTCGTTTCATGATGGTTTCACCCCAATCATTTCATGTATTCCTTTACCCGGAGCAATCATTGGAAAAACTTTTTCCTGCTGGAGAACTCGGCAATCCATAAGAACAGGACCTTCATAAGCAAATACTTCCGGAAGCTTTGTGATTAATTCTTCCTGTGTTTCAATCTTTAACCCGCGAATATGATAGCTTTCTGCCAGCTTTACAAAATCAGGCTGTGAATGAAGAATTGATTCGGAAATACGGTTCCCATGAAGCAGTTCTTGCCACTGACGAACCATTCCGAGCGCTCCATTATTAACGATAATGATTTTGATTGGCAGATTTTGTTCATAAATAACGGATAGCTCCTGCAGGGTCATTTGGAAACCTGCATCCCCAACAATTGCTACGACAGTGCTTTCTGGAGAAGCCATCTGCGCACCTATTGCGGCAGGGAAGCCGAAGCCCATAGTGCCTAGTCCGCCGGAGGTGACCCAGCGATGGGGCCTATCAAAATTGTAAAATTGTGCAGCCCACATCTGATGCTGGCCTACATCCGTTGTTACCACTGCTTCACCTTTTGTAACTTTATGGATTGCTTCAATCAACCATTGCGGGCTCATACCATTAGGACTATGTTTATACCAAAGTGGGAATTCCGCTTTATATTTATTAAGCGTCTCTAACCATGCTGAGTGTTCGGGCGAATCAGCTGTCTGATTGATCAGCTCGACTAACGCTTCTTTGGCATCGGAAACGATAGGGATAAGAGTAGGAATATTTTTACCTATTTCAGCTGGATCAATGTCAATATGGGCCACTTTTGCATTTGGTGCGTAGTGTTTTAGGTTACCGGTAAGACGGTCATCAAAACGGGCACCGATATTGATAAGCAAATCACATTCATACATCGCCATGTTTGCGGTATAGGTACCATGCATACCACCCATTCCTAATGAGAGAGGATTGTTCGCTGGAAATGCCCCTAGACCTAGCAAAGTTGTTACCACTGGAAGTTTATGTTTTTCTGCAAATACTGTTAATTCTGCAGAAGCTTTGCCGTGAAGAATACCTGCACCAGCAAGAATGAGAGGCTTTTTCGCCTTTCCAAGTGCATCTGCCAGTTTTTTGATTTGCAGCGGGTTGGGCTTAGTAGTCGGCTGATAACCTGGCAAATGAATGCTTACTTCCTGTGGTTCTTCGAATAGTTCTCCAGCTGAAATATCCTTTGGAATATCGATTAGGACTGGTCCTGGACGCCCGGTAGAAGCAATATGGAAGGCTTCCTTCACGATTCTTGGCAGATCGGAAATGGATTGGACCTGATAATTATGCTTCGTAATTGGTGTCGTGATTGCCATAACGTCTGCTTCCTGGAAAGCATCCGTTCCGATGACACTTCGCGCAACCTGTCCTGTGAAAACCACAAGCGGTAAGGAGTCCATCATAGCATCTGTAATTCCTGTCACCAGGTTCGTTGCTCCAGGTCCTGAAGTGGCAAGGACGACTCCTGGTTTCCCAGTAATTCGTGCATAACCTTCCGCAGCATGGATACTGCCTTGCTCATGACGGAAGAGGACGTGATTGATTCTCGTCTTTGCCCGATATATAGCGTCGTAAATTGGCAGAACAGCTCCACCTGGATAACCAAAAATAGTGTCAACTCCTTCATTAATTAATAAATCAATGAGAAGATCTGCCCCTGTTTTTGGTGCGGTACTGGTTTGGAATTCCAGTTTTGCTTCTACTTTCACCTTGTATTCCCTCCTTAAGGGTAATTGAATATTTTTGTAACATAGTAAAAAAGGCCCTATTCTCCCCGAATAAACTGCAGTTAAAAAATCAAAAGCAGAGTAATCGGGGAGAAAAGGCCTTTCATTTTCTCGGTACCACCCGGTTTCCACAGTATCCTCACGAATACTGCCTTATGAAGCGACATAAAAAACAAAAACGCTTCGTTTTGGTAACAGGTGCTTTAAGAAAAACACCCGATTAAGCCTACTAATTATAAACGTTCAGCTTAACACTCAGGGATGAGACCAGAATAAGTTGTATTACTGGGCTTCCAGCAACCCCAGCTCTCTGAAAATACAATTTCTTATTCCTGTTCCCGTCATCGATTTATAATATTTTTTTGTCAAATGATTTATCACTTAATACTTTTAGTACCTTAGCTTCTGTGGGAAGGGGAGGGGTACTAGTTGATCCCTGCGTTTTCAAACTTTGATTACTGTCTAGCTCCAGCGACCAGCGACTAGTGTCCTTCGCTCTCCGTGTTTCCTTTATCTCAGTTGGAGCGCTCCAGGCCTGTCGTGCGCTAAACGGTCGCTTCCGCTTTTCTTTATATTTTCATAATCCCGCCAGTGTTGGCAGAGGTAACAAGCTTTGCATATTTTGCAAGATAACCAGATTTGATTTTTGGTTCTGGTTTAACCCAAGTGGATCGTCTTTCAGCTAAAACCTCTTCATCTACGAGAAGGTCAATGGAGCGTGCTTCAAGATCAATTAAAATTTTGTCGCCATTTTCAACCAGAGCGATAGGACCACCTTCTGCTGCTTCCGGTGAGATATGACCGATTGAGATCCCACGGCTTGCACCAGAGAATCGGCCATCGGTAATGAGGGCAACTTCTTTCGCTAACCCGCGTCCAGCAATTGCAGAAGTAGGTGCGAGCATTTCTGGCATCCCCGGTCCGCCTTTTGGACCTTCATAACGAATAACAACGACATGGCCAGACTTTACAGTCCCATTATTAATGTTTTCTTGAGCCTCATCCTGTGATTCAAAAACAATCGCTTCACCAAGGAAGGTCTTAATCGATGGATCTACTGCTCCAACTTTGATAACCCCGCCATCAGGTGCAATGTTTCCATATAGGATGGACAGGCCGCCAACAGGGCTATATGGATTATCTTTTGTCCGGATGACAGCCTCATTTGTGATTGTTGCTTCCTTCACATTCTCAGCAAGAGTTTTTCCAGTTATTGTTAAGCAGTTATCATGGAGAGCACCTTCAACTTTGTACAACTCATTGATGATTGCACTGACACCGCCGGCACGATGAACATCGTCCATAGAATAATCAGATGCTGGCATAATTTTTGTTAAATAAGGTACTTTTTCAGCGATTTTGTTAATTTCGCGGAGATCGTATTCAATTCCGGCTTCATGGGCGATGGCTAGTGTATGTAACACTGTATTCGTTGAACCGCCCATTGCCATATCAAGTGCGAACGCATTATCAATTGCTTCTCTTGTAATGATATCGCGAGGGCGAACATCTTTTTTCACTAATTCAATTAAATGTCTTGCGGCCTGACGAATTAACTCATGTCTTTCTTCTGAAGTTGCTACGATGGTTCCATTTCCTGGAACTGTCATTCCGAGCACTTCCATAAGACAGTTCATCGAATTGGCTGTAAACATCCCTGAACAGGATCCGCAAGTAGGGCAGGCCTGAGTTTCAATATCTAACAGCTGCTGCTGACTAATGGTACCGTTATGGTAAGCACCAACTCCTTCAAATACTGAAGTGAGGGAAAGCTGCTTTCCAGAAGAGGAAACACCTGCTTCCATTGGACCGCCAGAAACAAAAACAGAAGGTACGTTGGTTCTGGCGGCTGCCATTAACATTCCCGGAGTGATTTTGTCACAGTTTGGAATGTAAAAAACACCGTCAAACCAATGGGCATTAATAACTGTTTCGGCACTATCCGCGATGATTTCACGGCTTGGAAGGGAATAACGCATTCCAATATGTCCCATGGCAATACCGTCATCAACGCCAATCGTATTAAATTCGAAGGGAATTCCGCCTGCTTCCCGGATAGCTTCTTTTACAATTTGACCGAAATGATTAAGGTGTTTATGTCCAGGGATAATATCAATATACGAGTTGCAGACACCGATAAACGGTTTTTCTAAGTCACTCGTCTTTACCCCGGTTGCGTATAATAGGCTGCGGTGGGGAGCACGGTCAATCCCCTTTTTAATCATATCGCTTCGCATTTTTCTATCTCCTAACTGACGATGGCATGGTTTGCGCCTGTCGGATAACAAGCCACACCGTCCGTTGTGACAATTCGTCTAAATTCCTCTAATAATTGGTTTGTAATTTCTCCAGGCTTGCCGTCTTTAATTACTCGCCGATCTACTTCAATGACGGCAATAACTTCGACTGCTGTTCCTGTTAAGAAAACTTCATCGGCCACATAAACATCATGTCTTGTGAAAGGAGTTTCTCTTACCTCGAAACCTTTTGCTCTAGCAACATCGATAATGGCATTTCGTGTAATGCCTTCTAATGCACCTAAGTAAACGGGAGGAGTATAGATAACCCCATTTTTTACAATAAAAATATTATCGGCTGAACCTTCTGTTACATAACCTTGATCATTTAGCATTAAAGCTTCTTGAACACCAACTTGATTGGCCTCCAGTTTAACAAGGATATTATTTAAGTAATTCAGCGATTTAATTTGTGGGCTCAGTACATCTGGGCGATTTCTTCTGCTCGCAACAGAGGCAATTTTGATTCCATGCTCATAAAATTCCTTTGGATACATGGTTAATTCCTCAGCGATAATGATGACGTTTGGATTAGAGCAGGAAGAAGGGTCCAGTCCAAGATTCCCTTTACCACGTGAAACAACGAGACGAATATAGGCGCTTTCTAGCTGATTTTTTCTAATCGTTTCCACGATTAGCTCCGTCATTTCCTCCTGTGTATATGGAATCTTCAACATAATGGATTGAGCTGATTCATATAGCCTTTTCAGGTGGGCATCGAGCCTGAAGATGTTCCCGCTGTATACGCGAATACCTTCGAATACTCCATCACCATATAAAAAGCCATGGTCAAATACTGATACGACAGCATCCTCTTTCTTGACGAACTGGCCGCCAAGGAAAATCCATTGACTTCCCAACTTAACCACTCCTCTTTAATGATAAACCGCTTTAAATGATTAAATCCTCATTTTAAAAGAATAGCCTTGCCCCATCCCTGTTGTAGGGGGATGAACAAAGGCATCATTTACTATCAGTTTCTTATTGACGATAATCATACAACCAATCGGAAACATGGTCAATATAAAAATCAGACAATTCAAATTAATCGAAATAATTGACAGCGTTTTCATTCTTGTCATGATAAGGAAAAGGAGAGGAAAAAATTTTTTGAAAATTTTTTTAAGTGAGTATTTTTTGGGTAGAAAGGAGGGGTGGAGAATCAGAGGAAAATAACTTGAAAGTGTTGGAAACCCGGATTAATTTCATTTTTCAGCATTTAGTCCCCAGGAGCAGAAATCACTACTGTAAAATATCGTTTTCACCTATTCCAGCTTTGCAAGATATTCATACACCTCCCTTAAATTACAGAATCCTTTCTTTTGAGCTATCTCTAGATAATATCGCCAAACTTGCGCAGTCATAGCGGCATCTCCTAGAGCATGGTGCCGATCCTTAATTTGAATTCCGCAAATGCCACATACGTCTTCAAGTGGCATTGATTTCATATAGGGATCAGTTAGACGGATTAAAAAAGAGGTATCAATAATGCGTTGATTAAATTTGGTTCGTAAAAAGTCCCAGGTTATTTTTTTCATAAAAGCCTGTTCATGATTGGCGTGATGGGCGACTAGGATAGCGCCGTCAACGAATTCGAAAAACTGCATTAATACTTCTGAAGCAGACGGTGCCTTTCGCAAATCTTCTTCACGCAGATTGGTTAAGGCGGCAATTTCAGCAGATAGCGATAGCTCTGATTTTATTAGTGAATAAAAGGTTTCTGCGGTTTCGATTTTCGGCCCCTTCATTTTAATGGCTCCAATGGATAGAACGTAATCTCCTTTTTCAGGATAAAATCCTGTTGTTTCTATATCAAACACAACTACTTTTAATTCGTTAAGAGGGGAGTCTAGTGTGTCTTTTTGTCTCATTTCTTTTTGCAGATTTCTAATAAATGCCATCTGCTGTGGAGTGGATTGTCCTTGTATTCCTGCATAAATATTCAAATTGAGCTTTCCGGAAATTTGCCGGAAAAATTGGATCATCTCATTCATTCCCACTTTTAATCATCCTTTTCTATTAATCTTCTTACTAATCGAAAGAAGCCAGCACCGTTTCTTATAATGGTTTTTAACTCCTTATTTTGCTCTTTACTGAGGATTTGAATGGGAATATAATGTCCAGATTTATAGTCAGTGTGATTTCCATATAAAAGCCGGTAGTTTAGTAATTTTAAAAACAGCTTTTTATATAAGTCCTTTTCAAGTGAAGAAAGCCCTGCCTCTTGCATCTGGCCGAGTCTCGAAAGGGTGGAGGTTCCGGTCACATTCGCTTTAATCGCTAGAAGTCGTACAGCATTAACATATGGAAAGAGCGCTACTTCTTTTAGATTGAGAGAACCGGCATACGGACCGTGTGTTTCGACTAATAAATTTCCGAGTACGTTTACCCCTTTCTTAAGGTATAATGTATTGCCTAAAACCTTAGAGATAAGCTGTTCTTTATGGATTGTTTGATAGACGATTGTTTTTAGTTTTTCGATATATTTATTCTCTCCATATATGGATCTTCCATCGATAAAAATGAGTAAATACCGTATAGATTCCCATGAGGAGTCTAAAAGCCAATTTGTTAGTTGCTGTTGCCATTCGAACATGGATTTACACCAAATAGGATTGTTGGCCATAACACCGCCATCACAGTACTCGTACCCTGCCTGATATAAGCCTGCGGTAATCTCCATTCCTAACTGCAAAAAATAGGCTTGTGTTTCTGGGCTTACTTCCTGATAAATGATCCCGTTGTCTTGGTCACTCCAAATAGACTGTTCAAATCTACCAGCGCTGCCCATGACAAAAAAAGAAAAGGAACAGGGAAGGGGACCATACTTTTCTTTTGTTCGGCAGACGGCTAATTCGATAACTTGTCTCATGATTTCATCATGGAAATCATTTAGCCTAAAGTGGTCGTGAGAAACCTCTCCTATCCGGCAATCCCTATTATTTCTAATCTCTGAGTAGCTGGAGTCCCCCATCCGTTTCACCGCATTTCTTTAATAGTTAACACCCGCCCCAAAAAATCACAGGGCAGGAAGCATGGTAAAGGAAAAATTTATGCGTTTAGTTTCTGTTCTGCCTTCATTAATTCAGGGTAGCCGTAACTGCCGTGTTCGCTCATATCAAGCCCAATGATTTCTTCTTCTTCCGAAACGCGAAGTCCGTTCATGAATGCTTTCATAATGGATAGAAGAATGAATGATACGATAAAGGCAAAAGCGCCGCAGGCAAGAACTCCTATTGCTTGAACTCCTAACTGATGCAGGCCGCCGCCGTAAAATAATCCGGGCTGACCAACGGTTGCTAATTCTTTGGTTGCAAAGAAGCCGGTGGATAATGTACCCCATACTCCAGCTGTTCCATGAACTGATAACGCAGCAATCGGATCATCGATTTTTCTTTTTTCAAAAAAGCGGATGCTGTAAAAAACAAGAATTCCTGAGATAAAACCAATCACGACAGCTGCCCAAGTATCAACAAAAGCACAAGAAGCAGTAATAGCAACTAATCCTGCCAACGCGCCGTTTAACATCATTGGAACATCAGCTTTTCCTAAAACCATCCACGAAATAATCATGGCTGCGACAGTACCTGCAGCGGCTGCCAAATTGGTATTGAGGGCAACAAAGCCGAAGAAGCCTTTGTCAACGGATAGAGTGCTGCCGGCGTTAAATCCAAACCAACCAACCCAGAGAAGTAATACACTTAAGGCCGTAAACACTTGGTTATGTCCAGCTAGATTATTCGCGGATCCATCTTTATTATATTTACCAATCCTTGGTTTTAAGATAATGGTTGCGGCTAAGGCTGCCATTGCTCCAGTTAAATGGACTACGGTGGACCCGGCAAAGTCTTGTTTACCATGCTCTGCCAACCAGCCGCCGCCCCAAATCCAGTGGGCGATTGGAGGATAAACGATTACAGAGAAAAGAACAGCAAATACTAGGTAAGCACCTAATTTAGCGCGTTCGGCAAATCCGCCAAATGCTATCGTTAGCGATATGCCCGCGAAGGCTAATTGAAATAAAAAGAAAACAGAACCTGAGAGTGATAAACTATCGATATCATAGCCTGAGTAAAAGAAATCGGAAAAGCCGATCAGGGAATTGCCGCTTCCAAAAATTAACCCAAAGCCCACAGCCCAAAATATAATCGAGCCAATTCCAAATGTAAGGATCGTTTTGCCGGCAATGTGCCCGGCATTTTTCATGCGGGTTGAACCGGTTTCTAATAGGATGAACCCTCCAATCATTAAAATGACAAGGACAGCTCCCAACATAACCCACATACTGTTCATCAAGAATAGTGTATCCATTAATGTTCCTCCTTTTAGCTATGTTAATTTTCTTAACATTCGGTGTAGTTGTATTTTTACATGAATGTAGTGGATGTTTCTATAAGTTTGTTAGAATACCTCACATGGTTTTTAGCTTTTGCCAAAAAAGAACCAACTTCTGTTAGGAAGTTGGTCCTCTTCGTAATCCAAACTGGGCGTTTAGTTGCCCTTGGATCATCTTTCTTCTGACATCTTCTTGGTTTTGTTTCTTTTGGGTACGCAGCATTTCCTTTCTTATTTCATGTGTCTGGACGCCGTCTTCAATTTTGTTGGCGATTTCCACCAACAGCTCTACATCGGCAAAAGAGTATTTCCGGCTGCCGCCTGGTGTTCTTTCAGGGAAAATCAATTTTCTTTCCTCGTAATAGCGGATTTGACGTTCGGAAAGACCGGTCAGGTCCCTGACGACCCCTATGGTAATAACCTTTTTATCTTTATAGGACATGTCATTTCCCATAACTTCTATCACCACACAATATTAGCATTCTATAAAACTGTTACGTTCAAAATATTCTATGTTATATTTTCTCACATGAACTGGGAATTTGGAACAAAAATGATTAAATTTTGAAAAAATATACTTTGAGGGAGTTGATTTTTATTTGTCGTCAGGGGAAAAAGTCTTTTTGTATATACCCTCCAGTTCACTTATAGTGAGGGAGGTAATCTTAGGGTCAGAAGACTGAAGGATACCTGATTCTAACAGCTTTTTAATGTAATAATTCCGCAGCTTCTCTATTCCATCCCTGAAATGTTTTCCCAACCTTTTCCTCTCCTTTATTAGCAATTTTGAAGTGTTCGTAGAAGTTCATGTGCTTTAGAGCCGAGTGTTTTCATTAATTCTTCATATAGCTCATCTCTTAATTGATCTAATTTAAGTATTTTTTCAGCTAATTGAATGTCATTCTTTTGATACATAATAATCTCCCTTTCAATGGTTTATATTGAAAATTTAGCTGAATTTTTGCGGTTTGTCAGTTGGTCTGTTAGATAAATTAACAACCTTTTTCCACTATAGATTGGTTTTGAAAGAGATTCTCACAAAAAAGAACCGGGCAATTGCCCAGTTCTGTATTTTTTAGAATTCTCCATCAAAAGGTGTAAATGGAATGTTAAATCTTCTTTCCAAGACACGAAGCCGTTGATTAACGCGCTGAAGCCGGCGTTGAAGTTGGTTTATTTCCCTCTCTTGGCGCTCATTTTCCCTTTCAAGTTGATTAAGGCGGCGCTCTATTTGCTGAGGTTGTCTATCAGGTTCATAATCATAATACTCTGGCTGTGAGTAAGGCAATGCTTGTGTATACGGGTTATATTGTCCGTAAGTGTTATAGTCAATTTGGGTTTGAGGCGCTTGAGGAACTTGGTAATATCCATATGGATTCATCGGGCAACTCTCCTTTTGGTATAGATACCCTATAAATTATGTAGTTATTCGCGGAGAGAGACGGCGAATGCCTATATACTCCGTAAAACTTATTTCTCCAAGTCTGAACTAACGAAAAAGGAAAAAAATGAGAATATTTTTTCTAGAATAATATGTTAATATTCACTTCACCCTATTAATATAGTAATAAATTAAAATAATGAATAAAATTCCATAAAAATTTATATTTATTTTTATTCAAAATATTATTAATGTTTGGTAAAATTGTTTTTATAAAAAAATATTTAGGAGGTCAAAAGATGAAAAAAATGAAAATTATTTCTACTGTATTAATAGCCGCATTTGTTTTTATTCTTTCTGCATGCGGGACGAGCAAAACGACTGGAGGCAGCAGTGATGACAAAACTCTTAAGGTCGTAACAGATGCAGCATATGCGCCATTTGAATACTTGGATAAAGGAAAAGTAGTCGGGTTTGATGTTGATTTTATGAATGCAGTTGCCAAAGAAGCTGGATTAAAAATTAAGATTGAGAATGTAGGCTGGGATCCTTTATTTGTGGAATTAGACAAGAAAACAGCTGATATCGGTATGTCAGCGATTACCATTAACGATGAGAGAAAGCAATCATATGATTTTACAAGACCATATTTCCTATCTACCAACAAGATTCTTGTTCCAAAAGACAGCGATATTAAGAGCGGGGCAGATTTGAAAAACAATAAAACAATTGCCGTTCAAAATGCAACGACTGGTCAGGAAGCGGTTGAAGGCCTTCTTGGTAAAAATAATGAGAAAATCAAAAAATTTGAAAATAACAATCTAGCCATTCAAGAAATGAAAAGCGGCGGTGCGGATGCGGTTGTTGCCGATAACACTGTTATTGAACAATACGTTTTAAACAATCCAAAAGATAACTTTGTTGTAATTGAGGATTCTACTGCTTTTGCACAGGAGTTTTACGGACTAATGCTGCCAAAAGGAAGCAAGCTGAAAGCAGATTTGGATAAAGCGATTAATACCCTTATGGAAAATGGGGAGTATGCAAAAATTTACAAGAAGTGGTTTAAAGTAGATCCAGATTTAAGTAAATTACCAAAAGAATAAGAACCGTTAACAACAGGAAATTGCGTAACTCAATTAATAGCAGTTACGCAATTTTTGGTTACATTGCTGAAACAGGCTTCATGATGAATAGGCAGGGGGATGTTAGATGGATATTAGATGGGACATTTTAGCTGAATATGCTCCATTTTTTCTTAAAGGAACGTTATTAACGATAGGACTTTCAATTGCAAGTATTTTAATAGGAACTATACTAGGCTTGTTTATTGGATTAGGGAAAATGATGAGAAATAAGCTTCTCGCATTACCGTTTAGTGTGTACGTTACCTGCTTTAGAGGGACGCCTTTACTTGTACAAATTTTATTAATACACTTTGCAGTTGTTCCCCTTTTTCTCGGGGAAACAAACGCGATCGCGGCAGCTATTGTAACCCTTTCTTTAAATGCCGCAGCCTATATTGCTGAAATTTTCCGCGCCGGTATCCAATCGATAGATCGGGGGCAAATGGAGGCAGCCCGCTCACTCGGGATGAATCATGTACAAGCTATGCGCCATGTGATCCTGCCGCAGGCAATTAAACGGATGATTCCTCCGCTGGGAAATGAATTTGTCGTGTTGATTAAAGAATCTTCGCTGGCATCAATCGTTGCCGCCCCAGAGCTAATGTATTGGGGGAAAGCAATGCAGGGACAATATTTTCGTGTCTGGGAGCCGTATGTAACGGCTGCGATTATTTATCTGGTATTAACCCTTTCTTTAAGCTTTCTGTTAACGCGCCTTGAAAGGAGGCTGGCAACCGAATGATAAAAGTAGAAAAATTAAAAAAGTCATTTGGAAGCAATGAAGTTCTCAAAGATATTAATGTTACTGTAAAGCCGCAAGAGGTTGTGGTGGTGATTGGACCTTCAGGTTCTGGAAAATCAACATTTCTGCGCTGCTTAAATATGCTTGAGACGATTACGGGCGGCCATGTCTATATTGAAGGAATCGATTTGACCGATAAAAAGACGGATATCAACAAAGTGCGGACAGAAGTGGGCATGGTATTCCAGCAATTTAACCTGTTCCCTCATAAATCGGTAATTGAAAATATTATGCTGGCTCCAATGAAGGTAAGAAATGTGCCGGCAGAAAAAGCGAAGGCTAAAGGTTTGGAGCTTTTAAGAAAAGTTGGCTTAGAAGAAAAAGCAGAGGCCTATCCGGATTCTTTATCAGGTGGACAAAAGCAGCGTGTAGCGATTGCCAGGGCGCTTGCGATGGAACCAAAGATTATGCTTTTTGATGAACCAACCTCAGCGCTTGATCCGGAAATGGTCGGTGAGGTATTAGAGGTTATGAAGCAATTGGCCAAAGAAGGTATGACGATGGTCGTTGTCACACATGAAATGGGCTTTGCCAAAGAAGTGGGCGACCGCGTCATTTTTATGGACGGTGGAGTTGTCGTTGAAGAAAACGTTCCAAAGGAATTATTCGAAAATCCGAAAGAAGACCGGACCAAGTCATTTCTGAGTAAAGTATTATAAGAAAAAGTGAGGCCGATGCAGCCTCACTTTTTTTGTGCTTTATACTATCTTTCGAGCTTATGCATATTTCTTATTTTTCAAAATCAAAAACCTCTGTGATTCGGTCTGCTTTTATACGGTTTTGGCATAACCGGAATAATTGGTCATAAAATCCGTCCACTTCTTTTGTAGATGAAGGGAGTTTGACCTGTACCGTTGTTGAGCCAAACATTTGTTTAAAATAAGCTTTCCGTTGATCGTTTTTCCCGTCACGTTTAAACGGCTTATACATCCAAACAATGTGCGGGGAACCGTCTATATCCTGAACTTGGCGCAGCTCGGCTACAGTCGTTGATTTATCATGGGCATAAATCACCAAATAATAAATATCATTGCGGTGCCAATCAATAAAAACAAAATAATAACCAGTGTCCGTGCTGGGTCTTTTAACTTCATAAGCCGCTAATGTTTTCTTTCCGTTCGTCCATTGGTGGAACTTCGGTAAGGTGCCGCAGACCGTATCAAGTTTTCTAATTTCGAAGATGGATGAATTTGATTGTTCAATATAATTTGATAATAAAATTGCTTGGTCCTTTTCCAAAGTTTATTCTCCTTTAGTCTTTGGCCTAATTATACTTGGAAGGTTGATAAGAAAGGAACTCTATTGTGACGTTATTTGCTTTACTTTTTCATTTGTTGCTTTTGATTTTCTAGTTTTGTTTTTCTTGGAGTTTTTGGCATTCCGGTATTTTGAAGGTGATAGATCTGTTACACGTTTAAAGGATTGTGCAAAGAAAGACTGAGAAGAAAAGCCGGTAATGGCTGATATACTCGAAATTGGGTAATTGGTAGTTTCTAACAAAATTTTACTTTCCCGGATACGGATTTGAATTAAATATTCAATCGGTGAAACGCCGAATGCTTTCTTGAAGGAGTGAGAAAGGTAGTATTTATTGATATGACCAACCTCTGCAAGAGTATCTAAATTAATCTCTTCACGAAAATGCTGCTTAATATAATTTTTGATAAATGCCACATCTTTACTTATCTTTTTTGTAGATGTTTTCTCCAAGCTAAATTCTTTTTTCCTCATCATTTTAAGCAGTAAAATTTCTACTATGTTATGGATAATCAACTCATAATCTTCCTTTTGGTTTTCCACTTCCTCAATCAATTGCTGGAGGTAAAAAAGATAGACGTTTTGCTCCTGTTTGTAATGATAAAAAGTGACCTGTAATCCCGGATCCTCTGGAGATGAAAAGGCGAGACCCTGGATGCCAAGAGCAATATATTCAAGGGGGTGATCGGCACTGGACTTTTCCGTGTGCTCGGCATTCGGATTGATAACAATTAAATCATGCTCTTTGACTGGGATATCTTGTTTGGAAAAAACGAAAGTCCCTTTGCCCTTCGTAATATACAATATTTCTGTAAAGTGATGGGTATGGTTGGTGCTGTGCCAATCTTTATCATATTTTGATTTGGTTACATAGAGAAGTTTTACTGGAAGATGGCCTCGCCCCGATTGCGGAACCTCATAGATCTCATTTGACAAATGACTCACTCCCTCATAGAGAAGATAATTAACCAAATTATAAGTTTTTTAGTGTAATATTACAACGGAAAGCAATATATCTAAAAAACAGAACAAGATGTTTATTGTGAAAGCGTTTTTTCATTTGTATACTTTTCCTATCAATTGATATATGTTTTATATTAGTATCGTGCTGAGTATCGATAAAATAATGTTATGGTTACCATAATGTTTTTTGATTTTACATTAAACATTTATAAACTTAAAATTTTAATATAAGCTGCGCTGCAGCATTCAAGAATACGTATTGATACAAGGTTTTCTGCCTTAACGTTGTAAATTCGCATAATCCCGAGGCTGTCCCTATCAGGATATTTATATTATAGGGTTGACCCATCAACCCAATTTATTATACATTATAACTGTAAGAAATTTCCCCGATTAAGACTGAATGAGAGGAGGGGATGGATCTTATATTAGAAATAAAACAGAAAATGCATCCCAGTAGGTAGCAAAGGCATTATAAATAAAGAAGTCAACGAAGAGCTAATTGATAATGACAACACATCCATCTAACATTCATCGACAATCATTTCTCAATTGCAAATTTCTTATCAATATAGATTTTACGTAATCCTTTATTATATCAACTTCATTTCTCATTATACGAAAACCACAAATTATGGCTCTATGAAGGTCTTACTTAATTACGCTTATATATTTAGATATATAAATATATAAAAAAATATAGAAACGGTGGGATAAAAAAAGTTATCCATCAATAGGACAAATTGCAAGATTTTGAGTTATTAAGGGGACTGTCTATCTTTTCTTTAAATTGGATTCACTAGGAATTGTATTAGCTAATTATCAGTACGAAGGGTTAAAGACTATTGGAATTCATTTTCGGTAAACCATTATTACATTCAGAGGTAGAATATGTTAAGACGTAAAGCTAGGTTAAAAAAACTTGTAAGCTTGTCTTTTTTATTTTGTTTTTCCGGAAAACGTTTGGATAATATAATACAAACGTTTTCCGTAATTGGAATTTATAGATTAATAGGAGTGAATGAGGATGGAAACTGTAAGAATTGGTATCATCGGTGCTGGACTTCGAAGCGGGATCGCGAAGTACTGGCATAATCCTGGGGGAAAATCAGTAGTTGTTGCGGCTGCCGATGTTTCACCGGAAAGACTGAAGACATTTCAAGAAAAAGTGAATGAACATGCCTACATTACAACGGATTACAAAGAACTTTTAGCCCGTACGGATGTGGATGCTGTCGCTATCCTCTCTCCAGATTATTTGCATGAGGAGCATGCAATTGCTGCACTGGTAGCAGGAAAACATGTCTATTGTGAAAAGCCATTAGCGATTACAGTAGAAGGCTGCGATCGGATTATCGAACAAGCAGAAAAGTCTGGAAAACATTTAATGGTTGGTTTCAATATGCGCTATATGAGTATGTATCAAACGATGAAAGAGATTATCGACTCAGGTGTCATTGGTGACCTTAAAGCCGTTTGGGTAAGGCATTTTGTTGGACTAGGCGGATATTACTACTATCATGATTGGCATGGAACTGCCAAAAACACTACTTCACTGTTGTTGCAAAAAGGTTCACATGATCTCGATGTCATCCATTGGATTACAGGGAAATATACAAAGAGAGTTTCTGCTTTTGGGAGCCTTGACTATTATGGAGGGGATAAGCCGAATCACTTAATCTGCCCTGATTGTGAATTAAAAGACACTTGTCCGGAAGCTAGTCTACATACGTTAACACAATGTACTTTCCGTGAAGAAATCGATGTTGAGGATAATAATATGCTGATCATGGAGCTTGAAGGAGGAATAAAGGCATCTTACTTACAATGCCATTTCACACCAGATTATTCCAGGAACTATACTTTTATTGGGACTAAAGGCAGAATTGAAAACGATGATGTAAATGGAAAGGTATACGTTAAGACAAGAAAATCCAACTCCTGGAATGAATTTAGCGATATCACCTATGACATGAAAAAAGAACAGGGCAGCCATGGCGGTGCCGATCCGAAAATCACGAATGATTTTGTTAATCTCGTGTTGTACAACAAACAGCCTTTAACCTCACCGATTGCGGGCAGAATGAGCGTTGCGGTTGGCTGTGCAGCAACTGAATCCATCCGCTCCGGAGGGAAAGTGGTAGAAATCAGTCCAGATCCAAGCATAACGATCGTTTAAATTTCTATCCTTAAGAAAAGGAGAATGATAGATGGAAAGTAACAGAATGATAGGGAAAATCAATCATTTTGCTGAAAAGATCATGAGAATTGCCCAATTTCAATTGCTCTGGATTGTATTTTCCATTTGTGGCGGAGTTGTTTTGGGGATGATGCCCGCCACAATAGGTTTATTTACAGTCATACGGAAATGGCTGCAGGGAAATGAGGATAACCAGTCCTATGTTAAGATTTATTGGGCTACATTTCGAAAAGAGTTTTGGAAGGCAAATATAATAGGTTTTATCCTAACCATCATAGGCTTAATGATTTACATGAATTTTTCCCTAATCCGTTTTACTCACGGGATTGCTTATTGGTTCTTGGTAATCTTTGTATTTATGATGACTATTTTATTTGTCATTCTCTTATTCTATATCTTTCCGGTATATGTTCATTTTGAAAATAAATTTAGTAAATACTTTAGCATTTCAATATTAATAGGTATTTCATCCCCTTTTCATACAATGCTGATGATCATTGGGTTCTATCTAGTCTACTTGTTGTTACTTTGGGTGCCGGGATTCATTCCCTTTTTAAGCATAGGTTTATTTTCGCTCATTTCTATGTACATCGCTATGAAGGCGTTTACTAGCATGGAGGGAAAAAAGGAACATGCTTCCGAAAAAAAACAGTCACTAATAAAAGGGTTATTTCATAATGGTTTCAAGCCTGCGGCAAATAACAATGAAAAAGTAGAACCATTGAATAGATAATTTTGAAAGGAAGTGACGTCGTAAGGTGGAAAATTTACAGAGAACCACAGAATTAGCAGGAAAGTTACAGGAAGATATCGATTTAATCGTTGAACCGAAGAAAAGTATTTTAAAAAGGATGTGGAAAGAGCGATATCTTTATCTATTGTTACTTCCAGGATTACTCTTTTTTATCATCTACCGGTATGTTCCAATGGCTGGAAATATTATTGCTTTTCAAGAT